>JAEWSQ010000004.1 GCA_023398165.1 Spirochaetota bacterium | reverse complement strand
CGGATAAATCAGCTGTCGGGGTAAAGGTCAGGTCTACCAAGGTGTTTCCTGTATAGCCAGCCGGATCTGTACCGACAGAGCTTACAGCAGAACTCAGAGCAACCGACAGAGCAGCATCGTGGGTAATGGATGCTTGAGTAGCAGTTGGGGTATTGCCCAAAGCATCGGCGATTGATGCTGTGATAGTGTTTACATCATTCGGTGTTGTTAGAGTAATACCGGTAACAGTAATTAAAGTAGAGGAAGTAATCGGGGTATTGAAGCTCAACGTACAGCCTGTAGTTGAAATTGGTGTCACTGTTGATGCCTGAGTACACGCAGCACTGGTAAAATTTGCTCCCGATAGAGTTACTGTCTTAACACCGGAACCAACATCATAAGTAGTGAATGCAAAACTGTGACCGCCTAGATCTTTTTTGAATCCGCCTGTTACTCCGTCAATCTGTGTGGTGCCCGTTACTATGGGAGAGCTGTAATCATAATACACAGAGGCTGTGTACTTGGAATTTGTTGCATCAGTATTGTCGACAGCATCCGTGAACTGTACTGTGATTGTTTTACTTCCGTCTAATTCAGTAATAGGTAGATTAGTAATAGTTACTGCTTTATTTGTAATTTTCTCATAGGAAGCAGAGAGCGTTATAGTTGCTACTCCACCCGCATTGGGTGTTATTGAAGAGTTATATACTTGTGCAGAGTCAATATAAATAACAGGAGTAAACGCAACTACTCGTAATCCGCTTATAACAATCTGCTTAATACCTGAGGAAGATTCTGTGAGGTCTGTCATCTTGATACTGACACTATTGTTCTTCGTTGCAATAATGCTTGTTGTAAAGGTAGTATCAGTTGTTTCATAGAAGGTCATTGTACCGCTATTCTTATTCGGTGCTGTTGAATCCTTAATTACACGGACAGTCTTTGCTGTACTCAAATTTCCTACGTTGTCTACAGAATAAATATAGTTTAGAATTCCTGTTCCGCCCTCGCTGCCGTTTAAACTAATATCTTTAGGAGAACTAGCTGCAGTTGCTGAGCTTGTATCGATCGGACTTGTTACAGACGATCCTTCGCTTATTCTGTATCCGTATAAGTCTGAACCACTATCGCTCATGGTTAAGGGGAAGGAAAGTGTTCCGCTTCTTGAATAATAGGTTTCGCCGCTTCCAACTGGAGTTGTCGTGGGGGAGATTCCTGTCGTTGCGGTGAGTGCACCAAGAGAAAGTTCAGGAGGCGTTATATCTTCTCCTGCATCGAAATGGAAATCCGCGTCCCCTGTATTTCCTGCGAGGTCAACAGCATACAGGTATTGGGTTTTAGCAGAAATATTATCACGCGGTTGGCCTCCGTATGTATCTACAATCCAGAAATCAAACGAAGTATAAATATCGGTACTTATAGTACCCCCTGAAGTACTCTTTATACGGAAACCTTGTAATGTCTCGCTTGGAGCATATCCGCCTGTTGAGATGCCGACGCGTATTCGCGGCTTTGATGTGTAAAAATGAGCTCCCGAACGGTAATTTGCCCAATCTTTATTCACACTTCCATCGTAAGTACTCTTGTTGCTGTCTTCAGGTTTTATTGCAGTAATTCTAGTGATAGTCGGCCGCATTGTGTCCTGTGTAATTGTATTGCTCTGATTTACTGCACCGCTGGAATTTTCTATGCTGTCTATAGCAGTGATTGAAATTACTTTAGCAGTGTCCCCTGTTGTTACTTTAATACCGGTGATGGTAAGTACAGTTGCTGTAGTTATTGCCGTATCAAGTGTAATAGTGCTTCCTGAAACAGTGAATCCTGTTGTACTGTCGTTTATTCTAATTCCTGTCAGTCGGTCTGCGTCGGATGAAAATCCTGCTCCTCCAATGGTGAGCTTTTTAACACCGACAACGGGTTTAGATACAGTCAGCGTTGCAGTAACTCTGTAATTATCAGCTATGTTAATGTAGCTTGCTCCGCCGCTTTCACCTTTAAGGGTGTAGCCGGTAATAGTTGGAGGAGTGATATCCTTCAATACCGTAATCGTTCCGGGATTTTCACTCACATTTCCTGCCATGTCTATACCATAGAAATTGAGAGGTGTTGATGTAGTTGTTGTTGTGTACGTGTAGGAAAAACCTGCTGTCGGGGTTCCTCCTGATTCAAACTTATAGCCCCATGGATTATTATTCTCAGCATTGTCATTTACTGGAATACTAATATTTACAGAATTTTCCGTTGTGCGGTATTCAGAACCGAACAGTTTTGTAGTACCAGTTTGTGTGATTACCGGAGTTCCTACCGTCGGCGGAATTGTATCTATATTTACAGGTCCCAATGTCATAGAGCCGGATCTCTGATCCAGAGCATCGGCTAAGTATTGAACAGTAATTGAATTACTGCCTTCTGCGGTTCCTGTTATAGTAAGGTCTTTTATTCCTATGGGGGAAGCATGCGCTGAAGCAGAAAGCACAATCTGGTTTTCAGATGCTTGAATTTCATATGCCGCCGCTGTTCCATTAACGGTTACGCCGGTAACTGTGCTAACATCAGCCGTACTATTAAAGCGGATGCACAGCAGACCAGAACCTGTTCCGTCATCTTCGCCGCTAAACGAAATTAAAGCGTCAACTATTCTGTCTTTGGAATATGCTGTCGTTTTTTCAGCATTATTTCCGGTAAGTGATGCAGAACCTGTAACAGGGGCAGCTCCATCTCTTACACGGCTAATTGTAACGGAGGAGGAATTATTTCCTACATTGTCGCGTGCCCCTATAACGATCGGACTACCGCCATTCGTAAGGTTCCGTTGATTCCCTGCAATATCTACTCCTCCAACAGTATAGGTGAAGATACCGCTTCCGCCGTCATCTGTACTTGTTAGTAAATACGGTTCCTGGAGAACTCCGCCATTGTCGTACACGATGCCGTTTGACGTATAGGAGTTGAAATTAACATCGTCTACAATGCTAAGAACCGGCGTTGTCGGAGGTGTTTCATCCTTAACAATGACAACCTGTGTTCCCTCAGAAATATTTCTCGCAGGATCTGCTGTATATATTTTGTGAGTACCTTCTTCAAGGGTGAGTGTTTTAACAGATTCAACAACTGTTGTTGTTGTACTGAATCCAAACCAAGTGCTGCTGGCGGAAGAATCGGATGCTGCAGGTGTGAAGGTAACTCCTGTTACTGCCAGCGGTCTATAGTAATAGATTGAGTCTTTGAAATGAGTTGATGTTCCTGACACAATACCTGCGCCTGTACTTGTTATAACGGGCCGTGTTGTATCGTGGTAAATGGTCGGGAACGTTTTTTGATTAACATTACCAACGTTATCGGTAAGGGTTGCCGTTACATTGCGTTGTCCGTCCGATCCGCCGCTTACAGCCTGGTACGATGAATCAAAAGCCCCGTTTTTTAAAGTAACGTTAGAAATCGTCAGTGTTTTTGAAGGCTGCCGTGCGCTGAATGTTATGGTTCGCCCGCTTACACTAATTCCTGAGCCGTTTGTATAGGTATTGGTTCCGTCAGTTACTGTAATTCCTGAAAGGGATGCAACATCTTCATTAAATAAGATTGACGCTAATCCCGCCCTTGGTTCAGTGTATGGAATTACTAACGTGACTTTATGCGAGTCTACAGCATTTACGTAAGATGATGCTGCGTCATGAGGCGGATCAAAATTGAGTGTGCCAATATCCGGTGCCGTAGTATCTAAAATTGCCCGGATATTAATTCCATTTGTGCTTATATTCTTTACGCGATCAACAGCTTTGACTGTCGATGATAGAGGATCGTCTGCATCAACAGAATTTATAGTGAGAGATGTACCGGATTCCGGTTCACCATCGTTAATCGAATAGCCGTAAATACCGGAAGCCGGGTTTGTTGCAGGTTCAGGATCTATATCTGCCAGTGAGAGGGTAAACAGTACCGTACCGTTTTTCGTCCAATAGGTTTCAGATGCTGTTCCGGCAGTATCTGAGGGGTACACATTAGTCTGGCTTGCAGAGAGTTTCATTGTCGGTGTATCGGGTCTGGTTACATCCTGGAAGGTGCAGAAGGCAGTTCCTGTAGTAGAAACGTTTCCGGCGCCGTCAACGGCTTTTACATTGTGAGCGCCGTAAGACTTGTCGCCGGGTAGCGTACCGACAATGAAACTTGTTGCGTTCTCTACGGAACCGCCGTCCACAACGTAACCTGCTATACCCGAGAGGTCTGATACGGTAAGTCCTACGTCAAAGCTAATTCTTCCATTGCCCTTTACCCAATGGTTAATGGTATAAGAAGCCGGGAATATCCACGCTCCTGTATCGGGCTGAACGGCAGACCTTGTTATTGTCGGTGCCTGAGGCGGAACAGTGTCTATGTTGTAGGTGTGAGTTAATGTACCTGCTGCGCTGATATTTCCTACGTCGTCGCGGTAGCGTACATAGATGGGCTGGGTATTTAATTCTACAGGGCTTGTATGCAGTGTTGTAACATCGAGACTTGCTGCTGTTGCAGTAGATGCCCATGGCGACCATGTTGTTCCGTTAAGAGAGAACTGCCAGTCTAAGGTAGTACTAAAGAGGTCTATATAAGCATTAGGGTTTACGTCTATGGCTCCTGCACCAACTGCTGTAAACTGAATATTTTTATTATCAGCAGTAGCATTATACCAGAATATGCCGCTGTTATCTCTTCCTCCAGTGGGGGCAGGAATATTTGTAATATTTGTTCCGGTGTTTGCCGGTGCATGATTGTCGAAAACAATTATAAAAGAGTTTTTATTTGCCGTTATTGGTGTCGGGTTTCCTATTGCATCGCGTGCAATAATCTGTATTTCAACAACACCCGATGTATAGGTTGCCGCAGAGGTTAGCGGGTATGAATACCAGCTGTAATCGGTAAGGGTTGCTCCCGGTGTTGTCGTTTTTTCGACAGGCGCTTCCCACGCAAGGTCTATAGAATTAACTGTTGTATAAGTAGTCGTATTATCAGTTTTGTCGGATGTATAGAGAAGTATTTCTTTTATGGTATAACCGCTTATGTAATCCGGATCATCGGCGCTTGCATTAATACCCACATAAATGCTGTTTTTTACACGGTTTGTCTTGTATGTTTGTGCTGTTGTAAGCGGTATTGAAGGAGCCGCAAGCGTAGCATTAGCTGTCAAAGATGTATTACTCGGGAGTGTCGAAGATTTTGCAATGAAAACATCATTAATTGATGGGGGTATGGTGTCGGATGAACTGGAAGTACTAAAGGAGAATGAAAAATCATTACCCATGGGAATTCCCGAAGTATCTTTTATGGTTCCTTTAATAGTTATACGGACGTTGGCATAACTGGGGAGCATGGGATTCCCTTCTTTTGCTGCCGATTCCAATCGAAGTGTTCTTCCGCTTGTACTTAATACCGGCGTTACAAAATACTGCTGATACGATGAATAAACAAGGTCATCTGCAGTAGTATTTGTTGTTCCTTCTACGAGAATGTATGTGAAACTGTTGAGATATGAAGAATCTATAGGTTTACTGAAATTGAGGCGTATTCCGCTGTTTCTGAAAATACCGGTAGCACCATCTGAGGGGATGGATAGCTTTACCTGGGGTCTTTCTTCTGTTACCGGCCTAATGACAACATTTTCTACATTGTTTGTCATTACAGCAGTTGTTGTAGATGAAGAGAGATTAGGCGATGTAACTACCTGGCTGAATGTTACGGCATCGGTCTCGGTATAGGTTTCGCCGCTTTTAACATACGCTGCCCAGCGTATAAAACCGTAGGTGCTGCTGCATGTCATACTTACTGAAATTGGATCATTTAGGTTAACCAGTTTTTCACCGGCAGGAGATATTACACCGCTGTTGGGAAGGGTTTCAAATGTGATGGCGGGTCTTTTTGACAGTACGGGGCGTATTACAATGTCGGATCTGCGTTCTTTGAGTGTTGCAGTCACTGTGGAGTTCGATAAATCGCCTGCTGTTATGGCATCGGTAAAAACAAGGGCTGTTTCTGTTTCCTCTTCTGTCTCGCCACTTACTATGTAGGCTGCCCAGCGGACAAAACTGTATTTCTCGCTGCACTTCATGGTAATACTGAACGGCTCATTTATTTCGAGAACTTTTTGACCCGAAGGAGTTATAGTTCCTGTTTCTTCCGGAGTTGTAATAGTGAGCACCGGGTGGGCAAAGCAGACCGGAACTACTAAAAGGTTATAATAATACCCGAGAACAGTAATTTTTGTTTTCGGGTTTTTTGCGTTTGTAAACGTTACTTTATCGGCCAGCTCTTCTCTTTTTCCTGCCTCATAATCGGTTTTATCGTACACGGCCCAGTGATCGAATACATAGCTGCTTTCATCGGGGACAAACTCAATATCGTAGGCGCTGTTGACTTTTGCAGTTATGGGAGCAGTGGGACTTACGGTACCGGTTCCTGCTTCCGCTTTAAGCGTTACAGCCGGATGAGCAAGACAGACCGGAACTATAATGAGGTTTGCGGTGTTTTTAATGACTGTTGCATTTGTTTTAGGGTTTTTCGGTTCGGAGAACGTGACGGTATCTATAAGTTCATCACGAGAGCCGGCTTCGTAGGCTGTTTTATCATAAACTGCCCAGTGATCGAAAACAAAGGCATCGGGATTTACGGTGAATTCAAGCTGTTTTAATACATTGAGCTTGAATCCAATGTCGCCGGGAGCAGGAACGGTTGTTCCTGAGTTTTGTATGGGCTGCAGACGGACGGTAACTACCGGTGCATTCGCAACTGATATCTGGTTTTCCAAATTCTGAAGGAAGCTGTTGTTTCCGTTCATAAAGTTTTCACAGTTTGTGAAAAGAAAAATAGCCAGCACTGATGCTAGTGTCAGCGTGATTTTTCCAATTCTTCTGCCTGTTTTTGCTTTGTTACTCATACTATTTCTCCTGAGCTTAGTGCTCTTATTTCCTTACACCTTCGGGTTTTTGGGTTTGAAAAACTTTCCAATGAGAACACCCGCCGTTCCGGCCGCTGCTCCCAGTCCTGCAATAATGCCTAACACCGTTAAGGGTATATTCTTCTTTGGTGTTTCGCTCTGCGTAATACTGTACTTATCATCAGCAGCGTTTTCTGTGATTTGAACGATGCCGTTTTGTGCTGTCTGCACTTCTACTGCTTGAATGTTTTGAATTCCTGCATCCTGAATGCTTTCAGTTTCTGTTTTTTCTTCCTGTACTAAAACCGGTTTCTGCTCAAGCTCTTCTGAGGCAGTCTGTACCGGTTCGGAAGAAGTCTTTTCTTCAATGACTGCTTTTTTCTCTTCTGTTTTTCCCTCTGCTATAACAGGCTCCAGTACCGCTATCATCGTAACCTCTTCTTCGATCTCCGGTACTGCAAGTGTTTGCGGCTCTGCTTCTATTTCAACCGCCGCCGGTTCCATCTGTTTTACTTCGGCTTGAACAACTTCTTCCTGATCAAAAATATCATCGGGATTCGGAACTGCTACAATTTGCGGCTCTGCTTCTATTTCAACTACCGGTGCTGTTTGGCTCACAGCTTCCGACACAACATCTATAGCGGTTTCTGTATCAGGATTCTCTATTTCATTTTCACTTTCTCTCTGTTCTTTTATCACAACAGGTACAGTTGCCGCCGGCTCAGCTGTTTCTTCCGCTTCTTTATTTTCAGGTTCCGCCGGATTGGTATTTCCTGCCGGGGGAGTTACGGGGCTCTGAGAAGCAGGGGAATCTTCTTTTTTTGCAAGAACAGCTGCGGAATTCAAGAGGTCCGATGCATCGGTCTTATTTTCTTCCTGATCCCGGGTTTCAGTATTCTGGGAGCGGGAAAGAATTAAGTTTTTCTGCGCCGATGTGAGTGTTATTTTTCCGTCTTTTTTCTGAACAATTGATATTTCTGCGGTTAGTCCGCTGGGAGCAATATTCATCCGGGAAGCTATGGTTTTATAGTCTTCTGCCGGCGGTACTTTTTGCGTTTCGACTATATAGTTCCCGTCTGTTATCCACTGTGTATGGCTTAAGCGGTCTGCAAGCGACCAGCTTCTTCCCTTGGTCTCCTTGAATGAACCCAGGTATGCATACTCTTCGGCCAGATTCTCATCGTATTTTTTTACTGCTGCATAAAAGATATCTGAATTAGTAAAATCGTCAAGTTCATACAGGGACCGGGCTGTACCGAGCAGGGCTATCGTGTTTACGGGTTCATGGTTCAATACTTTTGAATACCATTCCGAAGCTTTCTTATAATCCTGTTTGGTAAAATAAATATTTGCAAGGTTTATGTATGACGGCAGGTATTTCTTTTCGGCTGCTTTTGTAAACTGGTTCTCCGCTTCGCCGAGCATTCCGTGTTCAGCATACAATACTCCAAGGCTGTTGCGCACTTGTGCGTCTTCTTTAAGGGCGAGCTGTTCGGTAAGACTTGTAACTCTTGGCCGTATTTCTTTTTCAACCCAGACATCCATTGAGCCGGTAAATGAAGAGGTAACCGCATTTTTATCCGGCATGGTAATTGAAGCCTGTGCACCGGGAACGCTTATTGGACTGTACAGCTCCCATGATTTTTTCATAGGGTATAAGTTCGCTTTATTGTTTGCGGCGGCTGTATTCCATTCCCGCGCTCCGATTCTCCATGCCTTGTCAAAGCCTTCTTTGGTGAGCGTAATTTCAAGCGGAATCCATGCTGTTCCTTCGTTCATAACAAGAAGGGATGGGTCGGCAAAGGCTTTTTTTGCATCCTCTTCGGTTAATCCGGTGGAAAACGCCATGTAAATATGACCGGGAATTGTAATAAAGGCCGTATCTATTCCGACCGCCTCAAGAAGAGAGCAGAACAAAATTGAAATATCGTCGCAGTCGCCGCCGCGGTACATTAATGTCTGGTACGGGAACTGCAGAAAATCGACGGATTCTCCGCCTATGTTGTCGGCATATGCACTCGAAGGATCGATAACGTAGTTCAAGCCGAATGTGTTTACCGCTTCAAATAATCCCATAGCATACTGCAGATTCGTATTGATGCCGGACCTAAAGGAATCTTTGACAACCGAGGATATATATTTTGCAAACCAGAGAGCCGAAGGATCCTTTGAAGATACGAACGCCGCGGCACGCCGGTCGTCTTTCCAAGACATTGCATTGCGGTTATAAATAGGAACGGTTACGGGAATTTCTTTGGTGAGCTTTTTACTGAGGCTGGTATACTCAACGATCAGTTTTGCTTTGGTATCTGTTTTTTCGGTAAGTTCAAGAACCCGTTCATTGAAGAACGCGGTAAGATCGGCGGTAAAGGATTCTCCTTTATTGAGTTTTTCCGCCGAACCGCAGAGTTTAGGCTGATTCATGTACTGTTCAAGGTAAAAATACACCTGAACATCCTCGACGGTATTCTGTTCATCGTTAAAAACTTCTACCTTGGCAAAGCTGTTGTCGTTGTACCATGAATACAGAACCGGGTATACGGGATCGATCGACTGAATGTTTGTACGTATATTTGTCTTTGTGTTGAATGCCTGATTAAGATTCAACGCAATTGTTGGACCTGCGCCGACAGAAGACATGAGCGCCTGAGGCATGTACGCATAATGAGAAGGAGAAGCCTGAATTCCGGCCGATAATGACGGAGAGAACCGGTAAAAAAACGATATTCTGGCTCCTGCGCTGAAACCGGATACTGAGGCATTGCCGGCATCTGCAGCATTGTATAAGCCTGCAAGAAGATCAGCACCGAAAACAAAGCGGTCGCCGATCGGAATGCGCACGCCTGCTCCCGCATTCACGCTGATAAGATTAACAGCATCGAGTCCTTCGGCATTTTTACTGAGCGAAATGTATTCACCCTCGGCGGTAAGGCATAAAAGCTTTACCGGCTGAACTTCCACAGCAAGGCTTGCGCCGAGCCCGCGGGTAAAATTACTGCTTGCAATAGGCATCGTATAAAGAGGTGTTAATTTTAACTGTGTGGTAATTTCTCCGGAGGCCAGAGACAGAGAGCTGAGTAATACTGCGGCACAAAGAGCCTTTCTATATCTCTTATGAAGTGTGTTTGTTGTATTCTGTCTCGTTCTAATTTTCCATATAGCCATAGTATTACTCCGCTAATTCTACTAATACGCGTTCGAGACCGGTTTTTGCAGATGCATTTTCAGGATCCTGGGCGAGTGCACTGCTGAACCATGTCTTTGCGGTTTTGAAATCCTTTTGAAGAATTGCAATATTGCCCAGGTTTACCATAGCCGTTGCAGACTTTAGCTTTGCAGATTTTGTATAGACTGATATTGCCTGATCGTATAAACCGGCTCGTACATATAAAAGCCCCAGACTATTATAGGCAGATATTGATTCGCCTTCCGCCCGGATGCGGTCTTCAAGTTCTGAAATTTTAGGTCCAAATTCGGTTGATATATACCGTAAAAGTTCTTTCTCAACTTCTTTTTTTACAAGAAGAGAGTCCGGTTTGTCTGAAAGCTGTTTGCTGCCGGATATTCCTGACGGAGGGTAGAGCGTCCATGCATCTTGGGTGAGGATCAGCTCGAACGATTCTTCGGTATTAAGTGCAGTGTTGACTGCTTCAACTCCTTTATACCAGCTGTTTATGAAACCTTCTTTGAAGTTTGCCGATGAAACCGGAATCCACATGGTATCGCCGAGGTTGAGAAGAGAATCGAGCGAGCTGAAAAGGTTTTCCGCCTGTGTGTCTGTGATTCCCAGATCGAAAAGAACAATAAAATCATCCTGCAGGGGTATAAACGCCGTGTTGATGCCGACGGATTCGAGGAGGGCCGCATACAGAAGTCCTACATCGTCGTAGTCGCCCGATTTAAAGGAAAGAGTCTGGTAGGGGTGCTGTATTGCATCAATTTTTTCAGTATCGGTATGGTACATCATGTACGGGGTGTCCGCCGAAGGAACCGCTTCGACACCGGTAAGTCTTGTACCTTCAAAAAGGTACATGGCAAACTGCTGGTTTCTGTTGAGCCCCGACCTTAGTTCGTCGCGCGCAATACCGACTAAATATTTTGACATTTCAAGGATTTCGGAAGAACTGGGAGAAATAAAGGCCGCAAGGGCATTTGCATCGGTCCAGCGTATAGCATTGCGGTTGTAGGATGGAACAATAACCGTTTTTACTGCGGTTTTTTTTGCACCAAGCAGTTCGTAGGTAACGACAATTTCGCCGGGAATCTGCCCCTGTTCGGTAAAATTAAGAACCGCTTCTGAAAAATCGGCAAAAAACGGAATTTCAGCCGACTGGTTTTTCTTAATTATGTCTGCATTGCCGCAAAGCATTTCGGATGCGGTATAGTCTCCCGCTCTAAAGGAAAGTCTTACGTTGCGGATTTCTGCAGTCTCTCCGTTATGTATGGTGAGTGTTCCAAAACTATTGTCTTTATACATACGGGCAAACAGAGGGAATATGGGCTCATCCTGTGCAAGGTTAACGGATATACCGTCTGTTTTTTCAGTATTGAAGGTGTACTGAACCGAAAGATGCACGCCGAGTCTGTTTCCTGTCGGTGTGCACTGTTTTAAAATATCGCTGTCCATTATATGAATGTTATATGAAACACCGCCTATCAGTGTAAAATTCGGGGAAATTCTAAATCCTGCTTCTCCGAGAACCTTACCCCAGAATTTGTAGTAAGTCTGCGGTTCGGGGTTTGGGTTCGCAGGATCCGGGTTTGGTATTTGGGTTGAATATAAATACGCTCCGCCTGCGAGTCCCCCCCTCAGGTGAAGACGGGAAAGGGGAAAATAGAAGGCGCTCACCGATGCCCCAAGATCAAAGAGCTGGGCATCGTAGTCGGTTTTAGTGTAATTTTTGGTTATCCAGTAAAAATTGAACTGGGGTCCAACTGATAAAAAATTAAACAGATTAATATCGCCATTTATTGTTACACCGGGAGACACTTTCAGCTCTCCTTCCGGACTGTCAATGTTATACACTTTATGAAAAAGAATTTCGGGGCTGGCTCTGACGCCGATTTCCAGAGCGGAAACGGAACAGAGGGCGAGAAAAGTAATAGAAATTACCGCAAAAAAACATTTTTTTATCAGCATAATAAATCCTTTGAAAAGAGGCGGGTACAATAGTAATGAGCATAAAACTTTTCAATATCAGTAAATACTATATCACAGCGGCATACAATATCAACATATTTCCCTTGTAACTATGTAAAAAATGTATTTTTTCTTCATATAATGTAGTTGCTTTTTCAATATGACGGAACTTGTTTATTTGTCCATTCTATTAAAGAATTCTCCTTATTGCACCGGCTCAAATTAGTATGATATAGTTGCATATGAAACAAATATCCGCCTCTGTTTGTACTGTACTTGCCGAAACATCGCCCCAGGCTCTCCCTCTCGGCGCCGCCTGCATAGCTTCTGCTCTAAAAAAGAGATTTATGCTTCAAAACATTCAATCAATTAATCCCTTTGAGCTTTCTGTCCATTTGTGCGTTTTTTCCATGGAAGAAAAACCGGATGCAGCGTACATAGCCCGGAAGATATTTGAAACAAAATCGATTATTGTCTGTTTCTCGCTGTTTGTGTGGAATCGTGCCGTACTTGAAAAGACAGCACAGCTTTTAAGGAAGCTGTGGAAGGAAAATGGAATCGACGGTTTTATTATAGCGGGAGGTCCTGAGGTAACTGCATCGCCGTCATCGTTTTCCGGTAATGACAATGTATTTGACTTTCTCTCATGCGGATCAGGTGAGAAAACAATACCGGATCTTGTTGAAAAAATTCTTTCACCTTCATTTTCTATAAGTAAAACGGCCGGTGAAAAAAGAATTGTGTACGGAACGGATGCAGATATTGATATGTATAATTCTCCCTATCTTGACCGGACGCTCGATCCTGATTCATACGGAGGCTCTCTTTGGGAGCTGGCGCGGGGCTGTCCTTTTAAGTGCTCATACTGTTACGAATCGAAGGGAAGTAAAAAAGTTTCCTATTTCCCCATGGAAAGAATTATGCAGGAAATAGATTTTTTTGCACAAAAAAAAGTACGGCAGATTTTTGTACTGGATCCGACATATAATGCAGATACTGATCGTGCTCTGAGAATGCTCCATCTTATAAAAGAAAAACTTCCGCATACTTTTTTTCATTTCGAATGCCGCGCGGAATTTCTAACACCGGTTCTTGCTAAAGCATTTGCATCTATTCCCTGTTCACTGCAGATAGGGCTTCAGAGCGCTGATGAAAAAGTGCTCTCTCTTGTGAACAGAACCTTTAATAAAAAGGAGTTTACAAGGAAAATAGCAATGCTTAACGAAAGCGGAGCGGTCTTTGGTTTTGACTTAATGTACGGACTGCCTGGAGACACATTAGGCAGTTTTAAAGACAGTATCGATTATGCTATTTCTTTGCAGCCCAATCATTTAGAACTATTCAGACTTTCTGTTTTACCAGGTACCGATCTTCGAGACAGGGCTTTGGAACTCGGACTCGAATATGATGAAAATCCTCCGTACCTTGTGCGCTCGACCCCTTCCTGTTCAGAAAAAGATCTTCACAAGGCAGAGCAAATCGCAAAAGCCTGCACTATTTTTTACTCGCAGGGAAAAGCAGTGACATGGTTTGTCCCGGTTATAAAGCCGTTAAAAATTTCAGCGTCGAAATTTTTTGAAAATTTTGGTCAGTACATGGGAGATGTAAAGAATAAAGACAGTCTTTCACAGGCTGATATTGAAAAGCTTCAGATAGATTTTATTAAGAAAGAGTATTCCGAAAAAAAACTGCTTCCGCTTCTTTCATGGGCAGCCGATATGATCTGCCTTTACAGCGCTCTTGCCCGGTATGAATCTGAAAGAAAAGATACTCAGCTTGCCTTACATTACCCGGCCGAATCGCTGTTGAATATAGCTGCGCTGGACGGGCCTTCATTCTGCAGAATGTATAAACCTGCAAAATACAGTGTAAAGGTTTCGCATATTTATTGATAAAAAAACAAAGTATCTGCAGATAGCGGGGATTAACGCGGATGATATAGTATGAGTGAACAGCATAATAGAACGAACGTTCGTTCTATGAATTATTTCATAGAGTGAGTTTTTTACATATCAGCTACTGTATTCTGTTTGGAAATAGTAGCAAAATACTTGAAATGTAGTAGAAAAGTGGTAAAATAAGAGCAGAAAAGAGTAAAAGAGGAGTAAACGGGTTGAATATTACCGAAGGGGCCACGCTTGAATTAAAGAGAGAGTACTCGGAAGAAATTAAGAAAACCGTCGTAGCCTTTGCAAATACCGCAGGCGGAGTACTATATCTCGGGGTTAATGATGATGGAACCGTGCGGGGCATTACTAATGTGGATGATGAACTGCTTAGGGTTTCGAATGCCGTGCGTAATTCTATTAAGCCCGATGTTACGATGTTCGTTTCCTACATTGTCGAGGATATTGAGGACAAGCCCGTTATAAAAATTACGGTTCAGAAAGGTTCTGCACGTCCGTATTACCTGAGGGAAAAAGGACTGCGTCCGGCAGGCGTCTATGTACGGCAGGGTGCTTCAAGCATGAGCGCCTCCGAGTCTTCCATTTTTAAAATGATTAAGGAAACAGGCGGCGACACCTATGAAGAACTTCGTTCCATTCAGCAGAAGCTTACTTTTTCATCCCTCACAAGGGAATTTGCCTCGCGGAATATTACCTTCGGCAAACATGACCGCAAAAGACTGAAACTGGTTAATCCTGACGGTATGTATACAAATCTTGCTCTTCTTTTATCCGATCAATGCCCCCATTCTGTCAAGGCTGCTGTTTTTGAAGGAACTTCGGAATCTGTTTTTAAAGACAGGAGGGAGTTTACCGGCTCCCTTATTCAGCAGCTCAATGATGCCTATACCTTTATAGATATTTTTAACAAAACAAGGTCTGAATTTCACGGGCTTTACAGAACTGATACGCGCGATTATCCGCAATCAGCTCTGCGCGAAGCCCTTCTCAATGCTCTTGTTCACCGCGATTACGCTATCAGTGCAAGCATTCTTATACGCATATTCGACGACCGGCTTGAAATCATTTCCGTAGGGGGGCTTGTACACGGTCTGAGCAGGGACGACATTCTTCTGGGAGTTTCCGCTTCGCGTAATGAGAATCTTTCCAAGGTTTTTTACCGGCTTATGCTCATTGAAGCTTATGGTTCGGGTCTTCCGCGCATATTAAATTCCTACGAATCTTATCAGCCTTTTGCACCGCAAATATCTGTAACAGATAATGCATTTAAAATAATGCTTCCGAATATCAATTATAAAAAAGAGGAAAACAGAGCTATTATCAGTCTGCTATCAGCTGATAATGAAATATTTGTGCAAAAAGAAAAGGAATTCCTTGAGGGTTTGAAAACTTCCAGTTCCGCCTCTCTTGCTTCACGGCAGGTTAAGGTGTATGAATTTATTAAAGACAAAGAGGTTTGTACCCGGAGGGACATTGAAGATTTCTTTCAGATTTCTCAAAGTTCAACAGGAAAGGTTTTGACAGAGCTTGTAAATTCGGGTATGGTAAAGGTCATCGGCCGGGGTAGAGCATCCCGCTATATGCTTTTGAAGCCGTAGTATTTTTTCTCAAGAGGTATAACAGGTTTTTAAAAAATGATTAATTAGGAGTTTTACTATGGAAAACGCAGTTGCCGGTACACTTATAACGGTTTTTTTCTTTTTTGGTTTAATTATTTCAGGTATGGATATAAAAGCACAAAAGATTCCGCGTTTTTTATCGCTTTCGCTTCTTTTCCTGCTTCTTATTATTCAAACGTTTTACGGTGTCTATCTTGTCCTGCTTAATCAGACTTTTTCTTTTTATGATATTGTCTTTATTTTTTATAAACCCTTTGCAGGTTCCGCTGCCGGTATTCTCTCGTTTCTTGTAGTCCGTTTTGCAAGCGGAAAAAAACTTGGTCTTGCCGATGTCTGGTTTTCAGGATCGGTCGGAGCCTTTTTAGGAATTTACGGCTGGTTTTTTTCTGTACTTATTGCCTGTCTTTTTTCCCTTATCTGGATTTTTGCTCTTGCTGTTTTAAGAACGGTGCGGCTTAGAAGCATTAAGCCGTCAGCGGCGCAGAAAAAAGATTTTTTCACCACGGCCCGGCAGGTAAAACTTGCCTTTATTCCCTTTTTAACAGGAAGCACTCTTGCAGTGTGCGTGTTTTATTTTGTGTCGGGCGTTAGATTGTAAGCTTTATTCGAATCACTTTCGAAAGCGGCTCATTCCCTAACAGAATGAAAAATACGGTTCGTCCTTCCGTTAAGCAAAAACAAACCTGCAGCATAACAAAATGCGATGACCGGAAGCAGGGCTGTACTTAAAAGTGTTGCAGCCCAGCCGAAAAGCGGAGGGAGGATGGTAACCGAAGTATAGGCTACAGCCATTTGAATGCCCATAATTGATTGGGCATGCGTCTTACCGAAACGTACCGGAGTTTCATGAAGCATCCCCGGAAAGATCGGCGCGCAGCCCAGTCCTATTAGTATAAATCCTGTAAGAGAAGTCCACTCAGGTACGGCTTGAATAAGCGATGAAAGAAGCAGAGCTGTTCCTGAGAGAATAATTATGGTTCCGGTTTTTAGAAGAAGTCTGTTTTTAAACTTGATAGCAAACAAACCCGATAAAAATCTTCCTGCCGTTATTCCCGCATAAAACAGCGACACCCAAAGTGCAGCGCGGTCTGCGGTAAATCCCTGAATTTCTTTAAGATAGCTCGCTCCCCACAATCCCATGGTTGATTCAAGACCGGTATACAGCATAAAACCTGCAAGAACGCCTTTTACTCCCTTTTTCTTAAGGACATCGTTGAGGGTTTCTTTTTGCATATGCTGACCGGCATTTCCGGTTTCTTTTTTCAATTCATTCTTTTTTGCCTGTGCCGCCCATACCGGGAGAGATAAAAACAGCAGTACTGTTAAGCCCAATTGAATAAGCGATACAAGTTTATATGAACCTCTCCATGATCCTTGAGTCTGAAGAAAAAAGCCCATGATTACAGGGCCGCTCAAGGCGCCGACACCCCAGAAACTGTGAAGAAAATTCATGTGGCTTGCTTTATAATGTTCGGCCACGTATTCATTCAATCCGCTGTCCACTGCACCGGCCCCGAGTCCGAGCGGCAGTACGAGAAGAAATAAAAACCAGAATGACGGTGCTAAAGAAAAACCCAGGAGAGCAAGAGCTGTCAGTAAAACGCTTAGAGAAGTAACAAGCCCTGTTCCCCATTTTTTTATCAGCTTTGAACTGAATAACGAAGAAATAATAGTTGCACCCGATATTGTCATGGAAACAAAACCCGCACTTCCCAGGGGCAGATTGAAATCTGCTCTCATTACAGGCCATGCCGCGCCGAGCATTCCGTCCGGAAGTCCCAGACTGATAAATGATACATAAATAATCACCAGTAATAAAACCATACTTGTCTTCCTTTAATTATCCTGCACGTATTCCCGTATTTTTAACTCAAGAGCGGGTTTTAATAATTCACGTATCTGTGCAATGAGTCCTTTTTTATAGTCATCATCAACGGCATCTGAAAATGAAATAAGCGGTCTTGAAAGAGTCGTATTCTCCTGATTAAACTTTTCAATAATAAGAGATTCTTCATCTTTATGTATAAACGGGGCATACAGTACTATTTCCTGCGGATCAAGGACAGCGCAGAATGTTGTAAGAAGCTTACTAATGGCACCGGAAAATGCTTGAGGATTTTCATAGACTTTTGCATCGCACCAGTCAATGCCCAGCGGTATATGAGCCGCTTCCCCTGCAAAATTCCTGTTTCCTCTGTGTATTCCGTTTTCCATGTATATGCCTGTTCCCAGGGAACGGAAACGGGGAAAGTAGCACACGCAGACGCATTTACCCCGTTCCAGTTCCATGCCCCGGCACCGCCCGGCGGCTATACAGTTCACATCGTTTTCGATTACCGCAGGGAGCTGCACTTCATCATTAATGTAGCTGCATAAATCAATTCCTTCGAGTCTGCTGCAGTCGCATGTTTGTATTACTCCGTTGTATGCTACGCCCGGAATTCCAAAACCTATAGCTTTGATCGAAGGATAAGCAGCCACCGCTTTACGGATTTGCGTATCAATTTCTTTGAGGGAGACAGACGGATATTCTTCAACCGATTCATAAACCGGAATATCAAAAGAATTTGTCACACAGATATGTATTTTTTCACAGTGTTCATGGACTGAAACATACACTGCTGCAATTTGGGAAAATTCAGGATTGTAGCAGTATTGCCGTGAAGGCCGTCCGCCCATTGAAGGGACAAGATCTCCCTGATAAATCTCGCCGTCCGTTTCAAGCTCTGCTAACAGAGTGGAAACCGTCATGAGGCTTAATCCGGCGGCAGCTGATATATCCTGTTTGGTGGCTTTCTGCAGACGCTGGAGGGTTAGCGAAACCAGATTTTTATTTATACGTTTTACGATGAGTGTATTTCCCTGTATTTCATTCATTGACTTATTATAAGACTTATAATAAGTATTTGTCAATTGATATAAGTAAGAAAAAAGACTATACTCACTCCCGATGATACAATCCAGTTTTTTCCCGGTTTCTTCAGACGGTCTCTTTTCAAATAAAGATCTTTGGCATCTCATATGGCCCTTAATGACCGAACAGTTTTTGGCAATAACTCTCGGCATGGCGGACATTATTATGGTTGCCTCCCTTGGAGAAAGCGCTGTTTCAGGCGTAGCTCTTGTCGACAGCATTTATATTCTTATACAAACGTTCTTCGCTGCTCTTGCAACAGGCGGAGCTGTGGTATGTTCGCAGTTTATTGGACAGAAGCGGAGCGACATGGCTTCCCGTACTGCTGTTCAGCTTTTATATACTATGGTTATTGGTTCGATTGCCGTTATGATACTCGGTCTCATATTCCATAAAATTCTCCTATCCGCTCTATTCGGCAATGTCGAAGTCTCTGTCATGAGCAATGCCCGGATTTACTTTATGTACATGCTCATCGCTCTTCCTTCCATCGCACTCTACAGTGCCTGTGCGGCTTTATTCCGCTCGCAGGGAAACTCGCGGGTTTCTATGATTACGTCCATTCTCGTCAATGTTATAAATATAGGCGGAAATGCCGTCATGCTGTACGGGTTAAAAAGAGGTGTCGAGGGCGTTGCAATTCCAACGTTTATTGCCCGTACTATAGCTGCTGCAGTACTATTTGTTCTCTTATATAGAAATAAAGCTATAAGGATTCCTTTTAGAAATATGGAAAAAAGCGGAGCCGAATTTACAAAACTTAATCAAATATCAATTAAAGGCATAGAAAAATTTCATATTGAAGGAAGCCTCATAAAAAAGATTCTTACTATTGGAATTCCGACCGGACTTGAAAACTCTGTGTTCCAAATAGGTAAACTTCTCGTTGTCACCCTTATAGCAGGTTTCGGTACCGGAGCCATTGCGGCAAATGCTGCATCAAACACCATATCGTCATTTGAGGTGCTGCCTGCCTCTTCCATAGGACTTGCACTTCTCACCGTTGTGGGCCAGTGCATGGGAGCCGGTAAACCGGAACAGGCTGTATACTACACAAAAAAACTGCTCTCGTATGCATATGTAAGCATGGCGGCTTTGAATATACCTCTGTTGATATTTTCAAAGAAACTGATAGGTCTGTACGGCATGAGTGCTGAGACAACATACTTAGGCTGGCAGATGCTCATGTGTCACGGCTTAATGGGTATACTATTCTGGCCTGCTTCCTTCACTCTTCCCCAAGCCCTCCGGGCGGCAAACGATGCAAAGTTCACCATGACTGCATCATTAATTTCCATGTGGACAGTACGTATTGGATTAAGCTATTTATTTGCCATACCATTGGGAATGGGTGCTTTCGGAACATGGATCGCAATGTCTCTCGACTGGGTTTCCCGCTCTGCCGCCTTTATTATCCGGTTTGCCGGCGGAAAGTGGAAAACAAAAAAACTTATTTAAAGTGTCATGGAAAGACCCTGCCGGTGTTATACTAGGTAGAAGATTTTTTTAAAATGAGGTAATTATATGAAATTCAGTAAATATGCTGCAGTGCTCTCCCTGTCGGGATTACTGCTCCTTCCTCTCGCTGCCAAATCGGATTCTCCTTTTTCGTATCCTGCTTCTTCGGTAAGCGAGATAGATATTTCTCTAGTCTCTGAGTCTCTTACTGTGGTTGCCGGGGGGGGCAGTTCCGTTGAGGTCAGCGTTAAAACAAACAAGGTTGAAGCGTATGATCCTGAAGTAAGCTGCGAGAACGGTAGACTGGTAATTATTCAGCGCAACGGAAGGCTTCCCGTCGGATATCAGGGTGAGGTTGAAATCAGAATTCCTTCATCCTTCGCCCTCGTGGAAGGAAACGGCTGGATTATGAGAACGGTAAGCGGTTCAATAAAGGCCGATGCTCTTTGTGCCAATACTATTACCGTAGGTTCTATCAGCGGTTCTGTTAAACTTGATAAAGTGCAGTGCCTCGATGTACTCGATGTTTCCTCAATTTCAGGCTCAATCGATATAAGCGGAAGCACCGTAAAACTCCTTGCGTCTTCAAAGAGCGGAAAAATTGAGATGGACGGTACAGCTCTTGAGATTGCTGCGGATAATACATCCGGCAGTATTCAGATGTCTCTCGATAAACCTATTCTTTTTGACAGCGTTTTTGAGACTGTTTCCGGTTCAATTTCCATAGAAATGCCCGAACATCCCGGTTTTTCCCATAATTACAAATCGACTTCAGGTTCTATTAAAAACGATTTTACAGGCTTTTCCGGCAACGACAAGGGTGTTACGGTATATAAGAGCGCTCAGGTTTTTATACAGACAAAGACCGTATCGGGCTCGATTAAGATAGAGAAAAAATAAATTACCTGGCTGCGAGTTTTTCCACCTGCTCGGAAAGCAGGGGAATGAGCTGTTTCTTGCGGGAGACGATGTCTTTTAAAACATAGACGCCGTCTTCCTGTTTTGGAAAACTGATAATCTGAACAAAAGAAGTATCAGATGAAAGAAGCAGCAGGCTCGTAAGTTTCGTGATGTCGGTAACCATGAGGGCGCAAAAAAGCGTTTTGCGCGTGCGCCTTTCAATCTCAAGTTCAGATAAAAACTCATCCTTGCGGATAATAAGCTCTTCGGGGTTATCAACTTCTATCTGGCTGACCGTGAAGCTGAATCCTTCCTCTGCATATTCCTTCATATCCTGATATATCACTTCGTTCGCCGCTCTTCCTCCGATTCTGCTTGCAGCGG
The DNA here is from genome assembly GCA_023398165.1 of Spirochaetota bacterium. Taxonomy (GTDB): domain Bacteria; phylum Spirochaetota; class Spirochaetia; order Treponematales; family Treponemataceae; genus JAAZLA01. The sequence goes on along the minus strand of JAEWSQ010000004.1, from coordinate 13,885 downwards.
ATACTATGTCGTTTCCAAGCGTTTGAATATCGAGGTTGGTTATATTTGACAAATACTCGGCAGTTTCACGGTCTGTGTAGGTCGTGGTTGATGACTGGAGCGTGAGCGTGTCTGATAAAATACCGCAGAGTAATATGCAGGCAATCTCTTTAGGAATCGATACGCGGTTTTCCCGGAACAGGTTCGTTATAAGTGTGGAAGTAGCGCCAACCGGTTTGTTAATAAACGTTATGGGGTAGCGGGTGCTTAAATTTCCAAGCCTGTGATGATCTATAACTTCCTGTATTTTATAATTTTCTATGCCTTCGACCGCCTGCGTAATTTCATTGTGATCAACCATTATGGTTTCGATGTTTGCTTCCTGAATAAGGTCGCTTTCTGAAATTATGCCGATCAGCTTCTGTTCATCATTTATAACAGGGAGGCATCGGCTCGGCGAGTTTTGAAGAACAGGCCGAATACTCCGTACAAGATCGCTTTCTTTCACCGCGCGCACACCCGCATCGGCTACGGCGGAAACCGGTGTCGAGTATACAATGAGCATGGCGGTCGATGAGGTGTCGTAGGGACTGACCAGCACCGATACTCCGTTTTTTTCAGCTTTTGCACGCAGTTCCTTGTCCAATACGAAACCTGCGGATATTACGAGGCAGCGGATTTTCTTATCTATGCAGTATTCCTGGACATCGCGTCTGTCTCCGGTTATTACGACGAGGTTCTCACTCAGATGAACGTTGCACATTGCGGTAAAAGAGTCGAACTGGGAGGCTGCAACAAGAATAGCGCACTTGAAAATATGATCCTCATCGGCTGTAATAATCGGCTGGGCGCTCAGCGTGTCTGTTATAAGCCGTATGCTCGTTGAGACAGCGGCTTCTTTTTCGGGATTGAGCATTTTTAATACATTCCGGGCAAAGGCATTATAGTGAAGAAGCGACGTATATTTGCCGTTTTGATCAACAACGGGCAGAACCTTTGAGTTGCATTCCTCCATTTTTGCTACGGCACTCCAAAGGGGGGTGTACTCATTCACGGTCTCGCATGAGCCGTTCATATAGTACCCTACTTTCGGGAGAAGATCCGGAATGTATTCGGGAATACCGACTTTAAACCGGTTAAAAATGTATTCCGTCTGAGGCGCCATTTTTCCGGCGCGCGCTGCAATATATTCCTGCTGTCCTAAAGCCTGCTTCAAACGCGCATATGAGGCGGCCGCCACGACAGAATCTGTGTCTGGATTGCGGTGCCCGATTATATAGACCTTTTTTTTCATTACATAACCCTTTTAAATAAGCTGATGCTTCTTTTTTCAAATTGATACGATTCTTTATGTTCACTATAATGCGCTATTATCGGTTCAACGTCAACTTCCTCATTTTCGTTCTGATTATCCATGCAGTATAAGGGCAGCATGTTTTTCGGAGAAGAGAATATGAAGTCCGATAAATTGATAATACCGCAGTAGGCTGAGCTTCTTGAAAAAACGGCATAAATATCTTCTGTTATGAGGTAATTGCCGAATTCCTCATTTTCCAGAATAGAACTAATGCTGATCATCCGGCGGGTGAGAGGCCCGTCTGCAGATGTGTTGAAGGAAACAGGATCGTCGCTCATCATTATTTGCGAGCCGAAAAGGAAATTCACCATAAAAATGAGCTCCTTTTCCTTATCTGTTAGAGAGGTGTTGGTATTTCTAAAAAACACAACATCAGGATCATTTGCATAGACGGCATTATTCCAAAAAGCGTGCCCAAGAGTATCCCTCATGTTAATCAGTGCACTGGGCCGTGCTCCGAAGTTGAGCAGTTTTAAATCCATTCTGTCCCAGTGTTCAAGGGTATCGGTACCGATTCTTGAAAGCGGAAGATGCCTCCAGGAAAGTTCAAACGGCATGCCGCATCCTAAAAATGCAACAGGCTCTCCTTTGCGGTTTTTTGTATGGGACGTGATAACAGATAAGGCCCTCTCATACCATTCATATGCAGGACCGGGATTGGTAAAATTACCTGTAAGAAGACCTGCAAAGAGAAAGTCGATCTTAATATAGCGGAAACCCCATTCGTTAATAAGTTTATCAAAAAGGGTTTCAAGATGGGTAAGAACATCATCACGGCTCAGGTCGAGCGCGAAGTATTCAAAACGCGGGGAACTGCCCCATACAGGATTAAAGCCTGCAGGAACAGGATCTCCGTTTGAATCCTTAAGAATCCAGTCTTTGTGTTCCTGTGCAAAACCTGTTTTAAAATCAATAATAAAGGGAGCTATCCAGAGTCCCGGAATACAGCCTTTTACAGCAATTTCCTTCGCAACGACAGAAAGACCCCGGGGGAATCTTCTCCTGTTTACTTCCCATTGGCCTAAACCCTGCTGCCAGCCGTCGTCAATTTGATACACCGCAGGATTGCCTCGGTCGAAGAAACGCAGGCGCAGATAGTTATTGGTGCTCACGAGCGATTGAAGATTATCGAGAATAAGGGATTCATCAATGTTGTTGTAAAAGTTGTACCACGATTCCCATCCTCCGCACATATATCTTCTTTTCTGTTTTTCTGCCTTGGGATCTAAGAATGCAATTCTGTCAAACCTTTTTCTCTGATCACCAGAGTTATACAGCTCTTTTAAAACGTCCTTCAGGGTAAAGTAACCGTCGCAGACAAAGAATGTCAACTCGCTTAAAAGTTCGTCCTGCACCCACTTCTTACCGACGGCATATACCTCGCAGACAATGGTTCTTTTTTTCCTGTTGATATGATACTGGACAGGAGGCGTTTTTACACCGGTTGACGCAATGACAAGGTACAAAGAGCCCCACCTGAGATAGATAATGAACTGACCGGTAATGGAGTCTTTATGCTTCAGTGAAAGAGGACAATCTTTGTTATTTTTTAAGAGGGGAATGAGAAAACTCCGGTAGGAAGGATACTTTTTCTCCGGAGGCAGTTCCCATCCCGGCGACCATGACTGCCAGCCTGTTCCCTGAAAAAAATAGGAATCAAGAGCCATTGACGCGTACGCGCTTTGCGGATCAGAAAGGTTTATTCCAAGTTCCAGGAGAATTGAATCTATAGTGAAAAAATCGATGAGCCGGTGCCGGGTGTCGGCATAAGAGCCTGTATCGTTCCGCCCGTCAAACTGATATTTTGCTTTGAGAATTTTAACGCCTGTTTTTGTGTCCCGGAGACTCGTATTCCTGATTATTTGTGTCGGATTCATTACAGACATTCTAAAGCATGGAAAGAGAAAAGTCAAAAAAAAGCCCGTCAAAACGACGGGCTTCATACGACAACAGCAATTATTATTCGAGTTCCAGGTAAAGTTCCGGAGTTGGAAGAGTGAGTGTGTTGGAGAAATCGAGTTTTGCAACTTCGCTCATGTTGCCGACATTATCAACAGCGTACACGCGAATTTCATGATCGCCTCTAAAAGGAATCCGGGTTTCAAGTTCATAGCGCGCAAATTCTGAACCGTTTAGAGAAACGAAAATCTCTTTTACACCGGAAAGCTCATCGTAGGCCTGAATAGAAAATGTTGCACTGGGATCAACATAAAGATTTCCGTCAATTTCCACCGGTTTGGGAGTAATAACAGCCTTCAGTTCGGGAGCGGTATTATCGAGGTATGCATATGCGCCTGAAACCTCCGAGGCATTTCCAACATAGTCAACAAGATAGCCTTCAATGTAGTATTCACCGTCATCGGCATCGTACAATGCGAGAAAGCCTTCCTCTGCAAAATCCTTGTATTCATCGTCATTAATTCTTACATAAATATGCTCTGTTCCGGAATAGGTGTCTTCACCGTAAACCATGAATCCGGTACTGCTTGAAAAGTAGAAAGAGCCTCGGTCGTCAAAATATGAGGGACCGTCTGTAAGGTACTTCAAAACCGGTGCCGAACCGTCAACAACGGCAGTATAGGTTTGAAGGTTGGATATACTTCCAAAAGCATCCTGTGTGGCATAGGAGAACCATACCTGCCCTTCATTTTTCATCTGAATAGGTCCTTCATAGGGCATAGCTTCGGAAAAATTATGGGTATAAAAAATTATTCCTGCTTCGGGTTTTAGATCCGCACTTTCGAGCCGGATTTTTGTTCCAAGGGGAACATAATCAATATTGCCGTCATTCCAGACCTTTTTTTCGGGACCCTGTGCAAAGACAGAGAATAAAGCAATTATGGACAACATAGTAACTAACGCTATTTTTTTCATTAGAAAACCTCCGTTAACTTATACCTATTATTATACATGCTAATCATCTTTTGTCACTCATTTTTTCCAGAAAAATGAGCCGCGAGACACCGCATATTTTAAGAAAGAAGAATGAAGAGAGAATTAACCACAGATGCACACAGCGCCTTAAGCTCTCACGAGCTTCGGCAACACAGATGTTAGGGCAGAGCAAAGGCGCTAGGGAAAGAAAAAGGAACCGCGAATAAACGCGAATACAGAATGGTGCAGGAAAATAAAAAAAAATTGACAAAAAATCAAATCGCTGGTAAAATTTAACTTTAGACTTTGTATATAAATAGATAAAGCAGGACATTAATAAGGGAGTGAAAGATGAAAAAAAATCTGTTTTTTATGAGCATGATGCTCGTACTGTTGATTGTGTCATGTGATACGGCGCCGAAACCGGTAACGGATGCAACGGGAATTTTGACAGTTGAGGCAACTGAGCAGGGAAACAAGCTTAGTATTGCTTTTGGTGAAGATACGGATTATGTAGCTGTTTACAGAGAAAGAAGTAATGAAGACCAAGAACATAACTATATGTCTATTTGGAATTCTGATTTAGTCTTAAAGAAAGGGGTTCATACTTTTATTGACGAGTTCGTTGAGAAAGATGTGCCCTATTCGTATAAAATTAGATTGTCATCGTCAAGTTTGGGGAGGACATATTCCGAGGAAGTTCAATTGAAAGCGGTTGGGGGGAAGGGTGAATTTACTATTACCAATAAGCCAAAACTGTCGTATGATTCGAGTATAAATACTTTTACGTTATCAGAGGCTCCGTCATACTCAAATTCAGGATTAACTAGTTCAAGAGTATATTTTATGTTTACGTTAGAAGGTATTACATATGCAGACATGCAAAAATTGATTAATAACCGGTTTGATCTTAGCAATGTAAATGAATCGCTTTATGATAAAGAACTCTATGTAAAGGGAATACAGGGAGAAGGTTATGAAAAACTAAATGGGGTTACCGTTGGGTTTAATACCAGTAATGTTCTTGACAGCAGCGACCTGGGTTTTACCGGACCATTTACGATTAAAAAACCTGATTAAAAAATAGTCGGCGCATTCTCGAGTTTCAGTGTTTCACTTGGTGTTGATGAGCGTTCATTCGCGTCTATTAGCGGTTACCTTTGTATACATTTTGGTTTATAATTGATGTTTGCAACGGAGGAAAGGAAGAACGTTAATGAAACAACGCGGTATTAAGATACTTACAATTTCACTTATAATTCTAGTGCTGATGACATTTGCGGTATCAGCACTTTTTCTTCTTTGGACGGCTGATTATTATCATGCAGAGAATGACGTTATAGATGCTCTTAAAAAAGAAACAGGTATAACCTATACTCACAACCTCATAATATTCCATCCGGAAAAGCCAAACAGCATAGGTATACTATTCTATCCCGGTGCCAAGGTTGAATATACCTCTTACAGCCCCCTGCTCATCAAACTAAAAAATAAGGGTTTTACCTGTGTTCTTGTCTCAATGCCTCGAAATATGGCTTTTTTAGGTATAAACGAAGCCGATACGGTATACGACCTAGTTCCGGAAATAAAGAGCTGGTACATAGCAGGGCATTCCCTGGGCGGCGCTATGGCTTCACAATATGCTTCAAAAAATGCGGATAAGGTTACCGGGCTTATTCTCCTGGGCGCATATTTGTACGGTGATTACCCGAGTGAGAAATCGCTTACCGTGTACGGCTCATTCAACAGTAATCTTGAAAAAAACATTAGCTATACAGATAATATTGTCATCATTGAAGGCGGGAACCATGCGCAGTTCGGCAATTACGGCAAACAAAAAGGCGATCCAGACGCAACTATATCAGCAGAGGAACAGCAGAACATAACTGTAGAGGCAATTACTGATTTTATTCAAAAACAAAGAGGAGAAATGCAATGATTTACTATTTTTCAGGAACCGGCAATTCAAAATGGGCAGCACAAAAACTGGCACAATTTACAGGAGATGCTGCTGTTGATATTATTTCTTTACAAGCAGTACCGGAGCTGGACAATGCTGAACGTGTAGGGCTTGTTTTTCCGATTTATGCATGGGGAGCTGCGGAACCAATGCTGAATTTTGCGAAGTCTCTTCCCAACACAAATGCTTTTACCTACGGAGTGTGCACCTGCGGAGCAAATGCCGGTCATGCAATGAAAAACCTTTCGAAAGTATTTTATCTGCACAGTGCATACTCACTGGCAATGCCCAATAATTATGTTGTAGGTTCCAATTTGGACAGTGATGAAGAAGCTGCTGCGAAATTACGGGACGCGGAAGAGTTTCTTAGGCTTATTGGGAAGGAAATACAGGAAGGTAAAGCTGTCTACAAGGTTGAGGAAGGTCCGATGGCCTCCCTTCTTTCGAACTTCGGGAGCAGAGGTTTTAATGCATTTGCCCGCACGACTAAACCGTTTTATACGGATGAAAAATGCAACGGCTGCGGTCTGTGTGCGAGGGAATGCCCGGCTAAGACTATCAGTATGAAAAACGGGAAACCGTCATGGAGCTCGAAGTGCTTTCAATGTATGAGGTGTATTAACAGATGCCCGCAAAGTTCTATTCAGTACGGGAAGGGAACGGTACAACGGGGACGGTACAGGATAGAGAAGTTCATATAAAAATCTGCAGATAAATTTCTCCATTTTGTAACATATCAGCTGATAAATCGGTCTTTTTGCAGTATACTACACTATGGAGGATACTGTGAAAAAAGAGCTGATTTTGTGCTGTATAATAAACCGCCGCTCCAAGCTGCTAAAAGCCGCTGCGGGTCTTCTCTTTGTGGTTTTCACGCTTTCCTCGGGTTTTGCCGCATATAAACGCTACAATGCCGGAAATTTTCAAACGTATGCAGGAGTTCAAACTGAATATGCTGCTATTTTTGCTGATAATGCAAACTGGGGTCTTCCGAACACTGCACCTGCGGCAGGTGATATTTTTCTTGTGGGTACAAACCTTTCTATCCCTATGAACTATACTCTCCCTGCAGGTGTTAATGCTATAGTGCTTGAGGGTATAACGCTCAGTCTTCCTAATCCCTTGACCATAAATGGAACGTTAATAAACCTTGGAATTGTTAACTCTACAAATACCTTTACTAACAATAATTCCATTATCAATGCAGCATCAGGGGATTTAAATATACCGAATTTAAACAGTTTCTCAGGCAGTACTATATCAAATAACGGTACCATAGATGTGACTACATTTACTTCTGCAGGGACTGTTACAAACGGCGGGACAATTACTTCTTCAAATACCATTACCCATTCCGGAACAATGACGAATAATGGTCATATTTCTACTGTAAACGGTTTAGCAAACACCGGTTCAATAGACACCACAAACGGAACTATCGCAGGCCCCGTTACCGGTACAACGCCTACAGGGTATTATGCATACACCTATGAATGGATAAATGCTGCAGCAGGCGACTGGAATACTGCCGCAAACTGGCGGCGTTTGTCCGACGGTGTGAATGTCGTTCCTCTCATAGACGGAACGCAGGCAGTTCTTATTATTCTGCATAAAAATGTTACTCATACCGGAGACCTGACTTTTAACGCTGCCGGTGCGAATAAGATTATGGTAAAACTCAATAATAATACGTTGACAATAACCAACCGTCTTATACTCAGTGCTGATTTTACAGGCGGAGCCGGTGGTAATGTTGAGTTTATGGGAAAGGGGTCAAGTGGTACCGGATCTGTTGTTGCATATGGTTTTGACAGCGCGAATAATCAAAATCATAATTTATACCTTTCATCCGGAGCCACACTTATCATCACAGATACATTATACGGCAATATGAATACAGGTAATGCCACAAATATTTATGGGGACGGGGAATCTGCTTTATATATTCCTGCATCCGGTGCTAATGTTAACTGGGGTGAAAGTAAGATAAACTATCTTCCTTTGGGGGATTTTTTACCAAAACCTTACGGAAGCCCGACAACCTATACTATGAGCACGTCAGGTAGTGTACTTCCGGGTACAATAACGGTAACACTTGATGTAACAGGTACAGGAGATTCTCTTGTTACGTTCAATTATGATGTTGATATAGTAAATAATAATGCTGCAACTGCTGAGTCGTATACCGTTGACGGCACAGTTCTTTCGGCAGATACAAGCGGTTTAGTTTCAGTTACAGCCGCAGGAACTCCGGTATCAATAGTGTTTAATATTGTAAGCGCCGGTGCAATAGATCCCGGCGACGGTATTATCGTAACAGTCAGAACACCTGATGATTCTATGGATCTCGGCGAGATTCGTTATATACAGGATGAAATTACTTGGAACGGATCTGCAAGTTCTGTGTGGAATAACCTTGCAAACTGGACAGGACTTGGTTCTATTGCAAATCTGCCTGCCGCAAATGTTATTATTCCCTCCGGTGTTCCAAATTACCCCGATTTTTCTACGGCTTCACATGTTAACGGCATTACTATAAAGAATAATGCTCAGATTACTATAACCAATACTCTCACTGTTTCAAATATGATTCTGGAAGGAACCGGAAAAATCAACAGTGCAGCAGGGACACTGAACTTTACCGGTACATCATCATGGCAGGCCTTGTATCCGTCGTATTCGCCGATTGCAAATATCAGTTTTGATGCTGGTGCTGTCTTTACTCCTTCCTCTGATATGTATGTGGTCACTTCTTTTAACAACAGCTCAGGCGGACAGGTTAATGCGGGTCTGCGTACTATATATGCCATTCCCTCAGGTACGCTTACGATTACCGGAAGCGGAACGGCTTCCAAAACCCAAATAGGAACACTTTCATGTATAAATCAGGGCGGAAAAACTATAAGTTTTGCAGGTTCAATTTCCGTTTCAACTCTTAAACTTACCGGAAGTTCTGCCCTTTCTTTGCTTTCGGTCGGAGGCTCAGGGGGCTCTATTGCAATACCTTCAAACCAGTCTTCCGGTGATTATCTTAATGTAGCAGCGGGTGCTCCCCTCATCAGCGGCTTTATCTATACTGCGTATCATTCAAGCGGAACGCCTCCTGCTGGATGGGTTTTAGGCGATGCAAATGCCTTCGTGTGGACCGGTACCACTACTCAGTGGGATTTGCCTTCCAACTGGAATAACGGTGTCGCTCCTTCTGCTGCAGGCAGTGCAAAAATTACTATTCCGTCATCCGCCTCCGTATTTCCTGTTCTTAATGCAGATGTTTCGGCAGCCGATCTGACTATTGAATCCGGGGCTTCTTTAACTCTAAACGGCAGAAATATTTCATGCAGTTCAACCTTTACCAACAGCGGCACCGTATATTCAAGCGGGGGGGGAACAATAAGTCTTCCTGCGGGAAGTGCGGGCTCCTGGGAATATACAGCGGGAACAATCCATACCGGAATAACATTCGGCAGCCTTACAATAAACGGGACGGCTGCAAGCCCGGGAAGTACATTCAGTACAGCGCTCGTTACGGTAGGAGCCGGTGCAGTATTTAACCTTGGAAATAATGTAACGGTCACCAATACGCTTACGAATAACGGCTCTATTGTTATTACGGATTATGAACTCAGGTTTTTAACGTATACAGAAGGTGCTGCGTCAGCTGTAAGCATAGAAGACGGAACAATAACTTCGACAAAGGCCGCAGGTCCTGCTCAAACCGTAAGCCGTGTAACATTCACGAACGGAAGCACGGCAACCATAAACGGGGGTACCGGCGGTATAACTATTGCGAGTCCGGTATACAATACAACAGGAATAATCACCACAGGTGCTGTAAGTCTCAGCTCAGGAACAATAGGAAGTCTCAATGTGCAGTCCGGAACGGCAAGTGCAAATGCACTCACTGTAAATACGACAGCTGATGTCGGGGGTGCATTGAGTTTATCAGGAGCGAACACCGTAACGGGAAACCTCACGGTCACGGGAAGTCTTATGTCGACAAGCGGCGTGTTAAGCCTCGGCGGTAATCTTTCACTTCCTGTAACAGCTTCGAGTTTTGATGCAAACAGCGGAACCATACGTTTTACGGGAACGGGTGATCAGACCGTCAATCCCGGTTTAAACGGGGCGGGAGTACCGAATACATTTAATACAATTGATATAGCCAAAACAGGCGGCAGCATCAGTTTTACTACGAATCCGTTAACGGCAGTAACCCTTAGTCAGGGAAGTGTGAATGCTGTGGGAATTACGTTTGAAGAGAATCTTACGGTGACTAATGCAGTCGCCTTTAACACAAGCGGAATAGTAACCCTGGGCGACAATGCTGCAGATATCTTTATTTTTAATGACGGCATGAGTCATACAATTGCAGCGCATACAAGAAACACAACACTGTATGGAACACTGCAGACGAGCGATGATCTACTAACACTGGATAATCTAACGCTCGGCTCTAATTCAGATATAGAAAGCGGTACAGCTCTCACAAGCATTAACGGAACGACAACAGGATCGGGTAATGATTTAACTGTAACAGCCTCTGCGGCTGATTTTGTAGGAAACGTGAGCGCAATAGGAATCTTAACAGTAAACGGTAATGCAGATTTCACAGGTACCATAGATACCGTAACAACTATAGACATAAACGGAGATGCGGTATTCGGAAATACAATAACGGGAACCGGCAGTATAAGCGTCTCAGGTACAACTGATATTAACACCACCACCATAACGACAACAGGAACTCAGGAATATACGGGAGATGTAACGCTCGGAGCAAATGCATCGCTCACTGCAAATAATTCGGGATCCGCTCAGACTGTAACATTCAGCGGCAACATAACAGGAGCTTCTCACAGTCTTACCATTAATGATAATGCCGTATTCGGCGATACAGCAGGCGACAGTGTCAGCGGTGTAACAGCATTAACAGTAGGCGGAACCGCAGATTTCACAGGATCAGTGACTGGAACCGGAACTGTAGAAGTAACGGGTACAACTGATATTAACACCACAACCATAACGACAACAGGAACACAGACCTATACAGGAAATGTAACGCTCGGAGCTGCTGCAGTGCTGACTGCAGTGAACGGCGGGACTGCGCAAAATATCAGTATGGGTGCAGACCTTGACGGTAATACTAACAGCCTTTCTGTGAATGGAAATTTTTCACTCACAAACGGGACACCTCTTGTAACAGATCTGCCGGCGCTCACTTTTACCGGTAGTAATGCTCAGAACTTTGATACAGGAGGCTCTGAGTTTGCTTCTGTTATTTTCCAAACCACAAATACCGTCACAGTAAGCACCTCACTTGAGGCCACGGGACTCGTTACCATTGACGGAAGTGCAGTTTCATTAAGCGGAGGCGGAACGCTCGGCAGTGTAAGTATTGTAAGCGGCACACTCTCTCTTGGTGCAGGAATTACGGTAGAAGGAAACTGGTCTAATGCAGCTGCAGCTGCAGCACTAGTTCATAATAATAATACCGTCACCTTTGATCCTTCAGGCGGAATTCCTCTTGTTATTAGTGATGCAACAAATTTTTATAATGTAACCTGCAGCGATGAAGGCGGACAGACGCTCACAATTAATGGAGCAATAGAAGTCAGCAATACTTTAACGCTGAGCGGAACTGATCCATCCTTATTAATAATAAATGGTTCTGGAAGTATAGCTCTAAGTTCATCGCAGCTCGGCGGTGATTATATTGATGTTACGGGAACTCTTACGGTAACAGGCGGTATATATACTGCTACGAACAGCTCTCCCGCCGGATTTTCAAACGGCTGGAATATTTTATCGGGCACCGTTGTTTTTGTCTGGTCGGGAAATACGAGCACAGACTGGGATACTCCCGGCAACTGGAATACAGGAATAGTACCGGCAGCAGACGGAACCCGCACCGTAGAAATTCCCGATGTATCAGCCGGAAGCAACAGATTCCCTTCCTTAGCAACTGCCATTAATCTTGCATCTCTTACCATTGCTGCAGATGCATCGGTGACACTGAACGGACAAAATATTACCTGTGCTGCCTTTACGAATAACGGCACAGTGTATTCAAACGGAGCGGGTACGGTAAACCTTCCTGCAGGATCTGCAGGGTTGTGGGAATATAGCGCAGGCACCGTACATACGAGCATAACATTCGGCTCTCTTGTGATAAACGGAATGGTCGCAAGTCCCGGTTCTGCATTCAGTACAGCATTCGTAACCGTAGATGCAGGGGCTGCCTTTAATCTTGGAAATAATGTTACGGTTACAAATACACTTACGAATAATGGAACTATAGCGGTTGGAAACTCAAATTATATACTCAGTTTTGAAAATTATACAGAAGCCATCACATCGGCCGTCACAGCCGGCAATGGTACTATTGCATCAACAAACGGGACAACGCTTCAGACGGTAAGCCGTATAACATTTACAAGCGGCAGCAGTACAACCTTAAGCGGAGATGCAGGCGGGTTAACCATAGCAAGCCCGGTATACAATACAACAGGAATAATCACCACAGGCACCGTAAATCTCCCGACAGGAACCATAGCGAGTCTCGATGTGCAGTCGGGAACGGCAACAGTAACTGGAAATCTTACTCTAACGGGAGATTTGACCGTTACAGGAACCATCGATGCAGATCCGGGAACACTAACGTTTGACGGAACTGGTGTGCAGCAGGTAAATCCGGGAACGCATACCATTCAAAACATGGTCATAGCTAAAACGGGCGGCAGCATTACCTTTACGAATCCTCTTACAGTCACGACACTTACTCAGGGCAGTGCGAATGCGGTCGGCATTACCTTTAATCAAAATCTTACGGTGACAGATGCCGCTGCTTTTAATACAAGCGGAATACTAACCCTGGGCGACAATGCTGCAGATGTCTTTATTTTTAATGACGGCATAAGTCATACGATTGCAGCGCACACAAGAAACACGACGCTGTATGGAACACTGCAGACGAGCAGCGATGCGGTAACCTTAGACAATCTGACTCTGGGAGCAAATGCAGAAATTGACAGCGGTACAGCTCTCACAAGCATTTTAGGAACAACAACAGGAGCCGCTCATAATCTGACGATTACCGGTAATGTCGATTTTACAGGAGCGGTAAGCGGAATTGGAAATTTTGATATAACAGGCAATGCTGAGTTTAACGGCGCTGTTACCGGAACAGGCAGTATAGATATTTCAGGCACCGCTGATATCAACACCACAACAATAACGACAACGGGAGCACAGACATATACCGGCGATGTAACGCTTGGAGCGGATGCAGTGCTGACAGGAACGTTAGTAACGTTTACAGGACAGATACTCGGCGCAACAAATGATCTGAGCATTATAGGAAATGCCGAATGTAATGATCCCGTTTCAAACGTAGGAGCCTTTTATATAAACGGTAATGCTGATATTAACGATACCATTACAGGAACCGCTTCATTAGAAGTTACGGGTGCAGCAGCAATCAACACTGCAACAATAACGACAACCGGAAACCAGACATACAACGGAAACGCAGTCCTTGGAGCAAACACCGTAATTACTGCAAATAACGCAGGAACGGCTCAGATGGTGCGGTTTAACGGCAATGTAGACGGGGGCGGAACGTATTCTCTTACCATTAATGACAATGCCGTATTCGGCAATGCTGCGCTGGACAATGTTACCGGTATTACAGTCCTAGAAGTTTTTGGAAATGCAAA
>JAEWSQ010000001.1 GCA_023398165.1 Spirochaetota bacterium | reverse complement strand
CGTGCCGTGTTAAGGGTTTACAAGTCATACAGTTTAATCCTGAAACTCAAGGGGCAGAACTCCCTGCGGCACAAAATCTCCCCGCAGAGCCGCAAAAGCAGCCTGGAAAGAGTACGGGGAATAACTGTAGGCTAAAAGGATGGTGTCGGCTTCAACATCTTTTATATGAACAGGCGACATAATAGATAGAATAATAAGCCGTACCTTTGTTTTGGCCAAAGCCCTGGCAACTCTCACATCCTGTTCATCCGAAACGCACATAATCACGGTATCATAGTTTTTTGCAAGTTCAGGAAGATACTTTTCAGTGTATGCAGTTTCATTCGGTCCCATCGCGGCAGAGACCTTATAAAATCCGGAATCAGGATACGATTCCTTCCCGTAACTGAAAAAACTGTCATAATGTCCAGTTAGAAGGACTCTCTCGTTGTTTTCAATAGAAACAGCAGAATCCCCTTGTGAGATTATTCCCGTTTTATACGGGAAAAGACCTTTTTTGTAGAGGGTTATGGAACGGCAGGCCTGCTCAAGAAAAAAGCTCTGTCCCTCGGGATCGGGAACCAGAGAGGGAATTGCATCAATATCAGGATACAGGGGGACAGCATTCCCTCCCTTAAAATAGTCAAGTTTAGAAAGAATGACGCGGTGTGCGGCTTTTTGAATAAGAGAGCGGAACTCTTTATCCGTTTTCATGAGCGCCAGGTTATTCCGCCATAAGGGATCGTTTAGGAGAGCTGTAGTAGAGGAAATTACAATATCATTTCCGGCTTCAATTGCCATATACACCGCAACAGAAAGACCTCCTGCGTACATGGTAGCGCCGTTCATCATCATGTCGTCAGTAATAATTAAACCCTCATACCCCATTTCACCCCGGAGAAGTTCTGTGAGGAAAAACCTTGACAAAGAGGCAGGTTCCCCTTTCTGCGTGATATTCGGAAAGCTTAAATGTCCCGACATGATTGCAGGGATTTTCTGCTCAACAAGATATTTGAAAGGCACCAGTTCTCTTTCTTCTAAAGTCTTTTTTGAAGCAGTAATTTGCGGCAGCCCGCCGTGAGAATCATCGCTTGTGTCGCCGTGTCCGGGAAAATGCTTTGCAGTGGGAATTACTCCCGCCTTCATGCTGCCCGCTGCGAATGCTGAACCGAAAACGGCAGTTTCATAAGGGTATTCTCCGAAAGAGCGCGGTCCAATGACTGTTGAATCAAGATTAGTATAGAGATCCACCGTAGGAGCAAAGTTCATATTAATTCCCAAAGCCCTAAGTTCTTTTGCAATATAGTAGCCTGATAAATACGCGTCGATAGGGTACCCCGAAGCTCCTATAGCAAGATTTCCCGGAGTATCGCTGGTACTTCCCTTAATGTGCCGTATCCAGCCGCCTTCCTGATCTGTTGCCACAAAAAGAGGAATCTGAAAACGATTATTCTGCGACAATTTTTGCGTCTGCGAAACAGAGGAGGCGACAGAAATAATATTATCTGTATTCCATCCGTATACTTTGACGCTCCCCAAAGAGCGTGTTTGTATCCAGTCGAGAAGAAGAGGCGACGGTTCTGTACCTGCCCAGCCGAACATTAGAATCTGGGCAAAAAGCTCCTCGTCGCTCATTTGCGCAATAAGAGCATCGGCAAGCTGGGCATTATCCATATTTGTCCAGAACGTTATGTTTTGAGTATCTTGTGCATGAAGTGAAAAAAAGAAAGAGCCTGTCATCATGATGAAAAGCAGGCGGCGCAGAACAGACTGTTTATGCATTTACTTGAGTGCCTCATTAAGAAATTCGCGGATATATTTTTCAGCACAATGAGCGGCAATAGCGCCGTCGGCAGCTGCTGTAATAAGCTGGCGGAACGGTTTTGCCCGGATGTCGCCAGCACAGTACATGCCTTGTACCGATGTCTGCATAAACTCGTCTGTAATGATATAACCTGAATCGTCTTTGGGGAGCATGTTTACAAGCTGGGTCTGGGGATCCATACCGGTAAAAATGAACACACCGTCTATTTCCATACTACGCTCTTCACCGGTGACAGTATCTTGTAAGAGAATAGACTGAACACGCTTATCTCCCCGGATTTCTTTTACGATAGTATTAAACTGAACTGAAATATTCGGATTGTTAAGCACCCGGTCAGCAACGGCTCTTTGGGCACGCAGTGCATCGCGCCGGTGAATAAGCGTGACATCCTTTGATAAACTTGAAAGATAGTTAGCCTCATCGCAGGCAGAGTCGCCTCCGCCTATAACAGCAATTTTTTTATTGCGGAAAAACGGGCCGTCACAGGTAGCACAGTAAGAAACCCCGCGGGTAACAAATTCATTTTCCCCGGGAACACCGAGATGCCGGTGGGTTGCACCTGTTGCAATAAGCACAGCGTAGCAGGTAATGGTATCAATATCAGATGTAAGATAAAAAATGTTCCCTTTCTTTTCTATTGACCTCAGCCTTCTTTTTTCCAGTTTTGCACCGAAATCAAAAGCCTGCTTTTTCATAATTTCAATAAATTCTCCGCCGTTAACCGCAGGATAAATACCCGGGTAGTTCTCAAGTTCAAAAATATTTAATGCCTGCCCTCCGCAGAGTTCAGATTCGATAATTAAGGTTTTAAGGCAAGAACGGGCTCCGTATTGAGCCGCAGTAAGCCCTGCAGTCCCCGCTCCTATGATTACAAAATCCCATTGTACTTCTGCCATAATAACTCCTCGTTTATACCCAGTGTATCTTGTCGGGAGCCAGTTCTTTTACAAAGACTTTTTTATATCTCCCGGAGTCATGTACTTTTGATGTATCGCCGAAATACGTCTGATTTAAAAACCATACAACATCCTGAATATCTTCACTTATTGCTGATATTGAAAACCTGTAATATACAGGTAGATTTTCTAAAACAATACGGAGATTTTCCGGCTTTTTAAGGTCAGGCTCAATGTCCTGCCGGATCTGCGACCGTAAACCGCCGAGCCATGCAGTATTTATGGTAAGAAGATTAAGCTTTTTTTCAGAATCCTCGTAATACAGCTCATATAAACCGGAAACAGAGGGTACAGAAGTAGTAACGGTGTATTTATCTGCCCTAGTGAGCTTTGACCAGTACAGACTGAAGTAGGCGTCATCCCCTTTTTCCATGCGTTCAATACGCGGCTCCATTTCAAACATTTCAGTATTATACACACTTTTATCAGTATAGACTAGACAAAAAAAGCCGGATTTGATATATTCACTAATGCGCTCACCAATCAATGAGCATCTTTTTTTGGCGCCGTACCCAAGCGGTAAGGGAGAGGTCTGCAAAACCTTTATGCATCAGTTCGATTCTGATCGGCGCCTGTCAACAAAGGAGACTGACTATCTGTTGGTCTCTTTGTTTTTCCGGGCCTTTTGCAAAGCAGAGGTTCGTTTATATATAACTGGAATCGTCGTCAAGACGGTTCCTTTTTTTTTGCTTATACAAGGTAGAAAGATAGGCTCACGTAAAGATGCGAAGGCGTAAAGGTTGGTTTTAAATAGAACGAACGTTCGTTCTATGTATTTTTAAATACTTCTCTGACAAAATGACAATATGGGTTTACGAAAATATCTATGTATAGTAACATGATGGTATAGCGGACAAAGTAAAGAGAGAGTTCTTTGTGAAACTATTGATATATTCTCAATACAATTCTCAATACAATTCTCAATGTTGCTTTTACGCTCTTAAAAACACCTCAGATGGGGGTGTATCACAATTTAGGAGGGTGCAAAAAATGAAAAGTAAATTTTTTGCTGTACTGCTTATAGCAGTAATGCTGGTGCTCTGTTGTTCCTGCGATAATGGACAGCACAGAGTGAAGATCTTGTTCTGGGAAACGGAACAGTAGTAAGACTTGAAATTCGGGCTAAGCTTGAATCTATGCAGGGGGAAGCTGATGCTGTGCTTGCTTCGATAATCGGAGAAGAAAGATTGTCACGGGCTGCATGGGATGAGGGCATTTCTTTGGATCCGGAAGAATACGAAGCATTAAAAAACTGAATACATTGCAATGCTTAAACGTGAATTCGGGGATGAATACTATAAGTACTATTATGAAGAAGTTGATGAACGAACACTGTCTTCTAATGAATCGATGAGGAATGGATATTCAATACCAATTTCAGAAGATGCTTTTTTCCAATACTATTTATCTATAAAACATAAAACTAATTTTTGGCCTTGGGGAGCAATTAATGAAGCAAGAACAACTTTTTGGGGAAAATCAAAACATTATGATTCTAACTTAAATTACTATCCTGAAACATTGGTAAATATTCAAATGATTTCAGTTTCGTTGTCTGATGATGTTACTCCATCGAAAACAGTCACAGAGTACGGTTCATCAGGTGTTGATGTATACGGTAATTGGAATGTAGGATTTTTTGGGAAAGGTGCGGGAAATTTTGTAAGCAGTCATACTGCTCAGGATTCACGAATACCGGGCGGAATGTTAAATAGAGTTTGGTAGTATTTCAGGCTTGATTGTGTGAACCCATCAAGCCTGAAAAGGTAAAAAAAGGTTTATCATGCAAAAAAAAATTATACAATGTTCATTTCTTTTACTTCTCATTACTTCCCTATCTGCACATGAGCAAAGCTTACCCTTGGATAAGGGAGATCTTGGACTTTCTTATATTTTTTATCCAAGTAGAGGAATGACGGTTTCTTCATTACTTCTAATTAATGAAGAAAAGCAGGAATTTATAAGCTTAACAGAGGCTCTCACAACTACGAATTATTACGCAATGAGCGGTGATGGTGACTTCATTACATTTGAGTATGGGCTTTTTGATTTTCTTTCAACTGGTTTGCGTATCCCCTTTTTTGGTTTTCTTGTTAATGGAATCAGTGATCAAATATGGAGTTTCCCTGCTTCGTTCTATATGCGCTGCAATGTCTTGAATAAAGATGATATAAAACTACATGTCGTTTCGGAGTTATGGTGTCAGCCTCTATTTACAAATATACCTGTTACCATGCCTGACTCGAAATACCTAGTACTGTTTAATACAGTGAGTCTAAATTGGAAAATTGGTTCAGATGAAGAGAATCAAACATCTTTGCATTTCTTTACCGATATTCAGCTCATTTCAACAATACTTCATCCTGATGTAAAAAATCGGGATGTTTGGCTTAATCTATGGAGTTTTACTCCTGGGGAGAAAGAGAGCATTCAAATGAATATGCACGGCTCAAACCGGTTTGCTCTTTCGACGGGGCTGGATTTTACCTGGAAGAAATTAACTATGAATATTGCTTTGTATTTTCCAATAGCAGCTTTTACGAAAGCGGGAAACCGGTTTGAGTTATTCCATCCTGCATGGGATGTTGGGGATTTCATACTTAGTAATATGCAGCTCACTTGGATGTACCGGTTATAAAGTTTTTTACTATGGAAAAAATTATACAATGTTCATTTCTTTTCCTTCTCATTACTTCTCTATCTGCACATGAGCAAAGCTTACCCTTGAATAAGGGTAATCTTGGTTTCTCATACTTTTTGTATCCGCGCTTTTCTTATAAAGAAACTGCTATTATAAATGTAGATGCGGAGACTGGGGAACCTGTCAAAGTAATGCATTCGTATTATAATAGGGGATTTTCAGCATTATCCGGAACAGGGGATTTTATTTCTATAGAATATGGTATTTTAAATGTCGCTTCTGCAGGTATACGATTTAATACGGCTGGTTTTATTGCAAATGGTATTTCAAGTAATAGCTGGGATTTTCAAAGTTCATTCTATGCCCGTTATAACATTTGGACGTCAGATGATTTTAAATGTCATGCAGTGTCTGAATTATGGTGTAATCCCTTATTCACAAATATGCCTGTTGATTCGCCGAAATCAAAAAACTTTATTTTTTTCAATACAATCAGTGCAAATTGGAAGACAGGAGAGAATATTGGGAAAAAAATGCAGATGCACTTCTTTACCGATTTAAATATAATTTCAACGATTCTAAATCCTGAATATAACAACAGGGAGCTATGGCTTGCCGGATGGAATTTTAGCGAGGAGCAAAAAAGAAATGTAGAAGTGAAATCATCAGGCGGAAATCGTCTTGCCCTTTCAACCGGCTTCGATTTTACCTGGAAGAAGCTTACTGCGAGTATTGAGCTTAACTTTCCGATTGTCTGCGTTACAGTAACAGAAGTAGATATTGAGGTCTTGTATCCGGCAAGCGATATTGCAGACTTTCTTTTGAATAATATTCAATTAAAGTGGATGTACAGGTTTTAAATAGATCGAACGTTCGTTCTATTTAAAACCGCCTAACATGACAGTCTGACACTGCTTGTTGACGTACCGTTATGACCGTTGTATTCTATGTATAGTAACATGGTATGCGGATTGTTCTGCGTAATATTAGAGGAGGCGGTATGAGGACTGTATCAGCAAAGTTTTCTATGTGTGTTATTTTTGCTGTTTGGTTGATTTCTTCTGTTAATTCTCAAGGAGAATCTCAGAAACATACAAAAGTTCTGGAATCTCTTTTTACGAACTACAATGCATCATCATATGATAAGATTTACTCCCTCTATAATGGTTCCATGAAAAAAGTATTTTCTCTTCAAACGGTATCTGATATTTTTTCTAATATTAAAAATCATTACGGTCAATACACTTCGCTTGAATATATTGGAGAAAAGGAAGGCCGGCAGCAGTATAGGGTTTATTTCGGAAAGTATCCCTTATATTTTGAGTTTTCTTTGGATTTGTTCGGCAAGATGTCGAGCCAGTATCTGTACGGAACGGAATCTTCAGAGTATCCTTCATTTGAAAGATGTCTTTCGCCTCTTATACTTCCCTTCAAGGGCGAGTGGTTTACGTTCTGGGGGGGTGATACTATAGAACAAAATTATCATGCCTCCTATACAACGCAAAAGCACGCCTTCGATTTTATCATTCTTGATACATCCGGAAAATCATTTAAAACAGACGGAAAGAACAATGAAGATTATTATGCGTTTAGGGAGCCTGTACTTGCTCCGTGTGATGCTGTGGTAGTGCAGGTAATTGATATATTTAAAGATAACACACCAGGAATCCTAAACAACAATCATCCTACAGGCAATACTATTGTTCTAAAAACCGGTTTTAACGAGTACATTTATCTTTGCCATCTTGCGGAAAATAGTATATCAGTAAAAATCGGGGATGAAGTAAAGCAGGGTGATATTATAGGACTTTGCGGTAATTCGGGTAATTCATCAGAAGCGCACCTTCATATGCATATACAAAATACTCCTCGCATACTCACAGGATCAGGAATTAAGGCATACTTTAAAAATATTACAGCAAATAAGGAGTTTTATACTGAATACTCTCCCGTGAAGGGTCAGAGAGTCAGTAATTCTCAATAAACTGTTTATCCTCATCAAGCAATCTCTTCCCAAAAAACATAATTCCAAAGAAGCTGAGTAGAGCAGTAAAGAGAAAGGGAAAAATACAAAATACACAAGAGGAACGAATCACTCGAAAAGAGAGCCTGCTGATTGAGGAATAATGTAACACTGATGTACCCAAATATATAGGGTGTAGAGATGAAGCAGAGAATAAAGCCGAATGGGAAAGAAAAAAAATAGAAAGGTATGGAAAAATTAGTCATTAATAGAACGAACGTTCGTTCTATTAATGTGTTTCAGGGTTCCGATTTGTTTGTGTCTTTCGTGATTGTCTCTTATTTCTTACTCTGTGAAATTTGGGGTATCTGAGGATTTTTCTTCGTCCAGCAGCCTTTTCCCAAAAAATGTAATTCCCAAAAGACCTAAAGGGGCGGTAAAAAGAATAGCCGCAACGGCAATTGCAAGAATTGTATTTCCTTCCGGAAGGCCCATGCTCAGTGCAACGCCCCCGAGGGCTGCCTGAACGGTAGCTTTTGGAAGGTAGGCTATGACGCAGAAAAGCCGCTCCTTAAATGTGAGTTTTGAAAGGGCAGTTGCAATGAGAACACCAAGTGAACGGAAAATAAAGCCGAGGCTTACAGCGAGAAGTCCCTTTAATCCCGCTTCTCCTGCGGTTTTAGTGTCGAGTGAGAATCCTATAATAACGAAGAGTATTATTTCTGCGAATATCCATATTTTTGAAAGTTTTTGGGAAAGTTCATGGGCAATGTGTTCGTGTTTTTCAAGGATAATAAAGCCGCATGTCATAAGCCCTAAAAGGGAAGCAAAGTGAAAACTGTCCCCAACCTGCACAAGAAGTGTTCCGCAGATAAGTAGAATGAGCACTTTTTCTGTAGCGCGTATACTCGTGTACTTTTTTGAAAATAAAAACGACAGTAGAAAACCGAGAATCAGACCGCTAACTATTCCAACACCGATAGATACGGGTACACTGATAACAGATTGAATTATCGAGCTCTGTCCCCCGGAAGCAAGAGACAAGAATACTGAAAAAAGAGTTATGGCAAAAACATCGTCGATGGAGGCTCCTGCAATAATAATCGTGGGGACTTCATTTTTTTTGCCTCTGCCTTGTTCTTTAAGTGAGAGCATGGAAGGAATAACGACTGCGGGCGATACAGCAGAAAGCATAAAAGCAGTGAGACCCGAGGCAGCCCAGTTGAAATCAAATATCAGTTTGATAATAAAGGTGAGCGCCGTCCCTTCAAAAACACAGGGGACAAAGGACATCAGGAGGGCCGTGACACCTGCTTTTTTCAAGGTAGCTTTGCGGATGCCGAGTCCTGCCCGCAGAAGAATAACAATGAGAGCGAAGGATTTTAAAAAAGGACTTAATTCCCATAAGACTTCGGGGCTTTTATCTTTTAGAAAAACTGAACAGAGAAGTCCGAAGATAACCATGCCGAGTATTGAAGGCAGCTTTATTTTTCCGAAAAGTTTTCCGAATATCCAGCCGCCTGATAGAATAACGGCCAGTATAACATTTAGGGGAATTGTCTGCATAAAAATCCTTTAACAGTACTTTAATGAGAAATAAACTGTTTTACAAGAGGAAAGGAAAATCCAAATCACCTGAAAAAATAAATAGAACGAACGTTCGTTCTATTTATATAAAAGAATACTCAGTTTACCTATAAGATGTCCCTTTCACAGCTTTTGAAGAAGCATTATAATGACAGGAAAATACTGTGTTAAAAAATTGAAACAGGAGATCTAATGATAAAACTTGATAATTTTAAAATTGAACCGCAAAAAACGCCGTACACCTGTGCGTATGCCTCTATAAGTATGGTTATTTCTTTTTTCGGCAGTAAAGCTCATGAAGAAACACTACTAAATGAATTTCCTCCGGGATACCTGGGGGCAACCCCGGCTAAGGTTATAAAGGCTTTTACCAAATATCTGCCGGGCTTTAGTGTTGCCTATAAAGTTAAAAGAAAAAAGAATCTATTGCAATTCATCGAATTAAAACTGAAAGACGGAATACCGGTTCCCTTTATTTACTTGACACAAGACTATTTTAATAAACCAAATCTTACCTCTCATTACTCGGTGATTACGGGTATAGATAATGAAAACAATACGCTGATAATTGCAAATCCCTTCGGATATGAGCAATCAGCTGATATTGATGCTCTGTTAAAAAGCATGGCCTTTCGCATAAAAGGTCCCATGCCCTTTGTTTTAAAACTTGCGGTCTTTCTTAGAGTACTTCGGGGATATATGGTATTTGATATTGTTAAAAACAAAAACTAAGTCAGGAGACTTTTAATGACTATTACTATACGGCCTTTTAAACAATCTGATATACCCGATTTAATCACTATATGGAATAAGATTGTCGAGGAAGGTAATGCCTTTCCTCAAGAGGAATACCTCACTGAAAAAACAGGATTAGATTTCTTTTCATCTCAAACCCTGACAGCGGCCGCACTTATCAATAATGAAATATCAGGTTTGTATATTCTGCATCCGAATAATGTAGGCCGGTGTTCTCATATTGCAAATGCGTCATATGCTGTTAAGACCGGATGCCGCGGAATGGGTGTCGGGGAGGCTTTGGTAAGGCATTCCCTGCTTGAAGCAAAGAATCATGGCTTTCGAATACTTCAATTTAATGCCGTTGTTGCTTCAAACCTGAGCGCGCTGAAACTGTACAAGAAACTCGGCTTTACTCAGCTGGGAATTATTCCCGGCGGATTCCGCATGAGTACTACCAAGTATGCAGATATTATTCCGCATTATATAAAATTATGATAAAAAAAGAGAAAATTCTCTTCCCCTTTTTACACTCTGTGATATAATATACAAATGTATAGTAGTTATACAAATTTATTAAATTCCAAGGAGATATAATATGACTATGTTTGAAGAAGGTTTAAAATTACTTGATGAAAAATTCGGCAATGGAAAGGATAATCTTGTCGCATTTGCCACTGTTTCTCTTAATCCAGTAAATGGAAATCCTCAGCCTGTTGTACGCGAAGTTGATGCTCATTATGAAGACGGTGTTTTTTATGTTACGACTAACTCTCAATCCTGCAAGATGCAGCAGATTGCAAAAAATCCGGAGGTTGCATTTGCAGTAAGCGGTCAATGGTTTACCGGTATAGGAAACGGCGAAAACCTCGGCTGGGTTATGAAAAAAGAAAATGCTGAACTGAGGACAAAGCTTAGAAAGACTTTTTCTCAATGGTATGACATGGCAAATAATGAAAAAGATGAGAACTGCTGCATACTGGCTATCCGGATTACGAAGGGTACATTAAATATTAATCACTGGGAAAAACTATACCACATGGATTTTAAAAATAAAACCACGATGGATTCTAGCGGTGTACTCTAGAGACAGGTATTAAAAAACAGCTGATTTTTCCGGAGGTTTTCTACGGCACTAACCCTTGTTAAGGCAGTCAAAGATGACCTGCCTCTCATCCATAGACTTCAAATCGATTCGTTCAAATCCCTCCTGGAAAAGTACCGGGATTTTTCTACAAATCCCGGTGCTGAGCTCTTAGAGAGGATCGAAGCGCGGTTTAATCAAAAAGAGACAACCTATTACCTCATTATCTATAACGGTCAGGCTGTAGGCGCGGTTAGGCTTAGGTATTATAGTGAAACTAATACCTGTACAATAGGTCCTATGTTTATTCATCCTGATTATCAAAATAAATCTTTGGGTCAGGAAGCGGTACAAAAATTAGAATCCCTGTATCCGCATGTTAGTGTCTGGACGCTCGATACTATTGTTCAAGAAGCTAAACTTTGTCACTTTTATGAAAAGCTCGGCTATAAAGATACCGGTAAAAAAGAACAGATAAAAGAGGGGATGGATCTGAGGTTTTACCGTAAGGAGAAACACTCTCTTAATTAGGAGTACAAGGTTTATGAACGAGAAAACCAGATGCCCCTGGGCAGGAAATACAGATATTTATATTGAATATCATGACAAAGAATGGGGTCGTCCCGTTCATGATGACGTGAAGCTTTTTGAACTTCTTATTCTGGAGGGCATGCAGGCAGGTCTGTCATGGATAACTGTGCTTAAAAAAAGAGATGCTTTCAGAGAGGCCTTTGACGGGTTTGATCCCGATAGGGTAGCACTGTATGGTGAAAAAAAAATTGAAGAACTCATAATCAACGAGGGGATTATAAGAAACCGGCTTAAGATACATGCCGCTGTGACTAATGCAAGGGCTTTCCTGGAAATCATAAAAGAGTATGGGAGCTTTGACAAATTTATATGGGATTATGTGAATCATACGCCTGTTACAGGGCATTGGCAAAAAATGCAGGACGTGCCTGTTTCTACTCCCCTTTCCGACAGAATAAGTAAAGACTTAAAAAAATTGGGATTTAAATTTGTCGGTTCAACTATCGTATATTCATTTATGCAGGCTGCAGGCCTCGTGAATGATCATATTGCAGACTGTTTTGTATCTTCTGAAGCTGTAAAGGGGCATTAAACAGGATCGTTTTTCTTTTTCTTTTTCCTACTAATATAGTATATTATCGGCATGAAACGAAAAGCATTTTTATTCATGAGTATGATGCTTATTCTCACAAGCTGTGTACAAAAAACACAAGGAGAAATAACTATGAATTCAGTCTGCTACATAGAACCGACAGAAGAGCTTCGCTCCAAACTAACACCCGAGGAATACAAAATTCTCGTTGAGGCAGGGACAGAGCCGCCTTTTAAAAATGCCTACTGGGACAACCATGAACAGGGCATCTATGTCGACAAGATTGACGGGACGCCTCTTTTTACATCAAGTGCAAAGTTCGATTCCGGTACCGGTTGGCCCAGCTTTTTCACCCCCATAGATGAGAATAATCTAATTCTTATTGAAGATCTTTCCTTCGGCATGAAGCGTGTAGAAGTGCGTTCCAAATCCTCAGGCGCCCATTTAGGTCACGTTTTTGACGACGGTCCTGCACCGACCCGGAAGCGTTACTGCATAAACTCTGCCGCTTTGCGCTTTATTCCAAAAGAAGAGAAACACTAAACACACAGTTAGGAAAAACCGCAGAATGCACGGATGCAGCGCGGCACGGAACACGCGGTTGGCATCTTGATTCAATTCTTTCAGTACACTGAATCTGTGAGCATTTCTTTACTCTTCTCAGGTTCCCCTGTTTCTTTTTCTCTTTACCGGTATTACACTGTAGACTGAGCAGCTTTCGAAAGTGGTTTTACAGAAAATTTAGAATTCCTTATATTTAATCAATTATGAATTTTCTGCCGCTGCATTAAAGAGGCAATTTCAAAACTCGTCTGACTTTTGAAAGTACTCCGATTACTAAAACTAAGCCCGGAGGTTACGGTATGGAATCATTACAAAATTTAGATGCTAATACGCAGCTTTTGGTTGAGTATTTTCAGTCGCTTGTACGGGGCGAGCGCTCCGCAGATAACCTTGAGAAGTACAGAGAAGTTCTTGAAAAGGCAGATGCTTTTATGGTCAATGATGCAATCGATACTGTCCTCGAAAATGCAGCGGATATCAATATATATAAAATTCCTGTTGCCCGTTTTATCCGTTCGTGTGCGGAATCTTTGGATAAGCAGATTCTTCCTTCCTATAGGGAGGGTTCTTCCATGTATGAGTATGCTAGGAAAAATGAGCAGATTTCTCTGTTTCTTGCTGATATTCAGCAGTTTTCCAAGGGGATTTCTGACGGTTCAAAATCTTTAGCAGGGCTTAAGATGGAACTTGAGAAATTTGTGTTTGTGCAGAATCACTACACTGATCTGCAAAACGGTCTATTTTCCATGTTTGAAAAGGCTTCGCCACGTCACCGCTGTACCGCTTTAATGTGGGCTGTTCAGGATGATGTTATTACCCTGTATAAAAAACTCTACGATGAAACGCTTCTGTGCATCGCTTCAAATTATCCCAGTCCCCTTTTCTGGAGGTATCTCGGTGAATTCTATATTACTGCAGGAGCTCTTGTATACCGTGAACGGTATATTTTATTTCCTGTTGCTCACCGTTTCCTTTCACACCTCGATTTTGAGGTAATACCGTCATCTTCCGGTGAAGCTAAAACGAAGATTGATGTTGACGGGACGGCAGGCGCGTCTTTAGTTTCTTTTAAAACGGGAGCTCTGTCCCTCAATAATTTTGAACGTATTCTTAATCTCTTGCCCCTGGATTTTTCGTTTGTCGGTCCTGATGACCGAGTGCAGTTTTATTCCGATCCCCGTCACCGTATTTTTCCCCGTTCTCCCTCTGTCGTCGGACGTTTGGTTGAAAACTGCCATCCGCCTAAAAGCGTGAATAAAGTTAAGGAAATTATCAGCTCATTTAAGGACGGTTCAAGGGACAGAGCTGAGTTTTATCTTACTATTGAAGAAAAGTTTATTCATATAGAATACTTTGCTGTCCGGGATGAGAACGGCGCTTACTGCGGAACGCTGGAAGTAAGCCAGGATGCAACGCACTTGAGGTCGTTATCGGGTGAAAAACGTCTTTTATAAACCTTTATATGACGGAATTATGAGATAAACGTTATTCAGTCCACGTGCGGACTATGTTGACAACTTCTTCTCTTTCTTCTCTTGAAGTAAATCCTATAAAAATTATTCCGTTTTTACGGGTCACTATTTTTAGAGTTTTCTGCTTCAGCTCTTTTACATCCTGTGCGTAGACGTTTGAACTGTTTTCTTCATCAGTTTCATCATTTTCGTATGAAAGTGTCGGGAATGATATAATATCAGTTTTCAATAAGAATCTTCCATCTGAAATAAGAACGTTCTCGTATACACCGCTTCGCTCTGTGAGGATTTTTTCCCGTATGAGAACTTCAAGTGCAATGACAGCCGAACTGTCGATCACGAGCGATAGGGGAAGGCTTAACTCCCTGAAAAACTGCACAATAACAATAAGCGGTATGAGGGCGGCTGACGGGTAGAACACTTTGTTCGGTTTTCCTTTTGTTTTTAAAAGAAGAGCGCCCGTTTTTTTATCAAGATTTTTTCCCCTCCACAACAGGGATAGATATTGTATAAGTAAAATAAATAGCGCGATACATGAAATGTACTTGGTTATTATTATCATTGTTGTATAATATAGGAAATAATCTCACTGTGCAATTGCTTTTTTCCAAGTGCGGTAACAGCTTTTTGCTTTTGCAGTGTTATATCTTATGACAAGGATAGAATAGGCTATGAAAACAGATGAACAGCTTAGTATCGACAATTTCGGAGCTTTGTACGAGAAATTCGGACCAATGGTGCTTAGAAGATGCCGGTTTTTACTAAAAGATGAAGAAAAAGCCCTGGACTGCATGCAGGATGTTTTTGTACGTATCCTGGAACGTAAAGAAACTATCACAAATGTATGTTCGAGCCTTTTTTACACTGTTGCTACCCGTGTTTGTCTGAATAAAATCCGTTCTGATTCTGTCCGGTGGGCTCCGCAGATTGACAATGTTCTTAATGAGATTGCTGATAATCTGCGTGCCCGGCATGAAGAGGTAACTGATACATCCATTTTTCTGGATTACCTTTTCACCGATGCAAAAGAAGACACAAGAGACATGGCTGTGATGCACTATGTTGACGGGCTTACCCTCGAAGAGACTGCTTCTCAAATGAATATGTCTGTTTCGGGAGTACGTAAACGGCTGTCTGTTTTACGTAAAAAAGCACTAGTTTGCGCAGGAGAATAATATGAGTAGAAAAGACTTACTGCTGGAACAGGCCGCTTTGGGTGAAATACCCGGTGGGCAATCCATGCTTGAAAATGAGCAGGAGATGCTTGAACATATAAAAAAGTCGAATGAGCAGATTCTTTGTGATTATCCTGTAATGGATATGAAATTTGCGGTGTTGTCGAAGATGGCTCAGGCGGAATCAAAACCGCGGAAAATAAGGACCTATTTTACCGTTCAAAGCATAATGGCAGCCGCTGCTGTTTTATGTTTTGCTTTACTCATTCCGCTCGGCTTATCACGGGCCGGAGTTCTTTCCGGTTCATCTGAACAATCTCTGTCGAATCCGTTCAGCCTTGAAGGCGCTTCAGAGCGTATTAAAGGTGCGGGTTCAAAACTTTTTGTATACAAAAAAGACGGCAACAAAGCTGTCCGTCTTCCTTCACTTACGCATGTATCCTCAGGCGACATTATTCAGGTGAGCTACATTGCAGCAGGCGCTAAATACGGTTTTATTTTTTCTGCAGACGGTAATGGAACCCTGACACAGCATTTCCCTGACAAAGGAAAAGATGCGGGTTTGTTGAATGCAAAAGGCGAAGTTCCTCTGGATTTCTCCTACAAGCTTGACGATGCCCCCGGTTTTGAAAGATTTTTCCTTGTAACAAGTGCTGACTCTTTTTCAACAACCGATATAAGTGCTGTATTGAATGCAGTTAAAAAGGCCGGATCTTCATCCGACTCGGATTTTTCTGAATATCTGCCGAAAGGCGCCGCTATTCAGGATATTTTACTTCTAAAATAAGGTGAGAATTATGAACAATAGAAGCGAAAAAGACATATATATTAAGCAGATATTTAAACTGATAGTTATTATAGCGTTATTTGCCGGAGCCCTTGTTTCCAAACTTAATGCTCAGGAAAAACTTCCGGTTGAACGGTATGCAGTGTATGTTGCATCAAATAACGGCGGTTCAGGGCGCGAAGTACTGCGCTATGCAGGAACAGACGCCAGCAGGCTCGCTAAAACCATGATGGACATAGGCGGTATTAAATCCGAGAACAGCATTATTCTTATTGATCCTCCCAAGGCGGAAATTGACAAAACTTTAAACTCAGTTTCAAAGAAAATTGAAGCAAATAAGAATTTAACCAAGAGGACAGAGTTTATTTTCTATTATTCAGGTCACTCCGATGAGAATGCTCTTCTTCTGGGCAATGAGGCATATGATTATTCAACACTCAAGGCGGCTATTTCCGACGTTCCAAGCGATGTTCACGTTGTTATGCTCGACTCATGTTTCTCTGGAAACTTTATACGCGCCAAAGGCGGTCAGCGCCAGAAATCATTCCTTGTTGACGATTCTACAATAGTACAGGGTCATGCCTATTTATCATCAAGTTCCGAAAGCGAGGCTTCCCAGGAATCCGACACCATTCAGGCTTCTTATTTCACCCATGCGATGGTAACCGGGCTGCGCGGTGCGGCAGATGCTTCCGGTGATAACAAAGTTTCTCTTAACGAACTGTATTATTATGCTTTTAATGAAACTCTTTCTCAAACTGAAAGAAGCAAGATAGGTCCCCAGCACCCGTCATACAATATTACCCTTGTCGGTTCAGGCGACCTTGTTCTCACCGACATTTCTGAAGCGGAATCTGTACTGGTTATTCCTGCAGAAACAGAGGGAAAGTATTTTATTAGAACTTTTGAAGGCATTCTTGTATCAGAAGTGAATAAAATAAAAGGAAATAAGGTCGCTCTGGCGCTTAACGAAGGTTATTATTCTGTAACGCTTATAGTCGGTACTGTAACACAACAGTCCACTGTGGCTCTTAAAGCGGGACAGCAGTATGTTCTTTCCGGTGCGGATTTTATGCCGGTACAGACTATATCCGGCCGTGCCCGCGGCGGTACTGCAGAACCCCAGGTTGATATTTCTACAGCAGAACCTTTAGCAGAAAATGCTGCCGAGCCTGCTCCCGAGCTCAATGAAATTCAAAAGACTCCGGTAAAGGAGACTGCTGTTAAAGAAGTTCCTGTTGAGGATGAACTTGAGGCTATCCGCCGTCAGGCTTTGGAAGAAATTAGAAGAATTCAGGGTAAACTTTTGCCGTCAAAGAATTCAAAGAGCGACACTGTTGTTGAAAATGCTGCCGGTATTACGTATGACTACGGTACCGATTCAACCGTAACCAATTCTGCAGGCGTCACATATGATTATGAAACAGATGAAAGCTATATAAATGAACCTTCTTCACGTTCTTCGCTTAATTCCGCACCGGAGAGTCCTGAACTTGAATGGGGTATTTTCTCCATAGGGCTGGTTCCCGGACTGGGATTTCCGATGCCTCTGCCGCAGAATGTGTACTTTTCCATAAGCCCTTTCATGGCGCATAATAGAAGTGTATTCGGCGGTCAGCTTGGTGCTTTCACAGCCTTTTCAACCTACTCGCTGCGGGGTATTCAGGCAGCAGGTTTTATGTCCAGTACAGGTATGCTGCGGGGAGTTCAGTTATCAGGCTTCATGAATATTGCCAAAGACACCTTCGGCGCACAGGCTTCCGGTTTCATGAATATTGCTACAGATCTAAAAGGAATGCAGGCTTCGAGTTTCATGAATGTTTCAGGAGACCTTATTGGTTTTCAGGCAACAGGTTTCATGAATATAGCTAAGAAAGCATATGGTTCACAGATTTCAGGTTTTGCGAATATTGCAACACAGCTGAAAGGTTTTCAGGCAACAGGCTTTCTTAATGTTGCCGGCGGTAAATCTGCTGGTGCTCAAATATCAGGTTTCTTGAACATTGCAGATGAGATTGACGGCGCTCAGATTGGTGTTATTAATATTGCAAAGAAAAACTCGGGTGTTGCAATCGGCGTATTGAACTTCATCAGCGACGGTATTATGTCGCCGGCAGTATACTGGGAGCAGGGAAACAACCTTATGTTCCAGTATCAGGGCGGTACAGATTTGTTCTATACAACCTTTATAGCCGGTCTTCCAATGAGTACCGTAAAGAATTATTACATTACCGGTTACGGCGCAGGTATGCGTTTCAGTAATTCAAGCAAGCTTTCTATGGATGTTGAACTCCTGTACAAGTTCATACATCGTGTTGATTATTCAGTTACCGAAAACAGCTTTACTGCTTCTGACGACTGGCAGGATCACATACCGAGCGTACGGGTTGCTCTTAACTTTTCGATGTTCAATCACTTGTCTGCATTCATAGCGTTATCCGGCGATGTGATGGTTTCATCATGGAATAGCAAGGCTTTTACGTACTGGGATCACGGAAGATCTTTCGGATCTCCTGACGGTTCCTTTACTGTGTATCCTGCATTTTCTGCCGGTATAAAATTCTAAGACCGGTTTCGAAAACCCTGTGGAAATATGTACACCGCTTTATCGATGTGCTATACTCTCTACAGGGTTTTTTTATTTTAAATAAAGGAGAAATTGAACAGGCATGAGTAAAAAGTACGGTATATTATCAGCAGTAATTCTTTTTATTTTCTGTTCCTGTTCAAACTTTATTCCTTTTCAGGACCTGCAGACACTTAATGAACTGTATACCACCTCTGCATCAATAGAATCCCATCAAATTACTTCTTTTACCGTGGCCGATAAAAACGGGACTCTGTGCATTCCGTCCGGAACCCAAACAACGGTTCACTTCTCGATCATTAATCCGTATCCTCATGTCCTTGCAATGACCGCATCTTCTGCTTCGGTTTTCACACAGCCTCCGGTAATGGGGCATATAGGATCGGATTTAACACAGGCTGAGCTTGTTTTTGCACTCGATCCGTCTGAGGAATTAAAAATTATAGACTTTACGGTAACTGCTATGTCGGAAGACGGTTTGCGTACATTCGGTACGTATAATTTTTCTGTGTTCTGCAATTCCATGCCCTCAGAAGTAAACCTCCAGGGAAAGGCATTTTCTACCGGATTAAATGCATGCATTTTGTACGGTAATCTTCCTTCGCAGGCTTCTGATATAGATATTGAATCTGCCGAGATTTCGTATTATACGGCCGGAACAACAAGCCTTGCAGGAACTGCTTCAATTAATCCAAATAATGCAGAATATAAGGTTAGACCTTCCGGTGTTCCTGATTCTTTTGTCCATACCGATAAATCTTTTTACTATTACGTTCCCGGTTCGGCACTGGATTATGACTGGGGTATTACACTCGTAGACTCTGCCGGTCTGCGTTCAGCAGCAGTGTATACTACTCCCCTTATTTTGTCGGAATTACCTGCTGTAACAGCCGGGGAGCCTTCCGGAACCTATTATACTACGAATACTGTTGACGGGTATGATGTGGTGTTTACTTCTAGTACAGAGGCTTCTGTAATCGAATACCGGACAAAGAGCGAAGGCGGGGAATACAGCAGCTGGGCATCTTCAGGCGGTGTCTCATATACCCATAGTTTCCCTGTAGGGGTTACAACTATACAGGTTCGTGCTTATAAACAGATGTACCCGTATTCTCCCGTTGCAGAATTTGTTTATACTATTATTCCGCAGACTGTTGCAGGTTTTACTATTCCGGCTATAGCTGACAACGATGTGGTCATTACCCTTGAGGCACAGAATCCTCTCGACAGCAGTGTTATACCTTTATCTGACGGTTCGTACCGGATTCCGACCTCTCTTAACGGTATACGGATAACGGCTGCTGTTGCACCTGCCGGTACCTATACATACACATGGATACTGTACAGTGCTGACGGAAGCGAATTTGATTTTGCGGCGAATCCTCCTGCAGCATCCACAGTACTTGCAGATGGAATACAGTATACTTCTTTACCGAGCGGATTTTATACGCTTATAGTTGTTGCAGAGGATGCAGGCGGTAATGCAGGTATGGAATTTGTTCCGCTTTATACAGCTTACTAAAAAAAACTCCTAGACGATGGAGTAAATCTATGGTACTTTGAAACGGTGAGCGGTTTAACCAAGTATCAGATAAGTACCGGGCGGCGTTTATACAATTTTTTTAACGCATGCAACTCTTTTTCCTTTGCCCTTGTTACCGGTAATATTCTTATTCTCTATGCAATGTATTTGGAAGCGAATTCTGTAATAATCGGTCTGATAAGCGCATTTGGTTTTCTGTCTTATTTTGCCATTCCTGTCGGCAGACTTCTTGCCAGAAAAATTCATTTTATGAGAGTGTATGCGGATTCATGGCTTTGGCGGAATCTTTCGCTCATACTTATGATTCCCATACCCTTTCTAGTCCTTGCAGGCATTCCCCGTGCCGGATTATTTCTCATCTTAATAAGTTGTCTGTTATTTAACTTTTTCCGCGGCATTGGTCTTGTTGCAAATAATCCTGTCCTATCGGAACTCGCACCCGGCAGGGATAGGGGAAGTTATCTTGTCCGCTTGTCGCTCATAAATAACACTGCAGCGCTTATTGCAGGTCTTCTTCTTACGGCCGCACTCGGTGTTCTTCCTTCTCTTTATGTCTTCAGCGGAGCAGTTATAGCCGGAACTATTGCCGGTTTTATTGCATCGTTTACTCTATATAAAATGCCGCGGTCAAAAGCATCTGCAGAAATAAGCGGCGGCAACTTCTTGAAAAATTTCAGTCTTGCTCTGGCAGATAAAAATTTCAGGACTTTTTTACTTGCCTTCTGTCTTATAGGCTTCGGCGTCGGTATGATCCGTCCTTTCATCATAGTGTACTGCAGACAAGTGTACGAACAAAACGACAGTATTATCAGTTTGATTTCATTTTTTTCCACCTTCGGAGCTTTGGCAATGGGGCTTCTGACAAGGCTTTTTATCGATAGAGTCGGGGCAAAGCCCATGTACCTCATTTTTTCAGGAATCAGTATAGTAAGTCTTATTCCCGCTCTTATTGCACCTTCCTTCGGCTTTGTTGCACTTACGGTAATCTTTCTTTGTTTTCTCGGGTTTTTTACCAACTTCGGTTTTTCAGGCGAGGAAAATGCCGCACAGATTTATTTTTTCGGCATCGTACCTGCGAATGCGGTAATGGATTTAAGTATTGTGTACTTCTTTATTCTCGGTGCAACGGGTGCCGCAGGATCCCTGTTCGGCGGAACAATACTCGATTTTTTTGCTGAACTTCAGCTGCAGCCGGTAACCGCCTACCGTCTGTATTTTTTCTCTCAAATAATAATTATTGCGGTTTCATTACTGTATCAGTTAAAATTGAAGACAATGGGAAGCTACTCTCTTCGAAAAACGCTTCCTTTATTTTTCTCCATCAGAGATATCAGGGCGCTCGGGCTTCTTGTCAAACTTGATCAAAGCGGCGATCTTGACAACCAGCAGAGGCTTTTATCGGAACTGCGCCAGACAAGCAGCTCTGTGGCTCTTGCAGACATTGTTGAGCTTCTTTCTTCTCCAAGTTTTTCTGTCCGGTACGAGGCCTTATGCAGTCTTGAAACGGTTCCGGGTCTCGATGAGCTGACAATTCATGCTCTTATTGACGAACTGGGTCGGGGAGAGTATACAACAGCAGGAAAAGCTGCTTCAATTTTGGGAAAGTATAAAGTAAGCGAGGCTAGAGAACCTCTTCTTAAGGCTTTGGTCTCAAAGGATTATCAGCTGGTATCAGAAGCTGTCATTGCACTGGCGAAAATGTGCGACGAACGGGGACAGATCGCAATAGGCGACATATTGAGGAAAACTAACAATCCCCAAATTCTTCTTTCAGGCATACGGGCGATGACCATGTACAAAAATGCTTCCTCGATTACAATACTTCAAGAAGTGCTTTTTCTGAATATAGATTTTGATAGTATTCATCATGAAGTAATGCTCTCTCTTGCAGAAATAATGGGAATAAGTTCTTTATTCTATAAACCATATTCACGCTATATTAACGATCCGTCACTCGCTCTCCAGCTGATATCCGACTTGTTTGACGAGGCGGCTGCTAAGAATAAACTTAAAAATGCTTCTCTTCCTGTACAGATACGGGATTTTCTCGATGATCCTGCATGCTATGAAGAATTCGTGAATAATGTCCGTTCATATTCCAGGCAGTATAATGCCGGTATTCTTTCTGGAATGCTTATAAGCAGCATCATTGACACCGACCTTATAAAGCATCACGGCTTCAGATTCTTTTTATGCTTCTGGGTTATCAGTCTGCTTATAAATAGAAAACTATTGCTCCGTTAGCGGAAAATGTGTTATTCTTAAGGGTATGAAAGCAATTAAGGTATCAGTTTTTTTTCTTTGTATCTGTCTTGTGCTATGCGTTTTTGCATCATGCTCTAACATTACGGGCTACGGGGTAGTTCTGTGGTCTCTACGCGAAGAAAACTTATATGACGGCGATATTGTTCCTGTATATATTAAATCAAATATAAATCAAGTATATGTAATCGGCGTTCCCGGAACCGACCGGAAGATTGAACTTCCGATTTGGCAGATTACGGAACCGGTTTCAAAAAAAGAAGCTGAAAAAATTGCGCTGCAGTTTAAAGACTACAAGGGTGTATATGCGTCGGTAAAAGAAGACGGTTTAATTGTACGTAATGAGCCTTCAAATACAGGCCAGCAGGTATATAGACTAAAAAAGGACGAAATAATCAAGGTCTTATACAAGGGAGAGGGTGTGCCGGTTCCAAATTTTGAGGGTGACTGGCTTTATGTTGTTATGGAGGACGGCACGGAAGGATGGCGCTTTTCATATAATTTGACTCTTTTTAATGAAGCTGACGGTATTGTGAATGACAGTGCATCCGAAGAAGTTGATGAACAGCTGGAAACAGTTCTTTTAAAGAGATGGTATCCTGAATCATACGGCACTATGATTACAAACGGTACGATAGATCTTGAGCAGATGAATCCTGCATTCGGTTTTATTACAGGGTATGAGTCAAAAATCACCGAACTTGTATTATCATCTTTTTCTCTTAGTTATTCATATGAGGGTGTTGTTAAAAAAGACAATAATGTCTATGTATTTACCAATACCCCGTTAACAATGACTATAAAAAGCACTTCTTCCATTGTTATTCAATATGTAGACAGTCTTGGGAAACCTTATTCCTATTCATTTACTACTTTGAAAGGAAATCTGGATGAAATACTCTCTGCAGAAAAAAACAGGCGTCAACTGCTTTTCTCCACGCTTCTGTCTTCAGGCCCGAGTTACTCGAGTTCTAATTACGGTGTTCTGCAATTTATTGAAGGTAATACATTCCTTTGGACAGGATACAGTCTTCTTTCTCCAACGGTGATTCCGTCAGGTGCGGGAAGCCGCGGTACTGTTGAATTCCGTTATTTCCTTTCCAGCGGGTTGAGCTACAATTATGATGGTGTTTTATCATTAACCTTTGACAGCAGTGATTTAGAAATATGCTTTCTTTATAAGCTAGAAGAAAACGGTCTTCGCCTGGAGTATCTGCCTGTATCTCTTATAAAAGATAAAACAGCGGAAAAACAAAGTGCTAATCCCCTCGTAATGTTTTTTGCAAGGTAGTTCCGGTATGGCTTTTGTACAGTTTTCAAAGGTATCGCTTGCATTCGGCGACAGGGATATTTTAAAAGAAGTCTCAATAAATCTTGCATCCGGAACAAAGGCTGCCCTTGCAGGAAGCAATGGATCGGGCAAGACTACGTTAATGAAGGTTCTTGCAGGTATAATTCCCTGCGATACCGGGGACAGAGCCGTACAGAAAAATACCAGAATAGGCTATCTTCCGCAAGCCGGCATAGTACATAAGGGCTGTACGCTTAGAGAGGAGACAGACAGGGCTTTTTCATTCGGCTACGCTCTATGTACAGAAATGGATGAGATAGGCGATGAGCTTGCACATAATCCTCTAAAAAATCAGACTCTTCTCGAACGGCATCATGAAATTCAAAGAATACTTGAAGAATCCTCCTGGTATAGAAGGGATTCTCTTGCTGAACAGATTCTTATAGGACTGGGTTTCGAGCGCAGTGATCTGGACCGCAGTGTTGAGGAATTTTCAGGCGGATGGCAGATGAGAATTGCATTGGCGAAAATCCTGCTTGAAAACCCCGATATTCTTCTGCTCGATGAACCCACAAACTATCTCGATATTGAAGCAAGAAACTGGCTTGAACAGTTTCTCAAGGATTTTAAAGGCGGATTTTTACTCGTAAGCCATGACCGCTATTTTTTAGATGTCACCATTAATGAAGTATATGAGTTATTTGACGGTGTCCTTCACCGTTATCCTGGAAACTTTTCTCATTACGAAAAGGTGAGGGAAGTTGAACTGGAAAGTCTTATTGCCAGGTATGAGATTCAGCAGGAAGAAATAAAAAAACTGGAAGATTTTATACGGAGATTCGGTGCAAAGGCAACGAAGGCTGCTCAGGCTCAGGAACGGCAAAAGCAGCTGGATAAAATAGTCCGCATAGAAATTCCTGAAACACTTAAGAAAATTCATTTTACCTTTCCTCAATCTCCTCATTCCGGAAGATTGGTCGTTTCACTTACTTCTATTGGAAAAACATATTATAACAATACATCAGCCCATACTGTTATTAAAGATCTTGATCTTGTTGTTGAGAACGGAGAGCGTCTTGTCATTGCAGGACGGAACGGAGCCGGAAAAACAACTCTTTTGAGAATTATTGCGGGAGAAGACAGTACCTATGAGGGGAATGTAAAACTCGGGAGCGGTGTTTCAGTCGGCTACTTTTCGCAGGATAATGCAGAGAAAATTACCGGAAATATATCGATGCTGGAAATGCTTGAAAATGAATCTCCCCTGGATCTTATACCAAAGCTTCGCGATATGCTTGGTTCCTTTTTATTCCGGGGCGATGATGTGTATAAATCTCTGGATGTCCTGTCAGGCGGTGAAAAAAGCCGTCTTGCTCTTCTTCGTATTCTTCTGAAACCGGTTAATCTGTTAATTCTCGATGAACCGACAAATCACCTGGATCTGCATTCCAAGGATGTGCTTCTTACTGCTTTAAAAGGATTCGGGGGCACTGTTCTCTTTGTATCGCATGACAGAGGTTTTATAGAAAGTCTTGCGACAAGAGTTTTGGAACTTTCATCGGGAAGACATAGAATTTTCCCCGGTAATTATTCCTACTATTTGGAACGGCTCGAAGATGAAAAAAACGGTGTCGTATCTTCTCCGCTGTCCGATTCAGGTGTTAAAACTTCTGTTAAAAATAGTATACCTCCCGTGAGTTCGAGTCAAAAAACGTGGGAGGAAGAGAAAAAAGCCAAAGCGGAACGGAAAAAACTGGAAAAAGAAGAAGAGCGTCTTATGGAACAGATATGCCTCATGGAAGAAAGAAAAAAAGAACTTGAGGCTGAAATTGCAAAGAGCGAAGTGTATTCCAACGGGGAAAAGTGCAAAAAAGTCCAGGCAGACATTGATGAACTATCGAAGCATATACATACAGTTACGTTGGAGTGGGAAAGCGTCAGTGCCCTTCTGTCCTTCTCCTCTGTCTAATACTATATTTTTAAATATTCATTGCTGTCTATGATGAGATACGTATTTAATGTATCACGCACGGCAATTTCATAATTTTTATCGAATAACTCAGTAGAAAGCCGCAGCTTGCCCTCTTTTGTCGACCATGTCCCTTCTTTGACATCAGGCAGATAGTATTCAAAATTATCTTTATTTTTCCATCCCTTGTAGATTATGTACTTGAATGTAAAATCAGAATAGAAGAAATATACATCACCTTCCATCGTGTCGGTCGAATAATCAGACCATGTACCGAAAAGTCTCTCATCATGATCCGGGTACGGTTTTAAAATACCGTCGGTACAGCTGATAAAAAGGAATAATACTGCGGCTGCAGTAAAAATCACAGTAATTTTTTTCATAAACAGGCTCCGAATATGTTATATATCTTGACAGTAGCATGAATAGCCCCATACGTCAATATTTTCATAGAGAAATTGGATATAAATACTTTCATGACAAAGAGTTTTATCTATGTTATAATCCGTTCAGGAGTCAAATATGAAAGTTTTAGTCATAGGCGGTGCCGGCTACATAGGCAGCCATGTTGTTAAAGAATTAATGAAACATAAACATTCTGTCACAGTATTCGATAATCTTTCTTCCGGTCTTCTCAAGAATTTATTTCCCGAAAATGGTTTTATTGCCGGTACTATTCTTTGCAGGCAAGACTTGGATAATGCCTTTTCTAAAGGATTTGACGCGTTTATACATCTTGCCGCTTTTAAAGCTGCAGGAGAATCCATGATCAGTCCTGAAAAATATTCTGTCAATAACATTACGGGAACATTAAATATTCTTAATGCCTCATGCGCTCATAACTGCCTGAATATGGTTTTTTCCTCTTCTGCAGCAGTCTTTGGAGAACCCAAATATCTTCCCATTGATGAGGATCATCCGAAAAATCCGGAGAATTACTACGGATTTACAAAGCTTGAGATAGAACGATTTATGGCATGGTATGATCAGCTGCGGGGTTTGAAATATGCAGCCCTGCGGTATTTTAATGCCGCAGGATACGATGTTGACGGAGTTCTTACCGGACTGGAACAAAATCCCGCCAACTTGCTGCCCATAATTATGGAAACAGCCAGCGGTATGCGCAATGAAATGAAGGTTTTCGGCACGGATTATGATACTCCTGACGGAACATGCATACGCGATTATGTTCATGTTACCGATCTTGCTGCAGCTCATGTTAAGGCTCTTGATTATATAACAGACAAAAAACAGAGTCTTACGGTTAATCTGGGAAGCGGAAAGGGAATTTCTGTATTTGAAATGCTCTCGACGGCAAGAAAAATTACCGGTATGCCTATTCCTTCGATTAATGCACCCCGCAGAGCAGGAGATCCTGCATGTCTTTATGCCGTATCGGATAAAGCAAAGAAACTGCTTGATTGGGAAACAAAGTATTCCGATGCTGAAACGCTTATAAGCAGCACATGGAATGTATATAAGAAAAACAAGTAACTTTTTAACCCTTATGGGGTGTTATATTAGAGGAACTGATCGATGAATGATTTTTCTGCACTTGCCGGTTTTATTGATTCTCAAACGGCTCAAATGGTTG
The DNA here is from genome assembly GCA_023398165.1 of Spirochaetota bacterium. Taxonomy (GTDB): domain Bacteria; phylum Spirochaetota; class Spirochaetia; order Treponematales; family Treponemataceae; genus JAAZLA01. The sequence goes on along the minus strand of JAEWSQ010000001.1, from coordinate 16,581 downwards.
AACTGCAGCGTTTGTTAACGGCTTTGCCTGCCTTGGATCCCGGAAGCGGAGGAAAGGGAGAACTGGCAAAGTGTGAAGCTTTGGAATCCTGGCTGAAGTCTAAGGGGATTGTAAACCTTAGGCGGTATGACTGCCCGGATCCGCGTTCTGAAGGCGGTGTAAGACCGAATTTAGTCGCAGTACTTGAGGGAAAAGACACCAGCCGCAGCATATGGGTTATGTCGCATCTTGATGTAGTACCTGCCGGCGAGCTTTCTTTATGGAAGACTGATCCCTGGACGCTTGTAGAAAAAGACGGGAAAATTTACGGCAGAGGTGTTGAAGATAATCAGCAGGGGCTGGTTTCTTCTATTTTTGCTTTACTGTCTTTTTATGAAACGGGAATACTTCCTGCTTGCAATGTAAAACTTTTATTTGCAGCGGATGAGGAAACCGGTTCTGAGTATGGTATTCAGTATTTACTGAAGAATCATGACCTTTTTGGGGTCAGAGACAGTATTATTATTCCGGACGGCGGCGACAGTGAAGGAGAGACCATAGAGATTGCTGAAAAGAATCTTTTATGGCTCAAGATACAAACAAAGGGAAAACAGACCCACGGCTCGCGTCCGGATGAAGGGGCAAATGCTTTCCTGTCAGCCTGTGATTTCGCAATGCGTCTTCACAATATGATAGAAGTGTTTTCAGCAAGGGATGCCTTATTTGATCCTCCTGTGTCGACATTTGAACCGACCAAAAAAGAGGCTAATGTTCCGAATATTAATACTATTCCGGGCGACGATGTCTTTTACATGGATTGCAGAATACTGCCGTGCTATACGCTCGATGAGGTGAGAAAAGAGGTTGCAAAGCAGGCTGGTGAAGTTGAAACAAAGTACGGCGTGAGCATTACCATAAGCGAGGAGCAGGCGGTTGAATCTCCTGCAACAGCGGAGGATGCCCGGGTTGTTACAGACTTGACAAGAGCTGTGGAGCGTGTGTATGGGAAAAAGGCAAGGCCTGTGGGAATAGGCGGCGGCACTGTAGGAGCGTATTTACGGAAAGCCGGTTTAAACGCCGCAGTCTGGTCAAGGCTCGATGAAACAGCTCATCAGCCGAATGAATATTGTGTTATATCTCATATGACAGGAGATGCAAAAGTGCTTGCTTCTGTTATGTGCGGTGCATAGGTTAAATAAAGCCGTTGGCTGAATTATGTCGAAGATAGAAAGAGAGGTATGTACATGAAAAAATTAATTCTTGCTTTTACAGCATGCATCATGATTCTGGCTTTCACTGCCTGTTCAAGCAGTGTCAGTCCCGATCCGAGAAGTTCATCCGGAAGATCAGTTACCCGTATTGATTCTGAAACCCAAACAGATCTAAGCGGCTTCTGGAACGATACAGATGTCCGGATTATTGCAGATACTCTCGTAGATGAATGCGTTAATGCTCCAAGCATAACTAATTTTATCCGCGATAAAAAGCGGGTGCCTGTCGTTATCCTCGGAACGTTTAAAAACCAGAGCGATGAGCATATTGATACCTCAATTCTTGCTAAGAAATTTGAGATTGCTCTCGTAAACAGCGGGAAAGTTGACTTTGTTGCAAGTAAGACTGAACGTGAGGAGCTCCGATCGGAAAGAGAAGATATGCAGGAATGGTCAAGCGAGGACACTGCAAAGGCCCTTGCAAATGAATCAGCTGCGGATTTTATGCTCATCGGCTACGTTAAGACGATTGTTGATTCGGGAGGCGGAGATTCTGTGAGAACCTACATTGTTAATGCGGAGCTTATTGACGTCGAGCGGAACAGAAAGGTATGGGTTGGAGAAAATTCCGAGATTAAAAAATACATAACCAGAGCTTCCAGCAGGTGGTAAAAACTTATGAAACTGCACCGAAGAGCGCTAGTTGTCATTTATAGTATTCTCTCAGTATTGCTGATTTCATGTGTCAGCGCTTCAATGAGTCACGATTCTGTACAATCACGCGTTACAGGATCAGAATTTGCAGAGGCAATACGGTACATAGAAGACCATGAGAAGGATCTCTATACCGGAAATGACTTAGTTCTTAGATCTCTTGATATTGGTCTTCTAGCTCATTATGACAAAGATTTTAAGTACTCTTCGATGCAGCTTTCAGAAGCTGAACGCTTAATGTATGACTATTATACAAAAAGCATTTCACAATCTATAAACTCATTTTTACTCAACGACAATGTAATAGATTATGCAGGCGATCCTTACGAGGATATTTACTCCAGCCTCTTTATGGCTCTCAATTATGCGTCACAGGAAAACACAGAAGACGCCTTTGTCGAAATCCGGCGGTTTGACAACAAATTGAAGGAACTTTCAATAAAATATCAGAGTGCTATACAGGAAGCAAAAAACGAAGTAGCTGCAGGAAACGATTTTTCAGGAGATGTGGAGTTTCATAACTCCGCCCTTGCCCGGTATGTGAGCCTGCTCTTATACCGCTCGGAGGGAATGACGGATTCCGCAGAGATCGATTACAAATATATTCAGTCGGCCTTTTCTACGCAAAAGTCAATTTATGATTTTCCCGTGCCTTCTTCAATAAAAGAAGAACTGACTGTCCCCCGGGGGAAGGGCAGGCTGAATGTACTTTCTTTTACCGGTTTAGCCCCCACAAAGTATGAAGAAATTGTACGGTTCAGCACAGGAGATACGTATTTTAAGCTTGCAATCCCCGTTATGCAGAAACGGAATTCAATTATTAAATCAATAGAGGTTGATATATTAAGTTATAATTCAGGCGAACAGACAACTGTCAGCCTGGAAAAACTTGAAAGTATTGAAAATATAGCGCTCGACACTTTTAAACAAAAACAGGCGCTTCTTTATATAAAAGCCGCTGCACGCGCAATAGCTAAATCTGCAACAACTGCAATTCTTGATGATCAGGCTGACCGCAACAGCGGTGAAATTGGTTTGCTTTTTTCGGTGCTAAAAATCGCTTCTGCGGTGTCTAATGAAGTGACGGAAAAAGCGGATGTAAGAACATCGCGTTATTTTCCTGCTTCAGCTTCTGTTGGAGGTATAACAGTCGATCCGGGAACGTATTTAATTACCGTCCGCTACATGGATCGTACAGGCCGTATCATATCGACAGAAGAATTCCCGGATGTATCAGTACAGCCGGATACATTGAACTTAGTGGAGTCCGTATGTTTAAACTAAAATTAACCGTTATTCTTTCAGCCGCAGTTTTACTGCTTTCTGTTTCATGTAAATCTGCTCCTGACGCCAAAGATGAGGATGTGAAAAAGCAGCAGAGTGCGCAAAGAGCACGCGATGCTGCAAATAAGGCATTTATGAATGAAACCGGAGACAACATAGGGGATGAGGATATTCCTGAATCGCTGCCTTCGGGAGCTGAAGCTGAAACCGTTCCTGAGATTTCGTTCGTATATGACAACGGTGTAGAAGACGAAGGCTCTGTCGTCTCTTTTGATGAACCTTCGGTGACTTTTGCTCCTGCTGACACTTCTTCTGGTGAACAGCCCGGCTGGGTTAAATCGCCTCAAGTACTTTTCCCTCAGGCACAGTATCTTAGTGCTGTCGGAATGGGTAAAAACAATGTTGATGCTGAAAACTCGGCTATAGCTTCCATTGGAAAAATTATTAAACAGAATGTTTCATCAAAAGTGGTGACAACCGATAAAGATGCTGTCTCATCTTCGGGTTATTCATCGTCATCTTCGACCCTTGATGAAATAATTGAAACGTATTCTGTTGTCGACTCGCTTGTCGGTGTTAAGATTCATGAATTCTGGTGGAGTGATGACGGCTATGTGTATGCTCTGGCTTATTTGAATAAAAGCGAGGCCGCCCAGTATTATACAAGAAAAATAAGTGAAAATGAAACTCTTATAAATGATAATCTGATATTTGCCGATTCTAACAAGGGTTCTTTTGATGCATTTGCCGCCGTTCAAAAAGCGGTACGTGCTGCAGAAGAAAATGATCAGTATATGGATATTCTCAATGCTGTACAGCCCTCCGCGTATCGTGCTAAGAAACTTTCATACGGTTCCCGAACCCAGGTTCAGGAAGCGGCATATGGTATTGCAAAAACAATTTCTATTGACGTTTCTGTCAGCGGAATAGATGATACGAGAATAGCCAGTGCACTTGCACAGGTGCTGAGCGATTACGGGTTTCATACCATGAATACACAGCTTACCAGCGGAGCTCCTTATGTAATCGAGGCAAGCGTAGAGTTTATGGATGTGCCTTCAGAGAGAAATAAGTATGTTAGGTATATTTTTAATGCAGACCTGAAGGAAGTCAGTACCGGAAAAATACTGCTTCCTTATTCAGAAAACAAGAGAGAAGGTCATACCAGCGCTTCGGAAGCTAAACAGAAAGCAATAAGAACACTTGAGCAGAGTATTCTTGAAAACTATGCTCAATCTTTTATCGAGTATTTACGTAATGATCTGTAAATAAAAAAACACCTTAAAAACTGTATGAGCCGGATAACGAGACTTTCGTAAGGTTATCCGGCTTTTTTATATCTGCATCAAACTTCAGTGCTAAAGAGAATTCCTTGGCAGGTTTCCACGTGATTCCCGCACTGACCACATGGGAATCTTTATCCTGCTCAGGAAGAGGCTTATTAGTAAAAGAAAAAATGTAATATGCTTGAACAGAAAGCGGTTCAGAGACTGATACCGTAAGCATGGAAAAAAGACTTAATAATTCCCTGTACGGATAATAAAGTGATTCCGCACGCACTGATGCTTTGGGTAATGTATAAAAAAGTGATCCTGAAATTGACCAAAAGTCCTTATTAAAAGAGGCGGAATTTGTATTATCCGGAGACAGAGCAATTGAGGAACAAAGAGTGTAATCAAGGAAAAGAGTCCCGTCGATTGCCCCATAAAATTTTACTGATGAAATATTTTGTTGCGCAATATTGTTTTCAAGACTTGCTCCTATTTCGGCATTTTCAATAAATAGTGCATACGGCATAAATAAAAACCGGACAGCAGTACGCGTTATTTGAGGGTTAACATAGGTGAACTCGAGCGGCGGAAGAAAAACAGCTTCTGCGGCGGCAATATCTTTGAACGGAACATACAGATGAAAAGCCCAGTCTGAAAATGTCCGCATACTATCTTCTCCCGCCGTGTATATATTTGATGAACTGAGGATAGCAGTATTTGAAAAAAGTATGTCTCCCGAATTATATACCATCCCGTATCCCCATGAAAGGGGCATTTTTCCTGCCGAGAAGCGCATAAATGAATTATTGATAAACGGAATTCTGATTTTTGAATATGCCTTGTCAAGCTGAAAGGAGCGGGAAAAGAGGGAAGCTGATAACGGATTTACTGAAAGGCTGCTTGAAAATTCAACAATTGCCTTCATGAAAGAACTCTCCTGTTCCACCCTAAGCGATGCAAGTGAAGAGGAAAACCAGATATCAGGTGTAATAAACCGGTTCATGTGAAGATATCCGGTGTTTAATTGAATTTTCCCGTGGACTTCAGTTTCGCTTAATAAAGGAAACATGAGCAGGAAAGAAACGAGAAATGCCGCTGTTCTTCTTAAACCTACCATGTGAGCGCTTCCCGTGAAAAATAAGAGTCGGGAAGATTTTCATTAAAAGAAGCGTTAAGTATGGTCATTTCAGTTTTACTGTTCTTCTTTAATAAATCAGTTACAATTGTTTTGAACGGAATATATTTGCCCGACACTTGTGATACCTCTGAACTGATGATTTCTCTCAGCGCTTTACCGCTTGCACTGTAAACAACAGTTTTAACTGCGGTGAAATTTGCGCTGTCAATATATAAGATCTGCTTTTGGTATGCCTGTGTTTTCTTTTTCGCATTCAGCTCCAGTACATAACATGAGTGCGAGTTAATTTCTTCCATGCCTTTATACAGTACGTTGTAGCTGATTTCAATGCTGACACTGCCTGATAAATCCTCATAAGAAAAATCTGTTCCTGCAATGTTTTCTTTAAGCGCGCTTCCTGTGAGTCTGATAACTTCTTCTGCCGACGGATAAAACAAAAATATTGAATTCTCAAGACGCAGTATTTTCTGTCCTTTATCAGGTCCGTCTGTAATAATAATTAACGTATCTCCGTTTTCCCGGGAATAAATCTGAAATGTCCGGTGCGTTGTTCCAAAATTGTCTGTTGTCGTTATACGGGCTTCAATACTTTCAGTTTTGTGCTTCATAGTATCTTCATACTTCCCGATAATTTCGCTTACCGTAAGATCCTGCGAAAAAAGATAGAAAGAGCTTATTACTATAAGCAATGCAGCATAAAAAGTTTTCATTGTTGTCTCCATTAAATATTAGTTTTCTGTTCTTAGTGCTTCAGCCGGCTGAATGGTGAAGGTAAGATTCGCAGGGATTATACAGGCCATGCATGCGGTTATTACCCCTGTAAGAAAGACCAGAATATAGCGGCCTGCATTCAAAGAAGGATATATGTAGCTTGAAAAATTTAAACCGCTCATTGAGTTCCCTCCCATTGCACCTATGTCGAATCCGTATGTGTGCATAATGCTGATTCCGATAAATCCAAAAAAAATACCAACGAATGATGCAATGGATGAGATAAAAAAAGATTCAAGAAGAAAAATAAGGCTTACGGGTTTCGCATCAAGACCAAGAGCCAGCAGTGTTCCAATTTCCTTTTTCCTTTCAAGAACACTCATCATTGTTGTGTTGAAAATGACTGTTGAGGCAAGCACAAAGAAAAACAATGCAAAAAAGAAAAACATAACATCAACATACTGGAACATCTGTACGATAAGATTAACATCATTCCACTCAACAGCTTCAAGGTTTTCAGGATCAATTATACGGATTGATTGAAGCAGTGCATTTCTCTGTGATGAAGTAATACCGTCTTTCTCCGAAACAAGAATTTCAAGCGCATTACCGTTCATGCGGAGAATGGAAGAAAGGGTTTTCCAGTCAATGAAAAAATTAATTCCGTTAAAATCGCTGTCTCCAATATGAATAATTCCATCTACACTGACAGTGATTCCATTCGTTCCGCCTGAAGCTGTTTTTACAATGAATGTAAATTTGTCTCCTTCCTTCAGTCCTGCTTTTAATGCAAGCCCTTCGGAAAGAAGAACTCCTGATGTCTCCGGCTTGGGGTATCTTCCTGAAAGCAGAACATTGTTTCTTCCCGAAAAGAAATCAGTCTGCTGAAAATCAAGACCCGTAACTCTGCTTTGAAGTGTTTCATCATTTCTGTAAATCATGGCGCCCGTAGTAATTGAAGGGAGGGCTTTATCAACATTCTCAAGACTCTCAATTTTTTGAATAATTTCATTTGTATTATTGATATAGAATTGAATGGGACTGATTCTTTCGTTTTTACTGTACTGTAAATTTCTTATTCGTATGTCGCCGCTGACATGATCCCGTATGTTATCTTCCATATCTTTTATTATACCGTATTCAAAAGCGAACATAAAACAGATGACCATGGCTGCAATTGCTATAGTACTTCCAGAGAGAAAGGTCCGCCGTGTGTTTCTGCGTATATTCCGGAATGCCAGTCCTGCCGTTTGACGCAAATATATCATAATTCCTCCAATACTTAAACTTCTCTAAAAATTTCCGCTATCTCATATCTAAGCATCTTTCGCGTTGGTATGAGAGCTGAAATACCGGATACTATTACAGCGCCTAAGGCAATTTGAAAAAATGCCTTAAAATTCCAGCCTGAGCGCATAACATTAGAAATACGGTAGCCTATGTCCACCCCTTCGAGCAGGGATCCAAAGTTAATACCATATTCAGTTAATACGAAATTTACAAGAAACCCTGTAATCAAACCGCCGATGCTGCCTAAAATGCCGATGCATATGCCTTCAGTCATAAAAAGAATCCGTATAAATGCTTTTGAGTACCCCAGGGTCATAAGCATGCCTGTTTCATGTTTTCTTTCCATAACAGCCATCAGCATAGTGTTGGAAATACCTACCGCTGCAACGATGAAGAGGAAAATGAGAAAGATTTTTGAAGAACCGCTTTTTGACTTAGCGAGCGACAAATAATCTGCAGCAATATCGCGCCATGAGTAAAGTTCTAGTCCCTGTGATGCGAAAGAAGAGGAAGAGAATGTTTTCAGGAAGCTTTCATACCTGCGCTGTGTTGAAGAAATATCGCCGAAGCTGAGGCTTACTTCTGTTACATCTCCGTTCAATTCAAGCATCTGGTCTACATAGTTTAAATCCATGAAAACGCCGGAGGCATTAATAACCGGATTGGAACTTTGAAGTATTCCTACAACCGGTACATCAATTGTCTGAATGAAGCCTCCCTTCCCTTTACACTGAAGAGTTATGTAATAGCCGGTATCTGCCTTCATGTCTTTTGCAAGCCAGCTTCCTATAACTGCTCCCGTGCTTATTCCGTTATCAATTGATGTATCATTCTCAGATCCGATCCACGCTCCTTTTACAATATCCTTGTGAATTTTATATACGGAAGCATCTTTAGAAATGTCCACTGCGGTGAGAATACCGGATAATGAACCTGATGTTTCAAAAAAGTCCTCGTTAAAATAAATATCGCAGTATGTTTTGAAGCGCGGAGCATATGAAATATTTTCATCTGTCAGAAAATTTTCAAGCTGTTTTCTCTGATCTGCTGGAATAAAGAAGGAAACAGGAAGTGTTTCTTTCTCCTCAAAGTATTCTGCGGGGAGAATTTGAGCTGCACCTGTCTCATACCATACCAGGTTACGTTCTGATTCTTTTTCGGTCCCGAATAAGAGCCCTTCCATCATTATGGAAAACATAACTCCCGCTGCAATTGCAGCAGCGGTAATTATGGTGCGCCTCTTATATCTAAACATATTTTTCCATGCCGTTGATAGTATCATACTAACCTCTTGTTTTGATCGCTTGTAATCAGCCCGTCTTTGAGTGAAACAATTCTGTCGACAAATGATAAAACCATTTGGTCGTGTGTTGAAAAAATAAATGTTATACCGTGTTTTTCATTTAAGTCTTTCATAAGCTGCAGAATCAGTTCGCTGTTTTTTGAATCAAGATTTGCGGTAGGCTCATCAGCCAATATTACAGAAGGCTTTTTAACAAGAGCCCGTGCTATGGAAACTCTCTGCTGCTGGCCTCCTGAAAGCTGACCCGGTTTACGTTCCTCCAAACCCTCAAGTCCCGCTTCTTTGAGAATTGAATATGAAATTTCCTTGATTTCAGCCTTTGAGTGTCTGTGCAGTATTTCCAGGGCAAGGGAAACATTTTCCCGTGCCGTGAGAACCGGAATGAGATTATAACTTTGAAAAATAAAACCGATTTTATTTCTCCTCAGATCCCCTTTTTGAGATGCCTTCAGGCAGGCAATTTCTTCTCCGTCAATACAGATAGAGCCTTTTGTAATTGTATCAAGACATCCGATGCAGTTAAGCAGTGTAGTCTTTCCTGATCCTGAGGGACCGGCGACAGCACTGAATTCTCCGTCAGTAAAAACTGAAGAAACTCCGTTAAGCGCATTAACTTCAGTAACCTGTGTTTTGTATGTTTTATACACATCCTTAATAGTAACCATGTACAGCTCCTTACATTCGAATTTTAGATAGAAGATCTTCAAGACCGGTCATGTATGCAATAAGTTCGGCTTTACCTTTTTTTGTGATGGAAATATCTGTTTTAGGTTTGTTGTCTGCAAACTGTTTTGTTATGCCAATATATCCTGCCTTCTCAAGCGTCTTAAGCTGAATACTTAAATTCCCGGCCGTAAAATCGAGGGTCTGCTTTATCTGCGTGAACGGTATGGATTCGGTATGCGAAGAAGCAAGGAGCACCATTATTTTAAGGCGGGCAGGTTCATGGATAATTTTATTTAACGCAGGATTGTTCATACCTCTTTTTTCCTGTCTAAAAACTTATGCCGAATAATTATATCCAGTCCGAAACCGGTAAAGAAGACACCTATACTTGCAGTAAGCCAGATTTCATAATTGCTTCTCATAAAAAGCACCATGAACACTGTAATAGCATAACTGATAATGCCCTGGATGCGGTATTCATTCATATAAAAAACAGTTCCTGTATGAAGCAGGATGAAGCCGAAATACAGGTATGCCGCGGGAATAGATATCCAGAAATTATTCAGCGAAAGAGAAAGAGATACGCTTATAACGGCGAGTATAATAAATGTAATTACCGCATTTGTCATAATAGCGGAAATTTCATCGAATTTAAAAATAGAATAGAGCGTCATTTTGGAATCAAGCTTTTTTGTGACCTTATTAAGAATAATTATTTTTCCGATTGTACCTATAAGGAGAACAATAATGCAGAAAGCGGCACAGAGCATTACAACAAAGTCAGGAATCCTGCTGTAGTCTGCCCATATCAGTTTAGAAACTGATAAAAATACCGTTAAAACTAAAGACGCTATACCGACCCAAAATCCGAGAAGACCGAATCCCAAATCATGAAAAATCGGTTTAATGATCTGCATATTTCCCTGTATAAGCGTTTTCATCTGCTGCAATGTTTCCAAGGCCTGTTCAATGTCTTTTTTGTTAAAACTTTCCTTTTCTTCCACAATAGATCTCCTTTATTCGTATAAAGTAGTTTATGATATAAACTATACGTATGGTATAAACCCCTTTAGTGGAAAAGTCAATGATAAAATTTACAAGGGGGTAAAAAAAAGTATAGCTGGAAAAAGATGCCGTATATATGATATAATAACAGGCATCGAAAAGGTTATTCGTGGAGGAAAAATGAAAAAAATTACAGCGGCTCTAGCGGTCTGTGTACTGTTTTTATGTGCTTTTACAGCGTGTTCAAAAGTTCAGGCAAACAAAAACTACATTCTGGCGACAGGCGGAACAAGCGGAACATACTATCCGTTCGGCGGCGCCATGGCCAACATCTGGAATACAAAGATTGATAAAATGAATGTTACAGCCCAATCAACAGGAGCTTCGGCCGAGAATCTGCGTTTGATCAGCAAGGGAGAGGCGGAGTTCGGTATTGTTCAGAATGATGTTCTTGATTATGCCTACAATGGAACAGACATGTTTGCGGGTCAAAAACTTGAAAATCTTATGACAATAGGGACTCTGTATCCTGAAGTTGTACAGATTGCGGCAACTAAAGAAAGCGGAATCAAGACTATTGCGGACATGAAAGGAAAAAGAGTTTCAATCGGCGATGCCGGAAGCGGTGTTGAATTTAATGCAAAGCAGATACTTGAAGGATACGGTCTGACCTTTGATGATATTAAGAAATCAAACCTGTCATTTAAAGAATCGAGCGACGGTCTGCAGAACGGAACTCTTGATGCCTGTTTTGTTACCGCAGGTGTTCCAAACTCGGCTCTTCAGGAACTTGCTGTCTCAAAGGGTCTTGTTCTAATTCCGGTTGACGGATCTATCTCTGATGCAATCTGTGCAAAATACGGATTTTATACTAAAACGCTGATTCCGGCTGGAACTTATAAGGGTACAGATTCGGATACTTCAGCCCTTGCTATAAAAGCAACGCTCGCAGTAAGTGCAAAACTCGATACCGATACTGTATACTTAATTACAAAAGCACTTTTTGAAAATCAGAAGGATCTTGCCCTCTCTCATGCAAAAGGGAAAGAACTGAGTGCTTCCTCTGCGGTAACCGGTATTTCAATTCCCTTTCATCCGGGTGCCGTTAAATACTACAACGAAATCGGATTATCAGTTAAGTAAAAATCTTTGACGAAACGAACACAAACAGCAGCAGGTAGTATACTTGCTGCTGTAGTATCTGTATGTGTACTTCTACTCCTGGGTTATCCTGTTTTACAAGTTCTATCTATTGAGCCGGTTGATAAAAGCGGTTCAATTGATACCCGCAATGCTAACCGGCTTTTCATTTACGGACTCGAATCCGGTAAAGAAGCACAAGAATTCGTAATTTCATACACCCATTCAGTAAATAAAGGAAGAGTAAAAGATTATTATAGATTTAAAAAAACGGGGACAGAGCTTGATCTTGAGATGTATAAAACACAGTTTCTTTCATACGGGGCAGGCATGAGCGATCCGGAGGGAAACGAAGTTTTTATTCAAACAGATGATTATATAGAAATAAACAATATGAGTAGGGTTATGTCCTCATTACTAATGGCAGTGGGTTATATTGCTGACCACAGATTGGAAATAGGAGATATAATTTATTGCTTAAGCGATTATTTTCCTCCCCAGCAGAGAATCATGATCCGATTCAAAAAAATATCAGTGGTAGAGTACCTACGCTGTTTACATGAACAGAGAGTTATATATATACAATAATGACGAAGGAGCTGTGATGAAAAAGCAGTCAGATACGGACGGGAATAGAGGAAAAAAAACACCCGGCCTGGAAGATATAGGAGATCCGTTTACTCCGACGGCTAATGAGGAAGAAATTAAAGAGCTGATGAAGCAGATTGACAGGGAATCTGCCTACCGTGAACATGCTTGCTGGAGACAATACATAACTGTTGTTATTTCAATAGCATTTTGTGTTTTCCAGCTGTATGCCGTATTATCAGGTGCTGTAACCGCTCAGATTCTTCGTGCAACTCATCTTGCCTTTGTACAGCTTTTAGGGTTCCTTCTTTTTCCGGCAACCAAAAAAATGCCGAGAAATACGCTCCCCTGGTATGATATTCTTCTGGGTTTGGCAGGAGCTGCCGCATGGATGTATATAAGTATTAATTTTGATGCGCTGGCACGCCGTGCTGGAATGTATACACAGCTTGATATAGCAGTCGGTGTATTGGGAATTGTCATCCTCCTCGAATCATGCAGAAGAATTGTGGGACTGCCCATACTCATAATAGCCGCCTGCTTCATGGCATATGCTTTTGCAGGTCCGTATCTGCCCGGATTTCTAAATCACCGGGGCTACTCTTTTGAGCGGGTCGTAGCGCACCTTTTCTATAATACGGAAGGAATAATGGGAACACCTTTAGGCGCCTGCGCAACGTTTATATTCTTGTTTATTTTATTCGGGGCTCTCCTTGAGAAAACCGGCATCGGTCAGTTTTTTATTGATATATGCAATGCTATTGCAGGAAGCGCTTCGGGGGGACCTGCAAAAGTTGCTGTTCTTACGAGCGCGCTTGAAGGCACTGTTTCAGGCAGTTCTGTGTCGAATACGGTGGGCTCCGGCAGTTTTACCATTCCGATGATGAAAAAACTCGGTTACAAACCTGAGTTCGCAGCTGCTGTGGAAGCTTCAGCTTCCACAGGCGGACAAATTATGCCCCCTATTATGGGAGCCGCCGCATTTCTTATGGCTGAAAGTTTGGGTATACCGTACTTACGTGTGGCAAAAGCGGCAATAATTCCTGCTATATTGTATTTTTCAGGAATCTTCATAACAGTTCATCTTGAAGCAAAAAAACTCGGGCTCAAAGGTTTGAAAAAAGAAGAGCTGCCCCGATTTTTACCGCTTTTACTAAGAAAAGGATACTTAATACTACCCCTTGGAGCAATTATTTTTTTCCTCGTTTCCGGGAAAACGGCTACCTATTCGGCACTTATGGGAATTGTTTTTTCCGCAGGTCTTGGAGTTGTAACATCAATTGTGGATATTCTTCAGGGCAAAAAAGCGCGGTTTGACATTAAAGATATTATTGAGACACTGACAGCCGCAGCAAGAAATATTATTTCCGTTGCCATTGCATGCGGAATGGCCGGCATTATAATCGGAATAGTAACGCTCACCGGATTGGGTTTAAAACTGGGAGCCGGATTAATATCTATTTCGCTCGGAATAAAACTGGTAACATTGTTTTTTACCATGCTTTCCTCCCTCATACTTGGAATGGGTGCTCCGACAACTGCGAATTACCTTATTACGTCAACCATAACTGCAGGCGCTCTGGTAATGCTCGGCATCGATCCCCTTGCGGCCCATATGTTTGCTTTTTATTTCGGAATCATTGCAGATATTACTCCGCCTGTTGCGCTTGCAGCTATAGCAGGTTCTGCTATAGCAAAATCGAAGCCTATGAGGACGGCACTGGAAGCAACAAAGCTTGCAATAGGAGCCTTCATAATTCCCTATATGTTTGTGTATAATCCTGCCATGCTGCTTATTAATACCAATGTGCTTGAGGTTGCAGGAATAATAATAACCGCATTAATTGGCATGTTTGGAATAAGTGCAGCGCTCGAAGGCTATGTGTTTAGAAAAATTATTATTCCGGAAAGAATCTTATTTGCCTCATCTGGTCTTCTGCTTATTATTCCGGAAAGAATTACAGATATTATTGGATTAGCTGTTATAAGTGTTCTGGTTATTGTTCAGTATATTCAAACACTGCAGAAAAAAAACAATGCTTTATAAATGAAAAAGAATCCTTCCAGTAAGAGTGAAGGATTCTTTTTCTCACTTTATTTCAAACGGGAACTTATATTCTTCCGCGTCCCTGACGGTTTGAGGATGAAGGCATTTGGAATCTTCCCCGGCTTCCATCAAGATTCCTTCCTGTCATGTCTCCGGTGCAGGTATCCTGCGCATTCCGGTTAGTATTTCTGCCCTGGCCGGCCCACAACGGCCGCCCTGTCTCAGAATCCCGGAGTGTGAAGGTTGATCCGCCTGAAGTAATCGATGTAACGGCAATGTCGGAATTAAGAACAAACCCTTCCACCTCTGCTTCCTGCCCTTCTTTAAGGTCAAGTCCTTCAGGATATAATACAGAGTAGTTGCCTAAGTGCAGGTCATACAGTTTTTTTGCTGTAGTTTCCAGACTCCATTCACTGCCGTCATAGGACAGTTTTCCCCTCAACGTTTCAAGCTTGCCGGAATTAACAATGTCTGAACCGTTCGAGTCAAGTGCAAATAATCCTGCACCAAGAATTGCCAAAACTGAAACTAGAAAAAAGATTTTAGTTTTCATTGTTGTACCTCCAAAGTATTACGTCATTAGAATACCCTGCAAAGGTGAATATTCAATCTCTGTTCTATAAAGATTTGATGAAGATAACGGTAAAGGTTACGAGTTTTTCACTTTTATTATACTCCAGACTGATATTCCAGCCGTGAGCCTTGACAATTGCCTGAACAATTGAAAGACCGAGCCCGCTGTGTTTATCATTTCTAGCAGTATTTCCCTGGTACAGACGGTCAAATGCCCGGCTTACCGTTTCATCAGATAACTCTGCATAATTCGACACCGATAAAAATACCATGCCGCTGCCGGATTTTTTACCGCTCTGTATTTTTATCAGAGTTCCAGGGAGGCTGTAGTCAACGGCATTTGATAGCAGATTTGTTAAGAGGCGTTCAAACAGTACCGGATCTGCCTCAATACATTCACCTCCGGTGTTCAAAGTGAATGTCAGTTTTTTTTCTTCCGTATGTGAAGAAAAAGCAGTAATTAAATTTGATACAACTTCATGAACTGCAACTGTTTCACAACGGAGTTCATATCCTGGTGTTTCAAGTTTAGTCAGAAGAGAAAGGGCATTTACAAGAGAAGATAAATGTTTTACCTGGGAGTTGAGCAGATTCATTTTCTGTGCATCAGGCTGAAAAACTCCGTCTATGATGCCTTCGATGGTTCCCTGCAAAACTGTCAGCGGTGTTCTCAGGTCGTGGGCAATATCGGATGCCCATTGTCTGCGCAGCGATTCCTCCTGCAATAAGCTGGTCTGGAGGGTAGATGCCGCTGCGGCTATTTGGGAGAATTCTTTTACTGCAGTATCAGGTATGACTGTATCGCGTTTCCCTTTGGCAATACTTTCAAGAAGTGAAACAAGGGACGCAGTCTGCCTTTTAATTTTTCCGGACAGAAGCTGGGATGCCAGAAAAGCGAGAATGCAGGATACAAGGCAGGCAAGTACCAGTGCAAGCCTGAACGATTTTAAAAGAGTGTCGTTCGATGTTCTCTCGGTAAATTCAGGAACCCCGATACTGTAATAGAATAAAATCTGACCGTCGCCAGAGGTAACTTTTCTCCAGTCATGAATATCTTGAGTCCTCATCATCATTAAATTACGATACTGCCTTCCAAATCCGTTTGTCCTGTACATATACAGGAGAGTTTTGTGTTCGTCTGTTATATAAAGCCAGTTTGGTTCAAAAGGAATATTTTGAAAAGTCTGTGTAATATCAGAATTTGTTACGGCTTTGTTTTGAGCAGTGGAGACTTCCGCTAAATTTAGTAATGACTCTTCCACATATTCATACATGTTCTCCGTTTCCTGTTTCTGCCAGTTCTGCAGAAAGCGGCTTGAACTAACTTGAAGAATGATAATCAGCGTAATAGAGAATACGGCAATTCCGGCTATGAAAAGAAGGCTTGTTTTTGCGGATAAACTTCCATTATTTTTTCTCATTTGAAGCCTTTCTGTTCTGGTGAATGAATTTATAGCCGAAGCCGCGGACTGTTTCTATCCATGGAACAGTGCCAAGTTTTGCCCTTAGATTTTTAATGTGCGTGTTTACCGTTTTGATAAAGCCAGAGAAAAGAATGAGTTATGACGGAGAAAAGACGGGAATTTATGGGAAAAAGCGAGATTTATCGGGATATTATTTGTAAAGAGATTGCACTATGTGTAAAAAAAGGAGAGGTAAAA
>JAEWSQ010000010.1 GCA_023398165.1 Spirochaetota bacterium | reverse complement strand
CATACCTCAATAACCAGATAATAGGCTGGCAAGAAACAGATAACACTGGAAACTCAGTAAAACGATATGCAACAACAGACCTCCTGGGAAGTGTAACGACAGTAACCGATGAGAGCGGAAAAGTTCTGTGGAGCGGAGAGTATACCGCATTCGGCAATGTAGCTTATGGAAGCGGGGATGTACTCTATGACGGCATGTATACCGGTAAAGATATTGACAGTGAAACAGGATTGACCTATCATTGGAATAGATGGAGGAGCGAGGACGGTTCGTCATTCATCACCGAAGACCCTGCACGTGACGGATTAAACTGGTATGGATACTGCGGCAATAACCCGATAAACATCACAGATCCAACGGGGTTGTTACCAAATTGGGTAATTGGAGCTGCAATAGGATTTATTTCTTCATCATGTGATGAAATATAAGAGAAAATGTCTGATGAGAAAGGCTTTTTAACAGCTGTAAAAGAAGTATATACAAGCAAGGAGTCATGGGCTGTAATTGGATCATCAACATTAATTAGTGCCGCTACTTCTGGCGCTTCTACATTAATATTGAAAACAGCAACTACGTCATTAATGCCTGTAGCTAAATCAACAATAAAAACCGTTTTAGTAAATGTATTAACAGCATCGGCTGATGCAGCAATTAAAGATATTTCAACAAAGAAAATAAAAGGCGAAAATCAAGATATTGCAGAGACACTTTCTGTTACTGTTGAGGGTGGAGTGAATGCTTTAATATTTTCTTCAGTTACAGAAGCTTTCATCGCGGCTAATTCAGGGCAGGCATTTGGTTTGTAAAAATGGGGAGGAGGGGAACCTCCATTGGAAATGGTGATGCAGCCAGAATGGGCTCCCGTTGCAGGTATAGCGGGAGAAAGTTTAATTCCTCTTGTAATAGAAGTATCTGATACCTTCATTGATGAAGAGGAAGAAAACGATGAGTAATTCCAAAAAGAAGTTTTTTTTCCTGATAGCATTATTATTAGCTTCAATACTAACTTTTTTTATCTTAATTGGTATAGGGAGAATATTTCCTTCGGTTTACCATTTAAGATATTTTAAGATAATTGTTGTACCATTTCTTTTCTCGTTTATATTTATTTTTTTTGTGACGTTATTCAAAATATTATAGCGAGATAGTATGGTATAATAAATGAATATTGATTTTTGAAGTACCCTTTTGGGAAGAGGTCTTTGAAATTTTTGAAGGGTCGATATGATCCCTAGATCCAACGGGGTTGTTTTATTATGAAGGAAACGAACAGAAATCATCACCTATAGATACTGAAAAACCAAAGGAAGAGTCTCCTGATACGATTTCTTCAAATAAACCACAGATAAATTATAAGAACTTTTTTGGATTTCTAAAGACCTGCATAGAGAATAGTATTGTTCCAGGTTCAAATGCGATGTCTACAACTTGGGAATTGTTTATGTTCCCGCAGCCTCATTTGCAAGCTATATTACAAAAAGAGTTGGATGCATATTTAGGTTTTTATAGTAGCAAAGGTACTAGTCAGTCATGTAAAACTGTATCATTGGTTATGCATTATGCTGTACTTGGCTATTCTCATGATTTTTTTAAAGAAAAATTAAAAGAAGCTTCTGATGTATGGAAGAAAAATGGATATACTGAAGTTGATGGAGCTCCATTAGAATTTGGGTTGATGAGTTTAGTACTTTCTGAAAAACTGGGTATGACAAGCCACTTAGATTATGTGTTTCTTGACGAGAAAAAGACAAAGAGATTAAATTTATCTCCAATTGAATTTCTTTCTTCAAATTATGATTTAGGGATTGAAAAATGGTTTAGTCCTATATATGGTACTCATTTTACTGCTGTAATGAAAAGTGAAAATCCATTTAAGTTTTATGTACTAGATTCAATGCCTCGTAATAGGATTGAAAGAAAGTCATATTTAAGTGACTATATTGAACCATTAACATGGGAAGAGAATTAAAAGGATATTTATGAAACAATTATTTATAGTAATATACTTCTTGTTTTCTTTTGTAAACATTTATTCACAAGTAACGAAAGATATAGATTTGTGCAGAATAGAAGGTGGTAATTATCAATTAGCGAATAATTCAGGTAGTTCTGAAGAATACATTAACCCCTTTTACATGAGTGCATATAAAATTACAATTGGGCAGTACCTTCAATTTGTTAAGGAAACTAGTCCGGATTCAATTATTCTGCGAGACCACTACTTTTTTGAAGAATATAATGCAAAAGAACCCTCTGTGAATTTACCAATTGGAAAATTGAATTGGTATGACATGGTTAAATTTTGCAATTGGCTAAGCGAGAAAGAAGGTTTTGAAAAAGCTTATGTCATAGAGAATAGTGAAGGAGTCCCCACAAGAAAGGAGGGGGAAGTAATTTGGAAAAGAAATGCAAACGGGTACCGGCTTCCAACAGAACTTGAATGGGAGTATGCAGCAACATGCGGAGGTACTGATAAAGAAATAATCTCTAAAAATACAGCTACTTTATTGAGTATTGCGTGGTGTTATGAAAATTCAAAATTCGAATATAAAGATGTAGGACTTAAATTACCAAATAGATGGGGTTTATTTGATTGTCTAGGTAATATGTACGAAATGTGCTGGGATAGTAATAACAAAGGGGAAATTGTTATCAGAGGTGGAGATTTTCTTACTAATGTTAATGAGATTAGTATATATAATAAGTTTTATTCATTTCCTTTAGATTTTCACTATCCAGAACGCTCTTTTCGTGTTGCACGAAATATTTCTGTCCTTGATATAAAGGCAGTCTTAAACGATTCAAATGTCAGGGTTCGAGAGAAGCCTGATTTAAACACTACTGTTCTTACAAAACTAAATAAGGGTGATAAAGTACAGGTAATAGAGCAGGGTAAAAAAGAAAAAATAGATTCCATGGAAGCCTCATGGTATAAAGTTGTTTTAGAAAATAAGACAGAAGGCTGGGTTTATGGGTACTACTTGGATTTTGAAGATGAATTAGATTAGTTTTTTAATCGTTAAATTTTGGTAAGATTTTTTATTAAATTATCAAACCGCAGGCACGCCCCTCGTCATCGTTACTCGGTACTAAACAGAACATGCGTTATTGCCAGTTGGCATCCCTTCCAACGGTACGTTCCAGTCAGAGACCTTCACACAATAACGGATGTTCTGGTTCACGCCGCAAACCTGCGGTTTGCTTAACAAGTTTTGCAGGCAAAACTTGCGGACTGAATCACATAATCGGCAAGTCGTGCAAATTCCTTCCGGGCTGCCAGCGCTCATTCCGTTTCAAAACCCTCTTAAAAAAAGCCACCCCTCAGGCAGCCTCTTAATCCGAACCGCTGTTCAAGCGGTTCGCACAAACACCACTCTTCCTATGCGTTAACTGGTAAGCGAAGCTTATCCAGTTGAACGTAGAGAAATCTGGCTTTAGTCCAGATTTCGTCGAAATACACTACAATCCTTCGGATTGTCAGTGTATTTCGGGATGGAGGGATTTGCCCTACAGTCGTTTGCATCGTGCAAACTCCTTCTGGGCCGCCTTCATTCGCTGTCGTGTGCATCCATGCACACTATTCCTCACATACGTTCGGCGCTCATTTCGGAGCTACTTCTTTGCTGAGAAGTAGCTCCCCCGATCTTCTGGTCCCAAATTGCATAGTCCCATGTATATATGTTTAGTTCTGTTACTATTTCCTTGTTTTACAAGCTTTTCGAATATTTCTGTTTTGCTGTGTTATGCTATAATTGTAGCATTTTTTGTGGACTTTTTGCAAGAGAAAGATTAGGTATTAATTTTATCATTAATGAGCTATATCTTCTTGACAGATATAATACTGTACCATATAGTATAAGTATGATTCGAAGTTTTGCAGATGTCGAAACAGAAAAGATTTTTCATCAGGAAAAATCGAGAAAGCTGCCTCCCGATATTCAAAATAGAGCTCTGGTAAAACTGTTATTGTTAGATTCTGCAACAAATGAAGATGATCTAAAGACTCCGCCATCGAATCACTTTGAACATTTAAAAGGCAAATTGAATGAATATTGTTCAATAAGAATAAATGATCAATGGCGCATACAATTCAAATACCTTAATGGAGACTTGTATGAGGTATCAATTAAAGATTATCACTGATGAAGGAGTATGAGTATGAATACAAAAACATTAGAAACACCAAAAATAGGCGACATACTACGGGAAGAATTTCTTGAACCATTAGGCTTAACACCATACCGCTTATCAAAAGAAATAAATGTCTCAACAAGTTCTGTATTGGATTTGGTACACAATAGAAGAAAGATATCTGTAGAAATGGCACTGCGATTATCACGATATTTTGGAAACTCTTCTAAGTTCTGGTTAAATTTACAAAATGAACTTGATATTAGAGAGACTTCAATAAAACTGGCTAATGAACTTAATACCATAAAACTCAATGTTCATACAGCATAAATCCGGCACCACCCGTTACGCCTACGGCAGAAACGGCGCGTTAACCTATGAAAAGAACCTTACCACAGGCGTAACCCGCGAATATGCATACCTCAATAACCAGATAATCGGCTGGACTGAAAAAGACGCATCCGGAGCTGTCTCGAAGCGCTATGCCGTAACAGACCTCCTGGGAAGTGTAACGGCAGTAACCGATGAGAGCGGAAAAGTTCTATGGAGCGGAGACTATACCGCATTCGGCAACGTAGCCTATGGAAGCGGTGATGTACTCTATGACGGCATGTATACCGGTAAAGATATTGACAGTGAAACAGGATTGACTTATCATTGGAACAGATGGAGGAGTGAAGACGGCTCAGCATTCATCTCTGAAGACCCTGCACGTGACGGATTAAACTGGTATGGATACTGCGGCAATAACCCGATAAACTCCCTAGATCCCACAGGGTTGGTAACTTATGGACCAAACGGACCAGTTAACACCGAAGAAGAAATAGCGAATTATGATCCTGATTGGAATACTTCATATACACCAACGGAAACTCCAACCCCAATCGATCCTACATTGGAAAAGCTAAAGAAAATTGAAGAATGGCTGCAGAAACTTGTTTCAAGTAGTGCTACTGGAGTGCAATACAAATTGAATACAAATGCAAATTTTAATCTTGATAAACTTGCCACATCTATAATTAGTAATTTGGGATATTTGGATTCAAAAACAGCAGACTATCTACGCACAATACCCGAGCAATACAGAAAACAAGCTGTAATGAGTATGTTGGGAAATCAAACAGTTGTAACTGGTGTTAGTCGTACAGTGGCAGAAAATGCTGCAAAAGATATGGGAATGGTGCTAACTGATATGTCTGGTAGTGGTGCATTCAGTGTTGGAGGGTATATATTTGTGCTTGGTACTACACAGGATTCAGATGATCTACTTGGCCATGAAGCTATACATGGATTACAATCGATAGCGGCAGGTGGTCCGGTACAATTTTTGGAGAAATATAATCATGAAGCTATTGTACATGGAACAACTCGTAATCCTGTAGATAATATAAATGTAATACAACATGGTAGTAGAAATATTGATGTAGACAAAGCCTATTATTTAAATAGATTTGAAAGAGCTGCGTATTCATGGGGACCAGTGAATCAAGATGCAACCACAAACCTTTCAAATCCATTGGATTGTCTAGAATGGTGGAAATAGTAAGGGGTCTAAGATGAAAAAAATAATTTTACTAGTTATACTTGTAATTGGATGTGCGTTAATTCAAGCGATGGATTTGTATACAGATGACTTTGATGCTTTTGATGTATTTAAAAACTTATCCTTGGAAGATCAGTATACAAGTTATATCGAAACATTTCGACATGTTAAGGATCCAAGATATCGACCTGTTCCTTGGGCTAGATTGTTGGTAGAACAAAATGGAAGAGATATTTTACCATTTATTGAAAAAGATCTTGAATCTAGTAACTTAAATTTTGTTTATAGGAAACCATATGACAGAATTCTTGGATTGATTGCATATATATTAAATGATCTGGATGACGTTAATTTATTAACCATAGAGGACAAAAATAAGTATTGCTTGATATATGAAGAAAAAATTGAGGAATATGTAGAAGAAAATAAAGTAATTGATGGAACTATACGTTTTGCAATGGGTTGCATAACTGTTTTCGGTACTGTACCAGATTATTTGTTTGGAAATTCTAAATCTATCAAAGAGTATTATGAGAAGAAATTAGGAATAACAGGAATAATTGCTGGTGATCTTAATAGCATGTGGGAATATTAGGGATAATTTAGCCTAATAGGAGGATCAACCTGATAACGCTAATGCGTTACAGGTTATCCCAATAATTAGGCTTACAAAAAGTCTTTTTTTTCCAACAGGCACGCACCGTTGCCATCATGGCATCGGTGCTAAACAGAACATACGTTATTGTCAGTCGGCATCCTTGCCGACAATTCATTCCAGCTTACAGCTTTCATACAATAACGGATGTTCTGGTTCACGCCGCAAACCAAAGGTTTGCTTAACAAGTTTTGCAAGCAAAACTTGCGGACTTATCTAGAAACTAATCTACGGAAGTCGCATGGCTTCCGTTTTTCATTATTGGGCTCAGTCCCTGCCGGGAGCGGCCTTGGGATAAATCCCATCGGCTTTAAAAGACAATAAAAGGTGAGGCTTAACTTGATAATCCGTTCCGGATTACAAGTTAAGCATTTGGGGCTTTAGTAATACTTCCCGAAAACTTCATTGACAATTCTCTGTATCTAATGTTATATTGTTAATAGGTGGGCTATCCCACCTAGGGAGGTCGCGTATGCCGGCTGCAGTGAAGGAATATGATGCTAGAATGGACGTAAAAAAACGGGTAACCTTACGTGGTGCCAAATTCAGAAATTACCATGTTCAAGAGTATTCAGACGGAAGTATTATGCTTGAGCCTCGGGAACTTGTTGCTCCCTTTGAAATTTCAAAAAATACTCTTTCGATGATGGATTCTACAGTACATAATATTCATAAAGGGAAGGTATCAAGACCTGTTGACCTTTCAGCTTTTACAGAAAAATAGGTAAGGTATTCATGTTTTCTATAAAACTTGGTGTTCCTGAAATGGAAGACTTGTGGAATGATCTTTGCGATAGAGCACAACATGATACGCTCTCTAAAGACGATGAAAAAATCTACAAGAAAATGGGAAAAGCTATGGCTCTTTTATCCAGCGATACAAAGCACCCAGGGCTGCACAGTCACGAAATTGAGTCATTGAGCAGAAGGTATGGAATGCGGGTCTGGCAGTCATACCTTGAAAACAAAACAAGCGGAGCCGGCAGAATTTACTGGATATATGGCCCTGAAAAAAACGAAATAACAATAATCGGACTTGAGCCTCATCCTGAGGATAAAAAAGATGGATACACAAAAGTCAGACTTTCGGCATCAGGCAGGGAAGAATTTTAGCCGAACTATTCTGCTGAATGTTTGACGTGCAAAAACTGCTAAACTGTGGTATACTAAGACAATGAATTTGGAGGAGATAGCCCTTTGGGAAGGGGTCTTTGAAATTTTTGAGGTCGATAAACTGATTATACGGACAATCCGAAGAATTGCCGCATATCAGCGCGCGAAAGGAGCTGGTGCCCTTTCGGCGTGGTGTTCAAGCTGATAATCTCGCTTTGCTCGATTACAGCTTAACAGGGAAAGAGGATTTTGGAGGGACACACTCGAAATTTTTGAAGGGTCGATATGATTCACAGATCCAACGGGGTTAACTGCTTATGATAAAAACGGACCGTATAACACCGATGAAGAAAGGGCTAATTATAAGCCTGAGTGGAAAACTTCATATGAACCGAAGAAAGAGGAAGAATCGGGTGACCCAACAACTCCTGACGTACCTCTGCCTAAGCGGCCATGGGGGGCATTCTTTTGGAATAGTGGATTAATAGGGAATATTATGTCTGATTTAAGCGATCTCTCAAAAAAGAGGGAAAACATTCGGATTGTAATAACACGATCTCCTTTAGATAATGGTCCAAGAGGAAAAATTCTTCAATCAACAATAGCAGTAATGTACGGTGATAGAACGGTTTTCTCTGCCCCAGTACAGTCAACTGCTGACAGCAATAATTTGGGAAAGGGAGATTATACATTACCAGCTGGAATATATGAAGGAATATTTAAAAACAAATCAGGGTCCTATATAAATCCTATATTAATCTTTTCGAATGATTTTTTTATTCATCCAGACACAATAACGAATCCAGATATGATTAAAACACGTTTGGAAGATGATAAAACTACTAATGATTATATGGGACCCTTTAATCCTACTGGTAGTAAAGGATGTCAAATAATGGAAACTCCTGCTTTTAATAGTATGATTAATATCCTTCACACGTTTGGATTTAAAACAAATGATACAATAAGTGTTGAAATAAGAGATCCTTATAAACCCCCAAAGGAGATAAGACTTCGATGAAAAAAATATTTTGCTTTTTAGTTGTAATATATAGTATGGCTTTGCTTACCTCACAGAGTAATTCTATCGTATATCGTAGTTTTGATAGTTATATTGCTTTTGATGGCAATGATGTAGAAATTGGACAAGAGAATATGCGTACAAATATTATTACTTCATTTAAAGGAGTATATGAAATCAGGGAAGAAAATAAAGTTCCATTTATTATTTTTACATCTGAAGACAGAGAAAAACATAAATATTTAATTTTAAAAAACAATTTACTTTGTTATGTCTATAAAGAAAATGGTTTTAATATTTCATATGGAATGTCTGGGTCAAGTAGACGAAGCGAAGGGCTCTTAATAAGTGCAGATGAAATATTAGCTTCATCATATCTTAAGGAAGGAAATTTAGAATATAAACCCGATAATTTAAATTTGAAATTCAAGTTAGGAATTCCTTGGGCGGAAGGGGTACCAGGTAACGGAATAAATGAAACATTAACTATAAAGTTAGAAGATATTAAAAGATTATATATATCTATCGGTTATGTTTCATACCAGAGGCCTTATTTATATGAACAGAATTCTAGACCAAAGAAGCTTGAAATATCAGTAAAAGATAAATTCCGGTTTGAAGTTGAACTTGAGGATACTCCTAACTATCAGACAATTGATCTACCTCAGCGGTTAGCAAGGGAAGATAATTTAGTAATAAAGATACTTGAGGTTTATCAAGGAACAAAATATGAGGATACATGTATAAATTCAATATTTTATGACATTATTGATTCTAAGTAAAACCCTAATAAATCGCTTCAACTTGACACCGGTTTACCGGTGCAAGTTAAGCCGGGGTATTAGGCTTATAAGCGGAAGTCGCATGGCTTCCGTTTTTCATTATTGGACTCAGTCCCTGCTAACCGGGCTTGCCCGGTAAGGCGGCCTTGAGATAAATCTCGTCGGCTTTCTAAAGTCAATAAAAGTTCGGCTTAACCGGGAAGCGAACGCAGAGGAGCTCGTCAGCTTGTCCGGTTGAAGCAATTTTTTTATTGCGTATAAAAATAAAATTGACAGAATCGTTAAGAACGGTATACAATCCGTACACAGTCAATCACGAAAAAGTAAAAATATTTCATAAAACTGGGTTAACTGGGCAAAACTGGGTAATGCCCAGTTTAGAGTACCTAAATCATTATACATATAAGAAATAGTAAAACTGGTTTATTTCACAGCGGGATAAAGGCGGGGAAAAAGTTTTTAATGTCCAGTCTTTTTATGAGATTGCCTCATAGCTATTCTAAGAATAGCATTCATTCTTGTTTGATAACCTTTTCCAAAACTTTTAAGCCAAAGCAGAATATCAGCATCGACTTTTGCATGTATATCCACTTTAATAGGCTTATACATGTCCTTGTTTGAATAGTGAGCAGGGGCGAATTCCTGAAGTTTATCAGAACTCAAAAGAGGGATATCAGAAAAGTCTATGTCTTCATCATTGAGTAAGGACAGTTTTTCAAGGGAATCTGTGTCCACAGGTGGAAGGGTATCAAGAGAATAAGTTACGTTTGGCATAATATTCCTCCTTTTCAGATGCAGCCGCTTTACGTGCTGAAATTATTCTAATGGTATTCTCAGAGAGTTCTGTTTCAACAACGAAAAGAACCGTATCCAATACCGAACCAATAACTTGCTATCTGTCCTGATAGTCGCTATGCTTACCATCAAAACGTTCAATTAAATAAGGATCAGCAAAAATATGAGCAGCAGTTTGAAAATCAACACCATGCTTATTTCTGTTACTAATGTTTTTTTCTTCATCCCATTCGAACTGCATAAAACCTCATATAACGATGTACATATAATAATGTACATCGTTATATGTAGGATGTCAATCAGAAATACAGCCAATCACGAAAAAGCAAAAATATTCCAAAACTGGGTTAACTGGTAATCCAGTGAAACTGGATATAACTGGGTAATGCCCAGTTTGGAGCATATAAATCCTTATACATAAAGAAATAGCTAAAACTGGGCATACTTCCGGCGGGATAAAGGCGGGGAAAAAGTTATATTTGTTCAGCCTTTTTGTGAGATTGAATCATACATATCTGTATTGACAATGCATATACGTGGAGATATAGTTTAATCATGAAGTTTGAATGGGATACTGTAAAGGACAATCAAAATCAGGAAAAGCATGGAATATCTTTTTCTGAAGCCATGGAAGTATTTTTTGATCCTTTACATCTATCAATATTAGATAAGAGATATACATACTTTGAAGAAAGGTGGATTACCATTGGACAAGTAAAAGATTGCAGGATCATTGTTGTTGCAAATCTTTATTTCTCTGAGCACGGAGAGGAAGTAATACGGATAGTTTCTGCAAGGGAGGCAACAGTCCATGAAAGAAAACAATATGAAGAACTTTGAAGACAACGATGAAATGAGATCGGAATATGATTTCTCGCAAGGAGTAAGAGGTCGATTTTATACACCTCAGAAAGTGTCTACGTCAATTCGATTGGATAATGATATTGTATTGTATTTTAAAAAGAAAGCAGGTGAACAGAAAATAGGGTATCAGACATTAATAAATAGTGCTTTGCGGGAAGCCATAAAACAACATGTGAATTAGATTGAAAAGGATGAGTATATGAAAATGAGCTGCAGGGGGGCTGTTTTCTAGTTTCTTTAGGAGGCTGGAAAATGGCACGTTCACGAAAAAGATTTCCGGGTTATAGTGATTCGGAAGGAAAAAAAATCAAGGCTTACTATCTGAGGATTATGAACCGGAGAATAAGGCGTCTTGATGTTTCACAAGAGGATAGCTGGATTCCCAACGGGAATAAGTACCGGAAATTTATTAATGTCTACGACTTTCGCGATTATAATTTTCGGTACTATAGCGAAAGGGAATTGAGAGATTCCTTTTATGAGGAAAACAAGTTGTACCGCATGCGGAGAAAGTAACTCTCATAAATTTTCATTATATCTACGGAAGCTGATTCATTGGCTTCCGTTTTTTATTTCTGGTCTTTGTCCCTGCTAACCGGTTTTGCCCGGTAAGGCGGCCTTGGGATAAATCTCGGCGGCTTTAAAAGTCAATAAAAGGAGAGGCTTCAACTTGATAATCCGTTCCGGATTACAAGTTAAGCCTGTGGGGTGGTTTTTAATTCACCCGGAAACCATTATTGACAATTCCTCGTGTCAAGTGCTATATTTGTATAGCAAATAGGAGGTGATTATGTTAGCTCTCAGACTTAACCCTGAAACAGAGGCCCGGTTATCGAGACTTGCCGAAAAAACAGGCAGAACAAAGACCTTTTACGCAACCAAAGCAATTGAGCAGCAGATTGATGATATGGAAGATTACTATCTTGCAGAGGAAGCATATAATGACTGGATATCAGATGGAAAAAAAACATACTCCATCGACGAGGTTTTTAACTGATGTACTCTGTAAATTTTTCATCAAAGGCAAAGAAACAGGTACAAAAACTTGAGAAAGATATAAAAGATGTCATACGGGATTATGTAAGCAAACTGGAGACTTTGAGTTCATCTCTTGATTTATATAATAACGGAGGAACCGAGTTAGTAGGCAGCTTAAAAGGTCTTTGGCGGTTTAAAGATAAATCTTTTAAGAATATCAGGCTATTAGGTACTGTTGAGAATTCTGTATTAATCATAACCATACTGGCAGTTGAAGGAAGAGCCTCTTCATACAAAAACAAAGACAAAATGGCTAAGACCGCTCGGAAAAAGTAGCCTTATTACTTGAAGGGCTGTGGTATACTAAGACATTGAATTTGGAGGATAGAGTCCTTTGGTAAGAGGTCTTTGAAAATACTTTAAAAGTGCTTGCTAATACCGCTTCGGGTTTACTATAATGATTGCTGTACATTCGGCGGGAGGCGGCAGTATGAGAACACAGGATGCAGCGGCAGTTTCAAAGCAGTTTTATTACAATATAGAGTTAAATCATAAGGTCTTTACCTTTTTTTTATCGCTCGTGTTTGCAGGTCTTGTAACCATTGTTTCGATGTTGAGCATCGGGTACTCGGGTATTGCAACCAGTACTAAGGGTGTTTCCTCTTTTTTCCTTTCAATTGTCATAATTCTCGGCTCAGTATATTATCTCGGCTGGTGGGGTATAGTATCCGCACTTGTCGGGAGCTTTTTTTTCGGTCTCGGTTTAAACTATGATGCGCTCCAGTCGCTTTTGTGGTCTTGTGCAAATGTCATTCAGGCTTTTTTTATGGTTCTGCTTTTCAAGAATAAGAAAGTTCTTAATACAGTATCAGAGGGAAAGCACTTTTTTCCGCCTTATTTTAAAACTGCGTTATTTTGTATTATTCCTCTCTTTTTTATAATTCTATATTACTCCACGACGATTACTGCCTGTGTTGTTTCCTGTACATTGGTTATTATTCTTTATTTTATATATGCGGTAAAAAAGAAAAATACTGTTCTGCTCTTTCTACCGCTGATATTCTGCTTAGTAAGTCTCACCGGGGCATGTTACGGTGTCTCTTTTTCCATGAAAGAAGATTTGTTTTCTCCTTCATGGGTTTCAAGTGTGAGCATATGGGTTTTAACGAATACAGTCTTATTAAGTACTTTGGGAAGTCTTATGCTCTGTCTCGTGAGATTTAAACGGCTGCTGCCTGAACAGAATAGGAAGAAAAAATCCATAACCATAAGGGTTGAATCCTTACTATACTTATTCTCCCTCATTATCTGGAATTTTATATTTACCGTTTTGTATATTACAAACTGGTTTTCGTATGGTTTTTCCCTACTGTATCTTTTCCCCTGGCTTTTGGGATTCATCTTTTTCTCTGCGAATGCGCTTTTAAGCATGCAGCAGGAATTGAATGTTAATGAACATACCGGGGAAGCCGATATATTTGCGTTTCTTGAACAGCGCGCAATTGTTGCGGAAAAAAATACGGGTACAATTATTCTTGTTCTTTCAATTTTAATTCCTGTCGCAGGCAGTATGATGAATACTTTAACAAAGCCCTTAATATCAGTTTTTATTATCACAATTTCAATTGCCTGTGCATCAATCGGACTGATATGGGTTCCTCAGAGTAATTTAAAACTTATGAGTTTAATAAAAACACTGAAAACAGTTCTGCATCTTTTTACTATTTGCTTTCTGCTGCTTGGAGCAATACTGCTGCTTAACTCAATTGCATAACTGGTTAACAATAGTAATGGAATACCGGCTGAAACGGAGGATGTTATGAAAGCGCAAAAACTGAGAAAAGGGGACAAGGTCTGCGTAATTGCACCTGCCAGAAGCATGGGGCTTATTTCCGATGAGGTGAAACGTATTGCACTGGATAATCTAAAAAAGCTCGGCTTGGACGTTGTATTTTCAGAGCACTGCTATGAGACAGATGACAACTTTTCTTCCTCAGTGCAATCCCGGGTGAGCGATCTCCATGCCGCCTTTGCAGATTCTTCAATAAAAGGCATCTTCACTGTAATAGGCGGTTTTAATTCCAATCAGCTTTTGAGTTATATTGATTATAAACTGATAAAGAAGAATCCCAAAATTGTATCAGGCTTTTCTGATATTACCGCGCTTTCAAATGCAATATATACAAAAACAGGGCTTATCACCTATTACGGCCCCCACTTCTCCTCTCTTGGAATGAAAAAAGGTCTTGAGTATACCATTGAGTACTTAAAAAAATGCCTTATGAGTGAAGAAGACTATGTAGTTAAGCCGTCTGAGTTCTGGTCTGATGAAGCATGGTTTATGGATCAGGAAAACAGACACTTTTTCCCGAATGAAGGTCCCTGGGTAATTAATCCCGGTGAAGCATCAGGCACGCTGATAGGAGGAAACCTCTGCACCTTCAATCTTCTGCAGGGAACATCTTTTATGCCGGATCTTAAAAACACTATTCTTATGCTTGAGGATGATAATCTTGCCGGTGATTATTCCCTTGTTGAATTTGACCGAAATCTTCAATCCTTAATACAGTGCAAAAATTTCTCAAAAGTAAAAGGTCTTATTATCGGCCGGTTTCAGAAGGATTCAAAAGTAGTAAAAGAACAGTTTATTAAAATGATTAAAAATAAAAAGGAACTGTCGTCAATTCCTGTCATTGCAAATATGGATTTCGGACACACAACACCAATAGCCTGTCTGCCTGTCGGCGCTAAAGCTGTCCTATGCACGGAAAACGGTGCTGCAGTGCTTAAAATTGTTAAGCATTAAGGAGGTATGATAAAAAGCGGCGCTATTACAGTGCGAAAGTGCTTAAAAAAGACAATTCGAAAACTCAAGTTTTCTCCTTGTCTTTTATAGGAGGATTTCAATGAGTACTAGTAGTGAAGAGGATTTTACAATTAAGCAGATAGTTAAAAGAATAAAGGAGACAGATTTAATACCGAGTCTGGAAATTTTAAAATCCTGCATTGATGAATACATGAAAACCCTTGAAAAAGAAGGAGTGAAAAACCTTGCCGGTTTACGAAAGCTTTTAAAAAATAAAGCAAAGCTTGCAGGAATTGCCGAAAAAACCAGCCTCGATGAACAAATGCTTATACTGCTCCGCCGTGAGATAGAGGGCTGGATTCCGAAACCTGTAAAGCTCGTGGAGTTCACATGGATAGATACGAAGATTCTCGAAGCACTGGAGGAGGAAGGAATTTATACATCACATGATTTCCTGAATTCTCTTTCTATTAAAGACACAAAAAAAGCACTGCTTAAGAAAACTGGTATAGATGAAAAGAAAGTAAAAGATCTGGAAAATCTATGTGCTCTAATGAATATCAGATGGATAAGCCCGAATTTCGCTCGGATTATTCATGAGCTCGGTTTCACCCCGGAATCCCTGTGTTCGGCAGACGCACAAAAACTTACTCTTCAAATTGATGCCTATAACAAAGAAAAAGGATACTACAAGGGCAAGGTCGGCGGGCGCGACATAAAACGCCTCATTTTCGAATCCGCGTGGCAGTCTTAAACAGGCTTATCTAAAAATATACTTAAGCCAGTCAGCCGCAAGATTTACCCAGGATGCTGCTCTCGGGTAGTTGTCTATTTTATGCGAGTTCTTAACTGATACCGCCTTAAACTCGTCAAAGCCTGAAATATGAGCTATCTTTATTCCAGCAAGCTCGCTGTCCGGTTCTTCTTTTTTTCTTCTAATAATTTCGGCGCGGATAAACTCCTCATTCTGTTCAAGTACCGGCGAGTTCCAGCGGTCCGCTAGATAATCGTCTTCTGTATTCGCAGTTGAAAGTCCGTGATGCCCGTCCTGGTAAATGTGCATCTCATAAGGAACCTTATTCTTTCTACAAGCCTCGGCAAAAAGGAGCGAGTTCTCAACCGGTACAACATCATCCTCTGCTGTATGCCATAAGAAAACAGGCGGGGTATGCGGCCCAACCTGATACTCCAGCGACATATGTTCCATTTCTTCCTTTGAAGCATCCTGGCCTAAAAGGTTATAAAAAGAACCCCGGTGTGCAAATTCGCCGGATGTTATAACCGGGTAGGAAAGAATAACTGCATCGGGTCTGTTTGAGTATTCTTTTATACCGCTCGTATCCTGAAGGTATTTTTTATTCCAGTGAACAGCAAGGCTTCCGCACAAATGTCCGCCCGCAGAAAAACCGCAGACGGCAATGTTATCTGTCTTAATCTTAAGGGCAGCTGAGTTTTTGCGTAGTTCTATAACAGCTTTACTCAGGTCTCGGAGGCTCTGGTAAAAAACCGGTTTATAGAGTCCGTAAGGATTAACAGTATAGGATAATAAAAAAGTATTAAATCCTGATTCATAGAATTTTGTCATTGTAACTTCTGCTTCTATGGGGCTAACGTGAGCGTAGCCGCCGCCCGGTACAACAATGAGCGCAGGACGTTTCTGATTATCTTCGTGAAGGTTTGCTGTAATTGAAGGTATAAAAGAGAATTTATCGTTATAATGATATTCGTTTTTGTTCCATAATAAAATCTTTTGTTTTTGCATGGCATCCTCCTGCAATAAAGTATATAATAGAAGAATGGAGAGTTATTATCAAGCTTTTCACTTGTACCAATGCTTTTACACTACTTATTACAATACTGATACGGGAATGCAAATGAATAGTAAACTCTATAGAATAGTATCATTAATGAAACTGATACTGTAATGCTTCGCAGAAAGAATAAGTGATAAGGAGATTTGTAATTATGAATAACAAGCTGACATTATATGAAAGAAGTAAAGATTTTTTATGGACCGATGAACATATTTCGGCAGGCATGCTCTCTTTCCATCTGAGACAGGATACTGATGCAGCATCGCGAAACAGGAAAACAATTTTGAAAACTGTTGAATGGATTGATTCCTTCCTTCCAAAAAACGGAAGCATTATAGATCTGGGCTGCGGTCCGGGGCTGTATGCTGAAGAACTCGCTTTAAAAGGATACACTGTAGCAGGTTTGGATATTTCACCGCGCTCAATTGAGTATGCTAAAAAATCGGCAGCTGAGAAAAAACTCCCGATTGAATATTCCTGCGGAAGTTATATTACTCAAAAAATAGAAGGCAGCTATGACGGCGCGGTATGCATTTACTGCGACTTCGGCGCATTAATTCCGTCCGAACAAAAAGTATTTTTAAAAAATGTACATGATGCATTAAAGGAAGGAGGTATTTTTATTTTTGATGTATTCGGCTATGGTATGAGTTCAACAAAAAAAGAATTCCGATCGTGGGAGTATAATGACGGCCCCGGTTTTATGTGCAGTACAAAGCATTTTATTATGAGCGAGGTTGTGTATTTTGAAGAGGAAAAGGTATGGGGTTCCAGAAATATTGTGAGTACAGAAAACAGTATTAAAGAATACACTACCTGGGACACCATGTATAACAACGATAGTATAACTGAATTGCTTGACCAAAACGGCTTTACTGTTCAAGAAATACATACGTCTCTAGTCGCTTCAAATTCATTTACGAGCGATGATGTTTTATTCGTTAAGGCGGTAAAAAAATGAAAGATACTACAAAACGGTTTTCAGATAGAGTAGAAAATTATAAAAAATTCCGGCCCTCTTATCCTGCAGAAATGGTTGAGTATATACGAAAAGATTTTTTTGCAGATCCGGAAATAACGGCCTCAGATATCGGCTCAGGTACTGGAAAAATGACAGAGCTCATTCTTCCTTTTTGTAAAACGGTGTATGCTGTGGAACCGAATCCGGAAATGAGAGCAGAGGCTGATAAAAAATTATCAGTGTATGCTAATTATGTTTCGGTAAACGGAACTGCCGAAAATACAACCTTGAAAAGCGCCTCGGTAGACTGTATAACCGTCGCTCAGGCTGTTCATTGGTTTAACCTTGAGCTTTCAAAAATTGAGTTTAAACGGATTCTTAGAAATAACGGCCCGGTAATTATTATTGCAAACAAGCGGGTTTTTACCACCGATTTTCTTAAAGAATACGAAAGACTCATTCGGGAAGGAATTCCTGAATATTCAGAAGTAAATCACTACCGAATAACTGAAAATGTTATGAATACTTTTTATGAAAAGAATTACAAACAGGACGTGTTTCCCAATACTCAGGTTTTTGACTGGGAAAGCCTTGTCGGACGGTTCCGCTCATCATCGTATACGCCTAAAGAAGATACCTCTGATTATGCAGAACTTGAAAACAAACTGCGAAAAATATTTGACAAGTATAATGTAAACGGCACTGTTGAATTTGAATATGAGGCAATAGTTCAATCGGGACAAATCGGCTGACACAAAAGGTAATAGCATGAATAAAAAAAATGAAGTAATACTGATAGGCGGCGCAAGCGGTACGGGTAAAAGTTCAATTGCCTATGAGCTGGGCAGGCAGCTGCAGATGAACATCGTTCAGGTTGATGATTTTCAATGTCTTGTGGAAGAGGCAACAAAAGAAAGCGATTACCCGGTATTTCATTATTGGAAAAATCATTTTGAAGAAGCCTGCAGCCAGCCTATGGAAAAAAAACTTGAAATTATGATTTCGTATGCACAGGCATTATCAGTATTTCTGGAAAAAATTATAAGAGGGCATCTTGAAGAAGGAAGGCCGATGATTTTAGAGGGCGACTTTATATCACCGGGATTATGCATAAGTCTGCTTGAGGACAAATCAATAAAAGACAGAGTCTCATGCGTTTTTATTACGGAAGATTCGAAGGAACAAATTGTAAAAAATTTTGAAAAGAGGGAAGGCACAATTCAGGAAGAAAGGGCAGAGTTGAGCTGGCATTACAACAGATGGCTTAAAGAGCAGTCAAAGGGATCAGAAATAATTCTATGTCCTTCACGCCCCTGGAAAACTGCTGTAAAGAGACTTATAGATGCTTTATAGGAAAAGGGAGAGGAGTATGAAAAAAAACATATGGGGAGTTCTGCCGTTTCTTCTGTTAGTAGGCTGCAGCCATCCATATATTATTGAAAATCCTATTCCAACCGAACAGAGTAGTCCGATCAAGCTTGTACAGCTTTCAGATATTCATTTTAAAAGCGGGAAAAAGATTTTTGAAAACATGGTTGAAAAAGTTAATTCATTACAGTCCGATATTATTGTTTTCACCGGTGATATGGTAGACAACAACAGTGATGTTGACGCCTTTTTCAGCTGCATCGGTGGAATCACCGCTGACTGTCCAAAATACGCTGTACTTGGGAATTGGGAATACAGTTCTCTAGATAGTATTGAAGTATTCAAGACACGCCTGAAAAACGCGGGTATAATTCTTCTTGTAAATGAGTCACATGAAGCAGTCATTAAGGGCAGACTTGTTTCAATTTCCGCTCTTGATGATTTTTTGGGAGGCTCTCCCGATGTGTCAAAATGTTCATTAAAAAAAGAATCAGTAAATATTATACTTGCTCATTGCCCTGTACTGTTTGATGCTGTCAATGCTGTAAAATCTGACGGTGTTAAATTTACAATGCTCTGCGGTCATACTCATGCAGGACAGGTAACCTTTTTCGGACTGCCGGTTTTTCTTCCCGAAGGCAGCGGTGAATATGTCTCGGGTTTTTATTATAATGGAGAAAATACTCTTTACGTAAGCAGGGGTATCGGCAACAGCACCATAGATATTCGTGCGGGTTCTGATCCGAATATTGATGTCCTATATTTTTAATGGAGGGTAATAATGAGAAACCTTATATATAAAAAAGTTGATGCTTTTACTTCGGGTACATCCCTGGGAAATCCTGCTTCTTTTATTGAAACCGGAATAGAACCGCTTGCTGAAGAACTTATGCAGAAAATTGCTAAAGAGCATCAGGGTTTTGTGTCGGAAGTCGTATATGTTCACAGAGCGAAAGAAGGCTTAAAGCTTTGGTATTACTCATCGGAATGTGAAGTTGCGTTCTGCGGTCACGGTACTATTGCAGCAATGTACGAAATGATTAAAAGCGATGCTGCTTTACTTGGAGAAAACATAATTCAAGTAGAGACAAATAAAAAAGGCAAAATATCAGTGTATAATAAAATCGTGGAAGAGAATGCAGTATATATAACCGCACCGGAAGCCGTCTGTGTTCCTGTTGATGTAACAAAACCCGAAGCTGCTTCAGCTCTCGATGTTAAAGATACTGAACTTGAGACGTCTTTCCCCATGGAATGCATCGATGCTGGTCTTCGTACGCTCATTGTTCCTGTTAAGACTCTGGAAACTGAAATACACATCATGCCCGATACTAATGTTCTTAAACAATTCTGTCTTAATAAGGGTGTGGATATTATACTCATTTTCTCTTTAGAAACATCTGATAAAAAATACTTTGCTCATACAAGGGTTTTCGCTCCCAAATACGGCTACCTTGAGGATCCTGCCACGGGTTCAGGAAACAGTGCTTTTGCCGATTATGCCCGTAAGCACTTGAATTGGACAACTGAGGCAATATCAGTTGAGCAGGGAAGCAGTGTAATGGTGTATAATGAAGTAAAGTTGCGCTGTGAAAACGGCACAATACTCTTCGGCGGTAGAGCTACGAAGAAAATTGACGGTTATTACTGCATTGGAGTTTAAAACGGCTTATACCAAGGGGTCTCTTACAGTAGAACATATTCTCATAGGGTTCGATGCAGTTACAGATATTAGAAATTATGCAGACTGTCATAAGGCACTTCATCCGTTTGGTTTTAAATGGGGCCGCGGTATTCTCATTAAGGGAAGTAATTACCTCGAAGCAGTTACAGGTCCATATGGAATAACCCATTCGATTTTAAAAACAAGCCTGGAAGGAGATGAGAGAACAGCCGGTACGTTTTATTACGGCTACCGGAGGGAGAATAGAACCTTGTATCTGGAATATGCTGCAGATAATAATTTTTCCTTCCATGAAAAAAAAATTCTTCATGCAATTTTAGAATCCTTGAAACTTGAGAACGGCCCTTTGAAGGGAATGACTATAAAAAATGGAGTCATATTATGGATGAATACAGAAGATCGATGAGTTCATTTTCTTTATGCGGTTTAAACTGTTCGTTATGCCCTAGGTATAACACAGAAGGAAATTCTAAATGTCCAGGATGCGGGGGAGCTTTGTTTGAGGAAAAACACCCGGCCTGCGCAGTCATCACCTGCAGTAAAAAGCATGGAACTATTGAGTTTTGTTTTCAATGCAATGACTATCCCTGCAAGCGTTATGAAAGCATAGGGGAGTATGATTCTTTTATATCCTACAGACGGGTTAAAGAAAACTTGGAAAAAGGCAAAACTGATATTGCTTTATATAAAAAAGAACTTCTTTTAAGGGAGCAGTTTCTTCAGGAGCTGCTTACTCATTATAATGACGGGCGCAGTAAAGGTTTTTACTGTCTTGCCTCTAATGATTTAGCAATTGAATCATTGGAAGAAGTGCTGAAGATAATGAATAAAGAAAAGCTGGATGCAGTCAGCAATGAAAAGGAAAAAGCCGCAAGAGTAAAAGAAATTATTACAGCCGCTGCAGATAAAGAAGGTTTGACACTAGAGCTGCGTAAAGAAAGTAAAAAATGAAGGTAAAACTATTGAGACATATCTGATGAATAATGAGAATACATAGAACAGGAGACAATATGCAAAGTTTTCATGTATTGGCAGAGACAAGAAGAAGCGTCCGGAAATTTACAGAAGACGATGTTTCTGTTAATGAAATTGTTGAGCTTTTAAAAACAGCCGTTACTGCCCCCAGCGGATGCAATAGTCAGTGCTGGAAGTTTATTGTAATTCATAATAAGGCTCTGCTTAAGAAAGCTGGAGAGATTTTATGCAGGAAGCAGAAAGAAATATTGGATTCTTTGAATATGACGTATGATGAAACGTATCTTGATTCCCGTAATAAGATGCTCACTTTTTTTACCAGAGCGCCTGTTTGTGTTGCTGTTTTTATGACGAAGCTCGACTACTACGATAAACGCCTTGAACGTGCATTCCTCGAAAACGGTTTTACGTATGAAAAGCTCATGGAAATTTACGGGAATCCTGATATATTATCTATAGGGGCAGCGGTACAAAATTTTCTGCTCGCTGTTCACGAACGGGGTTTAGGCGCATGCTGGATGAATGATCCTGTGATTGCGCGAAAAGAATTATCAGAATTGTTCAGGGCGAAAGAGGGTGAAGTTCTTATGAGTTTAATTCCTGTAGGTGTGAGTGCCTACAATCCGAGAGCGAAGAAGTATAAACCACTGGTTGATGTTGTGGAGGTTATGGAGTAGGAAGATGTATACTTACTGTTTTCTACTGTTTTTAAATAATTTTTAAAGAGGAGCACGCTATGAAAAAATTTCCAGCAATTGTTCTATTCTGCTTTTTACTTCTTAACCTATGGGCCTTTGGTTCTAAAGAAAAAGTTGATTATTCAGTTGAGTCTTTTACACGTCAGATTACTAAACAGCTTGACAGAGATATTTTTGATTATGAAAAAAATATAATAGAAGCAACGTATCTATATTATACTATGAAATACGATAAGGTATGGGACAGTGAAAAGTGGACTCAGGCTAAGCAGACGGCCATTCGGCTTTGTTTTAATGATGCTGCAATTATTGCCTCTAAGGCAGGCATATTCGGCGAAAAATTTATTCAGGCCTTTATTGTAACAGCGGGGGATGCAAAAGAGAATTTTGATGAATGGCTCGAAAAAAACAGTGCGCGCTATAAGGAAGAACATAAAGACAGGTGATGAAATAATTTATTTTTGTGAAGTTTTCCAGCAGCCTTTACCGTTTTTCTTTGCCAAATACAGACCTTCATCGGCTGCTTTTACCACTTCATCTGCTGCCATGGTATCCTGCTGTACAGCAATACCAATTGAACAGTAAAGGAGTTTTTCTTCAGGGACTGAGAGTTTTATGTCTGATATTGACTGCGTCTCTGCAAGCAGGTTTCCCATTTCTTTTAATTTAGAAAGAATCCGTTCTGCGACAATGACAGCGCCTTCCATCGGCGTTTCCGGTAAAAGGCACACAAACTCGTCGCCGCCGTACCGGGCAATAATGTCGGTTATTCTAACACAGGAGGGGAGAAACCGTGCAAATGCTATGAGAGCGGCGTCTCCTACATCATGCCCGAAGTTGTCATTGTAGTATTTAAAGTTGTCAAGATCTATAAAAAGTATGGAATATGTGTGTTCTTCCGCATTTTCATAGCGGATCATTCTGCGGTGTTCTGCAAAAAGCTCTCTTTCAAAGTCCCGCCGGTTGCTCAAATGGGTTAAGCTGTCATGATTCGATAATGCAAGAATTTCCTCATATGCCTTCTCCAGCTCTTCCCTTTTTTTATTTAAATCATTTACAAGAAAGGCTCCTTCCAGTGCTCCGCTTAACCGCAGCGCCAAACTTGAAAAAGATCTTCCGTCGGAATTATCATCCTGCAGTATTACGTAGCCTATCCGGCGGTTTCCAAAATGAAGGCTCTGTATAAACAGCGAATGGGGTACCAATGGATCCGGGAAAAGTTCATCCGGCAGAATCGATGAAACAGGGAATACTTGTGCAGAAATGTTCTTTATATCGACGTGGGTACCGTTGATGTAGGAAAACAGCATCTTACCGTTTTTATCGGGTCTAAAGGGATCTTCGTATAAAACGATCCAGCATGAACAGGCTCCCAGCGCAGGGAGTTCGGTTTCGATGCTGGGTAAAATAATATTCATGTCATAACTGGCAAATATACTTTGATCTATAGCATCAAGGGTTTCTCTTCTTTTTTCAGCCTTAATTTTGCCCATCAGCTGGAGCCTTTGTGCAATGTCTCCGGCTAAAATATTTGCCGCGGCTCTGGTTGTTTGATTTATTGCACCTTTCAGTGCCAGTTCTTCTACAAGGGGCACGATCTCCATAGGATCTTCGCCCGCGGAACTAAATGCCTTGGCGGCTTTGTCCAGAGAGTTCGATATGTCGCTTGCTCTTCTGCCGCTTATGCCGAGTGAAGTAAGCTGCTCCATTCCGGTGTTGCGTAAGCTTTGAGGAATGCCTCCAGATTCTTTATGCTGATGTTCTTCAAGAATAGTTTTTGCAAACCGGTTTGTACATCCGCAGGATTCCCGAATTATAACTCTCATAGTATTGATTCCCGAATCGCAGCCGGAAGTATTTGAAATAATACTGTCAATTTTCCGAACCGCAAGGGAACCTTGTTCTCTAAAAGACTGCGAAACAGTGGACAAAGGAGGAGAAGAACAACGGCCTTCTATGATGTTGTCAAATCCTGTAACGGCAATATCTTCCGGAACCCTGAATCCCCTTTTTCTAAGTTCCTCAACGACACTTAATGCACATTTATCATCCCTCGTTATGACAGCGGTAAAATCCTTACCTGGAGCCAGTTTTCTATTATCTATGAGTTCTATGATTCCAAAGGATCCCCAGTTATGGGCGTTTGAGGGGGTCTGTAATTGTAAAGAGACTTTTTGAATGGCATTCCCGTCTACAATTAACGATTCATCAACACGTATATGTTCATTTTCCAGGGCATCTTTATATGCGCTGCAGCGCTCAGAAAACTCTAATGGTTCATTTTCACGGTCATTTTTCAGATATGCAATTTTCGTATGCCCGTGTACCGAAATCATATGATGAGCAAGTTCTTTCATTGAATCGTAATTATTTACATTGAGGCAGGTAACACCCTTGCCTTCCCATCCGACCGATACTATGGGAAGAGGAAAAAAATGATCAACAAGGGCCTGGATTAAGTGGTCATCGGCATCATGCTTCATCTGGGCTCCCCACATGATGACACCGTCAAACATGGATTTATCCGGCAGCTGATACATGAGGGTGGAGCGGGCTTCGTTTATAGAGCTTGCAATATCTATACCGTTAAGCCAGGAAACCTGTAAGCCTCCGCTTACACTGATAAAATCATAACCGAGCCGAACGGCTTCATCGCTTGCACCTTTCCAAAATTCGGATGAGTAAAAATTGTCGAGGGGGGCGCTGAGATGTACAATACATTTTCTTCTTTGATGCTTATTCATTGCTTTGTAAGGAAATCTCCCTTTTTTACAATTTATCTTCAACCCCTCTTTTAAGTATAAGAGGCAGAAGATAAAACTGTCAAGAAAATAAAGCGAGTGATAAACAAAACGATGTGAAAAGGGGGAACAGGGAATGCAATTTACCTGTGTACTAATTTGAATACTTTTTTGTTATGGTTTATACTGCTAAAGTACAATAAGAAAATACTATGACAGACCGGAGAATAGAAAATACAAAGGCTTATATTGATAATCATTTTACCCAAACAATTTCCATGGAGGTTCTTTCATCGGTTGCATGTCTGTCTCCTTTTCATCTTTCACGGCTTTTCTCATCTTCAGAGGGTTTATCGATAACGGCATATATTCAGGAGAAAAGGATTTCTTTTACCGGGAATCTTCTAAAGACAACGGATTTATCAGTTTTGAGTGTCAGTTCTGAAGCGGGATTCAATACTCTGTCGAATTTTAACAAACTTTTTAAACGCAGTACCGGGTTCACCCCCATAGAATTCAGAAAAAAACAGAGCATTAAACAGGAAGAAAAAAGCATTATTATAGAAGATGGAAAGAACCATATAGAGCACAATTATCCTATAACTAGTTTTGTAAGGAGGATAATTGAAATGAATTTGAAAGAAACGCTTCTAGACGGCATGAGAGCTGCCTATGTTACACAAAAAGGTTCGTACCTTGAAACAGGAGCACTGTGGCTCAATCTTATGGAGTGGGCTTTCCCGAAGGGTTTAACCCCGCCTGAACATCAGTTTTTTGGTATATCATATGATGAGCCGGATAAATCTGATAACGAAAAAACCTCGGACGTCTGTGTAATTCTGCCGGAAGGATTTGATGAATCGGACACTTCGGTTTTGTATAAAACGGTAAAAGGCGGACTTTTTTTGAAGTATGAGTTTTATGATACCAATGACCGGCTAGGCTTAGTGTACAAACAGGTGGTGACAGATTATCTTCCGGTAAGCACCTGGGGTTTAGATTGTGAACGCGATTTTTTGGAATTTGTCATGAACGATCCGTTTTCGGATCCTGAACATAAGGTGCGTATAGATTTATATATTCCGGTTGGAAAGAGGACGGAGTAAAAAAAAGGCTGCCTGAAAAAGTTTTAACTTCGAAGGCAGCCCTTTTTTATTATGATGAGCTTGAGCCACTTTCAAAAGTCTGTTAACTTTCTCAAGTGGCTTTACAGAATTTTTATAACTCCTTTTGATATAGTTAGTTATAAAAATTCTGTCGCTACATTAAAGTAGCAATTTCAAAACTCGTCTGACTTTTGAAATTGCCTCTATTAGATTGAAACTTCTTAAAGCTTTTCGAGTAGAGCCTTATGCACTGCATTTAATGAAGAGGGCGTGTCGGTAATGTCGGCAGAGAAAGGAACAAGTGCATATACCACAGCTCTTGCCTCTACTTTTTCGGGTATTTTTTTGGTAAAAATATTAACAAAATGTACTGAGCTTCTATATTCTGCTTCAACCTCAAAGGGCTTCGTTCCGTCGTATACCTTAACTATTTTTAGACTTGACTGGTTTGTTCCTGAAGCCTCTGAAATAATTTCTGCAAAGTCACCGCCTTCATACAGATAATTAATATTTGCAATAACATATTTTTTATCGAGAGCAATATCTATTATTATGGGATTATAATTACTCTTGCCGTCTTCCAGTTTTACCGGAACACTTTCAAAACGTTCGACAAGCTGGT
Source organism: Spirochaetota bacterium (assembly GCA_023398165.1). Taxonomy (GTDB): domain Bacteria; phylum Spirochaetota; class Spirochaetia; order Treponematales; family Treponemataceae; genus JAAZLA01. The sequence goes on along the minus strand of JAEWSQ010000010.1, from coordinate 11,487 downwards.
CTTTTGAGTCCCAAATAGAAACATAATAAGACCCCTGTTCAATCCTTTCCCATGCCTCTTCCCCCGGATTAAGGGTTGTATCTATAGTATAGAGTTCTTCAATGCTTCCATCGCTTAGAATGAGTTCCATAGTTATAGATCTTTTTTCTGTTCCTGTATTCACAAGGTTGATGCTTTTTGTGGGTTTTGGAGAACAGGAAGATACCATAAAGACAGTAATAAACAGTAAGACTGATGCTGTGTATACAAAAATCGATTTAAATTTAGATTGTTTCATAGTGCACTCCGTGTTATTATTCATCTACTTCTTCTGCGTTTTCATAATCTAAAAGAAGGAAAGATGACAAGTAGCCGTTTCCGTCATATTCCTGACCAAGTAAAAACTTTTGAACCCAGACTGTTCCGTCGCTTTTTTTAAACTGAGCCCATGCTTCCATAACCCGGGACGTAATATTACCCAATTCATCTCTCATAATGAACCAGTCTTCGCTTTTAATTTTAAGGCCGGTCCATGTTTCTTTATCCGAAACGAATTTTTTCTTGATTGTTTCGAGCATATTTTTTTCGAGGGTTTTATCCGTTTTCCCGGCTGTATAATCAGCAAAAGTAGTGCCGTAGAGAGCTGGTTTCTCTTTCTTTTCGTAGGTAAACTCGCCTGCGGCCACAACTTTTCCAGTATCCTCGGATTTAAGCTCAAGTTTTACAAGATGTTTACCGGGAGTCATCGTACTGTTTACAAATTTAACCCACTCTCCTGTCTCGCCCCAGCCTGCCTCAGTCCGTTTTACACGTATTTTTAACTGCCTTGTTGTAATACCATCTTCGGGCATCGAAGCTCCTTTATAGAGAGTGAAGTTTTGAAGTTCATTATCGATGTATACATTGTATGAATACTTAGGATAGTCCTTTTTTATACGCTGTTCGTGGTATATATGGTTTTGAAGCGATTCGCTCAGGTAAAAGCGGCCGAAAATATAATCATCCTGCGTAAAGCTTGACTTGAGTGCAGCTGCATCGGGGTTTTCCAATTCTATCACGCTTGATGAAAAGATAATCTTTCCTATGTTAGCTTTGTGAAGATCGCTTGTAATACCATCATCCGGTAATTGCTTATCAGGATTAATAAGTGTCCGCAGACTGGTTGTTAAACTGGCACAACCGGTTACAGTGAACATCAAGACTCCAGCAGTGATTACGAGCATTCCTGCCGTATAAAAGAACTTTTTTTTCATACTTGTCTCCTACATCTAATCGTTTCTCCCGATTATTGTTGATATAATAACACAGTTTGCTATTATAGTCCATAAAAGTAAACAAAAAATAGTAATAAAAATACTATAAAAATACGTGTTGTAAAATAGCCTTAAAGTGATTTATTATGTAATGCGATAATGGTGTATTAAAAAAGCTCATTCTATGTTATATTTTGGAGACTTTCGTACTTCGAATGGAAAGGAGAAAATTAGTCTATGAAACCAAGTCCAACTGGTAAAGTGACAATTTGGCAGATGAGTTCAATCCTCAGGATGATATATAAAAATCCGGGTATTACACGAGCAGAATTAAGTAAAACACTCAACATAAATAAATCTATTACAACACAATTAACTTCTTTTCTTGAGGATGACCGATGGATTACCTGTTTAGACACACAGACAAAAAAGCAGCCTTTAGGCATTCATGCAGACCGTTTAGCAATTGCCGGTGTCGAGGTTCAGCCCGAGTGCTGCAGTTTAGTTATCTGTAATCTGGAAGGAAAAAAAATATATGAAAAGATGTGGAAACAGGAGTCTTCCGACTTGGACAGTTTCCTTAACATTGTTCTACCGTACTATCTTCTTGAATCAGGAATTCCAATAGGGGCTCTCGGTGTTGCATTGCCGGGAATTGTCGATTCCGAATCTCATACGCTTTTAGCCTCACAGCCGTTAAAGGTCAATGAGCCGAAGCTTTTACCTGAAAAAATCGGATCAAAGGATTTCCCTGTGTTTTATGATAATGATGCACGGTGCATAGGATGGGCTCTTGTATCTTTCATGCGGGAAAAGAGTAATTTTTACCTTCACTATATGAATCTTGTTGAACATGAGCCTCCCACAGATGAATTCCGCAGAATTATTCACGGTACAGCGTTGTTTTTTGATCAGAAAGCATTTGAAGGCAGCAGTCACTGTGCAGGAGAGGTGAGAATGCAGAGTCATCTGGCGTTTACCGATGGTATAAAATTATTCGGTGATTATATGACCCGTTTACAAATAAAAAGCAAACCGGAAGTATTCTCTAGGTATATTCAATCTCTTGCTTTCGACATCAGCTATATTTCCACAATGCTCGATGTGAATAAGGTTTTCATAGTCGGATCATTACGCAATTATAGAGAACAGTTTACAAAAGAATTTGCCGATATGTCAGAAAAAACATCATACTATCCTCATCTGCAGAAAATTACAGTGGAATTCCCTGAATACACGCATGATTCTATAACTCTCGGAGCTGCGGGAATGGCTATTGAAAGACTCTTATCTATTCCTGTTAATGAAAACCCCTCAGAATTTTATAAGGCAGTTGCTGAACAAAAAATTTTGCAGCGGGTCAGCAGCAGTTAGGAAAAAGGAAACCTATGTATAAAGCAGTTGTGTGGGACTGGAACGGTACTATTTTAAACGATGTGGAATATAATCTCGGCATCGTAAATACTCTTATGCAGAATCGCGGAATGAAACCTATTACACTCGATGTCTATCGCGCTGCATTTAAAATGCCTATAAAAAATTTCTACACCGATATTGGATTTGATTTAAAAAAAGAAAATTTTGTAAATCTTGCTGCAGAATATAACGCACTGTATAAATCCGGTTTTTCACGTATTCCTCTAACAGAAGGTGTTTTGGAAGTACTGGAGCACTTTTACCAAAAGGGAATACATCAGTACATTGTGTCAGCTTCGGAGCAGCATAGCTTAAATGCTCAAGTGAATGAAAAAAAACTTGAAAAATTTTTTACGCAAGTATTGGGTAACGATGATTATTCAGTTGTCAGTAAGACCGATAAGGCGCGCGAATTAAAAAAGAGAATCGGCAGCGGCACAAGCATACTCTTTGTAGGCGACATGGATCACGACTTCGAGGCCGCTCATGCTATGGGTGCTGATTGTGTTTTGTATAAGAACGGGCATCAGAAAGTGGCGGAAGACTTGAGATGGAAGATTATTAGTTGTATGGAAGAAATTTATGCAGTTATTGACATATTTCAGGAAACCGCGCACAGTACCGGTATGCACGGTACTACATGAAACATTTTTTCTTTATTTATAATGCAGTTTCCATACTGACCGGTCTAATAACGGTTTGTATTTCAGGATTTTTGTATGCTGCATCTGCAAAAAACAGGCTTTATCTTTACAGGATTGCACTGCTGCTGGCTTTTTTCACACATATTATTCCTCAATTGTTCGGCTATTATTCGAATGCTGCCGGTTTACGTATTGCTTACTGGTTTTATATTCTTCAGCCCTTATCTGAAATTTTCTTTTTTGCATCAATAATCCTGTATGTTAATGCTGTCTCTGAGGTGCCATTTCAAAAAGTTATGGGTAAGGCTGTCAAAGGAATCTCGCTGATTTTTGTACTATTGTATCCGGTTCTGCTGTTTACAGGCAACTTCTCTTTTTCGCTCATCTATACTGTTTTCCTGGGCCTTGCTTTAGTCTATGCGGCCTTTTGTTTTGTTTTTTTCCATAAAAACGGCGACCCTTCCACCCGGGTATCCCGTCTTTTAAACGGAATTATACTCGCCGCCTTTATCCCTTTTTTCTTTGTTATTGATATGTTCCTGGTAGAAAGATTCAGCTTTCTAAGCGAATTCTCAATGGGTTCAGTTATGGTCCCCTTATACTACATTATTTTCAGCTGTTCGTGCATTATTACAGATTTTGGTCAGCTTTTAAAATTGCCCATAACAGCCGGTGCCCGTATAAAAAGAGAAGATATGCCTGATGATTTCGGGCTTTCGGTACGCGAGTTTGAAGTACTGCAGCTGATTCTCTCAGGTAAAAGCTATCAAGCCATTGCTGATGAATTATTTATTTCAAAATCTACCGTAAAAACACATGTAATGCGGATTTCCCAAAAGTGTAAGGTAAACAGCAAAATGCAGCTTGTAAATAAACTTTCCAAATAATGAAAATTCCGGGAATATCTGTCATCCTTTAGGCTGAATTTCAAAAAATCATCCTAAAGGATGATACCTGCATATTTTTTTTCCTGTTAGAATCCGGTTATTCCGGATTTAAAAGAGAGGAGAAGAGTATGAATATTCTTAAAAACCGAATAAAGCAAAAAAGTATATGCGGGGTTCTTTTCTTCATCTGTGCTTGCATAAGCGCACAGGAATTTTATTTCAATGCAGGTTTCTCACGGATGGTAATGCTGGATCTCCATGCCTCTCCGCTGGTTTTAAACTCCAGCGGAATTACAGCAGAAATAGGATACCGGGATAATAAGCCCCGTCATATTTTTTATGCCGGAGGCATGTTTGCGTATGATTGGCTGTATCCCGATGAACTCGGACAAAATAAGCTTGCTGTTTCCTGGATTAATGATAAAGGCGAACGAGAGAGTATTATCAGAGAAATTGAATATAACAACTTAGGAGGATCTCTAACTATTGGTTTTCTGTTTAGAATTCCTGCAGCTAAGACTGTGCAGAATGAAGCCTTCATTGATGTTGGAGTGAATGTCAAAGAACTTTTACGGTATTCCTTAAGCGAGCAGCAGCATGGAATGATGAATGTTATTGCTCTTAATCTGGAATCACGTTACGAGTGCTGCATTCATACTAAACACAAGCTGGAAATGTCTGCTTCCTTTCCGCTGACAGCAGCCGTCACCCGTCTTCCCTATAGTTCAGATCCGACAATGCCGGACAGAACATACACCTATGGGTTTTTTAAAAAAGGGACACGTTTTGCTTTTGTAAATACATTTCAGGATGTTCAATGCGGTATTTCATATTCGTATCAATTAACTCCTCAAATGGCGCTTTGTACAGGCTATACCTTTAACTGGCTTCATTATGCTCTTCCAAACGATATCACCATTATAAACAACAACTTTACATTCGGGGTAAAACTATGAAAAACAAGTTCTTAAAAAGACTGAGTATTGTATGTATCTTTACGGTAGTCTTACTTCTATGTTCATGTAAATATCTGTTAATCGGAAAAATTCTTGAAAATACACCGGTACAGAATTTTGAAGTTCTGTGGAATGATTTTGACCGGTTATACGGGCTCTTTTTAGTAAAGAACATTGATTGGGATGACTGCTATGTGCGTTACAGGTCTCAAATTTATGAGGGCATGTGCGATGAGGAGTTTTTTACGGTTATTACAAAAATGCTTGATGAGCTTAACGATAATCATGTTGCGCTGTATACAAATAACGAGAACTTTACTTCGTATCACAGCTGTATATATGGAAGTCTTGGAAATAATAATCTGTTTAATGCAGGTCTTGTTCTTTCTTCATACCTCTCAGAATATAAATTGTTTTCTCCTGCATCTATGGGTGTATATAGAGGTTTTTGGGGGATCATCGGGAATGATATCGGGTATATATATTTTTCAGGTTTTGAAAACGGACTCATGGAACTTAAACTTGTAATAAAGGATTTTCTTCGCGCATGTAAAGACTGCACCGGTATTATTGTTGATGTGCGCAATAATGAGGGAGGAAGAGATCAGGAAGGTAAATATATAGCCGGATGTTTTGCATCTGAAAAAAAGCTGTATATGACAAGCAGGTTTAGGAACGGCCCTTCCCATGACGATTTTGATGAAGGTAATGAGTGGTACGTTGAACCGGAAGGGGAGTTTCAGTTTACGAAACCTGTTGTTCTTCTTACTGACCGCTGGGCAATTAGTGCAGCAGAGACATTTACCATGGCAATGCGTCAAAACAGCAATGTGACTCAGATCGGGAATGCGACTTCCGGGGCAATTTCTGATGCTATGCCGCGTGAGCTGCTTAACGGGTGGCTGTACACAGTGAGCATAGGCGACTACCGGGATGCGCAGGGTAAAAGTTATGAAGGTGTCGGAATATATCCGCACATTGTATCTATAAATAGTAAAGAAGACATAGATGCCGGCAGGGACGGAACATTAGAGAGGGCAATGGAGTTTATACGAATGGGGAGGTAAATAACCAATAAATCTAAACTAATTATTACTTAAAGTGTAACAGATCTCCCGTCCAAGGTTGTCTTAGCAGATGAGAAACTATAGTAAGAGGAACATGCTAAAGGCAAAGTGCAGAACGGGCAGATTATTACGTATATTGACAGCCCTGCATAATTAGGTCAAAGTACTGCAAATGGATAAAAAATATCTCGATCTCATGAATAAGAGCATTGCAAGTCTCGTCTGGGATGCCGCCGGTATAGCCCGGAAATATCCTGTATATTTATTATCATTCTTACGCATCGCATTATATCAGGCGGAGGCAAAGAGACGGAGAGCCTCATATACCAAAAAAAATATTCCGGTTCCTGCCTTTATGATTATAAGTATAACACGAAAATGCAATCTCTCCTGCAGGGGCTGCTATTCTCATGCGACGCTTGAGCGTGAAAAAAAAGAGGGAAGGGGGAATGAATTAGATGCTCAAAATCTTTCCCGTGTTGTAAGGGAAGGAGCTGATCTCGGGGTTTCATTTATGCTCATCGCGGGAGGAGAGCCCCTTGTCCGTTCATCTGATATTTTCTCGTTTGCCCGTGAAAATCCTTCTGTAATATTTCCTGTATTTACAAACGGGACTCTAATTGACGGGGAGATTATCAGTCAGTTTAAAAAGTATAAGAACATATTTCCCATACTCAGCATAGAAGGCAGAAGCGCCTTAACCGACAGCAGACGGGGAAAGGGCGTGTATGAATCCGCTTCCGGAAAAATGCAGCTCTTACAAAAAAACGGCATCTTCTTTGGTTTATCGTTCACTGTTATGAAACAGAATCTGGAGGAAGTTATATCAGCGGATTTTATTTCTTCTCTTTCATCAGATGGAGCTGCTTTATTTTTCTATAATGAATACACGCCTGTGGAAGAAGGCACACAGGAATTATGTATATCAGTAGAAGAAAGAAAAGAAATGCTTTATACATTGGAGCTTTACCGGAAGACTATTAAAAAACTTTTTCTGGCGTTTCCCGGAGATGAGGATCAATTCGGCGGATGCCTCTCTGCAGGGCGGGGTTTTGTTCATGTTGCTCCCGACGGCAGACTCGAAGCCTGTCCCTTTGCTCCATTCGGCGACACAAGTGCTGTTATGAGTTTAAAAGAGGCTTTAAAATCGCCGGTATTATCCGCTATTCGGGAACATCATGATGAACTTCACGAGACTTCACTCGGCTGCGCATTATGGGATAAAAGAGAGTGGGTCGAAGGATTATTAAAAAATGAATGACAAGCATGCTGTTACTTGTTAAAATATAGAAGCAGAGGAATAATAACATGAAAAAAGCGCTGATAATTATTGATATACAGAATGATTATTTTCCCGGCGGTACAATGGAACTTCATAAGAGTACGGAAGCCGCCTGCAACTGTAAAAAAGTTCTTGACCTCTTCAGAAAGAATAAAGAGCTCATTATTTATATTCAGCATATAGCCTTAAAACCCGGTGCCTCTTTTTTTCTGCCCGGAACAAAAGGGGCGGAAATTTATGAAGGTGTAAAACCTCTTGAAGGTGAAATTATTCTTCAAAAGCACTTTCCTAACAGTTTTAGAGAAACTGGTCTTCATGATCTTCTTAAGAAAAACGGTGTAACCAATCTTGTTTTCACGAGCATGATGACTCATATGTGTGTCGATACTACCGTGAGAGCTGCTTTTGATTTAGGCTACACATCTACCGTACTTGGAGACTGCTGTGCAGCAAAAAAACTTACCTATAAAAATGAAACAGTGGAAGCGGAAGATGTTCAGTGCTCATATATTGCAGCTTTAAATGGTACATTTGCTTCGGTTATAAATACGGAGGAATTATGTATAACAACGATGTAAAGAGAGTATTTCAGTCCGACAAGCAGTGGTATAAAAAAATTTGGACTCTCTGCATTCAGGAACAGTCCTGGGTTGAAGAAACAAAAGACCAGGTTGATTTTATCTGCGAAGTACTTAACCTAAGAGGAAACGAGAGAATTCTCGACCTTGCCTGCGGGTTCGGCCGCCATTCTTTGGAGCTTGGTAAAAGAGGTTTTTCTGTTACCGGAGTTGATATTACCAAAGACTACATTGAAGAAGCAAAGCGTCAGGCAAAAGAAGCAGGAATCAACAACAGTTATTACTGCATGGATGTACGGGATATTTCGTTTGAAAATGAATTTGATGTAGTGCTTAATATGGCTGACGGCGCCATCGGGTATTTGGAAGATGATAATGAAAATGAAAAAGTATTTTCCGCTGCAGCAAAGGCATTAAAAAAAGGCGGAAAGCACTTCATGGATCTAGGGAATGCCTCTTATGCGGAAAAACACTTTCCCGTCCGGAACTGGCAGTATGGTGAAAAATCCATGGCGCTTGCCGATTTAACCTGGAATAAAGAGACGAATACAATGTATTTCGGCGGTATGGATTTAGAATACGGAAAACCCGTGCAGAGACAGAAGGAACTTTACTGCGATCCCATACGTCTCTATTCAATTGATGAGATAAGAACGATTTATAAGAAATACGGCATGACTGTAACCGGTGCATATGGAAATTTTAATAAGGGAGAGCTAGCAACAGACAATACGTTTCAAATGCAGGTAACTGGAGAAAAACTTTAATCCGTTTATATTCAGGATTATCTCGATTAGGAGGAGTTATGACAATTGAAAAACTGGCCTGTAATATGGGCAGAAATGATGAAATTCCTAATATTGAGCTTGCAGAGGAATTGTGTGCTAAAAAAGACAGCAAAGGAATTAAAGAGATTGCTGACGGTTTGTATAATGAAGATGAGGCTGCCGCCAATGATTGTATAAAAGTCCTTTATGAGATCGGACAACGGAAACCAGAATTAATCTGTGACTATGTACCTGTTTTCCTTTCGCTTCTAAAAAGTAAAAATAACCGGTTAATCTGGGGTGCGATGACAGCCTTATCATATACCGCATTACTGAGGCCCTCTGAAATTTTTTCACAAATTGATTCTGTAATAAAAGCATATGAAAAAGGAAGCGTCATAACAATTGATACCAGCATAACTGTATTTGCCTCGCTTTGCAGTGCACAGATGGAATATGAAAAGAAATTATTCCCTCTATTACTAAAACACTTTCAAACATGCAGGCCGAAGGAAATCTGTCAGCATGCAGAAAGAACCCTTATCTGCATAACTCAAAAGAATAGAAAAGAATTCCTCGGTGTGCTGGAGAAGAGGGTCTTAGATTTAACTGAGAGTCAGACGAAGCGTCTGCAGAAGGTAATAAAAAAAATTCAGGAGCTTTAACAGTGATTGTAAGAGAAGAGGCAATAAAAATTGTAAAAGAGGAAGTTGTACAGAAAATCGGTGATTTATATGATCTTGATAAGACCTGTTTTAAACTGCTTGACGGTCATGACGGCTGTCAGAATATTATATTCATGTACAAAAAAGACAGTACGGAATTGGTTGTCCGCATAACATTCCGGAAAGACCGCAGTTTTAACGATGTTCTTGCGGAGACACACTTTGTGCAGTTTCTTTTTGACAACGGTGTGAGCGTAAGTAATCCCATTACATCTCATAACGGAAATTATGCAGAAAAAATTGAAGCTCAGGGAAATGAATTCTATACTGTTGTTTTTACAAAAGCAAAAGGAATAAGCCTTCCTGCAAACAACTACCGCTACCGGGACGGTGTTTCCATTGGTGAATATTTTTATAACTACGGGAAAATACTCGGGCATATGCACCGGGTAACACAGAAGTATGAACCGCTCAGTGACGATGTGAAACGGCCGGAATGGATTACTGCCATGAAGAATAACTTTATAGAAAAGTACATTCCCCCTGAACTGAGCGCAGTTAAAGAAAAGTTTTTACACCTGTGCGATGAGGCTCAAAAGCTTCCGAAAGATAAAGATGCTTACGGCTTAATTCATGCGGACTTCAACGACGGAAACTTCTGTATAGATTATGAAAACGGAAATATTACCGCCTTTGATTTTGACGACAGCGCATACTGCTGGTTTATGTACGATTTGGCGGATGCATGGTCAAAGGGTGTCGGCTGGTGCAGATTCGAAGGAGATGCGCAAAAGAGAAAAGCCTATATGGATGATTACTTCGGTATGATAGTAGACGGCTACAAATCTGAAAACACCCTGCTTCGTGTCTGGCTCGAAAGGCTGCCGTTTTTCCTGAAGCTCATTGAAATGGAAGGCTTTTTGAATTATCTGCATTATATGATAACAGCGGAAGGCGGTATTACATACGATGAATACTCGGATTACCGCATTGAGTGCATTACTAAAGATATTCCCTATATGGGTTTCTTTGATAACGTATATTCTGCTCAGAATCCTTTTTGCCTGGTAAAAGAGTAAACTTTTTTTCACCTCAGTCTGCTTTATTACACCTTAGAGTGTGAATTCGGTGTATACTGATACAATCTTATTTTTGGAGGTTCACTATGCCCGATTTTGTAAAACCCTTTGCAGGATTAAAAAACGACCGTAAGCTGAGCGATGCAGAACTTGTACGTTCCATCCGTTTTATGATCGCCGCTGAGTATGAGGCAATTCAGCTTTATATGCAGCTTTCTGAATCCACCGACAATAAACTCGCTAAGGAAGTTTTAGTTGATATTGCCGATGAAGAGCGCGTCCATGCCGGCGAGTTTTTACGCCTTTTAAAAGAACTTGATCCTGAAGAAGAGAAGTTTTATAAAGAGGGTGCGCAAGAGGTTGAAGAAGAAATTCAAAAGATGAAGAAGAAAAAGTAAGACGGGCCGATGATCAGCGACTATAAGATTTTAGGCATTGCAGAAACAGCTGATATCAGTCTCATAAAAAAAGCATACCGGCAGCGGGTTAAAGATCTGCATCCTGACACATCGAGTGATGAAGATGCGGTAAAGAATCACTTTTTGTTTGCAGAGGTCTGTAAGGCGTATAAAAGACTTACGGAAAAATGCTGCGCTGAAAATTCTTCCCTGGTGTCAGCAAAAGATCAAAACTCTCCTCGTGATCCCTTTCAAAAAGAAAAAAGACAGGGAAGCACCGGTTTTCAAGCTGCCGGCATTTCTCAGAGTTCTGCCGTTGCGGTACATAAAGATCCTTCATATGTGCTGTATAAAAACGGCATGAACATATTTTTAAAAATACATCCGTCTCAATGGAAGACAGGAAATACAGGCGTAATTGCAACAGAAATAGGAGACGATGAGGAAAGCCAGAAGAAGTCAAAAGAGCTTGTAATAGGACTTGTCCGGTTGTTTCCAAAAGCATATTATTACTTC
>JAEWSQ010000023.1 GCA_023398165.1 Spirochaetota bacterium | reverse complement strand
CATACCTCAATAACCAGATAATAGGCTGGCAAGAAACAGATAACACTGGAAACTCAGTAAAACGATATGCAACAACAGACCTCCTGGGAAGTGTAACGACAGTAACCGATGAGAGCGGAAAAGTTCTATGGAGCGGAGAATATACCGCATTCGGCAATGTAGCGTATGGAAGCGGGGATGTACTCTATGAAGGCATGTATACCGGTAAAGATATTGACAGTGAAACAGGATTGACCTATCATTGGAACCGATGGAGGAGTGAGGACGGTTCTTCATTCATCTCTGAGGATCCTGCAAGGGACGGAAGCAACTGGTATGGCTACTGCGGTAATAACCCGATAAACTTCCAAGATCCAACGGGGTTGTATGTAATTGTGTCTTATTTCAATGAAACAACTGAAAGAATTGAATATGCAATCAGTTTTCAAAACAAAATAACAAATTATAGCAGGTTAATTTCAAATTTTATTCCATTTGGGAATATTGTGCCAATAATGCAAAATAAATTATTTGATCTTGAAAACAAAGTAAAAGGTAATCACTATTACATTGAATATGATTCCGATATAAAAGTTGATGTAACTGGGCTGGCTGGGAATATACTATCCCTTACTCCAATTGGAAAAGCGAATGATGCAGTTAAGCTTTTTGATTACTATAAGACCTCTCAAGGTTTACTTTCTTCATTTACAGATACACAAAAAGATAAGGATATCATGAATTTTCTTGGTGTTGTAACAATGCCTGTACTAAAAGATATTGATAATAAAGAAGATGCTATCAGGTTGTCAAAATTCATAATAGCTAATATTTATGTTTACGAACAGAAGGGGTTAGATAAAAAATTCACAGAAAAAGAATGGATGAAAATTGTAAGAAGCAAGTACTTTAATGAAGATCAGGAAAACATTGAAATATATGATTCAGTAATTGAGGGAATCTATGAGTGATGTATACTTGATCATTTCATTAATAATGATGCTTCCCTTAAGTTTTAAATTAAGAGATATATTTTTTGGAAGAATAACCTTTAGGGACTTTAAGAATGATAATAGTCGAGAAAATAATGCAATAAAAATTTTAGGTCTGATTGGATTTATATTATTATTGTTATCTTATTTTTAAGAAAAGCAAATTCTTTATCATTCTATAAAAAGAGATAATGTATTTTAAAATCTGTGGTATAATAGAGCATTGAGTTTTTTGGATATAGCCCTTTGGGAAGGGGTCTTTGAAATTTTTGAGGTCGATAACCTGATTATGTGGACAATCCGAAGGATTACCGCATATCAGCGCGCGAAAGTGACTAAAGCACTTTCGGCGGAAGTTCAAGCTGATAATCTCGTTTCGCTCGATTACAGCTTAACAGAAGAAAGAGGCTTTTGGAAGGATACACTAGAAATTTTTGAGGGGTCGATATGTTTCACAGATCCAACGGGGTTGTTCTATTATGATGGAAGTGGACAGCAGAAATCCAGAGTAGAACATACTGATGAAGGAATAAAGAATGCCGAAAGTGGTTTGCAATCCTCAGCAAAAGACGCATCTAAATTGGGAGACTTAATAAATACAAGAAATCAGGCTGAAATCTATATGAAGAATATAGGAGAATTTGAACAGTTGACATCTGATTACATTCTATCCTTAGGAAAAAATAGTTCAGAAAGACTTGATGCACTAACAAATATTCTTAATGATGTCACTATATATAGTGACATTGATTCAAACACATTTAATTCGATTATTACAGGTAATGTAGATGGTGTAACTTTCGGAAGGAATATTTATCTGAAGGATAACATATCTGCAATGGATGCAGCTATAGCAAATTTACTTGGACATGAATGTATACATACAATGCAAGCAGAAATGCTAGGGACAACAGATTTTATTAATCAATGGTCTAATAAATGGTATAACGATAGTAATAGTTTTGAAGTAGAAGCATATAAATTTGGAGGATACATTGCATATCCTGAATTTTCAAGTATAGATTCAAGTAAACAAGTATTTAGGCAATCTATCTATAGAAATTGGTGGATTAAATGAAAAAAATACTATTGTTTATTTTAATGATTACATTTTTTCACTTTTCATATTCACTAACAATTGAAGAGTTTAGAAATTTGAATACTTATAATCAAATGGGCTATGTATTAGAAACATATGGACAGGATATAAATTTTTCACGCAAACTAGCTTTTTCTCGGTATGTCTTAGTAATGATGGAAGATGCAGAAAATCTGAAGACTTATATCTTAGAGATACTTGAAACAAATAATTTATATCAAGATGTAAAATACAATGTTACATTTCGGATTGCTGAATCAATTCTTTTGAATGAATTTGTTCCTGCCAATTTATTAACAAATGAGGATAAAAGTGATATTAGCAATATTTACTTACAGAAATCAAAAAAATATTTAGAGGATTATAAAATTATTGATCGAATATATGTTTTCGCTTTTTCATTATATGAGTTTTTCAAAACTGGTAAATGGATTGAAAATCAAAATCAATATGCTGCACAGTTATATCAAAAACTCTTAGAAGAGGGATGGACAGATATTACGTTGAATTATTACTAAAACCCTAATAAATCGCTTCAACTTGACACCGGTGTACCGGTGCAAGTTAAGCCGGAGTATTAGGCTTATGTAAAAGTCTTTTTGTTCCAACAGGCACGCACCGTTGCCGTCATGGCATCGGTGCTAAACAGAACAGCCGTTATTGTCAGTTGGCATCCCTTCCAACGGTACGTTCCAGTCAGAGACCTTCACACAATAACGGATGGTCTGTTCACCTTAAAAAAATTGATCTGAAATAAAAAATACCACAAGACTTTGTGGTATTTTTTTAATCGAAGTTTATACAAGTTTTTTATTCTTTATACTACAAGTGATTATACTCGGGATGGAGGGATTTGAACCCCCGATCTTCTGGTCCCAAACCAGACGCCTTAGCCCCTAGGCTACATCCCGTAATATTTCCTCACTATACCAAAAAAAGATGTCAGTGTCTAGTCATCCATCGGGTTTTCAGTGTTCGACGGAAACATAAATAAATCCTGTATCTTCAATGAATACGTAGAATTAGAGGAACTGCGGATTACACCTTCGCTTATGAGAGGCACGCTGAAGCTATAGGAAACAGAATCGTAGCCTTGAAGATGAACCTCAAGGGTGAAAACAAACACAGAACTTATATTCTCGCGCTCCGCTTTTTGCGGTTTTACAAGGAATGAATAAGCGGCCTTGGTCATCTCTGCAGTGTAATAAGGATTAGACCAGGTATAATCGATCATCTGGGCAGGATAATTATCAAGCTTTAAGGTAACCTGCGCATTTCCAAGCGGCTGGAACGTATTTCCGTCATAAACAGCGCCGAAAAAAGTAGGAAAGTTATAAAAAGGACCTTCAGCCAGAATCTGTTTTTCAATATGCATTTCATGATACGGCCTTTTAACCGAACTGATAATGTGCATCGCTTCAATAATGAGTGAGTCAATATCAGCTTTCAGCTGGGCATCGTTTTCAATTGAATTATGAATTATACCTCTGCCGGAAACAACATAGCGGGGAGGTATTCTATTAAGAACATAACTTATTGCATCAATGCGGCAGTGCTCGCAGTCGCAGGTAAGCCAGTGCGCGTCCATCTTTTTAACCTGGGTATAAAGCTCATTAACCCTGTCTATAACCAATTCTTCATTTGCATTATGAACGTTCATACTTGCTCCTCTTTTTGTAATACCGATCCCGGATTAAGTATACTGCATGAAAAAGAAATCTTCAATTAATTTTTTTAGTTTTTGAATATCAGAAGAAACTGCAGCAGCAAGGAATTCAGGATCGAGTGCACAGCGGATTTTTCTTAATTTTGATGTAAACGAGCTGACAGTACCGGTTGTAAAAACGGTCGAACTATTGGAAAACACGGTTTTTTCATCATTGATCCATAAATCGCTTTCAAATGAAATACGTTCAGGAATATCAATAATAACCTGATACGGCTTGCATCCTATAATCTGCGCAATCTGTATCTCGCTCAAAAGACGAAAATCAAGTTTTTCGAGTCGTGTGTGAAACACTGTGTCCGGGGAAAACGGAGATTCAAACATAACGCTGTAAATTCTTCTCTTTTTAACAGCATCGGCGCATTCAAGTTCCTCAAAATAGGGTTTATTTTCAAGAAGCGTGTATAAACCTTGATCATCAAGAGTATAAAGTTCTTCAGGCCTGACAATCTCATTTTGAAGGGCTGTATAGAGTGTTTTTTTCATCATTGCCGTCGCTATTCTGACCGTTTTATGCCAGTACACAGCACGGTACATAAGGTATTTGGAAAATAAGAGGTTCTCAACCGATAATATTGCCTGCGACGGGAGTGTTATTCCTTTTTCTTTATCCGGCATAACGGCAGAAAGAACAAAATCGGTATCCTGAATGCCGTAGGGAACACCGCAGAAAAACGCATCCCTGTTCAGGTAATCAAGTTTATCGGGGTCAAGTACGCCCGAGAGCAGTTTTCTGAAAAAAAGAGTCTCGGTATTATCAGTCTGTATAGACGTGTCGACAATTTCTGCTGTCTGCTCTGCATTTCCTCCGCTCTCATCTATGAGCGAAGCAATGCTGCTGTTCCGTATAATTGAACCGGTGAGCTCTTCATGATCTTTGAGAGGAAGCTCCTTAAGAGAGTGAGTGTACGGAAAATGACCCAAATCATGAAATAAAGCGGCGGCTTTAAAAGAGGCGCAGCCGGTTTTTGAAACCCACTGAACGGCTCCCTTCCTTAGCAGGGTTTCCAAAAGCCTTGATGCAATATAGTATACTCCGAATGAGTGAGATGCGCGGGTATGTGTGGCTCCGGGGTAAACCATATAGGTCGGCCCGAGCTGTTTAATAGCGCTCAGCCTCAAAAACTCTTTTGTGAAACAGGCTTCATAGAGTTTTTGAGGAAGGTAAATATGTTTCCAAAGCGGATCTCTTACCGCGTGCATTTCAGCCAATCTTATTGTCCGCCGTTTCTAGTGTATACAGCAAGACCGCCGTTTTGAAGAATAGTTCTGCTTCTCTGGTCGAGGCCGTTAACTCCTTCAAATGTTTTACCGGTTTTCTGTATTGTTATTAAAAAATCCTCACCGGTTTTCAATGCCGCATCTATATTGCCGATGTGTAAAATATCGTCTTCAGTAATAAGATCATAATCAGACGGATTTTTAAAAGTAACCGGAATAATACCGTAGTTAATTAGGTTCGCTTTATGGATGCGTGCAAACGATTTAACAATAACTGCTCTCACTCCAAGATACATCGGTGCGAGGGCTGCATGTTCTCTTGAGGAGCCCTGTCCGTAGTTTTCGCCTCCGACTACAAAACATCCATTATTTCCTTTTTCACGGTTTGCAGCTGTTTTTGCATAGAAGCCCGCATCAATGCGCTCGAAGGTGAACTTTGAAATTTCAGGGATATTTGAACGGAGCGGCAGAACTTTTGCTCCTGCAGGCATTATGTCATCGGTGGTTACATTGTCTCCTGCTTTCAACAGTACCGGGTATTCCATAACGGAACTCATTTCGGGTGAAGAAGGGCAGGGTTTAATGTTCGGTCCGCGGATAATATCAACTGTAGAAGCTTCTTTTTCTGAAAGGGGCGGAATGAGCATTCCGTCATCTCTTGCCTCTGTTACGACGTCATTAAAAGAAAGATGTGCTGTCTTTCCGTCGAGAAAGCTTTCTCCCTGTTTAATGCTGTACGATACTGATAACGAGGAGGGATCTGTAATAACACCGGTAATTGCAGAAGCTGCTGCGGTTTCAGGCGACACGAGGTATATTCCGGCATCGGGAGTTCCGCTTCGTCCCTTAAAGTTTCTGTTAAATGTTCGTAAAGATACTCCTTCCGAATTGGGCGCAAATCCCATGCCAATGCACGGACCGCATGCGCTCTCAAGAATTCTAAAACCGGCTCGAATCAAGTCCCCCAGAATTCCTGCTTTTTCTGCCATAAGAAGCGTGGTTCTGCTTCCGGGAGCAATACCTGCTTCAACGCCGGGTGCTATATGGTTTCCCTTAACAATGGCTGCAACGCGCGCAAGATCATCAAGTGAACTGTTTGTACAGGAGCCTATGGCAACCTGATGAACCTTTGTTCCCTCAATTTCACATATGGGGCTTACTTCATCGGGTGAATGAGGTTTTGCGGCAAGGGGAGAGAGGGCAGAAAGATTAATTTCTAGTACCTTATCATAGGAAGCCCCTTCATCAGATTTCATCTCTATCCAATCTTTTTCTCTTCCCATCGAGGTTAAAAACTTTTTGGTTGTCTCATCGGAGGGGAAAATACTAAAAGTTGCGCCGAGTTCTGCGCCCATGTTGGTAATGGTCGCTCTCTGGGGTACAGATAATGATGCGGCACCGCTTCCGTAATATTCATATACAGCGCCGACTCCGCCTTTTACCGTTTCTCTTCTCAGTACTTCGAGAATAATATCTTTGGCGCTCACGCCGTTTTTAAGTTCTCCTGTAAGTTTTACTCCGAAAATCTTGGGCATGGAAAGATGAAAAGCTCCGCCGCCCATAGCTACAGCAACATCGAGACCGCCTGCGCCTATTGCTATCATTCCAAGTCCGCCTCCTGTGGGCGTGTGTGAGTCAGACCCCAGCAGTGTTTTTCCCGGTTTGCCGAAACGTTCAAGATGTACCTGATGGCAAATGCCGTTTCCCGCCCTTGAAAACCACAGGCCGTATTTTTGAGCAATGCTCTGGAGGTAAAAGTGATCATCCATGTTGCGGAAGTCTGTCTGGAGGGTATTGTGATCTATATAAGAAACTGACACTTCTGTTTTTACCCGCGGTATGCCGATAGTTTCAAACTGTAAATATGCCATAGTACCGGTTGCATCCTGGGTCAGGGTTTGGTCAATTTTTATTGCAATATCCTTGCCCCGTTCAATGGGCTCTCCAGCGGTAAATGCTGTGGAAGAACAAGCCTCTTTTACAATATGTGACTGAATAATTTTTTCTGCAAGCGTCAGTGCCATACAATAACTCCAATGTGAATAATACTTTAGATTAATTTTATACAGAAAAGCACGGTCTGTCTATATAGAAGGTTTACAGTATGATACTATAGATTATTGAGAAAAGTAAGATATTGTAGTATAATAGATTCATGCTTAAAAAAAGTATAATGTCTTTTGCTTCCATACTGATAGTTACCTTGTTCTCCTGTACAAATACCCACTCTCCTTTGTCCCCTGTTATTGAAGACGATACTTTACGCTCCCGAATTCAGACCAATCAGGACTCTATTGTCTGGACAGATGAAATAGACGGATTCATTCTTTATGAGGATGCATCTGCAGAGACTGCCGATAATGAATCATCTCCGGTCTCTTCCGGAAATCCTGAGTTTGATAAGATTCTGCAGCAGGCGGAACAGGTACGTCAGGAGATGCAGCAGCAGGATAAACTGCAGGAAGCAAATGTTAAGAAGGGTCTTCTTACTAATAAAAAATCTTCTAATTTATATATGTATTCATCATATTCTGATGATGTTATATTCCCGTCTATTACGGATTTTGCGAGCCTTGACACAAGAGCAATAACTGATTCTACACGGAAGATACTTGACGGTTTTTTTCTTGCCCTCAAAGGAGGAAAAATCTCAAAGAATCTTTTTTCCCCAAAACGCTCTTACATCAGTTCTGTTTTGGAATATCAGTTTATGAGTTATCCCGTGCCTGAATCATGGATTTATGGAAAACCCTTTCTCCGGGAAAATGAAACGGAAAGTATTTATGAAATTCCTGTGAGAGTTATTGCAAAAAAGTCATATTACGACATGTGGGTGTACATAAGCTCAAGCGGTACAGGTGAATTTATAGATCAGGTTCAGCTGGGGAGTATCGTCATTGAGTAACGTATTGTCGCGTATTGAGCGTGATATTATTGTGAAAAATCTTTCGGAAGATCTTCCCCTTCTCATTATTAAGTCTGTTTCAACCCGTTTCATTCCGCATGAGAGGCATCTTCCGCAGTTTGAGCCTGTCACAATAAAACCAAAGTCCTATTCTATAACAGAAGAGGGAATTCTATTTTTACCTCTTGCTAATTACTTTTTACCCATCCCGGATAAAACACCTGTATGTATTTTTTTTTACTATAAAGGGCGCGGTCTCTTTTTTGAAACAAGTTTCCGTATTGTAAGGCAGGGTTATGCCCTCGTCATTTCTCCTCATATTTTCAAGCAGCTCGATGATTCACAGCCTTTTGAAAAGCAGATAGGAGCTAAAGTATTTTTCAATACACAGGAAAAAAAATCCCTCTCAATAGACTGCATAACACACCCTGATATTCCGCTATTCTCAAAAGATGCCTGGCAGAAAATAACGGAACATGCAGAGCAGAATGTTCTTTCCGTGGTCAATGCACTGCACGGGACAGATTTTCAGAGGTCTATAGACATGTTCACAGAGAATAAGGCACAAAATGTTGAAGAATACTATAGTGCGGTAAATGCAGGTTTGTACCTAAGCGGGCAAACAGTGGAAATCCCTTGTGTTGAGGGGCGTATTGAACCGCTTTCGCTTCTTTTTATCTCTCACAAAGAACTGGTCTTCGGCTGCCGGTCGGGTCAAATACCCCTGTATGAGGGTAATGAATATGCCGCAGAATTATCTGTGCCTGTTCAAAGAATACATAGAACAATATATATAACAGTATGTGTAGAAAAGATTATAGGAAGTCCGCTTACGGAGAATAAAAAACAATGTGCACTTGCATCAATTACTTCAATACGTGAGGAAGACCGCAGATTTTTATATGAAAGGCTGTATAATAAAATAATGATATAAAAAAAGCCGTACTCAAAGGCAAGTACGGCTCATGCGTAATCTTTTAACGTTTAATAACAGTAAATCCGCAGTATGGTACGAGTACTTCAGGAACGGTAATAGAGCCGTCTTCATTCTGATAATTTTCCATTACTGCAACAAGGGCTCTCGAGACTGCAACCGCAGTTCCGTTAAGCATATGCACAAATTTATTTTTACCGTCATCATCTTTATACCGGACATTTAACCTTCTGGACTGATAATCAGTACAATTCGATGTGGAAGTTACTTCCCCCCAGTCGCCGCCGTTGCGTCCGGGCATCCATGCTTCAAGATCCCATTTGCGGTATGCCGGAGCACCAAGATCTCCGGTGCAGGTATCTACAACCCGGAAAGGAAGACCTAGACCGGTAAATATTTCTTCTTCTATGAGGCGGAGTTTTTCATGAATAGCATCCGACTGTTCAGGAAGGCAGTATACAAACATCTCTAGCTTTGTAAACTGGTGAACGCGGTACAATCCCTTTGAAAACTGTCCTGCGGCTCCTGCTTCCCTTCTGAAACAGTGCGATATTCCGCAATAGTACAGGGGCAGTTTGTCTTTGTTTAGTATTTCATCGCTGTGGTAGCCGCCTAAGGTTATTTCAGCGGTAGCAACAAGGCAGGAACCTTCGCCTTCAAGGCTGTATATATTTGACTCGTTTCCTCTTGGATTAAACCCGATTCCCTGGAGAATTTCCTCGCGGGCGACATCGGGGGTAATAAAGGGTGTAAATCCATGTTTGCGCAGGGTATTTAGCGCATACATGACAAGAGCCTGTTCAAGAAAAACTGCTTCATTTTTGAGGTAATAAAACTTGCTGCCGGAAACCTTTGTAGCCGCGTCAAAATCGATTAAATCCAAAGACTGTCCCAACTCAACGTGATCTTTAGGAGTAAATGTGAATTTCCTTGGTGTTCCCACTCTTTTTACTTCAAGATTTTCGGTATCCAAGGCTCCTACAGGCGCATCAGGATGAGCCATATTGGGAATCTTCCTTCCTTCAATATCAAGCTCTTCCTCAGCTTTTGCAAGAAGAATTTCAGCCTGCGCAATTTCATCCTTAATGGATTTTCCTTCTTCTATAAGCTTCTGGCGCATATCATTGTCAAGTTTGCCTTTCATAGCCTTGGCATTATCATTGCGTTTCTGCTGTAAAGCCTGTAAAGAGGTCACTAATTCTGTCCGCTTGTCAAATAAGCGTACAACCGCATCGGCATCCGCATTCATGTTGCGGGCCTTAATATTGTTCTTTACTGCATCAAGGTTTTCCTTGATAAAACGATAGTCTAACATAATGCTCTATCATAGTATTCTTACAAAGTCTTTTCAAGTGCTTTTTCTTAACTTATTATAATTTTATATATTAAAAAGAATTAAGCTCTTTAAGAATATTACTGTTTGATTGACTTTACCCTGAAATGCGGGTAAAATGTTTTATATATATATTAACAGGGGTTTTTGTGTTTTTAAAAAGTCTAGAAGTTTTTGGTTTCAAATCTTTTGCCGACCGCACACGCATCAATTTCGCTGACGGTATTACCGCTCTTCTCGGTCCGAACGGCTGCGGTAAAAGCAATGTAGTCGATGCCGTTAAATGGGTTCTCGGAGAACAGGCTGCAAAGACAATGCGTGCCGAAAAAATGGAAGATGTTATTTTTAACGGTACAGAAACTAGAAAACCCCTTAATGTTGCAGAAGTAAGCTTAACTATAGCCAATGACAACGGTCTTTTACCTCTTGATGTGAGCGAAATTGCCATCAAACGCAGGCTATACCGCTCGGGTGAAAGTGAATACTATATAAATAATACACAGGTTAAATTAAAGGATGTCCGCGAACTGTTTTGGGACACCGGTGTAGGTAAGGCTGCCTATTCCGTCATGGAACAGGGTAAGATTGATCAGATTCTTTCAAGCAAACCCGAAGAGAGACGGTACCTGTTCGAGGAAGCCGCAGGAATTACCCGCTTTAAAGTAAAAAGGGCCGAAGCCGAACGTAAACTTGAGCGGACAGAAGAAAACATGAGGCAGGTTGAAGGAATTCTCGGTGAAGTTAAGAGATCGTATGATTCATTAAAAATACAGGCCGATAAAACCATAACGTTCCGCTCGCTTAAGGAAGAAATATTTAATTTTGAGCTCGATATTCAGCTTCTGCGGTTAAAAGGTTTTACCCAGGATAAAAGCCGTAAAGAAGAGGACCTCGAGTCTATCACAGCAAAAAGAGATGAGGCGCGTTCTGAAATCGATGCAATAAACACGTCGGTTGCAGAGCACATGGATGAAGTTAATGCGATGCAGTCTTCTCTTATTGCTATGAATCAGGAAATCTTCGGCCTGGCAGCAGAGCAGCGCGGCAAACAGGAGCAGGTTAAACTCCTTACTGAGCGGCAGAATGAGGCAAGAACCAAGATTAGTCTTCTGGAAGGAAGAAAAAGAACAACAGGCGAACAGGTTGAAAACCTGAGAGACGAAGTTGATGAACAGGAAGCCGCTCTGCACGATATTCAAAAACGCCTGTCGGATATTGCTCAGAACATCCTCTCCTTTGAACAGAATATTGCCCTTGCCGGAAACCGGATAACAGAAAATGACCGGAGGAGTGCGGATTACGAAAAAAATATAGTAGCGCTCGATGAAAAAAGAAGCGAACTTCAGAAGAAGCTTGAAGCTATAACAGAAGACATCGTTACCGAGCTCGATTCTCGTTTAAAAGATGCAGGATACTCTGTTAAAGAGCAGAAAGTTTGTCAGGAAAAAGTCGGACAGCTCATTGCACAGCTGAAAGTTCTTTCAAGCGGTAAAAAAGCTCTGTTTTCAGACTTCTCTGTAATTGATGACCATTCTCAAAACGATATAAAGAGCTTTACCCAGCAGGCTGTCGATGCTTTTACAGAGGCTGAAAAAATGCTTTTGCTTCTTGAAGAGGCGTTTGAATCGTATAAGAAAAGCTCTCCTATGTTTCTCGACGAGTTTTTGTCGCCCGAAGGTATTATTACCAAGAAGAGGCACATTGACAGTGATATACAAAATAACCGCGATGAAGTTGCCTCCATCCGGTCTGATATTGCCTCATTAAAGGCTGAAAATACAAGTCTTGCAGTGAAGATTGATGAATACAGAACGACGCTTGAAAAACTGAGAATTTCGCAGGCTCAGATGAAAACACAGATTCAGTCTGCAGAAGACCAGATGAGAATTCTCAAGCGCGAGCTTGCAAGTCAGGAAGCTGCTCTCCGTGAACTTGAAAATGAACTGTATAATGAGCAGAAAAGGTTTGATGAGCTTCAGGATCAAATTATCGACATGGAAGGCGAAATTGCCTCTCTCGAACACAAGGGAAGATCTCTAACTAAAAAACTTGAAGAACTTGAACACGACATCTCATCGCGCAATAAAGACGTGTCGGGCAAGCAGGATTTAATACAGAAAAAGACTGCAGAACTCGGCAAGTATCAGGTACAGCTCGAAAAACTGCACCTCGACATGGCAACATTTGAAACTGAAATACGCAATATTAAAGATAACTTCCGTGAAACTCATTCACGCGATCTTATGGAATTCGAAGAGAGAATGTTTGTCATAACAGTTCCCCCTGCAGAACTTCGTGAAAAACTTGCTGTCTCACGGCAGAAGCTTAAAGACCTTGGAAGCGTCAATCTCATGGCTCCCGAAGAATTTGCAGAAACAAAGGAACGCTACGATTTCCTTTCCGCACAGCTTTCAGATCTTGTAAAGGCTAGAGACGACTTAAAGCGTATTACAGAGGAAATCAGGGCCGAATCTACAGAACTCTTTTTGGCGACATACAATAAAATAAAAAAGAACTTTCATAATATGTTCCGCCGTCTTTTCGGCGGAGGAAGGGCGGAGCTGCGTCTTGTTGATCCCCAGAACGTTCTAGAGTCCGGTGTGGAAATTTACGCGCAGCCTCCGGGAAAAAAATTGGAAAACATTGCCCTTCTTTCAGGCGGTGAAAAAACAATGACTGCGATCTCACTTTTGTTTGCAACGTACATGGTGCGTCCTTCTCCTTTCTGTCTTTTAGACGAAATTGATGCAGCACTCGATGAACAGAATGTTATCCGTTTTGTGCATACTCTTCGTGAATTTGCAAACGTCAGTCAGTACATTGTTATTACACACAATAAAAAAACAGTAACAGGAGCGGGAACGATGCTCGGTGTTACGATGGAAGAATCAGGCGTCAGTAAAGTTATTACTATAAGACTGGAAAATGAAAGCGGCCCTGCAGCCTCTCTGCCTGATATTGAACCGTTTGAAGAAGAGGAAGTTGAAGAGGAAAAAGATGTTTTTATTCCTCCTCATCCGCCTAAAAGAAATAAGCATCTTCAAAAGGAACAGAGTGTTCTTTCAGGAAAAGATACTCAGCAGAATAATGACAGTAATTCTGTAATTGATAATCCCTTCGAAAGTACTGCAGCAATAGAACACGGGGATGAAGGCGAAGAAGCACAGGCTGAACAATAGGAGCGTTTATGTCCGGTATTCTTGATAAAATCATACATGCTGTTCAGGATTTTACAGCAAAGATACTGGACGCATTATTAGATAAACTGCGTATAAGACACGCATATGAAAACAACAGCAGACTTTTTATTATATTCTTTTCAGTGCTTCTGCTTTTTATTTTCCTTATTGTCATATTTTTTCTTATTAAGCCTGATAACGTAAGTGAAGCGAATAGTATTCCTCTTACCGCGGATATTACACAGCCGTTTGTTCTTCCCTCCGAACCTGTACTTCTTGAGCAATATTATGTATCAAGGCCGAAAACATTGAAATGGACAGAAGAGGAAGCGGATAAGTGGTTTACAATCCCGGACGAATCAATGATGAGTCAGCTGGATAATGACAATAACCGGCTGATACAAAATCTGTTGGAGGCAAGCCCGTGAAAAAATTTATACTGCTTGTTTTATGTGCAGCGGCATCTGTATTCTTTTTTTCCTGCCAGACAAATAAGGCTGTTGAACCTTCAGAAAACGCAAATGTGAATACTGAACAAATACAAGACCCCGAAAATACTCAGGAAACACAAATAGATTCAGGTAAGGGAACGGAAAACATAGTACATAATGATATTTCCTCAGAACCTCAGTCTACTATAGCCGAAGTAAATCCTCAACAGGAATTTGTTCCGCTGTATTCTCAGGATGTTGAAGCAAAAGAAAATCAAAGTGATGAATTTATTCCCGTTGAAGAACCGCTGGTAATTGATCTCACTGCAAAAAAAGACGAAAATCTGAACCGCACTGTAAAGCCTTCTCTCAGGCCGCGCACTTCGGCCGAAACATCTTCAGCTGCTAAAATATGGAATCCGGATGAAAATGGATCGGCCCTGCCTCAAAGTACAGAAATACCAAATGAACAGACCGTCATAGAAGAAGCAGTTCAAACGGTAAAACCTGAATCAGAGCCGTCCCCAAGCAGCAGCGTTGTAAAGGAAGTACCGGAAGTTACTGCCTCTTCAACTGATGCTGCTGCATCTTCTAAAGAACTTATCAGCAATGAGAAAACTGCAGAAAAACCTGCTTCTTCTGGTGCAGAATCTTCTGTCATGTCTCCGCTATCGGCTCAGGTAAAACAGGAATCTGCACTTTCTGAAACCGGCAACGGCTCTGAAGTAAATACCGGTGCAAAAAATACATCCCCTGAAGTAACAGAAAAAAAACCGTCGCGCTCAGTTGAGGTTAAGAATAACCAATACATAGATGTTTCTTATCCTGGAAACGGCTGGGTATATATTGGCGAGGAAGGCGGCAGTTCTAACGTGACCTATTTCGGAAGAAAAACAGAAAACGGCAATACTGTCTTTACCCTGCGTTCGAAAAAAAGCGGCACGGCACTTTTGCATTTCTATAAAACTGATCCCTTATCAGGTATATATATTGATGACTATTTAGAACTTACCATATCCACAGACAGCAGTGCACAGATGGAAAGATTCCAGGTTCCCTTATATGAAATGAACAGCGCCCTGACTGCTCCTGTATCGGGCATGCAGACCGATGAGTCAACCCCAAAAAGTACCATTCCCAAAAAAGATCCAGAATGGGCGTCTTCTGTTTCAGCGGAACCGGATGTGGAAATACTTTTGACTGATGAAGCACCTTCAGATATCTTAAGCAGTGCAGATCCTGATGTTTTGATGAGTAGCGCAAAAGAAGCTGTTCAAAAAAACGATTACATTAATGCACTGCGTCTTCTTGATGAGTTCTTATCAGTTTCAACTGATAAGCTCGATGAAGCGTGGTTTATTAAAGGACAAATATACGAAACACCGTCTATTCAGAGGAACATAAGAAAAGCGTTGGAATCGTATGAAACTCTTGTTAAAGCGTATCCCGGCAGCGCTTTTTGGAAACAGGCAAAAGAAAGAATCACGTATTTGGAAAAATTTTATTTCACCATACAATAAAAATGACCGTATGATGTCTATAACATAGACATGAACAAAATTAAAAATACAGCATCACTCATGGTGCGTTTGTATTTAAAAGGTCACTGCTTTTTATCAAAGTTGCTTTCTCCTCAAAATTGTATACGGTGCGGTTGCCTCTCTGATTATATATTATGCAGACAATGCCTTGATTATTTCTATCAAATACCTGTTGCTAATCGAAGATGCAGAGTATGCGGAAAAATTCTTATTAGTGAAATAACTACATGCATAAGCTGCACAGAAGATCCTCTATTAGTACATACCGATTCTGTGTTTCCTGTTCACGCATACCGGCTCTGGAAAAAAGAACTTTTATTTCAGTGGAAAATATGCGGTAATAGAAGTTTTTCAATAATTGCAGCAGAAATGTTTCATACTGTGTTGAATCGTTATTATCCGTCATTACCCGTAATACCCGTACCGCCCAGACCGGGAAAAATAAGGAATAAAGGGTGGGATCAGATTAACGATGTGTGCATACTGCTCAAACTGCAGTATGGGTGCAAAATACTACCCGTATTAAACAGGATTGAGAGAAAACAGCAGAAAAAATTATCGCGCGAAGAAAGACTTCATCAGCTTGGACGAAGTTATGAACTTAAAAAAAACGCTTGTATTCCGGCGGAAGTTGTCGTCATTGACGACATAATGACGACCGGAGTAACACTCGAAAATTGTGCGGAGGTATTAAAAAATGCCGGTGTAAAGAAAGTACATGCTGTTACTTTATTTATTGCAGACTGAATTACATTTTATCGTAGCACTGAACTTCTTCACAAAGATGTACTATTTGAATTCCTGCTTGGGCAAACATTTCTAGGGAATCGGAACTGTCATGATAACGTTTTTCACAGACAACTCTTTTTATGCCGCAGTTAATTATAAGCATCGCACAGGTTCTGCACGGCGTCATCTTACAGTAAAGCGTAGAACCTTCTATAGCAATTCCCCTTTTTGCCGCCTGGCAGATAGCATTCTGCTCTGCATGTACTGTTCTAACGCAGTGCTGGGTGATGGTGTCGTCCTCATGAATCATCTTCTTCATTTTGTGACCTGCTTCATCACAGTGCGGCAGCCCTGCAGGTGAGCCGACATAACCGGTCACAAGAATCTGATTACCACGGGCAATAACACACCCGCTTCTGCCTCTGTCGCAGGTTGCTCTTTTTGCAACCGTCTGGCAGATCTCCATAAAATATTCATCCCAGCTAGGGCGGCGGTACTTTTCAGAAGGCGTATTGCTCATAACGTGCTTTTAACTCCTCTAATGCTTTAGTAATTTCTTTATCTCCCGGAATCCAGGGATAGTTTTTTGAAAGAATTTCAGATTTAGCATATACATCGAGCGATGTATCAATTGAAGCATATTCATTGTTAAAAATATCAGCATTAACACTTGTTTCAGTATTTGATGACGTTATTTTTGAGATGAGCCACCTGTTTTTTACAAATTCCAATTCTACTTCTTCACTGCATTGTGTAATAAAAATTTCCTGTTTCCCTTCATGGCGTACAAGATAGTAGGTTGCCAAATACGTGTTTTTTGAACCTTTAGTTTCGGTAAGTGCGGCTTTATGTGTTTTCTGATAAACATGTTTGGAAAATGCATCGGCATCGATGCCGTCAATTTTCAGCCGTGTAATACCGTACATCCAGTCTGCAAAGTCCCGGTTATTATACAGCCATTGAGCGGGATGAAGGGTCTGTGAGCTTGAATCATATGCAGTTCTCAGCTTGTTAATAACATAGAAACTGCTGATTAAATCTTTATACGTGTTACCTGCCGATTTTTTGAACGTACTGGCTGCTAGCTCCACATCTAGAATATTAATTGATGTATAAAAAGATTCGATGACTTCGATAGGTGTTAAACCGGTTGTTGTAGGTTTATCTCGGTTATCTCGTATAATTGAGACAACAGCTATAAGTACTACTGCTGTAATAACAGATGAAATTTTTATTATTGAATCTTTTTTTCTAAAAAAACGTTTAAATCGTATTTTCTGCGATAACGATGCAGAATATTTTACCCTTTGAACGGCAGATCTTTGTTCCTTTTCCTGGAGATGCAGAATATCCTCCGGCTTAATAGAAGGTGAAAAAGAGGAAACAAAGACAGACTTAATCTCATCAAACTGCTCATGAAGCGCATCTTTTTTCTTTTTATTTTTTTTAATACATGAAGATATACTTAAATTATTGTTGATAATACGGGCCGTTTCTCCGCTGATTTGCGGATTCCATAATTCAGGAGGAATAAAATTGCGGTCAATATAATCCTCAATTCTCTCTTCGCTGCTTTTTTTTGCAAAAGGCAGTCTGTCTGTGAGGATCTGGTAAGCATACACACTGAGCATAAAGCGCAGTGAATCTGTATGATTTAATCCTGCATGATAATAACAGCCGTACAGTCTGCTTGATTCTGCATCGCTTAAGAATGAAACAGAACGCTGCATATATTCCTGCGGCAGAAAGAGGAGCGAACCGTCAGAACCGATTATTGTTCCCTCCGGTCCGCTCAAGGGAAGGGCAATACTCTGTTCAATAGCCTGTTCAAATGCACTTCGTACTTTTTCAAATACATCGAACCGTACTTCCCTGTAAGAAGGACCGGTAAGTATTTCCAGAAGCGTATTCCCCTCAAAAGGAGAACCTGTCATGAACATGGTGTTTTCACCTTCTTGTGTTCCGGAAAAACACCACGATTTAAATACGCATGACCCGTCAGCAAGGAATGATACAAGATATCCGGGATCTGAAAGATACTGCATCAGTTTTGCTTTTGCAAATTCCCTACCCGAAATATTCATATTCAACATTAACACATCACTGCTGCTGACGATCATACATTTCTCCTGAATAATTTATCGTTTTCCCTTTGAATTATACATATACTTAAAATAAT
>JAEWSQ010000019.1 GCA_023398165.1 Spirochaetota bacterium | reverse complement strand
ATCTGCCCATACCGGTTACATCGCAGGGAGATAAAGAGATCTCCGTCAAGTTTACCGATGCAGTTACTAATACCCATGCAACAAACTCCATGTTCACAGCATCAGTTACCTATGACACGGCTTCTCCTTCTGCAACATTCACACTCGCTGGAACAGGCGCTGCTGCAGGATTCACAAAGAGTACTGCGGCAACTGCAACTATAGCGGCGGCGGCCGATACTTCCGGTGTAAGAATAATTACCTTCTCGGGCGATGATTATGCTTCGCTTGCAACAACGAGCGTCAGTATAAATGGTAATCCTAGTCTCACTAAGATTACTTCAGGAAGTCCGGCCTCTGGAGAATTCTTACTCAGCGGTTCAACTATTACTCTCGGTACTGCTCTTACTGCTGCAAGCACTATCGTACTTGACGGTGTTACAGTTTCCTCTGGTGCAGACGGGGTAAGGGATGTTGATATAACCCTCATTGACGCTGCGGGTAACTCATCGGGCGGTATTGATGGCGGTGTAACCCTTAATACGACAAATCCTTCTGCAACATTCACACTCGCTGGAACAGGCGCTGCTTCAGGATTCACAAAAAATACTGCGGTAACTGCAACTATAGCGGCGGCGGCTGATAGTCCCGGTGTAAGAATAATTACCTTCTCGGGAGACAATTATGCTTCGCTTGCAACAACGAGCGTCAGTATAAATGGTAATCCCAGTCTCACTAAGATTACTACAGGAAGTCCTTCCTCAGGAGAATTCTTACTCAGCGGTTCAACTATTACTCTCGGTACTGCTCTTACTGCTGCAAGCACTATCGTACTTGACGGTGTTACAGTTTCCTCTGGTGCAGACGGGGTAAGGGATGTAGACATAACACTCACCGACGCTGCGGGTAACTCATCGGGCGTTATTGACGGCGGTGTAACCCTTGATTCCTCCAGTCCTACAGTATCTTCCTTTGATTTAGGGGGAACAAATGCAGGAACAGGGTATATAAACAATGCTGATAATCTTACATCTAAAGCTACGATTGTAACAAATATAGATTTTTCAGGATTGAAAACAATTACCTTCTCTGGAGATAGCGGCGGCTATTCATCACTAGATAATCCTTCAATTACTATCGATGGAGGTACTCCGCTCACTAGACAATACACAGAAGCCAATCTGGCAGCAGGAGAATTCTTTATTTCAGGTTCAACCATTAAACTTGGGACGGAGATCAAAACCGCGAGTACAATAGTTATCACAGGTGTGAAGGTTGACGGTACTACAGAGGAATCAAAAGATATAGACATAACATTGACAGATGTATTAAACAATGGAGGTTCTGCTATTGACGGCGATGTTATTCTGGACAAAACACTTCCTGACACTACAGCAGCTGGAATTACAGTTACAGCAGGCGGAGTATGTACCTTTACCACCAAAGTTGATTTAACCGGAGTGGTTGAAGTAAACTTTTCAGGTTCTGGATTCAGTTCTCTGAACCCGACAACTGTTAAAGCAGACGGCAGCACACTTACCAAAGTCACTGATATTGCAGATTTAGCAACAGGCAAATATTTTCACAGCGGTTCAACAATAACGTTCGGTGACATTTACACGAGTAGTACTGCTATGGAAGTTAATGGTATTACATTTAATGGAACTGGATACCAGCAAATAATTGTAAAACTTACAGATAAAGCTAAAAACACTTCAAATGGCTCGTATGGAGGAGTAACCCTCTCCTACCGCACTATTCCCAAAACCGCAATCCCCACACCGGTAACGATAGGAGCGGGAAGTACGGGAACAAAGGCGGATCTCTTTGTCCAGGGCTACACCTACCTGCCTGCAACGGAGTATGAGTTCTCAAAGAAAGACAGCAATACTACAGTAGCTGTACAGGAGAACAGTAAAACTGATAAAGAACCGGCAGAAAACCTCTCCGTATCGCTCAAGAAGCCTGTATCTGCAGTCAATGATTCATCGGGCGGTATTAACCTTACATCAAAGAACGGAACTATCAGCTTTGCACCGGATGTGCAAAAGCCCTCTGCAGACAGTCTTTCACTCCTGCCGGATACCGCATCCTCGCCAGGTGCTGTATCCGCAACCGATGCTGCCTCTTCAAACACCGCTGTTTATATGGAAGAAACTGATGCAAAAACTGCAGTTATCACTTCATTCAGCAGTGGTAATGAGCCGGCGGTTCAGGAAGATACAGTAAAAGCAAGTCCGTTACTTCTTGCATTCGGCATACTATTGCTTCTTGCAATGGCAGGTACTGCCTCGGTTTTCGTGTACGGACTGGTAAAAAAGGGTAAAAAAGAGCAGTAAATATCACTTTTTTACAATATAAACTGATATTTACGTAGTATTTTTACAACTACGTGATATAATACTAGTGAGCTTTAGGAGGTCGAGTATGAATAAGAAAGTATTAACATTGCTCATTCTTGGAACATTGCTTTGTTCCGTAACATTATTTGCCCAGACAGCCGCACAATACACCGTAAAGGAAGTATCCGGCAAAGTAGAAGTAGAAGTGTCCGCAGGCAAATGGGAAGCTGTTACTGTCGGAATGACTCTTTTACCGTCAGCGGTAATCAACACAGGGCTTAATTCTAAACTGGTTTTAACAAGCGGCGACGTAGTAATATCAATTAAACCAATGAAAAAAGGAACTGTAGAGAAACTTGCAGCAGAAGTAACAGGATCGGGAAGCAGCATTAAACTCGGTGCCAAGGTTAAGTCCAGCGGCGCAGAGGAAGACAAAGGACAGGTTCGCTCCGATGTTTCAACCGCTTCTACAAGAGCAAGCGATGCTACAAAAGACTTGGAATGGGCTGAGTAAGTTCCTTCCTTAAAAATAAAAAAGCTGTCTTAACTGACAGCTTTTTTATTTTTAAACAATGCAGTTGTTCAATATTTGAACAAAAAACTCTATTTTCTGCTAAAATAAATTTGACAGCATACTATTCATGTGATAGAATTTCTCATAAGTGTTTGTAAAACACTTAAAATTACATTCCGTAAAATCATTGGAGGTTTTATGAAAAAAAACTTATTTACCTGCTTGGCAGTTCTGCTCACCGCAGCACTGCTGCTGACAGGATGCTCAAACGCTGCAGTTGACACAAACTATGCAGACGTTGTGGGTTATGTTGTTGACGGCGAAGGCAACCCAGTTGTCGGCGTAACAGTAGATCTTCCCTATGCAGCAACTGCAACCGAAGTTTCAACAGTAGCAAGTGCCCGTTCTCTTGTTTCCAAGAAAGCACAGAAAACAGACGATAAGGGTATGTTTACGTTTGAAAACCTTCCTTCTGGTACATATCTTTTTGAAGTATACCAGGAACAGGATAAAAAAACAGGTGTTGTAGAATATGCAAAAGTAACTGGAGCAATAGTTGTTAGCGATGTCGCTTCAGGTGCAAATGTGGATGCTGATGGTAGTTTTAAAGTTTTTTATGAACCAATTACACTCCCGAAACTTGGTGCAACACTGGGTGGAACAGTAATTCTTAACACAGTAGATATGTATGCTGAAGATATTGTTGCTGCCTCAAAAGAAATTGTTCTTGACTTAACAACATGTAAGATGCCTACTGTAACAGGGACAGGAACAAAAGATGATCCCTATGCAGTAACATATTCACAGTATGTTAAGGCAACAACCGATGCTAATGGTGTAGTATCTTTTACAAATCTTCCCATCATGACCTATTATACTGGAACTCAAAGAATGACAGTATCATATTTCGATCTTACAACAAATCAACAGAGAAGTAGCAATTTAAATTATGATACCGATGGTACAGGCGACACAGCGATTTACTTCGGAGGATTGTATCCTCTAACATTTACAGCAGGGAAAATCTACCTAGCAACACCCACATTATCATTGAACCTTGTAAGCACCAACACTAAAGACCAGTACAATAACACTAACATACTTGCTCTTGCAAGCGACATAACTCTCACATTCGACCGCGATGTTGCAGCAGTAACACAGGCATTTGTACTCACAAATAACAGCAACAATGAAATCGTTGATGTTGCAGTAACAATGGCTGGTGCAGTTGTAACAGTTAACCCTGCTGTAGACCTTGCATACAATACAAGCTACACATTGACAGGTACTGTAAGAACAGCTGATTATGCATCTAGATTCGTAACAGTAACATTCTCAACAATTCCTGATCCCGCACAGCCTGTTGTACCAGTATTTGCAGTAGCGGCAAAGAATACAACTGCAGGAACATACGATAGCGGCGACACAAGCATTAATGTTACTGCAAGTTCTGTAAACACAATTATCAATAATTACTTCATTGAAAGCAGATACACCGGCGAAGCAACATGGAAGAGAGCAGCAACAATTGATAACACAATTGATACTTCTTCTACATTCAATGGTACGACCTATGCATTCGCTATAACATCTCCTGATGCTGTAGTTTCCGGAAAGACTCTGGAACTCCGCATGGTAGCTCAGACTACAGTCGCAGGAAAGACAATTGAAGTTGTTTCCGCAGTAGCAACAGTAGCAGATGCAACAGCTCCTGCTAGTTTCACAGGTGACTTAGTTTCAGCAACTGCAGCAACTGCAACAGTTGCAGGTAAGTATGTTTACAGAGTAACACTTTCAGGTAACCAGCCGATGACTGCTCCTGTTCTAGCATTCTCTTTAACTACATTAACAGCAACTATCGTTGATGATTCAGACGATCAAAAACAGACAAGTTATTTGGTTACAATTACTGAACCTGCTGGAAACGCAGCAGCTCTTGGAACTGTTACACTCACTCTCAAAGATGCCGCCGGCAACTCTTATGATAGTAATGCAGTAACAGCAGGAGTACAGGATCCAGTTAGAAATGTCTATGACGGTCTCGATTGGTAATATTTAGACAGAATACCTAGCGTATTCTTCTTAAGCCTGCTTCCCTCACGGGAAGCAGGCTTTTTTCATTTAAAACTACTGTACTTACTCAAATACAGTGCTATACTATTAGTATGAAACGGTATTTATATTTAATAGTTCCCATCATTGCGGTTGTGTTGTGTTCATTCTTATTATTCACAAGTCTGGACAAAAAAATTAATGACATGTTTCAACGAACACTCCCCTCACTTAAAGAAAGCAGTTCGGTGCTCCTCATTAATGTGGACGATTATGCGATTGAACGTGTCGGTAACTTTCCCTGGACACGCGACATTCTGGCAAATTCCATAATTTACATGAAGGAAATGGGAGCCGATTTTGTTCTTTTCGATTTGAGCTATCTTGACAGGAGTCCTGTTGTTGTAGATCCTGATTATGTTAATGAAGAGCTCCCTGCCTACCTTGAATACGGGTTTTCTCAAATAAACGACTCTTTCACGCAAATTCTCGATGCCGCTTCTTCTAAAGATATACCTCTCCATGATCTTCCGTATTATAAAGATGAACTCCTTTCATTCAATGAAAGTATAAAAAACTCACTCGATGCAAATATAGCCTATGTTACAAGAGATGTTGACGAGTACTTTGCACAGGCTCTCTCTTTCTTCGACAGTTCCTATCTTACCCTTACAATGATAAGTAAAGACACCCTGCAGGATGATGATAAAACATTCGACATGAAAGAATACGGCTATGATGTTGAATGGCTCGAAAACGTCATAGCTCTTAAGAATATAGACGGTTCAAAGGACACTGTTACCCCTGAATACGTCGGTATAACTCCTGCAATCGCGCTTCTCCTGCGCTCTGCAAAGTCTGCCGGTTTTGTCAACTCTGACCCGGATGCAGACGGCTACCGCAGACGGCTTCATCTTGTAGCAAAATATAACGGAAGGTACTACGGCCAGTTTTCTTTTGTGCCCCTCCTGGAATATTTCGGCAATCCTCACGTTGTCGTTACTAATGCCTCAATCACCCTTAAAGATGTTTCCATTAACGGTACAATAAAAGATATTGTTATTCCCCGGTGCGAAGACGGCTCTGTGTTAATTAAGTGGCCTGCAAAAACCTATCCTGATTACAATACAATATCTGCATGGGAAGTAATAAAAAATATAGAAATTGAAAAAGATATTATTAAAAATCTTAGAACTTTAAAAGATGCAGGTTTTTTTAATTACTGGACAGAAGGAGACAATCCTTTAGAATTGTACGACAGTGCTGAATATATAAAAACACTCCTTTATGAAGGCGAAGACCCCGAAAACGGAGTAACAATCGGTACTTACCGGGAATACAGGAACAATTTTTACACTAGTGTTTCGCTGTTCCTCGATCCCGTTTATGAAAATCTTATTTTATCCGATGTAGCTGGAGATGCAGATCTTGAGCAGTATGTATCAGAATCCTTTAGAGAGCTGAGAAATCTGTTCAATGTACTAAGCGAAAGTAAAAAGTCTGTATCGGAAAAGCTTAAAGGTTCTTTCTGCATTATTGGTACAACAGCAACATCCACTATAGACGTCGGCTTAACTATGTATCAGGAACGGTTCCCCAATGTCGGGATTCACTCCACCATGGCAAACATGATTCTTGCACAGGAATTCCTCGATGACACTCCCGGCTATGTTTCGATTATTATTGCCTTAATTCTTTCTGTCCTCCTCGGTATTGCAACCAAACAGCTCGATGCAAAAAAATCCATGCTCGCAGGTATTGTTACCGTAATAATATCAGTTGGAGTGCTTCTTCTCTTTTTCGTTATAACAAAAAAATACATAGGTGTAGTAGTTCCCCTTACATCGGTTTCTTTAACGTTTATTTCTCTTACCGTTATAAGTCTTTTTTCCAATATCAAGGAAAAGTCCTTCTTACGTAATGCATTTTCCCGCTACCTCTCGCCCGATGTTATTAACGAAATTATTAAAGACCCTTCTAAACTTAATCTTGGCGGTGAAAAACGCGAAATGACAGCCCTCTTTACCGACATTAAAGGCTTTTCAACAATTTCGGAAAGAATGCAGCCGGTTGAACTCGTTAACCTTTTAAATAAATATTTAACTGATATGTCGAATATTATTCTCGACTTCCGGGGAACCATCGATAAATACGAAGGTGATGCAATCATCGCTTTTTTCGGAGCTCCTATTGCGATGGAAGACCACGCCGACAGAGCCTGCCGTTCAGCTATCCGCATGAAAAAAGCAGAACAAAAAATTAACGACGAGCTTATGCAGACTGCAGGGCTTCTGCCGTTCCCTCTATTCACAAGAGTCGGAATAAATACCGGTGAAATGGTTGTCGGCAACATGGGAACTGCAAACAAGATGGACTATACCATGATCGGCAACGCGGTAAACCTTGCAGCCCGGCTGGAAGGGGTTAATAAACAGTATAATACAAAAGGAATTCTCATAAGCGAGCACACAAAAAACAGAATTACTCCCGGACAATTTATAATGAGATCTCTTGACCGTGTCCGTGTTGTCGGAGTTGAAACACCTTTAAGACTCTACGAACTTTTAGAAGAGGCGGAGTTTTTAACTGAAAGCATGAGGGAACAGGTGGCTCTTTGGGAGAAAGCTATTGAATTGTATGAAGGAAGAAAGTTTACCGAAGCTAGAGAAATTTTTCAGCTTGTGAGAAATAAAGATTCAAGCGATCTTGTTGCTGTTTTGTATATTGAACGCTGCGAAAAATTCCTTGCGTCTCCGCCAGAAAGCGGCTGGGACGGGGTATTCAATCTGACACAAAAATAATCCTAAGGGGAGTACGCATGGAGTGCGTTAAACCAACCCGTATAGGGCTTAATGAATAGGAAGCACTGCGATGATTTGCGCTTCATTCCTTCGGGATGTATGGGGTACAGTAGAAAGTATCGCCGCTGCGATGTGTCGCGGCTCATCCTTGCGGTGCTTTATTTTTTTTTTAAGTTTGATATTTTATTTAAATTATACTACATATGCATCCATAGTTTGAAAGTTTAGTTTTTTTGTCTGTGTGTTCTATGCCGAACCGGATCGCGCCTAATACCTAATTTTCTTTATTCTGCTTAAGTATTTTTTAGTCTATTGGTTATATTTTATGATTTATTATACAATCTTTGGTTATATTTTTTTACATTTTTATCATATATTGGCTATTTTCTGTTACATTACATAAATTATATTGGTTATATTCTATGACAAATAGTATTTACATGATATACTATGGTTATATCAATTGTAAAGTTGAGGTTATTGAGGACATTGTATGGTTTTTAAAAGAAAAATATTAAATGACTTATTAACATGGAAAAACTCGCAATTTAGGAAACCACTTATTATTCGCGGTGCCAGACAGGTTGGAAAAACAACAGTAGTTAAAGAATTTAGCAAATCTTTTGATACTTTCTATATGCTCAATCTTGAAATACCCATGCATCATGAGTATTTTTCCAAAAATCTCACCCCTCATGAAATTTTGCAAAAAATTTCCCTAGACACAGGTATACGGCGTAATGGTAATACGCTTCTATTTCTTGATGAAATTCAGCAAAGCAGTGAGGCAATTGCAATGTTGCGTTATTTTTTTGAAGATATCCCGGAGCTATATGTAGTTGCAGCTGGATCACTTCTTGAAGTGATGATGGACAGAAAACAAATAAGCTTTCCCGTTGGACGGGTTGAGTACTTGTATCTTTACCCATTAAGTTTTCAGGAATACCTTGATGCGGTTGAAGAAGCGGATGCACTTAAGCTTCTTCACACAATACCGCTACCTGCATGGAGTGAAAATAAATTAGCCTCTCTTTTTAAAACATATACACTCATAGGTGGAATGCCCGAAGCTGTTAACCGGTATATACTTAAAAAAGAAATAGAATCAGTGAATGAGGTTTACAGGAATTTATTCACCGCATATACAGATGATGCAGCAAAATATGCTAAAAATGAAACAGAAAAAAATGTACTCCGCTTTGTTATTGAAGGATGCCCTTCAGAAACAGGCAAGCGTATAACCTTTGAAAAATTCGCTCATTCAAATTACAGATCAAGAGAAGTCGGAAATGCTTTACGAACCCTTCAACGTGCTATGATACTTTTCCTTCGCTATCCTGTTACTTCTACAGAATTTCCAATCACACCTGATTACAGAAAAAAACCACGGCTGGAATTCATTGATACCGGTATGCTTAATTATATTACCGGTATCCAATCTTCATATTTCGACTCTATTACACTTGACTCACTTTACAAGGGCATGATCGCAGAACAAATCACTGCACAGGAATTACTTTCATCAACCACAAAAGAATTAAGTCCGCCATTATTCTGGGTAAGAGAAGAAAACAATGCTAATGCAGAAGTTGATTTTATTATTCAACATAAAAACATCATAATACCAGTTGAAGTAAAATCGGGTAAAACAGGAACGCTCCGTTCTCTTCATTCATTAATAGACCGCACAAGCTGTAAAATTGCTGTCCGTTTGTATTCCGGTTTTTTTACCGTTGAGCAAACTGCTACTCCAAACGGTAAGGAGTATACTTTAATTCACCTGCCGTTATTTCTGTCAAGTAAAATAAAAGATTATGTCGACTTTGTTTTGCAGACTAAATAAACGAAAGAACTTCGTTCCAAGGTTAATTCACCAAGGATGTTGACACTGTTCA
The DNA here is from genome assembly GCA_023398165.1 of Spirochaetota bacterium. Classification (GTDB taxonomy): domain Bacteria; phylum Spirochaetota; class Spirochaetia; order Treponematales; family Treponemataceae; genus JAAZLA01. The sequence goes on along the minus strand of JAEWSQ010000019.1, from coordinate 38,838 downwards.
GTCCGTTGTTTTTCTTTATCTGTTTCAATTCTAGTATTAATCTCCTACTAATACTCGACTATTAAACTACAACAGATAAACTCTGATAATCAGTTTATTAAAGTGTTTTTTGTGAATAAAGAAGATCCTGTAAGCTAATTTACTTACAATAACGGCACGAAAGGACGTATAAACATAGTATAAAATATATTCCTAATTTCTAATAACTCAAGCGTCGCAAGGATAGGAGGGGTATAAGGGGAGGAAAAACTACGCGTCGCATGAGGCTCTAGCCGGCGCTGAGCCGATATTAATCTATGCGCCACATACGGGTTGGTTTTCCTCCCCTTATTTTATAAGACTGATTGTAAAAACTGTTTTGTACGTTCGTGTTTTGGTGTTTTAAATATTACAGCAGGAGGTGAATCTTCCAGCACCATTCCATCATACATAAACACAACACGGTCGGCAACTTCGCGTGCAAATCCCATCTCATGTGTTACAACAAGCATCGTCATTCCGTCTACTGCAAGCTGCTTCATAACAGAAAGAACTTCTCCTACAAGCTCCGGGTCGAGAGCGCTTGTTGGTTCATCAAAAAGCATAATTTTCGGCTCCATTGCAAGAGCTCTGGCTATAGCAACCCTCTGCTGCTGCCCGCCTGAGAGTTTTGAAGGATACTCGTCTAATTTGTCGCTAAGTCCGACTCTTTCCAGGAGCAGCTCCGCCTTCTTTTTTGCATCGGAAGAACTTACTTTCCTTACGTTCACCGGAGATATCATAACATTTTCCAGAACTGTTTTATGGGGAAAGAGGTTAAACCTCTGAAAAACCATTCCCACTTCCAAAAGACTTGCTGCTCTTTCTTTTGTATGCAGTTTTATTTTATTCACGCCGTGTTCACAGTCGAATAGAAGCTTATCCTCTATAAATATTTTTCCTGATGTTATTTTTTCAAGTCTGTTAAGAGACCGTAAATATGTTGATTTTCCCGCACCGGAAGGTCCGATTATACAGACAACTTCTTTCTGCTCAACGGTTAAAGAAACATTTTTAAGAACTTCAAGTGTACCAAAATTTTTGCACACATCTATTGTTTTAATCATTGACACAAAATAACTCCTAATATGCGCCTCGCACGGCGCCCCCATTAATCATGCCAGTTTTTAAAAACTGGAAAAGCTCAAAAATCCATGGATGTGCGCCACGGATGGCGCTTTATTTATACAATCCAGTTTATCTATAAACTGGAAAAGATGAAAAATCCATGGATGGATTTTTCATCTTATTATTCATACACAGAATATTTTTTCTCCAGCCTATTAAATATAAACGTAAATATTGCAGTAATTACTAAATATAAAATCATAGCAGGAATGTAAACCATAGCGGACCCTGTTGATGATGATATTGATCGTGTTACCTTTGTAATATCCGCCAAGGCTATTATTGAAACGAGTGAAGCATCTTTTAATACCATAATGAACTCATTTCCTACAGGCGGAATAAGCCGGCGGATTGACTGGGGAATTATGATGAGACTCATTGTCTGTCTATAATTCATTCCCAGTGCACGGGCTGCCTCAAATTGCCCCTTATCAATTGACTGTATAGCGGCTCTTATTATTTCTGCACAATAAGCAGCCGAGTTTAAAGCAAAAGCTATAAACGCTGCAATAAACCGGTTATTGATGGTAAGTAAAGGTGTTATTTGAGGGAGTCCGTAGTAAATGAAGTACAGCTGCATGAGAAGCGGTGTTCCGCGGAAGAAAAATATGTAAGCGCCCGATATTCTATTCAATATTTTTCTTTTGGACATTTTTCCAAGTGCAAGAAAAAGGCTGCCCACTAAACCTGCAGATACAGATACCAGCGTTAATAAAATTGTTATTTTTGCACCTTCAAGAAGAGGCGGTATCCAGCTCACAATTGTTTTTAGTAAATCCATGTAAATAAATCCTTAACGAGAGGCTGTCCTTTTCGGACAACCCTCTTCTTTACAAGATGCTTTCAGTATTTCACTGAAAGCACCATGTTTAAATACGGCTGTTTATACTACTGCCGTTTTCAGTTTGCATCAGCGGACAGATGAAACCATGTCTACACCGAAAATATCCTTGGAAATTTTCAGCATTGTTCCATCGGTAAAAAGAGAATCAAGAGCTTCATTTAACTTTGCAGTCAGGCCATCGTTGCCTTTCTTCAAACAGACTGCAAATACTTCATCTGCTTCTCCAAGCCATACGATTTCGAAGGGGCTGTTTTCTGCATTTACATAATCAACGGCTACAAGACTGTCGCAGACAATAGCATCTGCCCGTCCGCTTTTTAAGTCGTCAAAGCAGTTCATTACCTTATCATATTCGTAAGCGGTGAACTTAAGATTTTTTTCCGCAGCAAGTTTTGTCATAAAAATATCTGAAGTAGTTTCTGCCTGATACGCTACTCCCAATCCTGCTAATTCTTCGGGGGTACGGGCTGTTACTTTTGTACCTTTTAATAAAACTAATGCCTGAGCATTCCCGATATAGGGTTTTGTAAAATTGAATTTCTCTGCTCTTTCAGAGGTCAATGTGACAGCAGACATAATACAGTCATATTTTGAGGTATCAACACCTGCAAATATTCCGTCCCATGCGGTATCTACAATTTCAACTTTTAAACCAAGTTTTGCTGCAAGAGCATTTGCAAGCTGAACATCGAAACCGATCGGGGTCTTACCGTCTGCATCAAAGTATTCAAAAGGAGGATATCCTATTTCCATTCCTACCATAAGAACGCCTTCCTTAATAGTTAAACCTGCACTCTTTGTTTCTTTTTTGCATGAAGCAAAAGAAAAAAGCATTACAGTACCAAGAACAACCGCAACAATTTTGGCAACTTTCATTTCTATAACCTCCAAAAAAAAAGGGACCGCCGGCATACCCAGACGCCTTCGTCCCTCTTATCACTCGATTATACCATATCTATTTTTTATCTGTCAATGAAAAGAACTCTAATACTCCAAATTCCGCATTTGAACACCGGTTTTAACGCAAATGTATCAGTGTATCCGCCTTAAAGCTTCTTTTTCTTTTTCAAGAAGTCAAAATGAGTTTCAGAAAGCACAATAGCGGTAAATATCAGTATGCATCCTGCCGCCATGCGTATAGTAAGGTATTCTTTCAGGAGAATCCAGGCAAAAAGTACTCCGAAAACCGCTTCCATCGATAAGAGCAATGCTGCCGTAGAAGGAGGAAGGTACTTTTGGCATACAGTCTGGAGTAAAAAGGCCGCCATTGTGCTTAGTAATCCAAGATACAGCATGGAAAATATAACAGATGGATTCTGAACCGCAGAAACAGGGAAGGCTCCGTCATACAAGGGAGCAAATATCCATGAGAAAACAGCAGCAGAGGCCAGTTGAATAATAGTGAGGATTACAGGATCCTGATGTTCGGTAAAACGTGCTATGAAAACAATATGAATTGCATAGCAAAACCCGCAGACAATCGTAAGAAGGTCGCCCTTGTTGACTGATAAATCACCCTGGAGCGACAATAATCCGATTCCGGTTATTCCAAGAAAGGCAGCGGCAATGGCGTAAATATCCGGCTTCTTTTTCGAAAAAATCCAATGAAGAAAAGGAACGAGTATTACATAGATAGTAGTTATAAATGCATTTTTTCCTGCGGTTGTATATTGGCACCCGATAGTCTGGAAAGCATAGGCTGCAAACAATAAAAAACCCAATAGACCGCCGTTTAAAATATATTTCTTGTTGATATTCTTAATTTTTTTAATGAAAAAGAACGGTAAAACAAGCGCTGCTATAGTAAAACGGAAAGCAAGCATGTAAATCGGAGGAACATAATCCAATGAATTTTTAACTACCACGAAAGCAAACCCCCATATAAGCGTTGCAGAAGCAAGCCCCAGAGAAGATGCGGCAGTTTGTGTTTTTGTACTCATGAGAGTGAGTATAGTGAAGGGCATTAAAGCGGTCAACTATCATTATTCGAAAAGTATTTACCGCCGCAGAAAAAGTTACCCTTGCGCTAAGCGTAGCTTGGGATTAATATCTAAGGATTTTATTTTTCCCACTACGAGACGCGCTACGAGTACTTTTTCCTGCTACATTAATGCTTTTGGAATGATCCGTAAGATTACGTCGCGTCAATACTTACCTCTGTGCCCCGTAGTTCCCGAAAAAAACCTGCAGACGCCTTCAGAGGCACAAATTGATTAGTATATCACGGTCCTCCGTATATAAGATTTTTTTTCTCAAGAGAAGAAACTCGAAAACATATTCATGCTGCTTCTTCCAATGGAGAATTGAAAATCTGGCCTTGAACCTGAAATTAGTGTTGCAAAAGTAATAAACTTACAGGCAGCAGAAGTTAATGCTATTGTTGAAATAGTCCGAAAACGCAAGGAGGAGATTAATGACAATTGGAACAAGCACTTTGGCAGCAGCTAAGACCAAAACAGAAGTTACAAATATCTCTCCATACGGGATTTGGATTCTTACTAACAATAAAGAATATTTCATTAGTTACAAAGATTACCCAGTATTTGAAACAGCAAGTATCAAACAGATTGCTAACATAACAATAGATTTTTCCGGTAATTTACATTTGGATGAACTTGATGCTGAGATCGAAGTAGAAAGTCTTGAAAATCCTGAAGATTATCCCTTAATGTATCGTTAAATGTATTTTTCATATCTTCTTCTCTACTCCTTTAGCTGTACCCCATAAGCGGTATGCTCTGTGCGGTCGAAGGCTTCCATATGAGCGCAGCGCCTGAATTTTTAACCGCAGGTACATTGTTTTTTTATATCAGTAGTATATGAAAATTTTCATGTCTGTAGTATATTTTTTCTTCTCTGACAATTAATAGAACGAACGTTCGTTCTATTATATTGATTAAAGCCACAATTAAATTTGGTATATGCTGATTAGTATTATAATGCTTTTTATATCGATATTTTTTTATTTTATATTGACTTTTTTTTATCCTCCTGATATTCTACATTTGTAAGAGAAAATGAAGCAGTTTACATGAAAACAATGCAGTTTAGTGTAAATCATTACATTTCACAGGGGGGCTAATATGGCAGTGACTACAGTTGAACAGCTTAATGATTTGATTGAGCGTGTTAAAAAGGCTCAGCAGAAATTTGCTGAATTTCCACAGGAGCAGGTTGATCTGATTTTCAGGCATGCCGCTCAGAGGGCGGCTGAAGAGCGTATAAAGCTTGCCAAGATGGCGGTTGAAGAAACCGGTATGGGAATTATTGAAGACAAGGTTATTAAAAATCATTTTGCTTCTGAATTCATCTACAACAAATACGCAAACACCAAAACATGCGGAATTATAGAAGAAGATGAGGATGCCGGTATTGTGAAGATTGCTGAACCCATCGGTGTCATTGCAGGTGTTATTCCTACAACAAATCCCACCTCTACTGCCATCTTCAAGTCGCTCATTTCTCTTAAGACACGCAACGGTATTATCTTCTCCCCCCACCCCAGAGCTAAGAACTGCACAATAGAAGCTGCACGGATCATCCGCGATATTGCCGTCGAGTGCGGAGCGCCAGAGGATATTATCGGCTGGATCGATGAACCTTCGCTTGAAATGACTGCAGCATTAATGCAGCATAACGATGTGTCTCTCATTCTTGCAACCGGAGGTCCCGGTATGGTTCACGCCGCATATTCTTCGGGAACTCCCGCTATCGGTGTGGGTGCGGGAAACACTCCTGCCGTTATCGATGAAACAGCACATATTAAGATGGCGGTAAACTCTATTCTCTTAAGCAAATCTTTTGATAACGGCATGATCTGCGCAAGTGAACAGACTGTAATCGTCGCAGAAGAAGTATATGAAGAAGTAAAGGAAGAATTTACCAAACGCGGCGCATACATCGTTACTCCCGATGAGAAAGTTAAACTCGGTACCTGCATGTTTAAAAAGGGCAAACTCAATGCCGATATTGTCGGTCAAAGCCCTGTAAAAATTGCTTCGATGGCAGGCATCACTGTTCCGGAACAGGCGATTATTCTTATTGCAGAAGCAGAGACCATCAGTGCGGATGAACCCTTTGCTCATGAAAAACTTTCTCCTGTTCTGGGCATGTTTAAAGCTAAAGATTTTAAGGATGCCTGTGAAAAGGCAAAACAGCAGATTGAGCTTGAAGGAATGGGGCACACCGCTGTTCTTTACACAAACCAGAGAAATACTGACCGCATCAAGTATTACGGTGAACTAATGAATACCGGACGCATTCTTGTAAATATGCCCTCTTCACAGGGTGCAATAGGTGATATTTACAATTTCCGTCTTGAACCGTCGCTCACTCTCGGATGCGGAAGCTGGGGAGGAAATGCGATAAGCGAAAATGTGGGAGTTAAGCACCTTATGAATATTAAAACACTCGCCCAGAGGAGGGAGAATATGCTGTGGTTCCAGGTTCCTTCAAAAATTTATTTTAAGCCGAATGCGATCGCCGAAGGATTAAAGGATCTCGAGGGTAAAAAGAGAGCGTTCATCGTTACCGATAAATTTCTCCACGATACCGGCGTGACAAACTCTGTTGTAAAAATACTTAACAGTCTTAAAATTGAGCATGAAATTTTTTCAGATGTAAAACCGGATCCGGACTTAACAACAATTTACAAGGGTCTCGACATCATGAATATTTTCAAGCCCGATGTTGTCATTGCACTGGGAGGCGGAAGTCCCATGGATGCGGCAAAAATTATGAGATTAATGTACGAACAGCCGCTCATTAAGTTCAGCGAGATTGCCATGCGTTTTATGGATATACGAAAACGCATTGTAAAATTTCCGAAGGCAGGAACAAAGGCCATGCTTGTCGCAATTCCGACAACAAGCGGTACCGGAAGCGAGGTAACACCCTTTGCCGTTGTCACCGACGATAAAACCGGTGCAAAATACCCTATTGCAGACTATGCCCTCACTCCCGATATGGCTGTCATTGACCCGGATTTCGTTATGAGCATGCCTCCAAAACTTACCGCATATTCCGGTATCGACGCCCTCGTTCACGCAATCGAAGCCTATGTATCGGTTCTTGCAACCGAATTTACAAACGGTCAGGCGCTTGAAGCAATTAGGCTTATATTCAAATACCTTCCCGATGCCTACACACAGGGTGACAAAAATCCAAAGGCAAGGGAAAAAATGCACTACGCGGCAACTATGGCCGGTATGGCCTTTGCAAATGCTTTTTTGGGAATCTGCCATTCTATGGCTCATAAATTGGGAGCGGCTCATCACCTTCCCCACGGTCTTGCCAATGCCCTTCTTATCAATAACGTAATACGATTTAACGCGGTTGATGCGCCAAGGAAGCAGGCGGCATTCCCTCAGTATAAATATCCTTTAGCCGTTGAGCGCTATGCAAAAATTGCAGACTACTTGAATCTTGGAGGAAAAACTCCGGAGGAAAAAGTTGAAAAACTGATATCTGCAATTGAAAAACTTAAGAAAGCAATTGATATTCCTGCAACAATAAAGGATGCGGGAGTAAGCGAAGCCTCTTTTACAGCAAGCCTCGACAGTATGGCGGAACAGGCGTTCGATGACCAGTGTACCTCGGCCAATCCGCGCTACCCGCTTATTGCAGAGCTCAAGGTTTTATATGAAAAAAGCTTTTACGGTAAATAGGGTCGTTAGGTGTACTTCCCAGTACACCTAACGTCTCGAGTGTTTTGCCCTCCGCAAGCTCAGGCAAAAACTCGCCGGTCTACATGACCACATTTGGGGGCATCCCTGCTGATCTTCAGAGAAATGACAACCTCCAGAGGCTGTCCGGTTTACTCCGGGCAGCCTTTCTTTATAATCACAGATGAACTGGTATGTGGTTACAACCTATTCCCTGCTGCTTTACCTGAGAATTATTTTTTCAGGCCAGCTTTCTACGCGGCTGATGCTCCACATCTTATCTATGTAGGAAGTTGTGTACTGCTGTTCAATAAAATGGTAGTAATATGCACCGCGGTCAGTGAGTGTATAAATTCTATAAGGATTGTTGTCTTCACCAGTCTTTTTCTCAACACTTACTAAACCAAGAAATTGTGCAAGTGCCATTTCAAAGCCGTACATTGAGCGGAGACTTTTCTCAAAAAAAGAGGAAAATGCCTTTTCATCAATTTTCATTCCATACGCGCTCCAAAAGAGGTAGTATACCGCACGCTGAAAAAACGTAAACGCAACACTGAGCGAGGAAGGCTTTATACCCAAGGCAAGTCTTTTGCAGTATTCCGTAATCGAAAAGGTATTTAGCTTGAACTGTGTTTTTAGTAGACTCGTCGCCGAAACTCCGAAACCTAAAAAGCTGTCCCTCGTTATTGATGAATACTTCTGTGTTCCTTTTTTTGCAAAGGTCCATACCGATGTTCTAATTAAATTTTCTTCCCGGCAAAACGAGGCAATTGCATAAAGCATTTCCTTTTTATACTTTTCCTTAAGCGGCTTTTGTTTATTATTAGCATACGTAAAATCGATAAAAGGATATGTCGATATCTGCGTGGCCCCAAGTTCAAAAGCCTTTAAAATATCAGACTGCAGGATCTCTATTGTCTGACCCGGTATGGCAAAAATTAAGTCAACATCGATTACATCAAACTTTGCAGAGCGTAATAATGAAAAAAGAGAATCGTAATCAGAGCTCTTCCTGCCTAAAGTTTCAAGACACTTGTCATTAAAAGACTGAATACCGGTGCTGATCATGGTCACGCCCGCATCTTTTAAAAGAGAAAGAATCGGAGAAGTAATATCGGACGGATGGAGCTCTATTCCGATTCCTTCTTCAATAATAAAATATTTTTTTAATGCAGTTATAATTTTTCCAAGTGAATCTGCTAAAAGCGCCGGCGATCCTCCGCCGAAATAAAGACTTGTTGTTTTCTTCTTTTCAAAAGAATTATCTTTTCCCTTACTGGTTTGTACAAGCTCGGAGCCGATAATATCAATTTCTTTCAATAAGGCATCTACATACTCCTCTGCCGTCTTTTCGTCATACAGAACTTTGCAGTACGGACAGAATGAGCATATGGATCTGCAGAATGGTATATGAACGTAAAGACCCAGATTTTTTTCTTCAATATATTTCAGAGGCTTTTCCGCTTCTGCTTCCCCTATGCCTTCAAACACGAAGGGTTTTGGCGAGCGGGTAAGTACAGTCCGAAGGAACGATGTCAATATCATAAAAAATCCTATATATATTTTAAATATGTCTTGAGCATGTCAAATGCAACGTTCAATCTGCCGTTGAACATGAGCGTGTATTCTCCGACAAAAAGGTAACCGCACTGTTCGCAAAGCCCCTTTTCTTCAATACAGCGTCCGCAGGTAAAAACTTTGCCGTTTTCCACCACCACACACTGATAACACGGCGTTGGAAATTTATTTGCCGCAATATATGGAAGTGCGGATTTTAAATTAAACACAGGGTAGCCTTCATCAATAAGACGCCCTATGGTCTTCACCGCTTTTTCTTTTTGATCTCTTGTAAGCAGTAAGTTTTCTGTTCCCTTATATGGTGTATGAAGATTAAACGATACTGCACGTATATTTTTCTCATCACGCGCAATCGTTGTAACTGTTTCAATATCATCAATATTAATAGTATTAATTGCCATATACAGACAGATATTTTGCGCTGTAGCGTTGCGTATGTTGCGCATTATGAGGTCATGCGTGTCGCCTCTTATGGCATTATGTTTTTCTTTTCCGCCGTCCATACTCAAGAGAATGAGGTCGGCTTCGGGTAAATCAATGGGAAATGTGCCGTTCGTGACAACGACAACGTCTAAAAACCCCATGGATTTCGCTTCAATAACAAGGTCTCTCAATGTTTTACCGCCGTCATTCCACATGAAGGTTTCCCCTCCGCAGAAAAAAAGAATCCTGACCCCCATATCATAAAGCATTTTCATCTCGTTCTGTATATTCGGGTAGGGATTTATTACCCCTGTTATATTGTTGACAGCACAGTGTTTACAGGAAAGATTGCATTTATCCGTGACAATTATTGTTCCAAGAATCGGTTTTCTCTGTTTGAAAACCATTGTTTTTACGGCAAACTTAAAAAAATAAAAAAAACTTGATACTCTCATATAAAATAAATAAAACTCCGTCCCTATTGTTACATAGAAACGGAGTTCTTGTCAAAGAAAAAGAGCCTTATTCTACAATAACTCTCTCAATCTTCCAAATATCCCTGACATAATCCTCAATAGTGCGGTCGGAAGAGAATTTCCCGGAACGTGCAATGTTTAATAGAACCTTTTTTGCCCATTCCTTTTGGTTTGTGTAGGATTGGGCAACCCGTTCCTGCGCCTCCGCGTATGCGTCAAAATCTGCAAGGACATAGTAGACATCGGGTCTCTGTCCTTCAACGCCGTAAACTAATGAATCGTGAAGTTCCTTGAATAACTGATGAGACGGATCATAGGTGCCGTCCACAAGCTGATTAACCACTTTTGCAAGTTCCGGGTTCCGGTCAAGATACTTTTGAGGGAAATACGAGTGTTCTTTCTCAATTTTCAGTATTTCATCTGCGGTGAGTCCGAAGATAAATGCATTTTCCTCTCCCGCCTCTTCTACAATTTCAATATTGGCTCCGTCAAGAGTTCCAAGTGTCAATGCGCCGTTTATCATAAACTTCATATTTCCGGTACCGCTTGCTTCTTTTCCTGCTGTTGATATCTGCTCGGAAACATCGGAAGCCGGAAAAAGTTTTTCCGCAAGACTTACACGGTAATTTTCAACAAAGATGACGCGGAGCTTTCCCCGTACCCGCCTGTCGTTATTTATACGCTCGGCCACTGTGTTTATCAGTTTAATAATTGATTTTGCCCTGCGGTAGCCGGATGCAGCCTTTGCCCCGAAAATATAGGTTCGTGCGGGAGGATTAAAATCGCTGTCTTCAAGCAGTTTATTATACAGGTACATTATATGAAGGACATTAAGAAGCTGCCGTTTATACTCATGAAGACGTTTAACCTGAACATCAAAAATTGAATGGGGATCAAGAAATTCATTCTGTGTTATTTTTAAGTATTCTGCAAGGTTTTCCTTATTCTTCTGTTTAATAGCAATAAGTTCCTTAAGGGTTTGTTCATCGTCTGCAAATTTTTCCAGAGATCTTAGTTTGGATAAATCCTTTTCCCAGCCGCTGCCTATTCGTGCAGTAATAAAATCTGATAACAGCGGGTTTGCGCATAAAAGCCATCTTCGCTGTGTTACGCCGTTTGTTTTGTTGTTAAATTTCGCCGGATAAAAATCTGCCCAGTCCTTTAATTCCTGCGTTTTTAAAAGCTCAGTATGAAGAGCTGCAACACCGTTTACGCTGAAACACGCATGAATTGCAAGATGCGCCATGTGAATCATTCCGTTCGAAATTATTGCCATTCTGTTCTGTTTTTCGTAATCGTTGGGATACGCCTCGCGGAGCTCTATGGTAAAGCGGCGGTTTATCTCATCGACAATCTGATACACTCTCGGCAGCAGTCCCTGGAAAATCGGAATCGGCCATTTTTCAAGCGCCTCGGCCAAAATTGTGTGGTTGGTATAGGCGAATGTCTTTGTCACCACTTCCCATGCTTCCTCCCAGCCCAGATAGTATTCATCCATGAGAATTCTCATCATTTCGGGAATTGCAACAACAGGATGGGTATCATTCAGCTGTATTGCATGAAACTCGGAGAATTTTGAGAAGTTTGTTCCGAAGTCGCTGACAAAATGATTCAATAAATCCTGAAGACTGGCGGACGAAAAGAAGTACTGCTGTTTTAATCTGAGAGCCTTTCCGGAGGGGCCGTTGTCATTGGGATAAAGAACGCGGCTTATGTTTTCTGCGTCATTCTGGCGTTCTACAGCCCGGTGATACTGCATATCGTTAAAGAGCTGCAGATCAAAACCGTCGGGAGATGTCGCCTGCCATAACCGCAGCGTATTTACGGTGTTTGTGCCGTAACCGACAATAGGCATATCATACGGTGTTGCTGTAACAACCTCTGTATGTTCGGTGTAAAAAACATCACGCCCTGCAGGCCCCCGTTTCGAAGCAATTGTTCCGCCGAAATGGACCTCCACAGCAAGATCCGATCTCTTTATTTCCCACGGATCACGGTGTTTTAACCAGTTATCCGGATACTCCATCTGATATCCGTTTTGTATTTTCTGCTCAAACATTCCGTACTCATACCGTATACCGTATCCGTGCCCGGGATAATCGAGCGTTGCAAGAGAATCAAGGAAGCATGCGGCTAGACGTCCCAGACCTCCGTTTCCAAGACCGGCGTCGGGTTCCTGATCCTCTATGGACGTATACTCTATATTCATTTCTTTAAGAACCTCGTCAACGCTGTCCATAATCTGAGTATTTATTAAATTATTGCTCATTGCTCTGCCCATCAGGAATTCAGCAGAAAGATAGAACATCTTGCGGACCGGCTTTTTCTCATATTCACGCCTTGTTTTCATCCAGTTATCCATAATGAACTCAAGAGCGGATGCGGAAACGGCATCAAATAAATCATGTTTATTCGCCTGTGTAATATCCTTGCCGTACTGCCGCTTTAAACGTGCCGTTAAATTATCCTTAAATCTCTGTTTGTCAAATTTCATGAGAACTCCTGTCTAAAACTCAGGTTTATAATAAACAGGATAAAACGTGCTGTCAAGTAAAGTCAGACAGGAGATGGTTTTATTTTGAAAGCAGCACAGCCATACTTCTGGCGCATAGAATATATCTGTTTTGAGGAAGAACAATTTCCTCCTCGCCGGCATTGAGAAAATCCAAGGGAAAAGAAGCGGAAGTATCGGCAGCCCTGTACCATTGCTTTTTCCCCAAAGCGGGAGGAATTATTACCGTCTTATCTTTGGAAGATGTATTATACATGACATAAAAATCATTATCGTCAATATCTGTAAAAATTTCTGCATGACTTCCATCTATATAAAATGCAATAAAATGATTAAGTTTAGACCAGTCGGGAGCCTTTCCTTCCTCATCGTACCAGAAAATATCGGGGAGGGTATTGTAGGAATGATCCTGGCCTGCAAAAAATTCAGGACGCCGGAATGCAGGGTGCCTCAGACGGAAGTCTATTGCCATTTTGACAAACCGGAAGAGTTCGCTGTTTTTATCCTTAAGAGACCAGTCCATCCAGGTCATCTCATTATCCTGACAGTAGGCGTTGTTGTTTCCGTTTTGTGTTCTTCTCATTTCGTCCCCGGAGAGAAGCATAGGAGTTCCCTGGGAAAGAAGAAGTGTCAGCATCATATTCTTTATCTGCTGTATGCGTAATTTTTCAATTTTCTTGTTTACTGTCGGGCCTTCAAACCCGTAATTGAAGCTTACATTGTGATCGCTTCCGTCTTTATTATGCTCGCCGTTTTCTTCATTATGCTTTCCATTATACGAAACAAGATCATTTAAGGTGAATCCGTCATGACTCGTTAAGAAATTGACAGAATGGAACGGTTTTCTGCCGTCTCTGAAGTACAAGTCTGAGCTGCCTGTAACCCTTGTTGCCGCTGATGAGGCACAGTAATCATCACCTCTCCAAAACCGCCTGATGTCATCCCGGAAACGGTCATTCCACTCAGCCCACCTGCCTCCGGGGAACCACCCTACCTGATACGCGCCTCCTGCATCCCAGGCTTCTGCGATTATTTTCGTGTGGCGGAGCACGGGATCTTCTGCAATCCGCTCGAGCATAGGAGGGTTTTCCATGAGCTTTCCGTTTTGATCGCGCCCTAAAATAGAACCTAAATCAAAGCGGAAACCGTCAACATGCATCTCGCATACCCAGTAGCGGAGACAGTCTATAATAAACGTCCTGACAACAGGATGATTGCAGTTGAACGTATTGCCGCAGCCCGAATAATTGGTATAGTACTGTTTGTTATCCTTTTCCAAAATATAGTAAATTGAATTATCAAAACCCCGGAAATTAATCGTCACGCCTTTTTCGTTTCCCTCGGCGGTGTGGTTAAAAACGATATCGAGAATTACTTCAAGCCCGTTCCGGTGCATTTCACGTACCATTTCTTTAAACTCATGTACGGCGCTTCCAGGTTTTCGATCACTCGAATACGAGACTTTCGGTGCGAAAAAAGAGATAGTGCTGTAGCCCCAGTAATTCTTCAGGCGCTCCCCTGTCTTGGGATTTATATTGGTGTTTTCATATTCATCGAATTCCTGAATGGGAAGGAGCTCTACACTCGTTATCCCCAATTCCTTCAAATAAGGAATTTTCTCAATCATCCCGCGGTAAGTTCCCGGATGAGATACAGATGAATTTTTGTTAGCGGTTAATCCTTTAAGATGGGTTTCATAAATTATGCTCATCCTAAGCGGATGATTCAGGCACAGGTCTCCCTGCCAGTCAAATTCGTCATCATCAATAACAACGCATTTCGGGAAAAACTCAGCAGACGGTATTTTACCTAAACGAATGTCTACAGAATCCACAGGAACGGTATAATCAGGCGGGAGGTTTTTGAAAAGCGAACAGTCGGTGATTTCCTTTGCATAAGGATCCAAAAGATAATTATTTTTGTTAAAACGGTGTCCGTTATGAGGTTCGAAAGGACCTTCAACCCTGTATACATACAGTGCACCGGCGCCCAAACCCTTGAGCATTATGTGCCATACATCACCTGTTCTATGCTGGGCTGAATCGAGGGCAAATGAATGAACCGGTTTTGCATCACGGGAATTTTCAAAAATATCGAGCCAGATTTTTTCGGCATTCCGGCTGAATACACTGAAATTCACGCCGTCTTTTACTATTGAAGCTCCATGCGGAAGAGGCTTCCCCGGGAAAACACGTATTTCATTCATGATGGGCTGAAGTATAACATAGTACAAATTAAAAAACTATATAACCTTAAGGATATTTAAAATAAAACAATCCGTTTTACTGAATTTTATGGTATACTGTAATTTGCCTATGGTGGAAGAAATTATTAAGCAGCATATACAAGATGATAACTCGGTTTTTGTGTTTCCAACGCAGGTTACAGCTCTTATGTGGGCTGAGAAAGCGCTATTTTTCAGTGGATGTACGGCTGTTGCCCTTGAAAGATTTATTGCATGGGATACATTTAAATCGAGTGCCGTCCGTTCTGTGCAGCAGAATAAGACAAGCATTCCCTCCTCCGTGCGGAAACTTTTTGCCCTGAAAATTATAGAAAGAAATATCAGTCTTGCAGAAGAAAACAAACCTCTGTTTACTTCTCTCATACCTCAGGATTACGCCTTTTATGGTTCTTCTTTTTCCGGCTGGCTATCTTCCCTTTTACCGCAGCTTGCATCATGGAAGGAAAAAACACGTTCCATTTCCGATGCGGAAGATACTGATTTACAGACGCTCATGAATGAGTATACTTCATTTCTCGATTCCCATTCCCTTTTTGAACCTACCTGGGAAAAGCCTCCTTTCCGCGATGACGGTCTGCACTATTATCTGTTCTTCCCGTCAATTCTTCAGGATTACGGCGAGTATAAGGAAATTCTTTCTCAGGCTCCCAATTTTACCATAATTGAGGTGCCTTTTAAAGATAATTACAAAGCTTCACTCACCGCATTTGAGTATGATAATGCAAGAGAGGAAATCCGGAAGACAGCAATGTATATCCGCTCGCTTAGAGAAGACCAAAACATTTCCTATACTTCCATAGCTGTCCATGTTCCCGGAATTGAGGACTTGTTTCCGTACATTACAAGAGAATTTTCGCTAAGGGGCATACCGTATCAGCTGAGAGCGGGAAAAACGCTCTCTTCTTATCCTTCCGGTAATCTTTTCAGCCTCATTATGCAGTGCGGAAGTGAAATGTTTTCCTTTGCATCATTAAAGCAGCTGCTTACAAATACGGTATTTCCATGGAAAGAGGAAACAAGACGCAGCATTGATATTTTTCTCCAGTACGGTATTACAAATAATTGTCTGTGTCCGTATGAGACAGATGGAAAATTTGTGGACATTTGGGAAAAAACACTCGGTACAGTACAAGACAGATTTGTTTCCGCTTTTTACCGCCTTCTAAAAGATTCCATCATGAGTTTCGCCGAAGCGAAAACCTTCAGTGCTTTAAGACAATCCTACTTTGCATTTAAACACGCTTTTTTTGACCCGTCATTATGCACCGAAGAAACGGACCTCGTACTAAGCCGCTGTATTACAGAACTGATGCAGCTTTCATCCCTCGAGGAAACATTTTCAGATGTAATTCCGCTCAATCCTCTGCAGTTTTTCTGCCGGTACCTGGATTCCTGTGAATATCTTGCACAGACACAGCTCAGGGGCGTTCACATTTTCCCGTATAAAACTGCCGCGGGAGCACCCTTTGATCATTCTATTGTCATAAATGCCGGACAAAAGCAAATTTCTGTAATGTATAAACCGCTTGATTTTCTTTCACGCACTAAACGTGATGCTCTTCATATTGAAGATTCAAATGTATCTGACCAATTTACCGTGTTATACTGTCTTTCACATGCCCGTTTTTCCTGCTGCACAAAAACTTTCAGCGGATGGTCCTTGCCTCACAATGTTTTTACCATTGCTAAAGATCCCTGTACCTATAATGATTCATTTATTAGTGAAAAAACCATTTTCAGTTCCCTGCTCTCCGGAGGGGGAGCCCATTCCGTCGAGTATCTATACCGGATACAAAAAGAAAGCTTTTTAAAATGGTTTATTCCTCTTCCGGAACTGCGTAAACCTGTAAAACTCGACAGTATATCGCACAACCGCGTGCTTACGTTCCTCAAGGACAAAAAAACGCAGAAGATGAAAATCTATGCCACGGCTCTCCGTGAATACTTTACCTGTCCCTTGAGTTTCTTATATAAAAACATTTTTACACTTAAACCGGTCAGTCTGGAAGCTAACCTTGTGGATGATGTTTTTTTAGGTACAATATATCATGCGGTGCTGCATGAATTCTTCATGAATTACACCGAACAAAAACTGCCGCAGGGCTCGCTCGTACTTCCCGATGATGCAGATGAGGTTTTACAGGAAAGCATCGGTCATATACTAAGTTCTTTTCCTTTTTCATGTTTTCCTGATGAAGCAATAAGCGATTTAACCGTACAGGTAGTAAAAGCGCAGTCGCCTTCACTATATAAAAAACTCTCTTCTTTCTTATCGGAGTTTCTGCTTTTTTTCGGCAGCTCAAAGGTAGTATCATCAGAGAAAGAATATTCCATCGACTGCGGGGATCATATACTCAAGGGGATTCTAGATCTGGTTTTGGAAACAGCTCAGGGCATATGGATTATCGATTTTAAAACCAGTATTATGCCCCAGAGAAATGTATGTTTATCTGTAAATAATTCGCCGTTAAGCGATTTTCAGCTTCCACTGTATTGTAAACTTTTCGAATACAATGAGGAAAAGCAGGTTTACGGGGCAGCCTTCTGCAGTATTCATCAGAAAAAAATTATGCCGCTTCTCGGGCAGACCGTTAACACCCTCACCAGCCGGACTAATCCGTCTCAGAAAAAATGGAGAGTGAGCCGTGTTCCGGATGATTCAAACGGCTGTCCTGTTAATTTTACAGACACGCTGAAGGCGCTTGATTTGAGTATTGAACTTTTTAAGCAGAATATAGGCAATAATATTTTTTCTCTCAGCGAGGATATTCCATATGAGACCTGCGCATCATGCAGGCATAAGACTGTGTGCAGAACAACATTCATAGTAGACGGTGATAAGACCGCCATGAGAGGAACAAAAGTACTTTCGGTTTCTGCATCCGGTACTGGAAGGCCGGATGTACAGGAGGCAGTACAATGACAGAAAACAACAGTACTGCTTTTAAAATGCTGAAAGAAATATTGGATGAACAGCAGATAAAGGCTGTACAGATTGACAAGAATGCAGTCGTCGCAGCAGGCGCGGGTTCAGGAAAAACCAGAGTGCTCGCATTCCGTTTTGCATATCTCGTTGCTGTCCGGAAAATTCCTGTGGACAAAATTTTAACCCTCACTTTTACCGACAAAGCTGCTTCTGAAATGTATGGAAGAATTTATGCAACCCTCAAAAATCTTTCACAGCACAAGGATCAGGATGAAACAACAAGACTTGCACAGAAAGCCGTTGAGAATTTTCATACGGCGCGAATTCAAACACTCGATTCATACTGCGCATCGCTTGTAAAACGGGGCGGAAGATTTTTCGGAATAAGTCCGGACTTCGTTACAGATCCCGATAAAGCCCGGGACTTTGCACAGAAGAGGGCAATTCCCTTCATACTTAAACACCGCACTAATCCTTCTCTTCAGCAGTTTATCGGAACAAGTAAAATAGAAAAGACAGCGCAGGAATTATTTGCATCGGTGATGGTTAATCATACGAGTATTGCCGTTCCGATTTCGTTTGAAAATCTTTTTAACCGCCAGAAAGACGAAGTAGTAAACCAGTATAAAATTCTTACCTCAAAAATTTCCTCCCTGGCACTGGAAGCTGCACAGCTCTTTACAGAAATTCCCGTGAGCGAGCATTCTAAATCTTCATTCACCGATTTAGAAAAAGCCCTCACTTCTAATAAATCGGATATTTCTTTCCCTGAACATGCACGACTGGTACAGTACATGTCCGCTCAGGATTCTGCTTTTGAGCAGGATCTTACCCGTTCAATGAACGGGGTATATATACTGAAAAAAGTATCCGTCAAGGCCTCAAAATATCCGTTTGATCTTATTAAACCCTGCATAGAACAGATACGCCTTCATTATGATGAGCTTTCGGGAATATGCAGTTTTATTTTAAATTACAGAGTGATACGTGACATAATGATGCTTCTCGATGAATTCCAAGGCGAATATAATGATGCAAAACGAATGAGCGGAATTCTTACTTTTAAAGATGTCTCAGATCTTGCTCTTGAAATTCTAAAAACAAATTATGATATCCGCGAAACCGAAAAGCTGAGCGCCGAAGCAATCATGATCGACGAATTCCAGGACGACAATGAACAGCAGCGCGACATGCTTTTTTTCCTTGCAGAGAAAGAGGCTTCAGAGCTTGGGAAAGATATGTCACCGTCCATACCCCGGATTGATGATCTGTGTCCTGGGAAACTATTTTTTGTGGGTGATGAGAAACAGTCCATTTACCGTTTCCGGGGAGCGGATGTCGAAGTATTCAGATCCTTGAGAAATATCTTTGATTCAAGTGTAACACTCTCAACGAATTTCCGTTCCTCACCTTCCCTTGTTTCTTCATTTAATTCACTCTTCGGCGGTTCTGATTATCCTTTTTCCCCTAATGAAGTCAACACTGAACTTCCAATCCGCACGCAGCGCAGTTCTATTTTCATAAAAAAAGAACACCTGGCAGAAGGAATTGAATATCCCCCGTTCGAGGCGGAATATACTCCGATACAGTGCAACGGCGACAAACTAGACGGTTTAAAGAGCTTACACAGCGCGGTGACAATATGCCTCTACGATTCGGAAGAAGCAGGCGGTACGGAAGATTCAGAAAGCGGTGAAACTGAAACAGAAATACAGGAACCGGTACACAAAGAGGCGGAAGAAGAATTTCTGGATGCTAAAGAAACCCTTGCTTTTTTTACCGCACAAAAAATTAAAACGCTCATAGAGTCCTCAAATGGTACATATACGTATGCAAGTTGTGCAGTTCTGTTTAGAACGTATACGAATCAGTATTATTATGAGAAATATTTGCGGAGTTTTGGAATCCCGTATATAAGCGAAAGCATACAAAGCTTTTTCTCAGATGCTCCCGTAAACGATATTTTCTCACTGCTGCGTCTTATTATCTTTCCCAAAGATACTTCTTCCTATGCTTCAGTTCTCCACTCGCCTTTTGTGCATTTGGGACAAAATGGTGTTCACATATGCCTTGCACATTGGAATGAAAAATCCCTACCCTTTGATACTGAAACGGAAAATTTTCTTGAAACTGCTGATAAGTATTTTTATAGAAAAGGCCGTGAATTGTATACTAGATTATGCAGTGCTGCAAAAAGCTCGAACGTCTGCGGCCTTATAACCCGGATCTGGTACACGGAGGGCTACAGGTTTGAAACATTGTGGAACAATGAAGTTTCACAATACGGCGAGCTGTATGACTTTTTATTTGAACTGGCGCGCAGAATTGACAGTGAAGGAAAAACGCTTTCCTCATTTATAGATATTCTTGATGAACTTCAGAAT
Source organism: Spirochaetota bacterium (assembly GCA_023398165.1). Taxonomy (GTDB): domain Bacteria; phylum Spirochaetota; class Spirochaetia; order Treponematales; family Treponemataceae; genus JAAZLA01. The sequence continues at coordinate 18,641 of JAEWSQ010000019.1, read as the reverse complement.
AATGATTCCGCGCTCACCGGTATGGATATTCCCCTTGAAAGAAGCGGAGCTGTCCGACTTATGAGCATACATAAAAGCAAGGGGCTTGAATTCCCCGTCGTCTTTGTCTGCGGTCTTTCCGACAAAGGGAAGAACGATACCAATAACGAAGCGGTCTTCTTTGACAAGGAATTTGGAGTCTGCCTGAATCTGGAAAGTTCAAGCAGCATTCCGGACTGCAAAGCCAATTACTTTTTTACACGAAGCCGTGAAAAAGAAAACGTCATGCGTGATGCGGAGCTCAGACGGCTCTTATACGTTGCAATGACACGGGCCGTGGATTTACTATTTCTCACATCGGTAATTTCTGTACCGAAAAGCGCTCAAAAGTTTCTTAAGACAACTGATGACTACGGCAATCAGCTGAACAAGTTTGAAAGCAGTATTGCAGCGCTGCAGAATGCCATGACACATAAAAAATCTGATAGTTCCAACGCCAATATTACACCTTTATTCTGTATACCGCAAAACAATTTTTCCTCGCTCCTCTTTCCGGCAATGCACGGATTCATAGAACAAACGGAACCAGCATCCGGCGCAGTATGCAGACCCTTTATAATAGAAGAAATACCGCAGTATACAAAAAGCGGGGTCTCCGCCTTACATAGCAAATCAATAGCAGCTGATAAACTGGCCGTTCAAAACCTTGTTCATCCGCTTTACATGAGTATTCCGGAAAAAAGTGATCACAGCGAACAGGATTTTCATATAAACCCAAGTTCACTGCATACGGGCAAGGGAAACACAGAACAGGGGACTGACATAGAATACGGCAGAGGTCAAAAATATTCCGCTATTGATGATATTATTGCCTCTATGAAGGATCTTAGATTCGGCTACGAGGATTTCGGAACCATAGCCCATTCCTATGCAGAATCCATTTTTACAGGACTTCCTGTAACCCTGCCGGGGAAAATAACAAGCGTGTTATCGGAAAAACAGCTAGAAACGGTAACACACTCAGCCTTTAAAATGGCAGCTGATTTTTTACAGACTGAGTTAGGACAGAAGGCGAAGAATGCATCATGGAGAAAAAATGAATATGCGTTTAAAATGCGTATTGAAAATACAGATAAAACAAGCCACAGGATTATTACCGGCAGCATAGATCTCGCTTTTCGTTTTAATGGCGTTTTCTATCTTGTGGATTTTAAAACAGACACAACCCAGGATATTTCACGGCACTGCGCACAGCTGGCGTTATACAGGAAGGCGCTTAGTTCGTTAAAACAATGCAGAGAGGATGACATACAATGCTGTCTTCATTATTTGAGAACAAATACCTCTGCCGATATTACCGCTCAGATAAAAACCATCCGGTTGGAAGACCTCCTTTTTTTATAAGGCTTTCTTTTCGACCAGAGTGGTCATCATTGCAGATAGAACATCTATAGGAATTTCCTCCGCTTCATAGTTAATCAACGAAGCAAGCTCTTTCCAATCTTTACGGGGAATATCCTGATCAGCATCCAGTTCACCGTCCAGAAAACACAAAACAACTGCAAGCCAGTCTATATGCGCCTGAACCGGTTCATTATCAGGCTGTGCAGAGCAGTCAATGTAGGTCTTTTTCCAGTATTCGAGTATTGAAAGGGGCAAGTCCCCCAGACCGCGCGTATTAGATTCGAATAGCCTCATCAGCTGTGAAGTTACTTCGCGTGCGTTATAAATACCGGAAGCGGCCCGTGTATGTTTCTGAATCCGCTGAACATCAGCATAGAATTTTTGTATATCTGCCATTTGCGAAGTATATCACAAAACCGCAACCAATGTACAATTTTGACTTCGTTTTTATGTATTTTAGCCTGATTTTAATAAAAATTACCTTTTTTTTGCTTGACTTTTACATGAAGTAAACGTAAACTCATCATATGAACTTACGAACTGTATTAACAACGGAAACTGTAAATCTTCATTTACAGGGCAAAACAAAAGAACAAATCATCGATGAAATGCTGGAGATTCTTATTGCCGCCGGTAAAGTAACCGATAAAAAAGCCGCCCGTGAATGTGTTCTCGACCGTGAACGAAAAATGTCAACAGGTATGAAACACGGTATAGCTATTCCCCATGGAAAAACTGATACTGTAACAGACCTCGTAGCATGCATCGGTGTATCAGATAATCCTGTCGACTTCGATTCACTCGATCAGGAACCGTGCAGAATTTTTATTATGACGTTATCTCCGGTTAACAAAACTGGTCCGCATCTTCAATTTCTTGCTGAGGTAAGCCTTTTATTTAAGAGTGCAGAGAAAAGACAGGAAATTCTTAAGACAAACGATAAAGCAGAAGTTATCCGTATTTTAACTGAATAAAACTGCAGGTATTTTCCCTGTGCCGCTCTATGCGGTATCTAGAGACCACCTTTGCTGAATAACCCTCAGCCGGTGGTCTTGTTTTGTTTAGAAATGATTAATGGAGTCTAATTGTGAAATATGAACAAACTTTTTTTCCCGGCAACAGCGGCATTAAAGATATCTATGGAAGAGTGTGCATGTTTCACGGCTGTACATTGGAAAATGAAAAAACCACGAATCTGCCGTTTCTTGAGGAAAACGCTCATGATTACTGCCGGAACCTTGTAGAAAGAGGGTATAATCTTATCTATATTACCCTTCCGTGGAATGCAGTGGAAGGCGGAGAAATAGAGCAGTACAACGAGGAATACCTGGCAAAACTGCGGGTCTGCCTCAAAATAATTGAAGAATATCCTTTACAAGTTCTCATTGTTCCGGACAAGAAATTAGCATCCCTTCCCCGCTGGGTTCTTGAATCTTGCGGAATACAGATGGAAAAACTCATAGATGAAGATTTGAGGCGTTATGCCTTTTTAACATTCAAAACCCTTTTTTTTGCCGGAAACTGTTTTACTCAGGATTTTCTGGTCGAAGGTGAAAATATTCAGGATTATTTTCAGTCCCGTTTTACAACCGCCATGAAACACAGTGCAAGACGCATTAAGGACTGCCGCTGTGTTATAGGATTCGATACCGGTAATTCGGCTGAAAGCGGATTTACGGGAACCAGTATAGACAGCGAGTTTGATCTGATTACAAAGGCATCCGGATTCGGTTCGAAAAATAAATTTTCAAAGGATCCGTCAGCCTTTGGTGAATCTGTATTTCTTGACGGAAGAGAATGCCCGTGGAAAACGAGAGGGGTATGGACTGTGGTTAATCAGAAACCGGTGCTCCTGCACAAAGATTTCTTCATAGAAGCAGACGGACACGAAATTAACTTTACCAGTGATTTTTTAGAACCTTTTCAAACTTGTTTTATTGATGAATTAAAAAGCAAACATGAACACTATCTTTTTATAGATAAGGACAGCATTCCTCTCAGCGATGAAATATCGCCCTACCCGAGCCGCCTTTGCGGCACACTGATCTCCATGCAGTACAGCTGCGATGCCATGAATTTTTTTGAAATGGAATGGGAAAGTACAGCCTGTGCGGCTGACGGCAGTCCCTGTACAGAAATCTGCATTCCAAATATCTGGTTTACTTCAGGCTGCAGAATTGAAAAATTTGACGGAGTCGGAACTGCCGTATACGAAAAAGAAACAGGTAAAATACTTATCCGTACACTGACAGCTCAAAAATGCTTTCTTAGAATCACAAGCCTGTAGTTATTCTAAATTAGACTTAACCATAGCAATCATTGACGACAGTTCATTTTCATACAATACCGCCACTTGCGTTGTCAAAAGCGCATCAAGCCCTGCCCTGTAATTCATGATGGAATCAACATAATTCAAGGTAGTTTGAGGCGTTCCGTTTGAACGGACTCTTGTTGTTCCTGCATTATACATTGCAAGAGCGGCAGTCTCGTTTCCGGCGGTGTCAAGACAAAATCTTAAATGAGCAAGTCCGTATTTTGCACTGGTATAGGGATTATAGAACTCCCATTCTGCAAGTTTGGGAAAAGAATTGCTGTTTAACTGATATAAACCGCGGTCGACTGATGCATTTTTGTTTTTATTAACAGCTCTTGTTTTATACGAACTTTCCGTGTATGCAAGTGCGAACGCCAGAGAAAGCGGAATGTCATTTACATCGGCATTTTCTATAATAGCCAGAGTTACATCGGTACTATGTGTAATTTTATTGTAAAATGAAACTACAGCAGCCCTCGATTTTAAAGAGCGGTATAGGGTTAGGCCTAAATCCGCCTGCTGCTTATGATTAACTACAATCTTGTGATAGTCGACAGGATCAACGGCATTGGGATTTTTCAGCCCTTCCATTTCCTGATTTGACTGCACAAGGTCTTCTACAGTCCCTGATTCTTCTTCCGTAAGTATTGCATCGTTATTTGACTGACCAGAGGGCACATATAAAGAAACACAAACACAAGAGACCGCAAGAAAGATTGAAAAAAGCACCGGCCCTAAAAACATCTTGAATAAATCGGGAAGCCGGCTTTTCTTGGTCTTATTCACCACAAATCACTCCCAGGTACAAACTATAATGTCCGGGAAGTATGCCATATTTTTTTAATGATTTCAATGTAATATACTGCTTTTCTCCGCTTTTAATGGTGTTTTTTACACTTTTTCGCACAATTACATTGATTTTTCCGTCTTTTACGCTACAATGACATAAAAAAAACCCCGTTTCCGGGGTTTCTGCAGATGATGCTGTTACCGTGTTATTGCACGTACAGTAATAACACCTTGAATCGTTTTTAGCTTATCTATTGCTGAAGGAGTAACAGTTCCTTCCACATCAATTAGGTTGTAAGCAACATCCGCCCTGTTTTGATTGACCATAGCGGCTATATTCATCTTCTCATTTGCGAGCACGGTTGTTATCTGGCCTACCATGTTCGGAACATTTTTATTGGCTATGCACAGACGCGTTCCACCTTCGGGAATTGCCTCATCAAGCTTTGCCTTTGGAAAATTAACGGAGTTGACAATATTGCCGTTTTCAAGAAAATCGCGGAGCTGATCGACAGCCATAAATGCACAGTTATCTTCCGCTTCCGGCGTAGAAGCGCCGAGGTGGGGAAGACAGATGACCTTGTCATTTTTAAGAAGGTCTTCATCAGCAAAATCAGATACGAAGCAGGCAATCTTACCCGAATCCAGAGCTACAAGAATGTCTTTGTTTACAACAAGACCGCCGCGTGCGAAGTTAAGGATGCGTACGCCTTTTTTCATTACTGATATTTTATCAGCATTAATGAATCCCTTAGTCTCATTAGTCTGGGGAACATGAATTGTAATATAATCACACTTTGCTAAAAGAGCATCGAGACTTTCCGCCTTCTGTACAGAGCGGCTTAAAAGCCATGCTGCATCCACAGAAATGAAGGGATCAAAACCAATAACATTCATGCCGAGGTCTACGGCAGAATTGGCAACCATTGCACCTATTGCACCTAAGCCTACAACACCGAGGGTTTTTCCCATAATTTCCGGACCCACAAACTGGCTCTTTCCTTTTTCGGCAAGATCAGGAATTTCGTCGCCCTTGCCGATGAGACCGGCAGCCCATTTATTGGCAGCAATTACCGGACGGCTTGAAAAAAGAAGAGCGGCAATAACGAGTTCTTTTACAGCGTTCGCGTTTGCTCCGGGTGTATTAAAAACAACAACACCTTTTTCTGTCATAGCAGGAACTGGAATGTTATTTACACCTGCGCCTGCCCTTGCAACTGCTTTAACAGTAGCAGGAAGGGTCATCTCGTGCATATCTGCCGAACGGAGAAGAATTGCATCCGGATTCAGTATTTCCGAGGCAATTTCATAATCATCGCGGGGGAACTTTGCAAGTCCTTCCGAAGCAATCTTATTTAACGTTTGAATCTTGTACATGAAATATTCCTTATTAAGTACCGTTATTAAAGAAAGTTTGCAACGCAAACTTGTATTAGAATAAGCCGGCATTAGTATGACGGCCTATTCTAGATTTTTGCTTTATGCGTTTTCTTTAGCAAATTTGTCCATAAAGGCAATGAGGGCTTTTACACCGTCAAGACCCATGGCATTATAGATGCTCGCTCTCATACCGCCGACCAAACGGTGTCCTGCAAGATTGAATAAACCTGCCTCCTCCGCCTGTTTAACAAATTTTTTGTTAACGGCATTTGCTTTTTCTTCCTCGGTTTCTTTCGTAAGGAAGGGAATGTTCATTAACGAGCGGCTTCCTTTTTGTGCAGTAGCACGGTAGTAGCTGCTTGAGTCCAAGTAGTTGTACAACAGGTTTGCTTTTTCAACATTGCGTTTTTTCATGCCTTCCGCACCGCCGTTTTTCTTAACCCACTGCAGAACTTTACCCATGATATAAATAGTCCAGCAGGGAGGAGTATTGTACATTGAGTCATTATCAGCGTGTGTTTTATACTCAAGCATGGTCGGAGTTCCAGGGATTCCGTTTTCCGGAATTAAATCCTCGCGGATAATAACAAGGGTTACACCTGCGGGAGCAAGATTTTTCTGAGCACCGGCATACACTAAGCCGAACTTGCTTACATCGAGGGGCTCGGAAAGAGCACAGCTGGAAATATCAGCGACAAGGGGAATAGAGCCGGTATCGGGTAAATACTCATATTTTGTTCCCATGATAGTATTATTCATGGTTATATGCACATAGTCATAATCACCTGTTACCTTTTCAACCCTGGGAATATAGTTGTAGTTTTTATCTTTTGAAGAAGCAAGAACAGTAACTTCAAGATACTTCTGTGCTTCTGAAATTGCTTTTTTAGCCCATACACCGGTGTCGATGAAAGCGGCTTTGCCTTTTTTCTTAAGATTCATAGGAATCATGGCAAACTGCTGGCTTGCACCGCCCTGAAGGAAAAGAACCTTATAATTGGCAGGAACATTCATGAGCTCGCGTACTAAGGCTTCTGTTTCTGCAATGATCGGCTCGTATGCTTTAGACCGGTGGCTCATTTCCATAACACACTGGCCGGTGCCCTTGTAATCCATCATTTCATTTGCAGCTTCCTGCAAAACTTCCTCGGGCAGGCACGAAGGTCCTGCAGAAAAATTAAATACTCGACTCATAGCTGTACCTCTTTGTACTTAAATTATTATGTTCCGCATAAAGCAGATTTATACAGCGCTGCTCAGTTTCTGCAGCGCATCTATTACCGAAATACTTTCCACCATAGTGCCTTCATTCACACGAAGAACTACCGATGTGTAATTTACTATACCCTTAATGCCGCACTTACATAAACGGTCAGCTGCTTCTTGAGCAGAACGTTCGGGAACAGCAAGGATGGCGTACTCGATGCCCTCCTGAGCAATAACCGCTTCCATCCTCGATGTCGGATACAGCGGGAAAGGAGCGCTCAGAATCTCGGTACGGTTGACGCTCGAATCAAAGCCTGCGGCTATCTTAAAAGACGAACGCGCAAAACCTTCAAATTCAAGCAAAGCAGACCCCAGCCGCCCTAAGCCGACTATGCAGCATTTTTTTTCACTTCTGCTGATATCTAATACCGCTTTAATTGCCTCAATGAGGGCTGCAGTACTGTATCCGGCAGAACTTGCGCAGTTAATGCCGAGAAGTGAAATATCGCGGCGGATTGTAGCATTAGTCCAGCCGGTACGCTTTTCAATGTCGGCGGAAGTGATAACAGAAAGATGTTCCGTACTTTGCACCTGCTCAAGTAATCGGACTAACTGAATCAAACGTTCCCGTGCCGGTTTTGAAATGCTTTTTTTCATCCCCTCACCTTAGGCAGTAATCTGCGCTTGTAATTTATTGTGAATTATTTCACAACCTGATAAAAGCATACATCTTTATTTTTTTTTTGTCAATACTTTTTAAACTCTTTCTGTGAATTTTTTCACATTACTTAGGGGAGGAAAACCAACTTTTGCGACGCGTAGTTTTTCCTCCCCTAGAACCCCTCCTATCCTTGCGGCGCTTTAAATATTTTCAATATTTATTGTGCTTCCCAACCTTCCCTAAAACTCACAGGAATATGGGGTAAAGCAGTAAGTATCAATGCTGCGCCGGCTAGAGCCTCATCCTTGCGGCGCTGAAACTAATCTATATGCCCCATACATCCGCAGGTAGAATTTAAAGTGTATTAACCCTATATATCCGTACCTTCGCATGCATTATGAACATATGATTTAGTTTGACAGAATACATTTACAGCCCTATACTTTCGGTGGATTTACTTTTTGACTTTGCTAGAAATGAATTTATTCTCAACAAGGATGAAAAAAATGAAAACAAGTTTATCGTTTAAGCTTTTATCAGGCTTTGCACTGACTGCTTTAGCAACACTCGCCGTAGGGTTTTTCGGTTTTTTCGGACTGAATACAACTAACAGAATATTTAAAATGCTTGCAGAGGAAGATATTCCTGCAATTACAGGACTTCAAACGGCAGAAAAAAATCTTGAGGGAATTAAGGTGGCAGTACGGACGCTCACTTCCCCCCTGATAACCGATGAAGATTTTAACAGGCAGTTTTCGAATATTGAATCATTCAGGAATTCAAACAGGGTATTTTTTGCAGAATACGACGGTTTACCGAAAACAGATGAGGAAGAAAAACTTTACCAGGAATACAAAGCTGCTCAGGAAAATTTGCTAAAAGAGAATGATGCCTATTTAAACGAAGTAAAACGCATGAGAAACAACGGGACTTCACTTGAAGATTATGTTACAAAAGCATCCGCAATGGCTATTTCGGGACAAGCCCGGCAGGCTTTCGATAAAGCCAGCGAGGCAATTTCAGCACTTTCCTTATACGAAATGACGTATTACGGGAAACAGCGTCCGGAAACGGCTATTAAACAGTCAAACATATTAGTAGTTATTATAGGTTTAATCTCTGCCTTGGGTATTCTATTTTCCGTTTTATTAGGATTTATACTATCACGATCTATCACAAAACCGATCATTGCAATTATAAACACACTCACTGCCGGATCAAAGCAGATTACAAGTGCATCCCATGAACTTGCCTCAAGTTCCCAGCAGATAGCAACAGGAGCCTCCGAGCAGGCCGCAGGTATAGAAGAAATAACGGGCTCCATGGAGGAATTAAGTTCAATTGTCTCTCACAATGTTGAAAACACAAAGGCGTCTACAGAACTTTCCTCAGGAGCAGTCATAGCTACAACAACAGGATCTCAGCAGATGGATAAGATGGTCAGTTCTATGGAAGAAATTGCTAAGGCAACAGACGAGATTCGAACCGTTATAGATATTATTGATGATATTGCATTCCAGACCAATATGCTGGCTCTCAATGCAGCGGTCGAAGCCGCACGTGCAGGAGAAGCGGGGCTCGGGTTTGCGGTAGTTGCAGACGAGGTTAAGAACCTTGCAAACCGCAGCGCAAAGAGTGCGAAAGATACATCCCAAATTATTAAGGAAACACTTCAAAAGACGGGCGAAGCTGAAAAAATTGCAAAAGAACTTTCCGCCCTTTTCAAAGATATATTCGCCGGTGCAAGTAAATCGAGCGAAATGACGAAAGAAGTGGAAACAGCGGGGAAACAGCAGGAAGAAGGCATAACTCAAATTAATCAGGCTATACTGCAGCTTGATCAGGTAGTTCAGCAGAACGCGGCAGCATCAGAAGAAACTGCAAGCTCCGCGGAAGAACTTCAGAGTCAGGTTGATATTACAAACAACGTTATACAGGAACTTTCAGTTATTGTCCTTGGACAGAAAAAAAGCACACAGAATAATCAGGATCAGAATACCGGCGGTACAGAAATGAGTGAAGATGCCGGAGAAGAACAAAAAATGCTTCCTCAGAAGGCTTAAATTGCATATACGCACCGGTTTACCGTTGTAATGATTTGTTATTATCAGTATAAAATGATACACTGATACTTCACTAGAATACTGATAATAACAAATTCGGCAAATTATGGATTGCAGCAGCGGACAGACAGAACATGAAGCCTTTCTCACCGATCAGCTTATAACGTATCTCGGCAATAAGCGGTATCTTCTAAACTTCATTGGAAGAGGTATCGATCTCGTAAGAGAGAGGCTCAATGCAAAAAAACTCGGTACATTCGATGTTTTCTCGGGAAGCGGCTGTGTATCACGCTACTTGAAACAATATTCACATACCCTCATAACGAACGATCTTGAAGAATATGCCTGCCTTATAAACCGCTGCTACTTAACCAATAAAAGCGAAGTTGATTTTCCATTACTAAAACACTGGCACTCGAAACTGATCCAACAGCTTGAGGATTCAAAACTCTCAGGCGGTTTTATACGGGAACTCTATGCCCCGTCCGATATGTACAATGTTAAAAAGGGTGAACGCTGTTTTTACACCCCGCGGAATGCCATGTATCTGGATACTGCGAGGTGTCTCATTAATACTGTTCCTGAAAATATACGGCATTTTTTTCTTGCCCCTCTTTTATCGGAAGCTTCAATACACGCTAATACATCAGGGGTATTTAAAGGATTTTATAAGGATTCTGCAACCGGAAAAGGACAGTTCGGAGGTAACAACAAAGATGCTCTGAGCCGTATTTTGGGAAACATTGAATTAAAGCTTCCCGTATTCAGTAATTTTGAATGCACGGCTGACATCCGTTGTGGCGATGCAAATGTTATTGCAGAACTTGTTCCGGAAGTGGATCTTGCCTATCTTGATCCTCCGTATAATCAGCACCCGTACGGATCCAATTATTTTATGCTCAATCTTCTTCTCAACTATAAGAGACCCGAAGAGATAAGTAACGTTTCAGGGATTCCCCCAGACTGGAAGAGATCGGATTATAATAAAAGACAGAGAGTAAAGGAAGCCATGAAAAATCTTGTGGAAAGAGTGAAAGCTAAATTTCTTCTAATATCTTTTAATTCCGAAGGATTTATAACGAGGGAAGAAATGGTAAATATTCTTAACACCGTTGGTAAAACCGAAGTACTCGAGACAAAGTATAATACCTTCAGGGGAAGCAGAAACCTTGGGGATAGAAATATTCATGTAAAGGAATACTTGTATTTAGTTGAAAAAAAATAAGGGATATATAATGAATAAAAATACAGAAGGATACATACTGCTGCTTACTACTATTTTATTTTTCAGCACGTATGAGGTAGTAAATAAAATAATTGGACCCTGCATCGACGCATTTCAGATTAATTTTCTGCGATTCTTCTTCGGGGGACTGCTGCTTCTTGTAATTGCGCTTATTAAAAAAGAAGCATATATCAGTTTGAAAGATTTTGTTCTATGCTGTGTCCTGGGCATTCTCAATGTTGTTATAAGCATGGGATTAATTAATATAAGTCTGCGTACAGAAAACGCAAGCGCCGCAGTTACGGCTGTCCTTTTCAGCTGTAACCCCATTTTCGTCTCTCTCTTTGCGTCTCTTATTGATAAGGAACCTCTGAATGCAAGGAAAATAATTGCACTAATTCTGGGAATCGCAGGCACACTTCTCATTTCATGTAATAAGCTTCAGCTTACTCTTTCTTCTTTGCTAAGCCCGGCTTTAGCTGTTCTTTCTGCGGTTTTTTTCGGTTTGTATTCTGTACTCGGTAAAAAAATCTCCAGGAAAATCGGAAGCCTACGAATGAATGCATATTCTTTTTTAGGAGGAAGCCTCATTCTGTCAGTGCTTCTCATAATAACAAAACGCCCCATTTTTACTTTTGACATAAGCATCACAGGATGGGTTTTATACTTAGCTTTCTTTGTTACGGGGCTGGCTTATGCGTTTTATTTTGCAGGACTCTCACGCATAGGTGCGGGTAAAGGTTCTCTTGTATTCTTTTTAAAACCGGTATTCGCAGCCTCTCTTGCTGTTATCTTTTTACATGAAAGAGTGAACCTGCTGACCGCTATAGGAACTATTACAATTCTTGCCGGAGTCTGGATTATGTGGGGAAGAGAGATACTGACGCCTTTAAAAACCAGATGACATCTTACATTGCTGCGTTTAGAAAAACCGGCTCAATTCTTCTTTATACAATTACATTGTGAAGGAGTAACTATCATGAAAAAAAATACAGCACTTATGCTGATACTTCTTATTACAGCGGCAGGCCTTATTTCAGAGGAAACGCAAAGCAGTTTATATAATATCAGTTTTACATTGCCTCATGACTTATCAATTGAGAAATCTATCAGTATGTATAAAGCAGATACGGTTAAAGAATACAGTCCTCTTTTAAACCATGAAAGTATCATCTTGAATGACGGTTCAATAATCACACTGTCGCATCTTAATGATTTTCCTCAAAGCAACGTTAAAGAAATACTGACCCGGATTTATACAACAAAAACTGTACGCAGCGGGGATTTTTTATTTCTTCCCTATTACTATCTCGAAGGCGGTTGCGGTTATGCAGTGAATTCTTTTTCCGCCCTTGAGTACATTGAAAGTATAAAAGGAAATTTTAGAGGAATGATGTTTTATGCTCAAACAGGACAGGATTTTTTTCCCGGCATCCGCAGTGTTGTAATTCTCACAGACGGGGAAAAAGTATTGTGCTTTGTATCAAAATCGTATAATTCTGAAACGTATCTGGACAGAATAGAAAACAACAGAGTAACAGGTTTTGATGAAAATGAACAAAAGAAATTCAGCACATACATGAAAACTGTCAGCACAAACAGTAAAGAAGAGCAGTCCGGATGTATACTATGATTTACAAAGAGATTGCGCTGTCAGTTAAGTAACCTGCACAGAAAACCACAGAATATGGGGTGCCTCGCACAGAACGAAACAGACAGTAAAAAGTAGTAATGGAGAATGCTCAGGATAGTATACGAATAGTCCGGCCGGTCTGACTATGCAGAGCAATTTTCTTATACTTTCGCCAGTTCTTCCAAAACCATTGTTTCCCTCTTTGTCCATGAGGGTTCATTTTTACTTCCCAATAGACTTACGTTAACTTTATATGCTTCCTTATTAGCTATAAACACCGGAATAAAACCTAAATCCTTTTCATATTCATCAAGATTCTGTTCACCCTGTACTGTATCTATGCTGCACAGATAGTAATTCGATTCCATTACAAACTCATCATCATCATAGTACCTGTATTCATACGCACAAAGTATTTTTTCGCCAACCGAACTGATAGAAAACCCTGTTTCTTCTTTGACTTCACGTTTCAGAGCATCGGCATCGCTCTCGCTTTGTTCTATTCCGCCTCCGGGAAATTTATAATCGCCGTTTACCTTTGAATGAACCATCAGCAGCGTATCGGCCTGATATATGACAGCCCTCACAGCCCGTCTCATTCTGCATGAGTCTTTTTTGCTGCTATAAAGTTCATCGACAATAATATTCTGCATAGTTTTTCCTTAGATGCATAGTACCACAAAAGAAGGGTTTTTAGAATGAATATTTAGAACGAACGTTCGTTCTAAATATTCATTCTTTTTTATTCTCACTTTTTTACACGCTCCATACGATTAATTCCTGCTTGCGGTTATTACTAAGGTAGTTTATCATGTTCAAATACTCTAAACGAATCGAAAAGATGTATACCAGGAGACTAGTATGTTATTTCCCTTGATAGAAAATGGTTCTGCTTTATCCGTTATTATCGACACAGACTGTGTTCCCGGTATCCGCCGGGTTTTAAACTCGGTGTCTCATGATATTCATGAGGTCTGCGGCATCACTCCTGCAATAGTAGACGAGCCGGCTAAAAGCAGTGCACAAACAGTTATAATTACGGGCATCTATGGAATGAGCGCTCTGCTTGCTGAGTTAGAAAAAAGCGGGAAACTGGATTTTTCGGCACTCAAAGAAAAAAAAGAATGCTATATGATGGCAAACGTGCAGCTGCCCTTCACGGGGAATACTGGAATCAAACGCGCTTTAGTCATTGCAGGAAGCGACAAGAGAGGCTTAATATACGGTTTATTCACACTTTCTGAAAAAGCCGGTGTCTCACCTCTTGTGTGGATAGGCGATGTTAATCCTCCAAAACAATCAAGTATTTCAATTGATATTTCAGACTCGACTCTTTCCAAAGAGCCGTCGGTCCGGTACCGCGGCTTTTTCATTAATGATGAATGGCCGGCCTTCGGCAACTGGTGTATGGATCACTTTGGAGGAGTAAATGCAAAAGCATACGAAAAAATATTTGAACTCCTTCTTCGCCTCAAAGGGAACTATCTTTGGCCGGCTATGTGGAACTCTTCGTTTTGGCAGGACGGGCCGGGAATAGAAAATGCGCAGCTTGCAGATGAATTGGGTGTTATCATGGGAGCTTCCCATCACGAGCCCATGTGCCGCGCCGGAGTTGAATGGCAGAAACAATATACTAAATTCAGCGGGAGCAATGCATGGAATTTTTCAACCAATGAAAAAGGCATAACAGCGTTTTGGAAAGAAGGTCTTGAACGCAGTAAAAATTTTGAAAATGTCATAACCATGGGAATGAGGGGAGAGAACGATTCCAAGCTCTTGTCTCCGGATGCAACAATGAAGGACAATATCGCAGTCCTGAAAAATGCCATCAAGGTGCAGCATGATCTTATACGCAGCACGGTAAATCCGGATCTCTCAAAGGTTCCCAGAATGCTTGCTGTTTACAAAGAAGTGGAAGAGTTCTTTTTCGGCGATGATGGATGCGAAGGTTTGCGTAATTGGGATGAACTAGCGGATGTACTTTTTCTGCTCGCCGACGATAATTACGGGAATCTCCGCGCCCTCCCTCCAGAGTCACATAAGGGCGGCTACGGCATGTACTATCACTTTGACTACCACGGAGCTCCTGTCAGCTACGAATGGCAAAACTCCACGCGCCTTACGAAGGTCTGGGCGGAAATGAGCAGAGCATGGGAAGAAGGAGTACGCGAAATGTGGATCGTTAATGTGGGGGATCTAAAAGGAGTCGAGTATCCGCTCAATTATTTTATGGATCTTGCCTATGACTTTGAAAAATGGGGCAGTACAAACACACAAAGCCCGGTAGAATATGCACAACGTTGGATTTCTATTCAGTTTGGAAACCGCTTAACACCTGATCAAAAACAGAGCGCTCTTGATGTCCTCGAAGGTTTTTCAAAATGGAATGCATTGAGGAGGCCGGAAGCGCTGTCGCCTGAGGTCTATCATCCTGTTCATTTTAATGAAGGAGAGCGTATTCACGCACAAATATCAGATCTCCTTTCTAAAGCAGAAGACCTTTTAGAGAGTATTCCCTCTTCATGCAGGAACGCTTACTGCAGCATGATCTACTATCCTGCCTCCGTTTCATTCAATAATATTCTCATGAATCTCGAAGCCGGCCAAAACAGCTCTCTTGCAAAACTCGGCTGTACTTCCGCCAACGGTTATGCTTCATCAATCCGCAAGCGTATTCAGCTCGATGCAGATATTATAGCAGAATTTCATGCCTTTGCAGGCGGCAAGTGGAAACACATGATGAACTCTGCACATACAGGATTCCGCTCGTGGGATGATCATACGTGGACCTATCCTGTTGTGCAGGAAGTAGTACCCGTGCCAAGGGGTAAGGTTCTTGTGTACTTCCGCGGTTCCCCCTCGTTTAGTCTGGGCGCTCACTGGCAGGGAGGAGGAACGCTCGTCAATGACGACTTTACCCGCCCTGACACCCGTGAAGTTTTTTTTGACATAGACTCCAGAGGTTCCGTTCCTTTTACCTTCGAACTTGAAAATAAAAAAGATTGGCTTTCCTGTTCCGTCTGCTCAGGTCGTCATGATCCGTCCATGGGAGAAAAGACTAGTATTTTATTCTCCTGCGACCGCACACTCATAAAAAATACTTCTATAGTAAGTATTCCCGTTACTTTCCGTTTCGACAACGGTGATTCAACAGAGGTGATCCTGGAATTTCACGCATCGGGGGAGACGGATGTTAAGAAGGGACAGTATGTTGAGCATCAGGATTATATATCCATGCTTCCGGACGGATACATTGAAAAGAAAGACTATAACGGTATGGGCTGGAAGGCAATTGAGAATTTGGGACGAAACGGGACAGCGCTGTTATCGTATCCTGTCCGCCATAAAAAAACTGATAATGCGCCCTGGGTCAGGTATGAGTTCATAGCCTCCCAAACTGCACAATACTGCCTTGAGTTTTACATTTCGCCCCGGAATCCCGCGGTAAGGGGCGTAAGCGACGTATTGGAATTTAAACTCAACGGGGGGCAAAAAGAATCATTACACACCGTTGCAAAGGATTATTATACAGAGTGGCATGATAAAGACTGGAACACGAGTGTCATGAACAATATACGTATTCTTAAAACCACTGTTAATCTCGAAAAGGGAGAAAACAGTTTACTCGTATACGCCCAGAGTTCTGCAGTCATTCTTGAAAAGATAGTACTCTACCCTGCTGCAAAAGGTCTCCCGGCATCATACCTGGGACCGCCTGAAAGCTGGAGGAAGAAATAATCCGCAGATTACGCAGATTGACGCAGATAATTTTGTTCCTGCTTCCTTTTTCTACCCAAACATCTGTGTCCGCGAAGCGGCCGTGTTCATCTGTGGTAATAAATTCTTCCTGCTTCTTCAGCTCTGCCCTAACATCTGTATAATCGGCGCCATCTACGGATATTCCATCCTTGCGTCTTTGCGTCTTTGCGTGAGCTAAGTTAGGTATACCTCCTGTACACCTAACTTACTGAGTATTTTGCTTCGCAAAAACTCGCAAATTGTAGTGAATAACTCCAGTGCCATCCATGGCAATCCTCATGCTTCCTTCTTCAGCCCTGCTCAAACATCTGCGCCATCTACGGATACTCCTAACTTTCAAGCAGAAAATCCAGAAGGTATTTGCTTTTAATGCCGCCTCTGTCAATACTTTGAAACTCATCCATGGTAAGAACAATTTTCGGGTAATTATCTTTGATCATTTCGAGCGGAGAAAATTCACGATTTATCGTTTTCTCATCCGGCAAAGAATAGGCAACCTGGACGAACATCTTCTCGTTGTTTCTTTGAGCAATAAAATCTATTTCAAGATCATCAAATTTACCGATTTGAACAGAATAACCGCGCTGTAAAAGCTCCAGATACACAATATTTTCAATTATGCCGGATATATCATTGTCTCTATACCCGATAAATCCATGACGCAGTCCAATATCTCCGGCATAATACTTCTCGTATATTTCCAGATGCCGCAATCCCTTAAGATCGTAACGCGGCGTTTTTTTTATTAAAAAAGCACTTTCCAGATATTTAAGATAATTAATTACCTTATCGACCGACACGGATATTTTTTGATTTTTTAAATAGTCTGATATTCTTTTTGATGTTGTAATATTCCCGCAATTATCGAATATAAACCGGATAATCAAGTCTAGCTGAGACGGATCTTTTATGACATGCCTTGAAACAACATCCTTGAGGACAAGGGTATTGTACACAGACTGCAGATATTGAAAAGCATACTCATCTGTTAATTCAAAATTATGAATACCCGGCAGCCCTCCATACCGTAAGAACAGTTTAAAGGCTTCCCTCTGCGATTGATCCTTTCCTGCTCTAAAATTAAGGAATTCCTTAAAAGTCAGGGGATAAATAGGAAATTCAATGTACCGGCCGGATAAAAATGTTGCAAGATCTGATGCTAAAAGATGAGCATTCGAACCGGTAAGAATAATATCAGCATATAATTCAGAGAGCATACTATTAACCGCCCTCTCCCATTCTCTTATTTCCTGCACTTCGTCAATAAACACATACTTACTTTCAGTTGAAACATCCTTAAAATATTCTGTCACATAGGCATGAAGGTCTTTATAATCCTTAATAAAGTCCCAGCGTATAGATTCCATATTGATATATATTATCCTTTCATCACTCACGCCCTGCTGGCGAAGAGTATCAATAAGCATTTGTAGAATTGTACTTTTCCCGATCCTTCTCATTCCGGTTAATACTTTTATAACGGGCTTATTCATATAGGGGAGGATTTTTTTTATATAATCAGAACGTACAATTTTCATCATTACTCCACACAGATCATCTATCGTTATTGTATCACGAAAGTTTCGAGCATGCAAGAATGTTTATGTATTTTTTCGTAAAGTTTCGTATTTACAAGATTGTTTTAATTAGTTGATAAAAAACGGAAGATATAGAAGAATGATAACCACAGATGAACAGGATAAACACAGAAAAAAAAACTTTCGGGTTAAAAACCCTTCACCGTCCTGTCTTGCAATGTATCAATTTTTAAGCGCTTTAATTCCTTATTCATCTGCCATCCTATCTATCTTGACACAATCCGATCTGTGTCCGCGAAGCGGCCGTGTTAATCTGTGGTAATAAACTCTTCCTGCTTCTTCAGCTCTGCCCCATAATCGGTGTTTTCTGTGGTTCTTCCGTTCTTCTTGTACAATACCCGCTGTAAACCAGGCAGGGAATAAGAATGAGCATATTAAAACATCCTATATGCTTATGTGTATTTCCAATCCTGTTTTAAAATGCTTAATTATAATCATGGATGGAAGAACCACAGGTGGTTAAAGTTTTAGAAAACTTTAACCACACACAGATACCTTTTTTGTTGAGAATGTACATATTCCTCTCTTCTCCCTGCTCTGCCCTAACATCTGTGTCCGCGAAGCGGCCGTGTTAATCTGTGGTAATAAACTCTTCCTGCTTATTTATCTCTGCCCTAAAGCGGTGTGCTC
>JAEWSQ010000017.1 GCA_023398165.1 Spirochaetota bacterium | reverse complement strand
GTATTATCTGTCAAACTCTGTCGCTGTTTGCGATATCTGCACTCCCGTGCTTCACCGGCGACGTTGATGAATGTATCACATACCGCTTATTTTAGTCAAGCGCTTTCTACAATTTATTTTACTTTTTTTTCAAATAAAATTACTTACCGGAACGTTTTTCCAGCTCGGTCTTTAACCGTGCGATTTCATCCATTATTCCGGATATTCTCGCATCATTTGACTGAATAGATCCTTCCTTCTGCTGACAAAGAACATCCCAGACCTGCAGTCCAAGAAGGGAGAATTCTTTCTCCACTTTATGCTGAAGCTGAACCGTTTCTATCTTAGTAACACCCTTGTCGCCCAGATCCTGTACCTTTGAACCGGCTTTTATAAGAGCTTCCTTTGAAACTTCAATTCCCTTATCTATAAAATCCTTCATTTTATCAAAGAAATCCATAGTTCAGCCTCCTCTTTGCTATTTTACGCGTTTTGATACCACATGAACTTTGCCTGATCTTTTTATACCGTCAGGTTTCCGCTCCTCCGTCTCTGTTTTTACATCGGTCTTTTTTCTATACACACGCTTTTTCCCGTCTTCAGGATTTGCATGCAGAGCCGTTTTTGCAGCTTTTTTTTCCTGCGCTTTTTTCTTTCTCTCTTTTTGATCTTTATCGATAAAACTTAGCGATTCATCCAATCCTTTAAAAAATTTCTGCATATCTTCTGCAAAAACTACTATGGCATGGCGGTCAAAGTTCTCACCGTCTTTGTTTTTACTTTCTACAACTTGAAGAAACACGTCGCCGGTACGGTTTTCTTTAACATTAAAAAAATATGAACGGTTATCTAAAACAACCTGCGTTGTAAAAAGTTCTCCGCGTACTCCCATTTTTCCACCTTGCTCTCTGGAGCTTTACGTTCAATACTCATAGAATTTTCAAGTATTTGAATCGTTAATTATTACTCTTAATCCTAAGAATGTTTACATCCTGTTTTGAAGCTGCATAAACAATCCTACGGGTGAATATACCATAGTACATAAAATTAGGCAACATCAGCTGCCCGTATCATGCTGCGGTGCCATTCGAGAAGTTCTTTTTCCATGCTGATAGCCCCTTCTGTATTTCCCCTTACATCGCATATAACACGGAAAACCGGCTCAGTTCCGCTTCCCCTCATCCAAATATAGGCAATATCGGTTCCGTATGAATCTGAAAATACTATTTTTAAACCGCCGCTGCCTGAAAGTGAAAAATCATCAAGATTATTTGTCTGATGTATTCCGTTATTTGAGATTGCTCTCCAGGATGCAATGCCGAATTTAGTATTAAGCTCTTCCTTTTTTACTTTCCACTGTTCACTAAATACTTTTTGATACGCTTTTTTAAGCTGAGCATGATCTTTTGATGCAATATGAAGCATAGCCCTCTGTTCAGATACACCGGTGGTCGTCCAGGCCGGCAGAGAGCAAAGAATATCGGTGAGGGTAAAATTTTCTGAATAAGAATCTCCCTTTCCCTCCGCATCGAGCCAAAGATGATACAAACCTTTTTTTCCGGCGGCCGGATCATCCTTAATGGTAAGAAGCTTCAGCAGTGCAAAAACAGTATTAATAGGATCCCGGACCGCCGCAGGATGGGTAATGTTGCCGCCGTTTGACCCCTCGCCGAGTATAGGCACGCTGTATCCTTTATCCCGTAAGGACCGTGCAAGGTTGACGACATTAGCCTCCCCTACCTCCGCTCTGTGTACTTCTGCTGAAAAAGCGTGTGCAATATCTTCAATTCTCATAGATGTAGGATCATTCACAGAAACTGCGGTTTTTAGTTTTTTCATCTCCTCACGGCTGAAGGCGTTCCTGCTGTAAGCGGTATATGAAAGCTCTGAGAGTACCGAAAGGGCAAATACTTCCTGGGCTTTAAGGACTTCAGCCTTTTTTTCCTTATCATTCCAGTAAACGATATTGCCTCTGTCTCCGTCGCAGTCAGGCATATACCCCAGAAGGACAGAATCATCGCCCTGTTCATGCAGTTCTTCCATCTTCCTTGCGCAGTACACTAAGTTCTCAGGTTCGGGAATAATTGCATGAGCTATTGAACGGGGTGCATCATTAAAGGAAACAAAGCCGAATGAAAGATCCGTTAAAAATTCTTCATCGATTGATACAGTACGCGCGCTTCCGTTCATATCTGCAAGGATGGTGATTTTCTGGCTCTTTGCAGATGAAGAAAGCCTTTTACTGAAACCCTCCTGAACTGCAGCATCTGAACTCGAACTGATAACCGCCCTTGTGAAAGAAGTATAATATGACAAAGCCTCTTTTTTATATTTTTCTGAAGCTTCAAAAACCGTCTTAATATCAGCCTTCATCGAGTTTACGTAAATTTCCTGTGCTTCCTGTGCTGAACTTGTTCCGCTGCAGAGAGTCTTAAAAAGGGCAGAAAGTTTTGCAGCCTCGCTTCCGGGTATTACGCCTCCGTCATTGAAACCGAATTTGATGCCGTTGTGGCCGACGGGATTATGGCTTGCAGAAATATAGACAAATCCGTCGCAGTTCCGCGCATAGGCCATTATCTCTGGCGCTGCAGTAATGAAAAGATAGCGGACTTGTATTCCGTATGTTAAAAGAACTTGTATGAGTATTTGTGCAATTTCCTGTCCTGTTGGCCGGGAGTCGATCCCGACGGCAACGCAAGGATGCTTTTTCCCCGTTTTTTCCAGAAAGTACTTTACGTAGCTTTGTGCAATATACACAGCCAAGGCCGCATTTTCAGATCCTATATGCATACCGGCATCTTCTTCATTCCCCGAAGAAACAAAGACTTTTCTCCAGCCCGATGCGGATAGGATCATTGAATTGAACTCTTTAAAAAAAAGATCCTGAGAAACAGATGTATCTGAAAAAGGGTTAAAACCGTCTGCACCGAGAATAAAACCGGTAGCGGCATCTTTGTAAACTGCCATTGAATTCCTCTGTTAGAACTTGATATACCAGGTTATATCATAAAAATATTGATAGTGTCGAGGTAAAAAAATGAAGTAAACAGTTTACTTCTCCAACATTCTATGATAACCTGAATGCTATATATTTTTTACACTTACAGATATCTAAATACAAACATGCTGGAGTTTGAACGATGAAGAAAACAAAAGGACTTTGGAAGATTAAGGCAGCATTGACGCTTGTTGGTGAAATCCAGCTTGCAAAGATGAGAAAAGCATCAAAAAACTGCAAACTATCTCAATATAAAGCGTTATACTCAATTCTCGAGTATTCAAGAAATACGATATACGGGAAAGAACATCATTTTGATGAGATTTTAGCACAGACTGATACTGACTCTTTTTTCAGCCTGTACAGAAAATATGTTCCTATTAATGACTATGAGAATCTGCGGCCTTATATTGAGCGGCATAAAAACGGAGAAGAAAATGTTCTCTTTCAAGGCAAGGCAAAACTGTATGCCACCACAAGCGGAACTACAAGCGAGCCGAAATGGATTCCCTATTCTTATAAATTTTATGACGATGTATATAATAAAATTGCTCAGACATGGCTCTATCTGGCGCTTAAGAACAGTCCCCATGTTTTTGACGGCCCGAGCGTCTCGATTGTCGGCAAGGCTGTAGAAGGCAAAGCCCCGGATGGAACATTGTACGGATCCGCTTCAGGTATTACCCGCCGCGATCTTCCCTCTTTTATTGAACCGCTTCATACCGCTCCTGCCGCTGTATACGATATTTCCGATTACAAAGCCCGTTACTATACAATCATGAGACTGGGCATCGCTCATGATACTCATTTCATAATTACGGCAAATCCCAGCACGCTTGCAGAAATGCAGACTAACGCAAATGAATTTTTTGATGATTATGTACATGATGTTGAGCATGGAACTATTTCATCAAAACTTGATATTTCGCAGACCATTCGGGATGAATTGGCCTTATTCATAAAACCGGATCCTCAAAGAGCTGCTTTCTTACGAAGTTTAAAAGAAAAGCATGGAACAGTTCTTCCAAAACATTACTGGCCTAATCTAAAGGTTATTTACACATGGAAATGCGGCAACACGAGAGTGTACTTTGATAAAATCAAGAACTCATTTCCAGCCGGATGCAAGATGATGGAGTTTACCTATCTTGCTTCCGAGGGAAGATTTGGTCTTGTACTTTCAGCGGAAAATGATGCAACAGTCTTATTCGGCCACATGATGTATTTCGAGTTCTTCGCCGAGGAAGATATTGAAAAGGAAAATCCGCCGGTCTATCAGTTAAGTGATTTGAAAAAAGGCAAACGCTACTGCCCGATCATTACCGAAAGCGCCGGTTTATACCGCTACAGCATGAACGACCTGATAGAAGTCACCGGTTTTTATAATGAATTTCCTGAGATTATTTTTATACAAAAAATTAATGGTATAATTTCGATTACAGGCGAGAAGCTGCATGAAAGACAGTTTATTGATGCAGTACGCAAAACTGAACAAAGCACAGGACTTTATCTTCGTTTCTACATAGGTTTTGCCGATGTTGAGAGTGCAAAATACAGTATCTATTACGAGTTTAAAGACAGAACCGTGAGCATGCAGTCTGCCAGAGACTTTACCGAAAGAGTCGACAGGGAAATTCAAAAGATGAATATAGAATATGAATCCAAACGAAGCTCAAACCGTTTGAAGGATCCTGTTACATTTATTCTCACCGAGGATGCTTTTGAGAAATTTAAGGCCCGGTGCATAGAATGCGGATACAGGGACGGTCAGTTTAAACTGAACCTTCTATTACAGGATGAAAAGCGTCATGCTATGTTTAAGGAATTAATACAGCAATAATGGAACTCTACTCATCATACTTCACCGGCATTAAGGCTGTTCTTTTTGATTTTGACGGAACCCTCTATGATTTTAGGAATTTAAGCCTATGGATTATTACCCGCAGCTTTAGTGATTTACTCATTGTTAAGGCCGAACGCGAGACAAGAAAAATGCTGAGAGGGATTGATTTTGAATCTGAACAGAAGTTTTACGATTCTTTTTTTAGTACGATTGCATTAAAAACAGGAAACACTAAAGAATTTATTCATGAATGGTATTTTTCGACATACCTGCCCCGCCTTGTGAGCGTACTGCAAAGGCATTACAAAGCGAGGGAAGGTACTGCGGTATTATTTGAAGAATTGAAAAAATCTGCCATCCGCTGCGTGGTATATTCCGATTATGCATTGGTAAGCCACAGACTTGAAGCAATAGGACTTAATCCTGAGCAATGCGGGATTGTATACTGTTCAGAAAAGCTGGGATCATTGAAACCCTCGCCGCGCGCAGCGAAAATTATCTGCGAAGACCTGCATTTGAGTCCGCATCAGATTCTCATGGTCGGCGACAGAGGCGACACCGATATTGCATTTGCCAAAAACAGCGGTATGAAATATATACAGATTAAAACACACAAGACAAAACGGTCGGAAAAGGATCCCAATCTCATGGACTGGGAAACTTTTTTTGCCTGTTTTATGCAGTTTATTAAGGCAAATCCTGCACAAATAATACCGGCTTAGTCACCCTCGGCGGGCCAGATATTCTTCTCTATGCCTGCAAGCCCGACTATCTTTTCGTGGCATTGTTTTCTCAGCGCGAGAATAGCCTCTTTTCTCGAAAGCGACTCATCAATAACGAGCGGTTCGCCGACCCTGAGCGTAATTGCAGGTTTTTCTTTCAATATAAGTTTAAGCAGCCCCTCGGGTTTTCTATACGAAAAAGCCATGGGAATAACCGGCAGATTATACCGCTGTGCAAATGTGAAAGCTCCTTTTTTAAACGGACGGATAGGTGCATAATAGGGCCAGTTGCTTGATTCGGGGAAGACATGCATCCATTTTTTCTTTGCATGCAGTTCATCAAAGGCTTCGTTAAATTTACCCATGGCACGCAGGGAGGAGGGAACAGGAATACCGCCCACGAGCCGTATAAGATTCCGGTCTTTTGTACCGAAATTTTCCTTCCATGCGGGGAACCACAGCCGGCGGTACCGTACCGCCTGAAGTACTGCTAAAAAATCCCATTTAAAGGTATGATTCGAAACGGTTAGCGCACCGTTTTTTAATAACTTTTTATTCTTTTTCAAGTTTTCACGGCCTTCAATCTTTAAACCGTACTTAACTGGAGCAATAAGAAAAACAAGAGTAAAAATTCCCAGATAGGTTAAAGCGCTCCAGGCTCTGAAAATACTATTTTTCTCGAGAAAGGGATAATTTTCATTAACCTCATAAGGCTTGTCTATAACACGCTCAATAAAATGAGCATCGGGAATGTCCGGATATTGTAAACCGAGATCAGGAATGTAAGGTTCTTTCATTGAGCAGTCCTTTGTACTAAGCAGCTAATACTATCATAGAGAATAAAAACCTGCAAGAAAATGATTCTCTCAGAATTACACATTCCGGTTTTTAAAAATCATGTCAGAGAGAATAAAGGAGTTGAAAGATAGCGCTCTCCGGTGTCCGGCAGAATAACGACTATGGTTTTCCCCTTATTTTCACTTCTTAACGCAAGAATTTCTGCGGCCTTAAGGGCGGCTCCGGATGAAATACCTGCAAGTACTCCCTCGGTAAAGCCCAGCTCTTTAGCTGCTTCAAAGGCGTCATCGTTTTCGACAGCAATAATTTCATCATAAATATCAGTATTGAGTGTCTTGGGAATAAAACCCGCACCGATGCCTTGAATTCGGTGAGACCCCGCCGTTCCTTTTGTCAGTACAGGCGAAGATGCCGGCTCCACACCAATAACTTTTACTGAACTCTTTTTCTCCTTGAGGAACAAACCGGTACCGCTTATGGTTCCGCCCGTTCCTATAGCTGAGACAAAAATATCCACAGTACCGTCAGTATCGTTCCAGATTTCAGGGCCGGTGGTTTCGTAATGCGTTTTAGGATTTACAGGATTTTCAAACTGTCCGGGAATAAAACTTCCTTCAATTTCCTTTGCTAATTCTTCAGCCTTGGCTATTGCGCCGCTCATGCCCTTTGAACCTTCGGTAAGAACAATCTCTGCCCCGTAGGCTTTTAGAAGAGCCCTTCTTTCGACACTCATCGTTTCGGGCATGGTAAGTATGATACGGAAGCCGTAACTCACTGCGGCAGAAGCGAGTCCTATTCCGGTATTCCCGCTTGTCGGTTCAATTATTACAGAACCTTTCCCGAGTTTACCCTTTGCGACTGCATCCTCTATCATTGCTTTGGCAATTCTATCTTTGATGCTCCCTGCAGGATTGAAGTATTCGAGCTTGGCAAGCACTTTTGCTCCATAGCCTTTCTTTTCCGCCAGGCGTTCGAGTTCCAGTAAAGGAGTGTTTCCGACCAAATCTGTAATTTTCTGTGCAACTTTCATATATACCCCCAATCATACTGTTTATATTATACAGCCAATGCTGCAGATAAATCATCCAGAATATCATCTATATGTTCAATACCTATAGAAAGTCTTATTGTATTAGGCTTTATTCCGGCTTTTTCCAGTTCCGCCTCATTCATCTGGGAGTGAGTCGTGGACGCGGGATGGATAACGAGGGATTTTGCATCCGCCACATTTGCAAGAAGGGAAAAAAGCTTTAACCTGTCAATAACATCTTTAGCCCGCTGTGCATCCCCCTTAACCTCGAAAGTAAAAATTGAGCCCGCTCCGAGCGGAAAATATTTTTTATACAGCTCGTGGCTTTCACTGTCAGGAAGAGACGGATGATGCACTTTCTCAACCTGCGGATGTTTTGCAAGAAAATTTACTACTTTTAACGTATTGTATATATGCCGTTCCACCCTGAGCGATAAGGTTTCCAAACCCTGTAAAAAAAGAAACGAATGGAAGGGACTTAATGAGGCTCCCGTGTCACGAAGCAGAGTTACCCGGATTTTCGTGATAAAAGCAGTATTTTTAAATACATCGGAAAACACAAGTCCGTGATAACCCGGGTTCGGTTTCGAGAGAGACGGGAATTTATCATTTTGAGCCCAGTTAAAATTTCCCCCGTCAACAATAATACCGCCTATCGTTGTTCCGTGCCCTCCAATAAATTTTGTAGCAGAATGAATAACAACATTTGCCCCGTGCTCAAAGGGTCTGAATAAATACGGGGTGGCAAAGGTGTTGTCGACAATAAGGGGTATGCCGTTTTCCTTTGCAATCCGTGCAATGCCTTCAATATCAGCTGCTTCGGAAGCAGGATTTGATAAAGTTTCTATGAATAAGGCCTTTGTATTCGGTTTTATTGCACTGCGGAAATTTTCTACTGAACGCTGATCTACAAAAGTCACGTCTATGCCGAAAACTTTCAGTGTATTGGCAAACAAATTGTAGGTTCCGCCGTATACCGAACGTGAGCTTACAATGTGATCCCCGGATGAAGCAATATTTAGCACTGCATACGTAACGGACGCAGCACCGGAGGCAGTACTGAGAGCACCGCTTCCGCCTTCAAGTTCATTAACCCTCTGCTCAAATACAGAACTTGTCGGATTCATGATTCGCGAATAAATATTCCCGCCCTGTGAAAGATTAAATCTTCCTTCAGCCTGGGCGCAGGAATCAAACACGAATGACGATGTCTGATAAATAGGCACCGCTCTCGAGCCCGTTGCACTGTCAGGTGTCTCCTGACCCGCATGAACCTGTAAGGTCTCAAATCTTCTTTTTGTAGCCACCGTGTACTCCTTTTTCGCATGAATTATCCTTAGTGAATTCATCATGGAATACAGTTTTACGGATGTAAAATTTCCGGAACTGCTTTTAATATATTTCCTATAGGTTTTATAGGTTATTAAATAGTACCAAGTGTTCCTTTTATTGTCAAGCAGAGAAATATTATATAGAGTAATTTAAAATGGATTTTTTTGAATTTTCCTTGTTGATGATATCTGCTAATGTTAGTGAAGTTAAGTAATCATAAATGAGCTTATCAAGATTCTTCCAAATTTCTCTCGTAGGGCAAATATCAGCACGTTCACACGTAGTATCATCGCCTTCAAGGCACGAGACGGGAGACATGGAACCCTCGGAAGCAAGGAGAATTTCATATATTGTAATTTCTTCAGGATTGCGCGATAGTTTGTATCCGCCCGAAGGACCGCGGGTGCTTAAAAGTAAATTTTTTTTACTCAGCAGTATGACGATCTGCTCAAGATACTTTATTGAAATATTCTGCTGTTCAGAAATTTCCTTGAGTGTAATATACTTATCTCTGTCCTGAGCAGCAATATGAATAAGCATACGCATCGCATATCTTCCGCGGGTTGATATTTTCATATTCCTAAAATACCATGTTTTTATACTAAAGTATATAAGAATATGATTTATATTTCATATTTTCCTAGTATTTTAATAGTTTTTTATTCAAAATTACTTCACTATTTTCTGATAAAAAGATATATTTACACTATGAAGTTTACTGAAGTTCAAATGCCGGATAAAAACTCGACTGTGGTTGTAGGTATGTCTGGAGGTGTTGATTCCACGCTTACCGCGGTTCTTTTAAAAGAAGCCGGATGCCGCGTTATAGGAGTCACCATGTCCGTCTGGGATTCTAAACTCCCCCTGCCCCCCTCTTCAGACGGAATCCGTTCATCCTGCTACAGCCCGGACGAGGCAAACGATATTGAGGAATGCAGAAAATTCTGCAAAGAACACAGTATTGAGTATCACGTCATTCCGGTTCACAACGATTATCAGTCCTTTGTTCTGTCATATTTTAAAGACGAATACCGCAAGGGAAGAACTCCCAATCCCTGTATTCAATGCAATGCTCATATAAAATTCGGCTCACTTCTTTCCGGCATAGAAAAACTCGGCATCAAGTACGACTATTTCTGTACCGGACACTATGCAAAACTTGTACGGCCGGAAGCTGATATTGCATTTCTCTATAATGATGAAAGCGTATCTTCCCAAGCTGCATCTGATAACCGCCCCCTTCTAATAACACAGGCCTATGACAGGGCAAAAGATCAGTCATACTTTTTATGCCGTGTTCCGTCTTCTGTATGGGAGAAAGTCCGTTTTCCATTGAGTTCATTCACAAAAAAACAGGTGTTCGCGATGGCAAAGGAAAGAAACTTACACTCTGCATCGAGAGGAGAAAGTCAGGATTTTGTACCACAGGAATACTTTGACATTATTTTTTCCGATAAATCTTCAATTGCGGGAAACATCATTAGCGATGACGGGAAAAGGCTCGGCATCCACCGCGGTATAGAACACTATACCATAGGACAGCGCAGAGGCCTCGGCGTCAGTTCAAATAAACCTTTGTATGTAAGTGCTATTTATCCTGAAAGCAATGAGATAGTTTTATCTGATGATGACGGACTTTTTTCCTCCGCTTTAGAAGCTGATAACTGGGTTTGGGCAGGCGGATATGAACCCGAAAAACCGTTTACTGCGATGGTGAAAATCCGCCTTGCAAGCCCTCCCTTCCAGGCTCGAATTATGAAGTCTGATACTAATGAGGGAAGCTTCATTGTGAAATTTGAAAAACCGCAAAGAGCAGTTGCCCCGGGGCAATCTGTTGTAGTATATTTACACGGCGTGACAGCAGGAGGAGGGATAATATCCCGCTCAATACCATGAACAAAAGAATTTACCTTGATTACAATGCAACTACACCGCTTTCTGATGAAGTTAAAAAATTTTACTTCAACGAACTTGAGCTGTATGCAAACGCTTCGAGCCTCCATGAAGACGGCAGACTTGAAGCAAAAAAAATAGAAAAAGCGAGAAGCGAAATAGCTTCTCTAGCCGGGTGTACTTCCCAGGAAATCATTTTTACCTCAGGCGGTTCTGAATCGAATAATACTGTTTTTCAAACCATGAAGACTCTCAAGAGAAGTACAGAGGAAACCATTGTAATATCTGCAATTGAACATCCCTGCGTTCTTGAATCTGCAAAGCAGCTGGAAAAAGAGGGTTTTACGGTTATTAAGCTTCCAGTGGACGGGGACGGTCTTATACGCCTCGATGCATACCGTTCGGCGCTTGAGAAAAATCCTCTTTTAGTTTCTATCATGACTGCAAATAATGAAATCGGCACTGTCCAGGATGTTAAAACGCTGTGCGCAATGGCTCATGAAAGGGGAGCTCTGTTTCACACCGATGCGGTACAGGCTGCCGGAAAAATTGAAGTAGATCTAAAAGACTGGGATGTTGATTATGCAACCTTTTCGGCTCACAAGATCTATGGTCCTAAAGGTGTCGGAGCACTTTTTGTAAAAAAGGGAAGAAAAATTGAGCCCCTGATCCGCGGCGGACATCAGGAAAAAGGATACAGAGCCGGAACCTATAATGCACCTGCGATTGCAGCATTCGGATACGCCGCTGTTATTGCTGAAAATGAACTTAGTTCCTACTCCTCCCGCACAAAAAAATTGAGAGAAGCATTGAGGGACGGTCTTTTGGAAAGAATTCCCAATATCCGTATTAACGGACATCCTGAAAAGGTTCTTCCCAATACGCTCGATGTTTCATTCCCCGGAGCTGAAGGTGAGGCAATTCTTCTGCATCTGGATTTATTGGGAATATCTGTTTCAACAGGCTCGGCCTGTGCTTCAGGAAGTCTTGAACCTTCTCATGTCCTCGTGGCTACGGGTCTCGGTCCTGAATTGGCCCACGGTTCTATACGGTTCAGCTTCGGCAAGTATAATACGGCTGCCGATGTAGAATATATTTTACAGAATTTTCCGCCCGTTATCGAACGGCTGAGGAAAATGTCAACACTTAGATAACAGAGGATACTATGCAGGATTGGTTATATTCAGATGTGGTAAAAGATCACTTTCAAAACCCGAAAAATGTGCTCATGGACGATGAATCTTCATGGCCGCACGACGGACGGGGTATTGTCGGAAATATTCAATGCGGAGATCAGATGCTGATTCTTCTGCGCATTACAGATGATATTATTACCGATGTACGGTGGAAAACATACGGATGCGCAAGCGCTATTGCCTCAACATCAATATTGTCGGAGGCTGTTAAAGGTATGCCTATTACTGAAGCATATAAGCTTAAACCCCAGGATATTGTCGCTCGTCTTGGAGGACTTCCCTCGAATAAAATTCACTGTTCTGTTTTAGGAGACAAGGCGCTTAGAAGCGCTATTGATGACTACCTTGCCAAAAAAGGGAGACCTTCACTTGCAGGACAGGAAGCGGTGGAAGTAATATGCACCTGTTTAAATATTACCGACCGTGATCTAGAAGATGCCTACAAAGCAGGCGACAGGAGCTGGGAGGAACTGCAGGCAAGGACTAAAATAGGAACGGCCTGCGGAGGATGCAAAGAACGTGCAATGGAAAAAATGCATGAATTTGAGCATCTGTACGGAGAATGATCCTTTAAAGAAGAAACATTAAAACACTTCAACATTGAATGAAGACTGTTTCTGGTTTCCCAGAATATCAAAAACCTGGACAGTGATGCTGTTTTTCCCCTTATTCAGATGCAGCTCTGCAAGATACTGTAAAGTATCCTGTGGATATACCTCTGAATAGGGAAGATTTTTTTTACTGCTCACACAGAGCTGCTGTTCATAAAGAGAAAGAGCGTCATAGGTAATAGTTTGAACGAGAGCGCCGTTAACCGTCACGCTGGTTTTATACGGCATACCTCCGGAAGCAGCATCACGGTACAAAATATACATCCCTGATTCAAAACTCTTCTTTATGGAAAGGTCAACCATAGTGCCCTTCTTGTCGGCAATAAAAAGCTTTCCAAGCTGAAGATCAAAATTTGCAGAAATCGAAGGCATCAGAAGCAGAGGATTGATGCAGGTTTTATTTTTAACATCGATTACCTGAAATTCAAGACATCCCGGACCTGTATGCCATCCTGAATTTCCGCTGATGCCCAATTCTTCTCCTGCAGTTATCTCTTTCCGGTCGGCAGTAATCTGAATGGAATCAAGGCTTGCATAGACTGTCATTAATGAATCCTTATGAGACAGAATAACCGCATTACCGAGGGTTGAAGGAAACGATATAAACGATGAAGAATTCTGGTCAATCCGCACAATCACCCGTCCGCTGTCGCTGGCTTTTACGGGTACAGAACCGGTAAATATTAGCGAGGTGGAAAAAGAACTTCCTCTTTTTTGCGCAAAATAAGAAGAAAAGGAATGGGGTATTATAAGCTCCTGAGGCCAGTCAAAAGCACATAAGGGCAGCGTCAGCAGAAGTAAGACGAACGGGAATAGCAGAGTACACTTGCGAGAGTCTTTCATTTTCTTACAATCTCCAAT
Source organism: Spirochaetota bacterium (assembly GCA_023398165.1). Taxonomy (GTDB): domain Bacteria; phylum Spirochaetota; class Spirochaetia; order Treponematales; family Treponemataceae; genus JAAZLA01. The sequence goes on along the minus strand of JAEWSQ010000017.1, from coordinate 55,961 downwards.
TTTGATATTTGAGAATCCTTTCCCAGATAGAGTGAATTATCAGAGGCGGTCATGAAAGCGGCGGAGGCGGTAAATGAAAAAGATCCCAGTAAATTTTCATATGACTCAAGCGCAAGCACCGTCCACTGCCCCTCATCCTGACACAACACAAAATAGAGACCAAGCTCCCCGCATTCTGATATTGAACAAACATCGCCCGACACCGGGATGGATACCATCGTATTTTTTTGAAAATCAACGATTCCCAGCCCTCCGTCGAAATTAAAATAGACTCTGCTTCCTTGCTTATTAAAATATACTAAGGTTTGTGCTGTCTTTTCCGTCTGCAGATAGGTATGGTAAATTATCTTGCTGTTTTTCCCGTTTACCTGAATAACAATAAAGCGCTGCTTTTCCAGCCCGCATACAGCAGCGATGTAGGCTCCGTCCTCTGATATTGTTGCCCCGAGAATTATTTCATACGTACTGCCGCCCGGATACATCGAAAACACAAGCCTGCCTGAATCGTCAAAATACCTGAGATCGCCGTCAGCGTATCCGCATACTGTTCCGGCAGCGCATGAGGCAAATGCAGTTATAGGACTCCAGTGTTCTGCAGACCACAGTTTTTTTCCTTCGCCTGAATACTTGCCGAAAGAATTTCCGCCGGGATAAAAAACATAAATATTGTTATTGCTGATATAAGGAAATCCGCTTTCCTCGATTATAATTTTTTCACCTGTTCCCGTTGAATACACCGGTGTTTGAGAAGCACTGGAAATATATGAAGTCCAGTATGATTGAGAGAGTGATGCTTTTTCCGGGAAACTCCGTATAAAGGGAACACTGCCTGTCTCTGTTATGTATCCTAAAAACTGAGCGAGTTTAAAAGGAAGTGCGCTCTCCGGAACAGAGCCGGATTCATATTCTTCACTGCCATTGTCATGCACATATGATAAAAGTTTGTCCTCAAGTGAGATTGTCCACTCAGGAATAAACTGGATTTCATGTTCGAGGGAAAGACCGCCGAAAAGCAGATACGCAACAAAAAAAACAAAACCGGCAGCAGCAAAAAGCAGAACATTTTCTTTTACTTTCATAAAATACATGGTATAATATGGCAAATTTGTTGTCAAGGCTTGCTAAAAAGGGGAATTCATGAATTTAAAAACACTCTATGAAGAGGCATTACGGGCTTCTCAAAAAAGTTATTCACCGTACTCATCGTTTCCGGTGGGAGCGGCCGTTCTGCTTGCCGATGATACTATTGTAACCGGTACAAATATTGAAAACAGATCCTACGGATTGACGAACTGCGCGGAGAGAACCGCAATTTTCACTGCCGCTGCGATGGGTCATAGAACATTTAAAGCGATTGCAATCGCTGCGCCGAAAGCAGATTACCCGGTAAGTCCGTGCGGAGCATGCCGTCAGGTAATGTCGGAGTTTGCAGATGCATCGGTTCCGGTAGTTTTCGGTTCTTCCTGGGAAAACAGAGTTGAAACAACAATAGGGAAATTGTTTCCCTTCGATTCCCTTCATGAACTTTCCGAAAAATAAGTGGCTGTGCTTCAAAAATCCGGTTTGAAAAGATAATTAGACGTAAGGCTTGACATAAAAGCGCAAACAATGCAAAATATTACATGAAAAATACTATTATAGTGTTCTTTTTAAGAAACTTAAGGAGAAGGTTGTGGAAGACGACATCCTGACTATTGAAGAAGTAGCTAAATATTTGAGAGTGTCTGAACGCACAGTATATGATTGGGCTCAAAAAGGCGAGGTTCCCTCAGGTAAAATAGGTACAGTCTGGAGATTTAAAAAATCAGAAATTGAAAAATGGGTAAATGACAGACTTTCTTCCGGTTCGCGCCCTCTGCCCTCCGGATCCCATATTCAAGTAAAAAATATTCTTTCTCCCGACAGAATTATTTTCTTGAATCATTCCACAAAACATGATGCCCTTGTTGAACTTGCAAATAACTTAAGTACGGCTCCCCAGGTTAAAAATGCGCAGGAATTATCAGTTGAAATATTGAAGCGTGAGGAATTAATGTCCACAGCAATAGGCCGGGGTATTGCAATTCCGCATGTAAGACTTTCATCTGTCACCGATCTTGTTATGTCTGTAGGCATAAGCGCAAATGACATTATCGATTTCCAAACAATCGACGACACGCCGGTGAAACTTCTTTTTATGATCGCCGCTTCCTATAATCAGCATGCCTACTACCTTCAAACCCTTTCTTTTTTCAGCACTAAGCTAAAAAATAAAGAACTGCGCGACGCATTGCTTGCGGTTACAAATCCGATCGATGCATATAATTTACTAATTCAGTAAGTTATTCTGCCAGAGGAATTGCAAACCATTTGGTCGAGTCGCTCATTTCACGGGCGATAAGACCAATGTCAACCTTGGCTGTCGTCTCGCCGAGAAGGTATGCGGTTCCTTCAAAATCCAGTCTTGCACCCTTACCCGAAACATCAGAACCGAAAACACTATGGCTGAATACTGTTGATATAAATAACTGTGACTTAATATTCATCTGCCGTAAAAGAATTACCGCCAGCATAGAGCGGCTGTCACAGTCGCTTCCCTCCCCCAGAAGAGCGCTCACAGGATGTGTAAAATCGCTTTTGCTGAAATTTCTCTCATACGGAAAGCCCTGAACCCATGTAAGTAGTGATGATGCAATATAAGCCTCCGGAGACGATGGATTTTCTTCAGCAGCCTTAGGCTCAAGAGCGCCTGAGATTTCAAACGCCGCCTTTTTTAATCTTCCGTATGAATCCCTGTATATCTGCTGATAATACCGCTGCCTTGCGCTTTCCTGAAATTCTGTCCCTCCGTAGAGTTTCAATACATTGAACTCCCTTTCCACTACAAACTCCCCGGCTTCACTGTCAGTAGCATCAACAGTAACAGGAATTGTAAGTCCTGCTATGAAAAGCTGAACTGTTTTTTTCCCTTCTGCCGGATAGGCAAATGACGTAACAGGTCCGCTTTCAAAAAAACTTCCGCGGTCGATGCAGATGCTGTCCATCGATGAAATAATACACTTATTATATATTTCATACTGATCCTGCGGAGTATACATCATGAAGAAAAACAGCCCCCTGCCGGAAGGAAGAAAGCAGGATACCGCCCAGCCCGCATATACCGAAGACTCCATGGGCATTGTATAGTACGATAAAGCGCATTCTGTATTGCGCCATTGAAATGTATTTGTATCCGCAGAGGCACCGAGTTTTTTTAAGGAATCGAGAGAGGCCGTTTTTACATCTTTATACCGTTCATCAGAATAAATACGCAATACGGCAGAGAGAGGGAAACTTTGATGGGAAAAAAAGTATCCCTCAGTGCCGGTACTGTCGATGATAGAAAAACCTTCAGGGAAATCGATGGAATAGCCGTACTCATCGCTTGCGAAAACCTCTGCAATGAGCGGAATGCTGAGAAAAAAAACTATACAGACAACAGCGCCTAAAAGCCTTTTATGTTTACACATGAAGTAATCTCCACTATACTTCTCGGATGATCAGCATTCCTATATTATATGAAAACGAAGAAATACTTGTAATAAATAAACCATTCTCACTTCCGGTTCAAGGAGGGAGCGGCATAACACACAGTGTGGATACCGTGCTGCCGGAACAGACGGGGTATCCTGTGTATTTAGTACACCGGCTCGACAAGGATACCTCAGGTGTTCTTGTGGCCGCAAAATCTGCGGTATCCGCTGCGAAATGGACGAGGCTCATAGCTTCAAAGAGTGTAAAAAAAGAATACGAGGCATTCTGTATTGGTACAATGAAAAAACCGGAAGGATTCATAGATGAAGCAATTGAACAAAGAGGCGAGGAAAAACAGGCAAGAACGCTGTACAGGGTTATTAATGTCTATTCGATGAATATGGAAGCCGGTAAAGAAACCCTCCTTTTTTCACATATAGCACTCACCCTCGATACAGGAAGGATGCATCAGATACGCATTCACCTCGCTAAACAAAACTGCCCTATCGCAGCCGATGATAAATACGGGAATTTCGCTGTTAACCGCTTTATAAAAAAAAATCCCGGTATAAAAAAACTGATGCTGACTGCAAAAAAGATCAGTTTACCGCTTGAAGGCGGTATAAAAATTATTGAAGCGCAATACCCTCCTCATATGAGCGATCTGGGTTTTTCAGATAAAATGGTAAAACTTAGCTAGATGTTTATTGTGAGGACTTGACACAAGGCAGTTTTCTGTTCATCATAGGAACGCTTATGGACACTTTTTTAGTATCTCGATCGTATCTTGAGACTCTTTCAACGTCAGACCTTATTAATTTGGCTGATGAATACGGAATAGAAATTCCTATTAATCTTAACAGAAGATTTATTATTGCAGAACTTCTTGAAGCGGCAGAAGATACAGAGGATAATGATTCAGGCGATCTGCTTGACGACAAGCATAATTTTAAGTATTACGATGAGTTACCGAAAACCTATAATGAAACACACATAGGATCTCTTATGCGGAATCCGGTATGGGCGTTTGTATATTGGGACATAAGAACAACAGATCTTCAGGAAATAACACAGGTAAAAAGCTTTTTAGGTCTTGTTTTAAGGGTCAGTTTTTTTAATGAAAATGCCGAAACCCCTAGTGATTCATTTGAAATCTCCGTTTCTTTAGACAACAGAGAGCAGTATATTCTGCTTCCCGCACATGAAAAAGTATTTAGAATCGATCTGATCGCAGAATTCGGAGCAATGGAACCGAGAGTGCTTGCATTTACCAAAAAAATGCCGATTCCGCACGGGCATCCGGAAATCAGTTCGACCTCATTGGAAAACAAATTCAGTCCTATTCTGGAGCTTTCAGGGTTACCGGAATTGTTACGGACTCATTATAATAATCACCGACAGTCTTTTTTATAAGATTTTGTAGAAGAGGATTGCATGTCAAAAAGATCATTAGTTCTGCACATAACTCTGCATCAGGGTTATTTCCGTCATTTGGAAGGTAAACACAAAGCCAAAAATGAGATCCTTTTTTCTTCGATTTCCCAAATATACCTTCCGCTTTTAAATATGTTTGCCAATCTGGAAAGCGACGGTATTCCTTTTAAAATAGGGCTGACTATAAGTCCCACCCTTTGCGCTCTTCTTTCAGACCCCGTAATTCAGCAGAGCTACATTGAATGGCTTGACAGTCTTATTGTTCTGGGAGAAGCCGAAGTTAAAAGGCATCCCCAGGGAAGCGGACAGCACATACTTGCAAAAACGTATTTAAAAAATTGTAAACGCGATAAACGCGATTTTGTCGAAACATTTAACCAGAATATTCTGTCAAAATTTGATTACTACGCAAAAAGAGGAAGCGTTGAACTCTTTGCAACCTGTGCTACAAACTGCTTTCTCCCCCATTATGTCGACATGAACGAAGCTGTCTGCGCACAGGTGGAAACAGGACTGCAGTCCCATAAAACATTTTTTGATGTTGTTCCCGAAGGCTTTTATCTGCCCGATCTAGGTTATACCCAGGGATTGGAAAATATTCTCCGTTCCTACGGCATGAATTATTCAATACTGGACACTCACGGCGTTCTTTTTTCAACACCGCTTCCCGAAAACGGAATTTTTACTCCGGTTCGGACGGCAAATTCATTTGCTTTTTTTGCACGCGACGGGGAGACTCCTGCGGATATTACCGGTCCCCTGGGGTATATGTGGAATCCTGTATACCGGAATCAGGACAAGGACATCGGTTTCGATTCCGATATCGAGTTTTTATCCGCTTTTTTGGGTGAATCAAAATCCAGAGTGTCGACAGGTTTTAAGTACTGGTCCAGATCGCAAAATACAAGCGAGCAGGTTTTGTATAATTTTGAAAAAGCTGAAGAATGTGTTAAGAATGATGCAAAACACTTCCTCGATAAAAAAAGTGCAGCACTCGAAAAAGCTTCAACGATGACAAATGCGGAAGAGCTTTCCCTCGTATGCGCAATGGATGCTTCTATCTTCGGGCAGGTATGGTATGAGGGAATCGACTGGCTTGAATCTATATTCAGACAGGCTTCCGAGCGCGAAGATATTAAGATTGAACACTGTGCGGATCTTGCAAAATCGCAGTTTACACTTCAAAAAGTTCAGCCCTTTCACAGCGCGGCATCGGGAACCGGTTACGGAGAAGATTTACTCGACAGTTCAAACGACTGGATGATGAAATATATACGGAAATCGACCGAGCGCATGATCGATCTTGCAGAACGTTTTTCAGACGATACAGGGCTTAAAGCCAGAGCGCTAAACCTTGCTGCAAAAGAAATTCTTCTTGCCCAATCGAGCGACTGGGCTTCAATGATTCACCAGAGAATTTACCCCGAGTATGCTTCCGAGCGGTTTTCTCAGAGCGTTAATGCCTTTGCAACAGTTTTTGAATCCCTGGGATCTAACAGCATCAGCACTGAATGGCTCACCACCATGGAAAGGGAACACATCCTCTTTCCGTGGATCAACTACCGCGTATTCAGCAGAAAAAAGTAATCTATGTAAAGCAGTTTCAAGAGTCAGACGAGTATTGATATTGCTTCTTTACAATAACAACAGAAACTCGTAATTGTTTAAAATGTAAGAAATTATAAATTATCTGTAAAGCCGCTTTCAGAAGTTGACAGACTTTTTAGAAGCGGCTCCGTTCTGTTTATTCAAGCCGCTGTATTTCAATAATTCTCAACTGGAGCGAAAGCGACTGCTCTGCGGATGCGATGCCCCGTTTTGCAGGATCAAATCCCGGATCAAGGGTAAGCGCATCATTCCATACCTTGATCGCCTCATGAAGTTCACCCTGATAGTAGTACTGGAGTCCCTGCGCATACAGTTCATCAACTCTCTGCCTGATTTCTTCCCTGCCCTTGTCGCCTAAATCTACTTTTACTGAAAGACTGATTCTGTTGAGCGGATGAAGAGATGAGGTAAAATCGACGGTATAGGTTATGTTGAGAAGATAGTTTTTTATAAGGAATTCAGAGCCGAGGCTGAACCGGGGATTCCCGCCTGAAATGAAGAAACCTCCGTGGACTGCGAAGAAATCCGTGGCCTGGACTGAAACTCCGGTACCCGCGCTGAAACGTCCCGATAATGCGGGATTCTGCAGATTGAGCGGCTGGGAGAATTCCAGAACAATAATAACCGGCCTTACAGGTTTGTATGAAAAGCCGGCAGATATTTTTGACGGAAGGGGATCATCAAGCACGGTGCCTTTTTCTCCCCCGAGGCTTGTAAAGCCCGCGCCGAAATTCATAGCTGAAAGCCCCGCCTGAACGTTAGCTTCTCTAGAGGAATAAAACTTGAACAGATTAAAACGGGTTTGCAGGCCGAAATCGCCCATGAAAGCGAGTCCAGACTGCAGAAGACCGCTGCCGCTGATTACTTCATTGTTTTCGTTATCAGCATAATCAGGCATTCCGCGGTAGGCTGTTTTAAATGTTGCCCCTGCTGCAAGACCTTTAAAATCGTAGCCTGCAAAAAAATTATACGACACATTAAACGCCGCGATTGTTTCACTGTAATACCCAGCAGACACGGTTTCACCGAAATAATTGTACTCCGAAAACGCCAGATACAGACATTTAATGGATGCGCCTATGCCGAGATTTGTATAACGGGTTGTAAAAGAAAGGGTTTCAAGCGAAGTATCTGCAATCCATGCATTATGGAAAAGCCCTGCTTGAGTCTTATCGAGAACCGAGGAAGCAGCAGGATTATACTCAAGATAACTTATATCGTCCGCAAGCCCTGTGAAAGCATTTCCCATAGATTCGGCTCTTCCGCCTGAAGGAATTAGAAGCGTCCTGAAACTTGTTAAACCCTCATTTGGATCAATAAAAGGAGAAAACGCTTCGGAAACCTCCGAATATACATCGGTATACTCAAGGCCGTAAAGCCCCGCGGAAAGGAACAGGAGGAATTGTACAGCTGTAAAAACACGCAATAAGGACTTCATACTGCTTCCTAATCTTCTAATAATATTATACTTCATTGCACCATATTTCTCTATAATCGCCTTGTAAAAATGCCGAAAATAGTAGAGAAATGTGACATTTTTTTGCTATACTATACATAGAGGAAGATGATTGTACGGGTTGCGGCAGCGGCAGGTTATTATACTGACCGGGTCCGGTTCAGGGGAGAAAAAGAATATCAAACGGTTTTTTAGTGTTTTTCTGTTACTACTATCTCTCTTGCCCTTAAGCGCATTCGGCCGGAAGGAAGCCCGCTTCGCCGAAATTGACTCGTATATTGAACAGCGTGATTACAGTAAGGCACTTATGCTTCTTCAGGAATACATTATTGATTATCCTGAGGACTTTGATTCGGCGCAAAAGCGTATACAGAAAATTATTGAGTCCAGAGCCATGTATTCAGCAAAAGCGGATGAACTCATAAATGTAATCATCAATGAACCGGCAAATGATCAGAAAAAACTGCAGATGATTTCGGAGCTTGAGGCCTTGGAAAAAAATCCCAGCCGGTCCTCTGTCGACTTTATAAAGCAGACAAAATCCGCCGCCCAGTTTACCTACTTCCGCGCTCAGTTCGATGAGCTTATGGCAAAGGGAAGCGGCGAGATTGAAGAAGAACGCTATGCAGATGCGGTAATGACATTTTACTCAGGCCTGACTCTATACCGGGACGATTTCTTTGAGCGCAACTACGGTGAAACCTACACAAAGCCCGTATTGGAAGAGCTCGATTCGCTGAAAAACCTTACTTCACGCTTCGCAAGCGACTATGAGACACTGATAAGCGCATATAAACTACTGCAGGCAGCTCTTGCTTCCGGTACAGTCTCCACTGTAATAAGCGCATTCAACACCTTTCAGACGGCATTTACCTCTTTTTCTCTTTCCCAGCAGGCGGTAAACTCCTCAGGGCGTCAGTTTCAAAACCTTTTTAAACAGCTGAGCGCTGAATATAATGACCTTACAGAAGCATCTTTTCTTCCCTTTGCCTACCGCTTTGTCCTGGGAAAAACAGATTCACAAACAACCGGAATCATTGCAGCATACAATACTCAATGGCAGTCTCTCATACCTTCCCTTAAACCTCTTTTTACCTCTTTTATTCAAAAAACATATAAAGAAAGCCTTTCTATACTTTCCCCGGTGGTGCTGCCTCTCGGCGATAAAACCTATGCTTCAGCAGAAGCATCACTGGCACAGGTAAAAACAATTCTCGACACAGCCTTGTCATTAAGTTCTCTGTATGGACTGAGGGAAACCTTCGACGGAAGCCGTGACACCGATAAAGATGCTCTTTTTATTGCAGACACGGAATACCTGCTTGAGCTGCACGCTTTCTTCACTGCACAGCTGGAATCCCTGAAGAACGTTGACGGAGAATACCTCTCATTTAAAGACTATACAAAATCTGTTCCGCAGAATGCCGATGTTTCATCTTCCTATGCCGTCCGCCTTACAGACACAAGCAATACCCTGCTTTCATTTTTGTCTGATGTAACAGAAGTCAAGAATAAGAGCATTGGTGTTTCAAAAAGAGCCAGTCCTACTTGGAGAGAGGGATTCACAGAACTTGAAAACCTCAGCACCAAAACCGATTCATATATTATATCTCTCCTCTCCCGTTCCTGGCTCGATCTGGCGCAGTACACTGAAGCAAGGTCATCTGAATCGAGCACTCCGTTCATCGATAAATTTACCGAGGCTCAAAGACTTTTGAATCCCGATATGGCTATGGACAGTAACTATGAAACGCGATCCTACCCGAAGGAAAGTTTAACGCTCTATAATTCCATACTTTCATCAATCGATGCCCAGCTTGCTTCGCTGAAAGAAAAATCGTTATTGATCGAAGGCTCAGCATCCATACAAAGCAGTCTATACTCCCGGGAAATGAAAACATTGAATACCTCTATACAAAACCTCATAACCCGGCTTTCACAAATAAAAAACCAGACTTCTTCTTCTATCGCACTTGCCAACGAGCGCATACTTCTGGCGGAACGGGCTAAAAACGAGGCAGTACTCAGGTATAATCAGGCGCTTCAGGCCTTGAAGACTGACAGTTTCCAGACGGCCCGCGATAACCTTCAGCGCTCAAGAACGAAGTATAATGAATCCCTTTCTTTACAGGACTCCTTAAGCCTGCGGGAAGAAAGCGATAAACTCCTTCTTGATCTGGGAAATGCCATCTTAAAAGCTGAAAACGAGGTTATTGTCAGGGAAGTCCGTGCTCTTAAAACAGAGGCGAAAAATGCCTACTATCAGGGAAACTTTGAAAGGGCTGAAAGTCTCCTCAGTCAGGCACAGTCGCGGTGGGCAACTACAAATGTCGAGAGCGACAGCGAAATTACCAATCTCTTAAGTCTTGTCGGTACAGCCCTCTCCATGAAAACAGGCCGTGTTATATCGCCGTCTGCTCCATTGTACCCGGAGATGAGCCAGATCTTAAGTCTTGCCAGGCAGTTTTTTGAACAGGGCAAACAGCTTCTATCAGAAGGAAACAGGCTGCAGGGAATTACAGTTCTCAACGATGCCAAGCAGAAGCTACGCGAACTGCAGCTTGTGTATCCTTTAAATCAGGAAGCAAGTTTATTAACGCTCCGTATTGACCAGGTTATAGACCCGGATGCCTTTGATGCTCTTTTCGAACAGAAATTCAAGGCGGCAAAAACCGATTTCCGTACAGCCGACAAAAGACAGACAGCCTATGCCGATCTTTTAGACCTTTATGCAATTAATCCCCGTTATGCAGGACTGGGAGATTTTATCTATCAGGCTGAAATTGAACTTGGCATTAAGATAAAACCGCCTGATAAAAATGCTCTTGCAGAATCGAATCGTCTAACAAAAGAAGCATCCTCTGTTGTAAATTCCTCCAGCCGCGACGAAATAGCGCTCAGCGCAGCCCTGGTGAAGCTCAATACCGCTCTTGAAAAAAATCCGGATAATGAGGAAGCTATGGTGCTCAAAGACAGAATTCAGACTATAATCGGAGGAAAGGCTTCTGTTGTTCTTTCATCGGATTCTGAAGCCCTGTATCAGCAGGCGGTTCAGGAACTCCAGAAAGGAAATACGCTGCAGGCGGCCTCTTTGGTTTCCCAGCTTCTGCAGAAGAAGGAAAACCAGAACTCGTCCAAAATAATAGATTTAAAGAAAAAGGTGGATTCCCTTTTGTGAAATATTCAGCGATGCGTTTTTACGGTATTATTTTTATTTTTTTTCTCCTTCTGCTTCCCCTGGGCGCATCGGACTTTTACTGGGAGAATCCTGTATCTGTCTCACAGGGATACGCATGCTTCCCGACCTCCGCTAAAAATTCAAGCAGCTCAGATGAAATATCCGCAGTGCTTTGGCAGGAGGCTGATAACGGTAAAATTTATTTATCATGCCAGCTTCTTTCAGAAAAGGGAACGATGGGACAATGGATAACTAAAAACCGTTTTGCAGGGCCCTTCCCGTATTCGGGCGATGTTCCCCAGATCAGCTCCGCCGCTGTTAACAACAAAGGGGTCGTTGCATTTGCCGTAATTTCTGAACCAAACACCATATCAGTTTTTATTACCGACTCATCGCTTTCTTTTTTCCGTGAAATAAAACTCAATCAATCAGGACGTCCTCTCGTAGCGCCCCGTATCTACAGGACTTCCGGCGACCGCTTTATGCTCTTTGCCTCACAGGGAGAGGAGGAGTCTTTTTCACTTATGACAGCATCTTCTTCTGACGGATACAGCTGGTCAGGTTTTACTTCATTCCAGGGCGCACAGGAAATAAGAAATCCCTTTGTCCCTTTCCTTTCCCAGACTCCGTGGGGTGATCTTGTTATATTCCAGGGTTCCTACTCAAGCGGAATGAGGCTGTCATACCAGCTGTACAGCACAGTATCTGCAAACGGGGGAATAAGCTGGTCAAGGCCTGTTCTTCTAACGGGAGAGAATGTCACATCAGACACTGAATCGCTTCAGGTATTCACAAATTACTTAAATCAGAGACCCTCCATAATTCAAAAAGACGGGAAAGCCTATGCAGCCTGGGAAAGAACCTATTACACTTCTGAAAACGCGCAGATTTATATTGCACAGCTATTGAATGAAGGACGGCTTGGTCCGATCGAGCGTATAAGTTCGGGCAAGGGAAATGCATCGAACCCTGTTTTGTTTACGTATGAAAATACCCTGTCGCTCCTCTGGTTTGATACAAGAAGGGGAAATGAAGCGTTGTTTTTAGCCCAGCAGAACGGCGTCTTATGGGATGAAATTTCCCTCTCAAACGGAACCCAGAGCGCTATGTTTGCGCTTCCGCTTGTTTCCGATAAAGGCAGGAGAGTGGATGTTTTTTATCAGAGAAAGAATAACGGAAACTCATCGATTATGCGGCTTTCACCTGACCGTACAGCCTCTCCTCCCCGGCTGCAGGCGCTTTCCTTTACCGAAGGAGTAAAATCCAATGCAGAAAAAACAAGCTTCAGAGTAGTTCTCCCTCAGGATTCATCGGGAATTGCAGGATTCTCATACATTTGGACGCAAAATCCGTTTGAGGAACCTCCGGAATCCTTTATGAACCTGCCTTCGCAGACTGATATTATCCGCTATGCTCTGAACGACGGCATATGGTATTTTAAAGCCCGCGTTCTTGACTATGCGGGAAACTGGTCAGCTTCTTCCGCCGTACAGTATTATAAAGATACGACTCCTCCGGTGAAGCCCGCTGTACAAATGATTCCCGTTGATGAAAACGGATTTCTCCTGTCAAACACCTTTACCGTGTCCTGGGAACCGGGTGAAGATGACGACATTAAGGGCTATACCTATGCCCTTGAATATATGGGAGATACGCCTGTTTCCCCGCTTACTGATGAATTTTCTTTTACACGGCAGCCTTTGAAACCTCCCCTGCGCCTGGTTACAGAGAAAAAGAGCGCTTCCTTTACAAACAGAGATAACGGCGTGTATGCATTATCTGTCGCAGCGGTGGACAGTGTCGGAAATATAGGAGAGGCATCCGTAGTAAAACTGTACATGAATAAATTTGTACCGTACACAACAATCACCTCTGTTTCATCGGATAAAAATGAATTCGGCGATATACAGCTGACAATTATAGGCAGAGGGTATGCAACAAACGGCCTTATTGATGAAATTTATATTGATGATGACGGGCAGAAACCCTATATACGGACTCTAGTCAGAGAAAACGGAGATTATACAATTTCTTCCGACCGGAGAATTACCGGAATAAAGCTCACAGAGATGGAAGAAGGAAACTACAGAATTATTTTAAACCACCGCTCAAGGGGTTTTTATATTTCGGGGAAAATAATAAGCGTAACCCAGTCGGGAACCGTCAAACTCGGCGATTATTCATATACGTATGAGCCTTCATGGCGCTCAATTACACAAAAATCATTTTTTACCGTACAGATAACCCAGGTGCTTTTTGCTCTGTTAGTATTGTTTATATCAGGCGGTATGATAGTATCGCTTCGCGGATTAATCCTTGCTGCAAAAGATGCATCGATCATCAGACAGGAAGTAAAAGCCTTGATTACAGGAGATGTTATGCCCTATACAAAGAAACAAAAAACTGCTGAACTTCAAAACAGAGGAGTGAGCCTTAAATATAAACTTATGTTTTTCACCGCCAGTCTCATTGTTTTCATTATTCTCCTCGTTTCAACTCCCCTGGGCATACTGATGGTTAATACCCAGGAACAGACGCTTGCACAGGGGCTTGAACAGAGAACGAATGTATTGCTCGAAAGTCTTTCATCATCAGTAAAAGCATACCTTCCAAGCCAGAATATTTTGGAATTAAGTTTTCTTCCGAATCAGACAAACGCCCTGGCCGAAGCCCGGTATGCGACCATTACCGGGCTTCCCTCCGGAGGGAACAATACAAGCCTGCGGAGTGTATGGGCGACCAATGATCCCGGTATTGCTGACAATATTGATTCTCAAGTGTTAACGTACGGCGTGTCCCGTTATACAAGAGATTATATTGGAGATATTTCTGAAAAAACCACAGCTATTAATACTCTTGCAATAGAAAGAGTTGATGAAATTGCACAAACGATCACCGGGCTGACCTCCGAGGGTATTACACTCGCAGCAAAAACTGATGCCGCTTCGGTTGAGCGCCTTGCGGAAATTCAAAAAACAACACGCGAATTAAACGAGCGGTTAACTTCGATACTTAATGAATTATCAAAAGAGGGAAGCGGTTCATTCCCGCAATTCGACAGCAGTAATTTGTCAAGGGAAAACACCGAATACATTTTTTATAAACCGGTTCTTTACCGGCAGGGTTCGGAGAAAAACTTTGTCCGCGGTATTGTTATTCTCTCGGTCAGTACCGACAGTCTCATTAAAACAGTGGACAGCGCCCGGAAGAATATTATCATAACCACCTGTATCATTGCATTACTTGCTGTAGCTTTCGGCTTAATTATTACGCTCATACTCGCCTCTGTCATAATTAAGCCCATTAGACGTCTTGCATCACACGTTGCTATGATCCGGGATACCGACGACAAAGAAGAGCTCGAAGGAAAAGATATAACGCTTAAAAGCCGGGATGAAATCGGACTCCTCGGGGAAACCGTAAACGACATGGCGCACGGACTCATAAAAGCGGCTGCGGCGTCAAAGGATCTTACCGTCGGTAAAGAAGTTCAAAAAATGTTCATTCCCCTTGAAACCGATGAATCGGGTAAAAAACTCACGACAGGAAAAGAAGAAGATTCCAATGCGCAGTTCTTCGGCTACTATGAGGGTGCAAAGGGTGTTTCAGGAGACTATTTTGACTACAAAAAACTCGATGACCGCTGGTTCGCAGTTATTAAGTGCGACGTTTCCGGCAAAGGAGTTCCAGCCGCACTCATCATGGTCGAGGTTGCAACACTCTTTTTGAACTACTTTAAAGACTGGAATTATAAAACTCACGGAACAAAATTAAATACCATCGTGTCACAGATCAACGACCTCATTGAGTCGCGCGGATTCAAGGGAAGGTTTGCCGCCTTCACCCTCTGCCTCTTCGATTCCAAATCCGGTGAAGTTCATTTCTGCAACGCAGGAGACAACCTTGTTCACATCTACGATGCCTCGGAAAAGAAGAAAAAAACAATAGCGCTTCCCGAGGCAGCGGCCGCAGGCGTTTTCCCCTCTTTCATGGTGGATATGAAAGGCGGTTTCCAGACCCAGAAGATGAAGCTCGATAAAGACGATGTTCTGTTTTTATATACTGACGGTATAGAGGAGGCAAAGCGTAATTTCCGGGATAAGAACTTGAATGTTATTACCTGCGCAGAACCTGGTCTTGAAAAGGAAGCTCCTCACGGTTACCACAGTGTCGGTCAGGATAATGAAGAAATGGCTCCGGAACGGGTTAATGCCATTATTGAAGCGGTATTTTCACGTTCATCATTCCGGCTCGAGAAGTATCATAATCACATAGACAATGAAATACTGGAATTCGATTTTTCAACATTAGAGGGAAATGCGGAAGATGCAATCATGGCTCTTGTATCAGTTGAGAAAATATTCCGCATGTATAAAGATCCTGACGCGACAGATTTTGACCGCGTTCAGGTTGACAGGAAGATAGATACCTTTTTGAATCTTCACTTTAAGCAGTATGATTCCTATTGTACAGAAAAGATGGATCACCCTTCCCTCCCCGAATACCTTCTTTACAAAAAGGCAAAGGAAGATGCACAGTATGACGACTTGACGCTTATGGCTATTAAGAAGAAGTAGAACAGTTTCGTTTAAATATCAGACTGATATGCTATTATCAGTTTCTCGGATACTTCCACTGTCCTCCGCCTTGACCGTTTCGTGTAAAAATGAATTCTTTCTCTGTGAGCGTGACTTCTGTGTCACATACATTTCTTCCAAGCTGAATAAGATTAAATTTTCCGCCGCCGTCCGGAAGATCGACTGCAAAAACGGGAGTAGAAAGTCCTGAAAGTTCTTTACGCAATAACTCATACAGATGCAAAGCCTCTTCAAGCGGCACGCGGAAATGAGACGTGCCCTGCGCAAGATCGAGCTGGAAAAGGTATCCCGGTTTTACGCCGAGACAGACAAGCTCATGAAAAAGCTCATGAAGAATACTAACATCATCATTAACGCCTTTGAGGAGCACTGTCTGGGACTGAACAGGAATCCCTGCATTCACAAGGGATTCAAGTGCGTCCGAAGTTTCAGGAGCAAACTTTCTTGAAATCTCGGCAGGATGATTTATGTGGGGAATGAGCCACAGAGGCTTATAATTTTTTAACAGATGTATAAGAGAGGGTGTAAACCGTTCGGGGGCAAAAAAAAGAGCTCTGGTGCAGATTCGAAATAATAGACGGGGGTTAACCTCTCTAAGCCTTGTAAATAAATACTCAAGCTCGTTATCGGAAACAGTCAGGGGATCTCCCCCTGAAATAAGTATTTCTTCTATTTCTTCATGAAGGGAAATGTATTTACATACTTCATCAAGTTCAGTTTTGCTCAACCACTGTTCTCCCCTTCCTGCAAAATCTCTTCTAAAACAATGGCGGCAGTAGGCAAAGCACCTTCCGGTGCTTAAAAGAAGAACTCTATTTTTATATTGATGAACAAGCCGGTCTGTAATACGGTGACAATGCTCTCCTAAAGGATCGGTCAATTCCCCTGCTGTTATGATGCTTTCTTTATCTGAGGGAAACACCTGTGCACAGATAGAGGCCAGCTGCTCTGTTGCCCCTTCTGCTTCCAGACGGGAGAGAGTTTTTTTTAACTGAGGAGTAAGGTGAAAAGGAAGCATATTCATATAATTGTTATATCAGTTTTTTATATGAGTGAATATAAGGCCTCTTCTTTCGAGCCGGTAGTACATTCACTCCGTTTTCAATTCTTAAATGGAGACTCCTTTTTGCAGTATCGAAAGAATTCCGTCAATTTCTGAAAGAATAACCTCGTCGCTGGAATCAGGTGAAACTAAAAGATCTATCCGCTCTAAAACCATCGTAATCACCGCAGCAAGAGAGGAAGCAGAAATGTCAGGACGTATAGTACCGTTTTTTTGGGATGCTTCTATAAGTGTTGTAATATAACTATTCGACATGTCTCCGAATACGGAAGCTATTATGTCTAGTATCTGTTTTTCTTCCGAAAGAAGCCTTCTCCATAATGCATTGTAGCGCACATCAATTCGGGCAAATTCAAGGCCGAGCTTTGCCTGCATTCTAAAGACTGAGAAAAAATCCTGAGAAGGCGGAACTGCATCTGTATACGATGTTAATACTTTCATTTTCTGCAAACCAACCCAGTGCAATAGAGATAAATACAGATCCATTTTATCGTAAAACCGGTAATAGAAGCTTCCCTTATGAAGACCTGTTTTTTTTAATACAGTGTTAAGAGAAGCCTCGCGGTACGAATACATGGAAAAAAGATCAAGGGCGGCATTAAGAAGGACGGGAGAGGATACTAAAGGATTTTCGGTTTTCTCATCCATCCACTTAATACGTTTAATCTGTTCATTCATCAGCTTCCTCAATTTTTTCCTTATTCTTTATCTTTTCATTTCTTTTCTTCAGCCACGCAGAACCAAGCTTTACCTTTAGAATAGCAAGCACAATAACACCTAAACCGATTAAAATCCAGCCGTATAAAGGCATATTCACCTCCATGCTCTATACTGTGTCTGTTTTATGAACAGCACCAGAACTGCAAGAAACCATGGTATACTGACAAGCAGGGTCATAATTGCTGATCCCCTCATCGATACACCCCGTAAAATTTCATCTATCGCCTTATACTGCCAGTACTGGGGAAAGACAGTATACAGGAAATCAAAAGATTTTGGAACAAAGGCGGATGACAGAGGAAGAACCATAGAAAGCGGCATCAGCAGCTTTATTACACCGATTGCTCCAACCTGACTGTTTGCAAAACTGCCAAGGGTAAATATCATAAAACCGTACACAAAGATGCTGCATACCGAAAGCAGTGCAAAAAGCGGAATAAGCGAATAAAGATTCATTATCAAGAGAGCTATGCATAAACCTGTAAGACAAAGAAAAAGAGAAGGAAGAATTTTTCCGGCAATAAAAGAAATAAAAGTATAGGGAGAAATAATCCAGGCCTTAATAATCGAATGCTCTCTTTCAGAAACCAGGGATAAACCGACTGTAGAACTTCCGATAAATAATGATAAAAGTAGTACGCTGATCATTGAAAGAGTGTAGGCAGTATTGCTTTTAGCCTCAACAGTTTTTTCAGTATACTGCAGCGATTCAACTGCCAGCGTTAAGCCTATAAGGGACCTTATACTAGTAACATAGGAGTCCTCTTCGCTTCCGTCAGCGAGAAGAACAAAGGAATTATCTTTTTTTGTCAGACCGAGAATTTGATCTGTACGGTTGATACGCTGCGTGAGAGTTTCGTAATTTTTTACTTTTTCAAGCGATGCGATGCGCTCAAGCCGTTCAATATCGACAGGGGATAAGGTATTATCAATACACAGTTTTAGTGAAGATTTACTGACTGCGCCGAAGATAATAATGAATACAAGTGCAAGAAAAGCCGGTGCAAAAACCATAAAAAGCGATATTCCGTTTCTCATGATTATAGTAAGTTCACGCTTAAAGGCATATAGAATTTTTTTCATTTTACTTACTCCTTTTTAATAAAAGACACCTGCACATACAAAAGGCAAAGACGGCAGTAATTGCGAGCCATGAACCTATACTGATGAGCGTCTGTATCGTATTGACAGTTCCCCCGAATAGAATACTGCTGTATGCAAAAAGAACCGGATAAGAGGGAATGAGGCGCATCCAAAAAGGAGTAAATGACGAAGAATAATACGACAAAACCGGAAGCATATTAATGGACAGAACAAGTACAAGAGAAAAAAACCAGCTGCTTATATCATGGAATAAAGTTGTGTATCCCAGACCAAGAAGAGTAAGAATTGAAGTACCCGTAAATGAAAGCAGCATAAAAGGTATCCATGAAATAGAAAAGCCGAGTGTGAATATGCATAGAAGAGAAGCATACACAGTTCCAATAAGGGAAAAAAGAATCACTTTGGAAAGGAGGTAGGAGCCTGTAGTGAGCGGTGATGTAATCATAGCCTTTATAACACCCTGTTCACGTTCGGCGATCATCAAAGCCCCGCCTAAAATACATCCTGTAACGAGCGCTTCAAAACACAAAAAGACGGGAAGCATCCTTTTATTAAACGGTACCTGCTTCCGTCCGCTGTCAGTTAACTCAGTCAGAACGGGTACCGGTTTTTCACCTGATAACCCCAGAGCAACAGCATTAAGGGTCATAGGGTTCAGATCAGGATGAACTATTACAATTCCTTCAGAAGATCCGTCCAATCCTATGTATCCTCCTGACGAGACAAGGTCATACAATTCCTCTGCACTGCCGGTATTCTTCATAGAAGGCGCATTACCCGTGTTAAAAGATGCAAAGGAAAAATCGGTACCGGCCTCATTTTCCGGTAATGCAAAATTAAGAACTAAAACAAGAAGAATCAATGTTACGGACAGAATCCAAAAAAAGGCATTGGTGAGGAGGCGTTTGAAATCCTGCAGAACAAGATACAGAATTGTTTTCATGCGGTAAGCTCCTTTCCGGTAACTTGAAGGAATATCTGCTCAAGACTCGCTTCAAGAGAGTGCATTTTAATAACATCCGCAGTATATAAAAAATCAGCTATACCCTTTTTGTTGTTTAAACTGAATATCTTTTCCTTTTCCTCATTTCCTTCCCTGTATAAAATTTGTACTTCCTTTTTCCCATACGCGAGTTTTAATGCCCCGGGCGTATCGACAGCCTTAAGAATACCGCCGTAGATGAATGCAACAGTATCGCACAATGCATCGGCCAGTTCCATATTATGCGTCGTTAAGATGATTGCAGCGCCTCTTTTTTTCTGCTCAAGTATCAAGTCTTTAACAAGTACCGCCGTTTTCGGATCAAGACCGCTCGTTGGTTCATCCAGAAAAAGATACTCAGGATTATTTATTATTGAACGTGCGAAGCAGAGACGCTGTTTCATACCCTTCGAATACTGCGATACTTTTTTTCCCGCTGAATCCCTCAGCCCGACTTTTTCGAGCAGTTCCATAGGATCACGTACAGGAACGGAAAAAACAGAGGAAAAATATTTAAGGTTTTCATATCCGGTTAAAGACGGATAAAAATTCGGCTGTTCAAATGAAACACCAATTTTGTTAAAAAAAGATGTCCTCAAATCCTTTATGGAATAGGCATCATAGTGAATCGTACCGCTTTGCAGGGGAAGAAGCCCTGTCATAATATTCTGCACCGTCGATTTTCCGGCACCCGACGGGCCTAAAAAACCGAAAATACATCCGCGATCTACCGTAAAGGAAATATTACGGACTGCATAATTACCTTTCCCCTCATAGTCATGACTCACATTTGTAACAGAAATCATTCTGCCTCCTCTCTACTCTGATATTTGACCAAGCAGTCAAGAGTAGAGTACCACCATTTGACCACTCAGTCAAGTGCCTTGCCAAAAAAATCATCTCTTAAATATGTATTTTTATTACTGTATGCGGTATAGTAGCTGTAAGCTTAAAAGAAGGAAGGAGTTATTATGGATAATGAAACACAATTTTACATCTTTATTGACTCGGAAAATATCAGTTTTAATTTAATTGAACCGGTTTTTAATGAAATATTAAAATACGGCATCATTTCAGGAAAAAGAGCTTATGCTGACTGGTCAAACCCGGCGTATAAGAACTGGCCTGAGGTGCTGGACAAGTTTGGAATCCGTCCCTTTCAGCAGTTTCATTATGATTCGGATGAAACCGATAAAGCCATAATTATGGATATTATGGAAGTTGTGTACGCTAATAAAAACATCACAGGAATCTGCATTATAGGAAACGATCACATTTACGGCAGCGTCGCCCGCCGCGTCCGTGAAAAAGGACTGTTTTTCTTAGGTATAGGGACAAAAAAGGCGTCAAAAAAATTCGTCGATGCATGCAACAGTTTTATCTACCTCGATAATATTAAGGCAGAGGAATCCCTCGATAAATCGCACCGTCAGGAACAGAAAGAATCTGAAAATGCAGAACCGATTATTTTAAAAGCAATTAATGAAATAGATGAGGATATTTTCACCCTTGCAGCTCTGGGCAACATGCTTAAAAAACTTGATCCTGCCTTTGATCCCAGAACATACGGATATAAAAAATTAATTGACCTTGTGAGTTCTATGAAAAAAATCCTATTGGTGAAAAGCGACAATATGAAACCGCCGGTACACTACATAGAAGTAAAAAAGAAATAGAAGGTGAATAATGATTCTGCAATGTTCTGCAGGGTATCTTTGCATTGGGGTATCCCGACGGAATAAAAGAGCAAAAAGGCTGTTTTGAACAGTCAAAAATACACTATGAAAAATTGTAGAGGAATACCATGAACGAAGTAAAAGTACTGACAGTTGACAGTATAGAGGAAATAAAAAAACTCTTCACCAGTGTGTTTACAAAAGAACCCTGGAATGACGACTGGAGCGATGAAGCTCAGCTTGATAATTACATAAGGGGAATAATCGGAAATAGCAATTCGCTAGCACTGGGTCTTTACTGTGACACTATTCTTTCAGGCCTTGCACTGGGCAGCATTATTCACTGGTATAGGGGAACCGAGTATTATATAAGAGAATTCTGTGTACTGGCTCAGGTACAGGGAAAAGGATTAGGATCCCAATTCCTCTCAATGATACAGGATCATCTCATTCAGTCCGATATTCACACTATTTTGCTTTCTACAGAGCTTGGTGCCCCTGCATACAGGTTTTACAAAAAGAATAATTTTAAAGAACTTGAGCAGGAACGGTTTTTCTGTAAAAACTTTTAGAAGGGGAAATTATGGCATCGACACAGGATTTTATTGAGTTTGTCTGCGGACAAATTGATATGCAATGGGAAGTCCGTTTTCGCAAAATGTTCGGCGACTATATGATTTATGTGAACGATAAACCGCTCTTTTTAGTCTGCGACAATACTGTTTATGTAAAAAAACTTGAGGTGCTAAGTTCAATAATTCAAGAGGATTCTGCCGGTTTTCCCTATAACGGAGCGAAGGAACACTATATAGTCGATCCAGAAGATAGTGAATTAGTGCAGAGAGTTATTGAAATTCTCGAAAAAATAATCCCGGTACCTAAAAAAAAGGCGAAGAAGAAAATACAGTAAAAAAGAGGATAAAATGAAACTCAAACATATTGACGGCGGCAAAGAATTTGATTTTGGCAGAACATCCGCCGATTATTCTGCAT
Organism: Spirochaetota bacterium; assembly: GCA_023398165.1. GTDB lineage: Bacteria > Spirochaetota > Spirochaetia > Treponematales > Treponemataceae > JAAZLA01. The sequence goes on along the minus strand of JAEWSQ010000017.1, from coordinate 33,657 downwards.
ATAGAGATATTTATCCGCAATCGGTGTATGAAAAACTTTTTAATTCAGGAATAGGAAGAAAGGGGCAAAAAAATTTGGATTTGGGAACAGGCACCGGTGTGGTTCCACGGAATATGACGCAGTACGGAGCTCAGTGGTACGGTATAGATATTGCGGAAAATCAAATACGCGAAGCAGTCCGTCTTTCCAAAGAGAATAAACAGAACATTGAGTATAAAACATGTGCTGCTGAAAACACTGAATTCGACGAGAATTATTTTGACGCAGTTACGGCTGTCCAGTGTTTTCTCTATTTTGATAAACAAAAAGTTCTGCCCTCTATTAAAAAAATCCTAAAAAAAGACGGTGTTTTTGCAGTAGTGTGGATGGCATGGGTAACAGAACTAAGCCCTATTGCACAAGAAACAGAAGAACTTATCCTTAAGCATAATCCTGAATGGAAGGGCTATGGGTATAAAAGACAGGAATCAGAAATACCCGAATGGTCAAAAGAATACTTTTCGTGCATAGGTATAGAAAATTATATGGAAGACATACCCTTTACACAAGAATCCTGGGCTGGAAGAATCAGATCGTGCAGAGGGGTTGCGGCGAGTCTCGACGAAGAACACGCGGAATTATTCGACAGGGAACATAAAAAGCTGCTTTCATCATTGAAGGAGGATTATTTTACCATACCTCATCAAATCCTAATGCACTTTTTTAAACTGATATAAGAACATTACTTTGAACGAAGCACCTGCTTCGTTCTCGTTTTAATGCTGCATTCATGCAGCTCTGCCGTATCTTCGGTTATTTTAAATGCGACAGGGATGTCGTCTTATTTGCTTAAGGGTTTCGAGTTTGCGAAGCAAACTCGGAAAGAACAGAAAACAGGATGTTTTCTGTTCTTAGCGCTCTTCCTCGCATTCGCTCGGCGTTAGCTCATGTTCAATTCCCCCCTTTAAAATAAAAACAGCCGGTTCTCACCGGCTGTTTTTTCGGGCAGGGGGGAATTGAACCCCCGACCTCTTGGTCCCGAACCAAGCGCGCTACCCCTGCGCTACTACCCGTAAATATGATAACAAGAGGTCTGTTTTAAACAGACAGCTCTTTGCTTGAAGTAAAAAGCCCATCCTTAAGGATGGGCTTGAGCGGGAGCGACGGGGCTTGAACCCGCGATCTTCGGCTTGACAGGCCGACGCGATAAACCAGCTTCGCTACGCCCCCGTGATGAAACTAACTATAGTAAAAACGTAAAAAAATGTCAAGTGCCCGTAGAAAAAAACATCCGTTTTTCGTGTCATACATCAAGTTATACGTTGACACAGGTATTGCTCCATGATAAAATTGATGACCAACTATTGATATTACAATAAGGAAGACGTTTTATGGAAAATAAAAAGAAGGAACAGAAACCCCGTAAAAAACTGTTTTATACGATTGGTTCTGTCGGCATTTTAGTATTGTCAGCGCTTGCTTTTATATTAATTCCTGCTCTGACACAGAGTTACAGCAGTGAAGAAATTATCATGGGAAAGTGGGACGGGGAACCGATTAAGTATGAAACCGATTCTTACTTTACACGGATGGTTGAATACTATACAAACAGTATGAAACAATCGGGTCAGGCTGTTAACAGCTCCAACTTTTATACCGTTCTAAGCAATGCTTTTTCCAGCACTGTCTTAAACATGGCAGTCCTTGATGCAGTTGATGAAGCAGGCTTTATTGCTCCAGACTCTCAAATAAACCGTGAAATGCTTCCTTATTTTTATGACTCGGAAGGAAAATATTCCTCAAAAATATTCAGGGACACTCCAGACAGCAATAAAATTGAAATAAAGCAGTCAGTTATTAAGAGCATTAACTACGAAACATACATTAACGATTATTTCGGTACATCAAGCGGTTCACTTTTTGGAATCAGACAGTCATCAAAAGAAATACCTTTTATGGCCAGCCTCAACTCAAATACACGTGCATTTGACTGTACCTCCTTTTCAACATTAAACTACCCTAAAGAAGAAGCGGCTGCATTCGGTCAACAAAATCCCGATCTTTTTAATCAATATAATTTATCAATCATAACAGTTAAAACCGAAAAAGAAGCGGAAGACTTATTAAAGCAGCTTAATAAAAATGAAGTAGTATTTGAAGATGCGGTAACCGCATATTCAACAAAGGCATACAGCGGCGACGACGGCATCTTGTCATACACGTATGAATATCAGATTACACCTCTCGTAACCAATGCTGATGATCTTCAGGTTCTCAAAAATCTTTCTGCCGGAACTGTAAGCAAGGTCATCAAAACAGTAGACACCTTTTCAATCTTCAAGGCAAATGCTTCTCTCTCCTCTCCCGATTTTACCAATACAGCCTATGTTGATGCAGCATACTCATACCTTTTAAATAAGGAAGTCGGCCGCGTCGAAGAGTACTTCAGCAATATTGCAAAAGATTTTGCCCTTGCAGCTTCACGCGACGGATTTGATGCAGCATGCACCCAGTTCAATGTGGAAAAGATTTCAGTTGAACCCTTCCCGTTGAACTATAACAACAAAGACATGATAATGTATGTTCCGTCATCCAATTACCCGGTTTTAAACGGTGCTGAAAAAAATGAAAATTTCTTAAAGACAATATTCTCGCTTAAAGAAAATGAAATATCAGATCCGGTTATTTTAGGGAAAAACGTTTTAGTAATTCAAATGACAAAAAAATCCACAGAGGTAACCCAGACTGATCTCGATAACTTCTCATTTGTGTATCCCTATTATGTAAATGAATATGATCAGATGTCGTTCCATGATGCGTTTTTAAAAAGTGATAAAGTTGTAAACAACGTATTATCAGTATACTTTGATAAATTTATCAATATCGAGTAAGGATACCCGATATGACTGATGAAAAACCTTGTCTGGTTCCTGCTAGGCAGGGTTTTTCTGTTTTTTACAAGGGCCGTCACCTTTACTCGGCATATAATCCGCTGGATAACTGCAGCCGCCTTGTTTCATCCCTTACTATTCTTCCCGGCAGCCTTATTCTCATTTTTTCCCCGCTTCTTGGATACGGCATTCAAACCCTTCTCGATAAAATTGACGGCGATTCTTTTATTATCGCTATAGAAACTGATAAGAATCTCCATGATTTCTCACTGCCCTATCTTTCTATGTATGAAAACAATCCCCGTTTTAAATATTTATATCTTACTCCTGATGCATCTGGAATATCTCTTGCAGTAAATTTTCTTTCATCGTCGGTTAAAAAAGAGAAAGCTTTTTTTCCTAAACGCTCCATAACTGTCAATCTTTCTTCTGCATCCATTCCTGCACCTTTTAAGGATTCTCTTACCAGATACATAGATTTGTTTATAGATAATTTCTGGAAGAATAGACTTACCATCACTAGGATGGGCAGAATGTACGGAAGGAATATTTTTAAAAATCTGAGCGGATACAGCGGCTCTGTGCGGCTGAAAGAGGGATGCATACAGAAGCCTTTTATTGTTTTGGGAGCAGGTGCTTCACTTGAAGATCTGCTGAAGTTTTTAAAAATATATAGTAAAAGGTTTTTCATAATCTGTGTAGACAGCGCAGTGTATCCTTTACTGGAACAGGGCATCGTTCCCGACATGATTATTGCTGTTGAATGCCAGTTAGCAAACCTGAAGGCTTTTATTGGATCAGCTAATTCACATATACATCTGGATGCAGATATTACCTCCCGTCCAAGAATACAGTCTATTCTTAAAGGACAGGTTTCTTTTTTCCTTTCCGAGTACGAAACATCGGTCTTCTTAGACAGACTCAAAAATTGTTTGAATATTGAAGTTCTCCCCCCTCTCGGTTCAGTCGGGCTTGCGGCAGCGGCACGGGCTCTTTCACTTCGATACAAAAGTACTCCCGTTTTTTTATCCGGGCTTGATTTTTGCTATGAACCCGGTAAGACCCACTGCAGAAGCGCTCCTTCTCACCGCACGTCCCTTTCTTCATCAACCCGTATCATGCCCGCGGGTTCTTCATACGGATTTTACTCAAGAGGTACAGAAAATTGCTCTATTGAAACTGCACACCTCATAACTGACCCTGCATTAAAAAATTATGCGCTTCTTTTTGACGATCAGTTTTCTACGCAAAAAAATCTTTATAATCTTTCACCGGTCAGCATTCTCCAAAAAATTACGAGGATTGCAATCGATGATATAAATTCTATTTGCATGAAGGAATGTGCACCGTTATTCCCTGGGGAAGATGAAAACACGAGGAAAGAAAAGTTTTATACTTCAATCCCCAAAAGTATTGATACTGATATTGCTAATTTTTTAAACCGCGAAAAACAAGGATTGGAAAATATTAAACACTGCCTAATACACGGCAGCTTAGGGAAAGAGGAGCTGTTATCTTTATTGCTGGAACATGATTATCTTTATATGCATTTTCCGGATGGATATAAAAAACCGCAAATGAATGAAGGATTTTTAAAAAGAATAAGAGCGGAAATTGATTTCTTTTTAAAAGATATTAATTCCGCTCTCGGCTCTATATAAGTTTTATTCTTCTTTTGTTTTAAGTACCGCAAGGAAAGCCGACTGGGGCAGTTCAACATCTCCCACCATCTTCATCCTTTTCTTTCCCTCTTTCTGTTTTTCAAGCAGCTTTCTCTTTCTTGTTATATCGCCGCCGTAGCATTTTGCCAGCACATCTTTTCGCAGAGGATTAACTGTTTCCCTAGCAATAATCTGACTGCCGATAGCCCCCTGTATTGCAATTTTAAACTGCTGCCTCGTGATTTCCTCCCTCAGCTGTGCACAGACGTTGCGCGCTTTATCATACGCATTGCCTTTAAACGAAAGCTGAGCCAAAGCATCTACACTTTTTCCGTTAATGAGAATATCAATTTTAACGAGATCCGTATCCTGATACGAAATAACTTCGTAATCAAAAGATGCATACCCTCTACTGTAGCTTTTAAGCCGGTCATAAAAATCAAACAGAACTTCTGCAAGAGGCATCTCATAAATAATTTCAACGCGTTTTTCATCGAGATACTGCATATTCGTTTGAGTTCCCCTTTTTTCAGTACAGAGAGCCATTATGCTTCCTAAATATGTTGCGGGCGTAATGATCGAAGCTTTAATATATGGTTCTCTTGCGCTTACAATTTTTGACTGTTCGGGATAATCTGCAGGGTTATCAATATATTTTTCTTCCCCGTTTGACAGGGTAATGTGGTAACGGACAGAAGGTGCAGTGAAAATGACTGACTGATCAAAATCACGTTCAAGTCTTTCCTGCACAACTTCAAGATGCAGCAGTCCTAAAAAACCGCATCTGAAACCGTGACCGAGAGCAAGAGAAGAATCCTTATCGTAAATTAAGCTTGCATCATTTAATTTTAACTTCTCCATGCTGTCGCGGAGTTCTTCATAATCATTTGAATCTACAGGATAAATTGATGAATAGACTACAGGTTTAACTTCTTTAAATCCTGCAAGAGGTTTTTCAACAGGGTCTTCAGAGAGAGTTACGGTATCGCCCACGTTAACATCAGACACTGTTTTAACACCTGCAATTATGTATCCAACATCGCCTGAAGTAAGAAGCCCTGTATCATGCAGTTTTAATCTGAATATACCGCATTCTTCCACCTTGTAGTCAGTTCCGCTGCTCATAAAGCGTACAGACTGCCCCTGCTTTATAGACCCTCCGAACATACGCAGGTGCACTACTACTCCGCGGTAGGGATCATAATGGCAGTCGAAAATGAGAGCCTTGGTTTTTCCGCTTTTGTCTTCAGGAGGAGGCGGAATTCTTGCAACTATAGCTTCAAAAAGATCATCAACGCCTTTACCCGTTTTGGCAGAGACTAACACTGCGGTATCGCTGTCCAATCCCAAATCGTGATCGATCTGATGCTTAACACCGGGAATATCCGCTGCGGGAAGATCTATTTTATTTATGACCGGAAGGATTTCTAAATTTTGTTCGAGCGCAAGATACATATTAGAAAGAGTTTGTGATTCCACGCCCTGCGCGGCATCTACAAGCAGCAAAGCTCCCTCGCAGGAAGCAATTGCGCGTGAAACCTCATAGGAAAAATCAACATGTCCCGGTGTATCAACAAAGTTTAGTTCATATTCAATACCATTATTCGCTGTATATGGAATGGTTACCGCCTGACTCTTAATGGTAATACCGCGTTCTCTTTCAATATCCATATTATCAAGCATCTGATTTTGAAAATTACGGTCTTCAACAATTTTTGCTTTTTGAATAAGTCTGTCTGCCAGTGTTGATTTGCCGTGATCTATATGGGCAACAATACAAAAATTTCTTTTACGGGAAATATCAATCATTGGTGAAGTATATTAAAAAATGAAGGGACTGTCCAGAGCAGCTGCAACTGCAATATTTACTTCAAAAAAAGCATTTTTTCGTTTTCGTGTATACAGTTCTGCATAAAGCACCGTGTTTTTTTCCATCAGTTTAACTTTCTTAATCTCAACAGGATCCTGCCTGGAAAATCCGTTTTCATCCGCGGTACTTCCCTGTATTACAGAATCAATTGAATATACATTTTTGTTAACCGTTGATGAAGGAGTCAAACTCATACCAAATATAGGAAGGAAAGACCGTGCTACGGGTTCCCTCTTATAGACTTCATATAATGGGTTTTCAGGTCTCAATTCGGTGTACACGGCTCTTGTAAAAGTATCTCCGCTTGAGGTATATCCGGAATACTGAATTATTGTATCCTGCGGTACTGATATAAGTTCAATCTGTAAAGCTTCCACGCTGCCCACCATTTTTCCGTTGACATGCGTAATTACGTCGCCTGCAGAAAGTAATGACTTCTGAGCAGAACTTCCTGCCATAACGTACATGACTTCAACACCCTCCCCCGTAATCGAAGAAGGATACTTTTTTTTAGTTATGCCGTAGAAACCGGTCCATGAATGCTCTACCTTGCCTTTTAAAAGCGGATTCAAAACGGATTTTAAATACTCTACAGGGATCGCAAAATTCAAACCCTGATACTCCATAATACCGGCAAACACAATAGCCTTAACGTTGCCGTTTTTATCTATTATTGGACCGCCAGAGTTGCCCGAATTTACTGCGGCATCAATCTGCATAACAGGGGCAATTGAAAACAGCTTTCTATCTTTGGCAGACACTATTCCTGAAGTAATAGTATTTTCAAGCCCCAGAGGCGAGCCGATTGCATAAATACTGTCACCAATTTCCAGATCTGATGAAGAGCCCAAGGAGAAAATATAGGGAGGATTTACCTCCGTTTTTAATAGAGCTAAATCCAACGCTTTATCGTAGCCGATTACTTTGGCCGGAATACGGGAGGAAGTATTATTATATAGTTTTACATAGACCCGGGAATATCCTTCATATGATGTATCGACTTCGCTTTCAATGACATGATAATTGGTAACAAAATGCCCCGAGCCGTCAATAAAAAATCCTGATCCAATCACGCGGTCGGCATAGCCTGTTCCCTTCTCGACTTTAATTCCTCTGTCAACCCAGACTGTTACCGTTCCCGACAGATAATCTGTTACTTTTTTTTCTGTCCCCGAATCAGAGGCAGGATCTGTTTCCTTTTCCCCGGATTCATCATCTGATGCCGTAAAGACGGATGCATACCGCTCACATTCTTTTGAAAATACCGAATGCAGGGACAAGTAGTACCGGGAAGCGTTAACCATATCTTTTTCTGCTATACTTTCCTGCAGCAATTTTAAAACTGCTGTTTCACAGGCATAAAAAACAGGACTGCTTTCATCCTGAAAATCATTTTTTGTACTGACTAATAAATAAGAACGCCATAATGATTTAACAGGCTCTTCAACGATGCTCTTTTTAATATCTTCAATTTCTGTATTTCTTACATCCAGTTCCGTATAGTTTAGAGGAGTAAATTCCTTTGCAGCATCCGATGTACAGGAATAAAATAATAAAGCGCAAAGAAGTATACTTAGTATTTTATTCATTAATGAATTCTCCAAAATAGAAATCGTCAATTTTTATAGCCAGAACATACGCATCTTTTGCAGCATCCGGTTTAATCAGTAAACGTAAACCCTGGCAGCCGCTCTCCTGAAGCGCGGCATACGATGCTGCTGCATAAGAAGAGTCGGGTACAGAACCGATCCAGTAGAAAGGAAGACCCTCCTGCTTTGTTATTAGGGTCTTTTGATTCCCTATAACAAGCTCTAGAGGTTCCTTGTTTACAAAACGTATTACTACAAGATCTTTATTATTAAAATGATAAAAAGATATTTTTTCTTCCAAACCGGCTTCTTTGCTGACCGATTTTTCATAAAACAAATCCCAGTTTCCGTCTTCATCGCTGTCCCATGCAGTCATCTTTGATCCGTCTGCACGGTATTCCTCCATAAAGTCCGTCAGTGAATTCTCATTAGTGTCGGCAATGATCTTTGTAACATATAACCCTTCATTAGCCTCAAGACTGCCGAATAATTCTTTATACATCGCTTTAGATTGTGTTTCATTCAAGTATAGACGGCCGGCTTCCGGGTTGAAATCATACATCTCGGATAACTCATATGAACCGTTTCTGTCGTTGTCAACGTTTCTGAAAAGAAGCTGCCCGTTTTCAAAAAAACCGTAAGCAAAAGGTTTTCCATCTTTTGTATACACAGCTGTTTTCGGCAAAGATTCATACAGAGAAAAGCGTATTTGTATATCAGAGTCTTTCCCGCCGTATACAACAATCCCGCTTGCATTTTGCAGTAAAAGAGGAAGCGGAATAAAATCCACAGGCTTCTCCAGAGAAGGAAGATAAAAAACAAGATTATTCACCAGCGGTATTTGTTCCATACTGAACGGCATCCAGTCCACGCTTCCATCAATTAGATTTATTTCCATGGCAGTATCTGTATTTACAGCAGATGATACGAACGGGTATCTGCTGTAATATAATTCATAATGCGCATCATTGCATGTAATCTTAACCGGAACACCGTAATCAAGCTCCGAAGTCCAGTTTAAAAGTCCGTCTGTATTTTCATCATACGCAACGAATGAAGGTCTGCCGTATGCGTATGAAACATAGAAATCAAATTCCCCGTCGCCTGTTTTATCAAATTCGAGAGTACCTGAAAATGACTCCAGGTTCTGAGCGGCAGAAAGCAAGGCTTCATCCGACTTGAGTAATGAGAGAACTTCAAAGAAGACGGCTCCGTCAATAGTGTCTGATGCAAAAGAAAACAGTGCATCAACCGCTTCCTGTTCTGACAGCAGTCCGTTTTCCAAAAAAGCGGCAATATACAGGGGATTCTTTTTCTCAGATATTCTATATTCTTTTAAATACCGTTCTTTTTGTTCTCCTGAAAGAAAATAAGAGGCAAATAATAAAATATCACGCTCATCATCTTTCCATGTGGGAACCATATCCAATAATTTTTGCAGAAGATCGTTATAGTATGCATCAGAACCGCCGGATGTGAACCGCTCATAGGTGAAAAACAACAGAGGAAATCTTGAATCCTCAGGATACGATCTGCGTGCATTTGAAACTGCTTCCCTGGCTTTTTGTCTCTGATCAAGTTTGTAATACGCTTCAGCCCGTACATATTCAGCATCGCTTGTAATAAGCAGAGGCTTCGCATTTAAGACATCAAGAGCCTTTTGGGCTTCATGAGTTTTTACATACATCTGAGATAGAAGAAGCCGGGCGGCTTCTTTGGTATAATAAAGCCATTGCGTCTTCTGCAAAGCCGTCTCGGCATCTTTTTTTACTTCGTAGAACGATTCAGTATTCACGGAAAGGAGAAGAGCCTTTAAATACCACAAATCCGGAATGGAGTCGTCGTAAGAAAGACCAGTAATAACACAGTCATATGCCTGCTTATAATCAAGACCGATAACAGCATCCCGTGCCATTTCAAGACACCTTTGAGCCGTTCTGTAATTAGCAAGCTGAAAATATGAAGGAGGTGAACTCTGAGATGTCAAAGGGAGGCACACAAGAACAAGCATAAAGCACAAAAGCGGTACTGCAACTGCATTTTTTCTCTGTATTCTTTGCGCCATTCTAACCTCTTTTATAAACTGGAAATATCTGATGCCGTCTCAGGAATATCGAGAAGCGTCCTTATATCAGAATCGGTCAGGGTTTCGTGCTCAATAAGAGCGTTTGAAAGTTTTTCAAGTAAATCTTTTTGTTTTGTCAGAATAGAAAGTGCAGTGTTTTTAGCTTTCTCCAAAATATTCTTTACAGCAGTGTCTATTTGATGGGCCGTATACTCCGAGTAGCCTTTATGGCGTGCTATTTCCTTACCCATAAAAATCGGTTCTTCGTCCTGTCCATACGCGACAGGGCCAATTTCCTCTGACATACCCCATTCGCACACCATCTTATGTGCTAAATCTGTGGCTCTTTGAATATCATTTTGAGTACCGGTCGTCGTTTCACCGTATACGACCATTTCCGCTGCCCATCCGCCGAAGAGAATTGTAAGCTGATCCATAATCCAGCTTTTAGTATGAGCATATGAATCTTCTTTAGGAATACCGATTGTAAGACCAAGAGCTCTTCCCCGGGGAATAATGGTAACCTTATGAAGAGGATGGGTATTTTTCAGGAAGTAATACGGCAGCGCATGCCCTGCTTCGTGATACGCTGTCATAATCCTTTCTTTTTCCGGAAGAATCATGGATTTTCTAGCCAGCCCCATGAGAATTTTATCCCTGGCCTCTTCGAATTCAACATCCGTAACTTCTGATATTGACTTCCGGGCGGCATACAAGGCTGCCTCGTTAATCATATTTGCAAGATCCGCACCGCTCATACCGGGAGTAGCGCGGGCATACCGTGAAAGATCCACACCGGGGGAAAGCTTTATTTTTTTTGCATGTACCTTTAATATGGCTTCACGTTCCTTAATGTCCGGAAGCGATACATGAACCTGACGGTCAAACCGGCCGGGACGCAGCAGCGCAGGATCCAGGACATCAGGTCTGTTTGTCGCAGCAAGAACAATAACTCCTTCTTTACTCTCAAAACCGTCCATTTCAACGAGCATCTGATTCAAAGTCTGTTCCCTTTCATCATGTCCTCCGCCTAAACCGGCACCGCGGGCTCTTCCGACAGCATCAAGCTCATCTATAAAAATAATACTGGGAGCAATCTTTCTTCCCTGTTCAAAAAGGTCGCGTACGCGGCTGGCGCCGACACCTACAAACATCTCGACAAAATCGCTTCCGGAAATGTGAAGAAAGGAAACATTCGCTTCCCCTGCCACCGCACGGGCAAGAAGTGTTTTACCGGTTCCCGGACTTCCAACGAGAAGAACTCCGCGCGGTATTTTTGCACCCATAGACAAAAACTTCTGGGGATTTTTAAGAAACTCGACAATTTCAGCAAGCTCTGCTTTTGCTTCCTCCTGCCCGGCAACATCGGCAAACGTTAATTTTTTCTTTGAGTTCTCGTACAGCCTCGCCTTGCTTTTACCAAACTGCATTCCTCTGGAATTCTGCATAGCATTCTGCCTGAAAATAAACAGGATAAAGAAAAAGGTTAAAAGCCACGGCAACAGTGAAACTATAATGCTTAAAAAGCCTGGAGAAGAGACGGCACCGGAAACAGGAATACTTTTTTCACTAAGAAGAGGCATTAATGCAGAATCATCATACGGAATGACCGTTTTAAAATAGGAAAGATCTCCGTTGGAAAGACGAAGCATTCCCCTTATTTCTGAACGGTCAAGAACAACAACCTCTGTTACCTGATTTTGTTCAACTGCCGTAATAAATGAAGAATATGTTATATCTATATAATTTTTGGAGTTTTTTTCGAATAAAAGATAAAACACCAAAATTACAAGCATAATTACAAAAAATACAAACCCGAATTTATTTTTCTGAGTATTTTTTATATTAAGATTCGTTCCGTTACTGCTCATTACTATTCCTTATACAATAAACAAACACAGGTTTTAAATGGTAAAACTGTGATATCTGTTCAACGTTCAATCTTCCGTGCTCATAAAGCACTTTCAAGGGTAAACAACCCTTGAGGCACATTTGTTTCATATTTTGAGTCTCATAAGACTCAGAAGCTGATGAAACACAAATGATCGTATCATCAAGTACAATTTCACACTCATCTTCTATTATACCAAAAAAATACTCACTCTTTCCAGTGGAGGATTCTTTTTTTATATAAAGTTTATTGTTTTTCCAAATAAAAGCAGCTGATAAGGTTCCGCAGGAAGCACCGCCAGCCGCGCTGTCAATAACAGAGAACGGAATCCGCTGATTAATACCGAGAATTATAAGCGCCTTATACAGCTGACGTATACGGACGGCACGATGCATTGAACAAAAGCGTTCAGCACTGATAGATACACAGCTGTTTGATTCTGCATACCATTCATCCTTTAGTTGAGACTCAAAAAAATCAGCATCATATAATGCTTTTCGTGAGCCGGAAATTATTCCTGTATCCCAGCCCGATATTGTTTTATTTAAAAAAGGAATAACCTCATTACGTATACGGTTTCTGAAATATGAATTATCAGAATTTGTTGAATCAATGCAGTATGGAACGGCATTCAGGGAACAATACTGTTCTATCTCTCTGCGTTCAACCTGCAGAAGAGGACGGAAGTACGGTTTTCTTTCCTGTATAATTCCGTATAAACTTGTTGAAGACCCCTGAAAGAATCTTTGAAGTACCGTTTCCAGCTGGTCATTTTTGTTATGACCGAGGAAAATATGAGAGGCTCCGCATTCAAGGGCAGTTTGCTCAAATAAAGAATAACGGATATACCGTGCGGCTTCCTCTATGCCCTTCTTCCTCTGCCCTGCTTTTTCCTTAATATAGCCGGGATCTACTTTTTTATTCAAACACGAAATACCGGCATGGGTACAATAGGATAGAACAAGTTCAGCATCAGAGGCACTTACAGATTCAGGGCGTATATTATGATTCACGGTAACTGCACAAAAAGGAATGTTCTTTAAGGGAAAATACTTAGCGCACAAATGCAGCATAGCCATGGAATCTGCACCGCCAGAGACAGCAATAAGAACTTTTATGACATTCTGAAGACTGCTCAAAGCGGATAAAAATTCTTTTTCAATGTGCAATAGTTCTTCCATGTTCTATGCGGTATGCAATTTTCCCTTACGCTGATGCCGTAATACTGTCAGCAAGGCAGAACAGCATTACGGTAAAAAAAAGCTGACAGGTAAACTTAACCCGCCAGCCTTATTGAATATATACGTAAAATACTATGCTGATTATAAGAAAGACTACAATCTCTTAGCTGACAGCCTTAACTGAGGCAACAACTGCATCAGCATCACTGAGTAATTTTACGCCTTTAGAGAGAGGCACATCTTTAACGCAATAGCTTGAACCTAAACTTAAATCAGAAATATCAGCTGTGATGCGTACCGGCAGATCCTTGGGCATACATTCAATTTTGATAGCCGAATTACCTTTAATTAGGTAACCGCCTTCGCGTACACCGGCCGGATTGCCTGTTACCTGCAGCTGAACCGTAACCTTCAAGAGTTTATCTTCTTCAATCACATGAAAATCTACATGACGATTTGAATCGGACAGGATGTCATACTGTGTATCTTTAATAAAAGCGAGATATTTTTTCCCATCAACCTCAAGATTTATAAGCGTTGTTGGAGTTGCTGCTTTCCAAACCTTTGTAAATGCATCTTCATTAACAGAAAGCATTACAGCTTCACCTTTTGAGTTATACATTACAGCAGGAATACTGCCTGCCCCGCGTAATTTTTGTACAGCACTCTTACCTGATTCTTTCCGTGCTGCAGCCTTTAAAACCAATTGATCCATTTGAGGAACTCCTTATCTATACTAAAGAAATCTCATATATATTAAACTGAAACCAGTTTGGAGAATTCTGTTAATTGATTGGGACGACAGGATTCGAACCTGTGAGTACCGGTACCAAAAACCGGGGGCTTACCGCTTGCCGACGTCCCAAAATATTAAAAGACTATGTATTGTCTACTCTTCGGATGCCGAACCATCTTCTACATGTCCGGCTTCATACTCTGCAAGAATCTTATCCTGCATTTGTGTACGGAAATCCGGACTTATAGGATGCGCAACGTCCTTGTAATCGCCGCCGCTGGTCTTCCTGCTGGGCATTGCAATAAATAATCCTGTTTTACCTTCAATAATTTTGACATTGTGTACTACAAAACAATCATCAAATGTTACCGTAACATACGCCTTCAATTTGCCTTCTGCCGCAACCTTTCGAATGCGAATCTCAGTGATCTGCATAAGCCTGTCCTCCATTTAAAAGTACAAAAATATAGTAAAAGTACTAAAAAATCAGCATCATCTGAATCAGGAGGAAGTAAGTATATAACACCTCTTCCACTTTCGGCTAAGCTTAATGAAGGCAGCTTCGGCATCATTTTTGGATTCAAAAACACCGAAAACAGAGGATCCGGAACCAGACATCTGTGTATACACAGAATTCTCATTGCTGATATCTTTGTAGGCATCAGCAACTTCGATAAAACGGCTCATTACCGGAGCTGTGAAAGAATTTATAAAACGCCAGTCGGAAACAGGCTTATAATACATCTGTTCAAGCTCAGACAAAAACGGACTCTTAACTGTCTTTCCAGAGGCAGTCTCTTCATCAACCCACGAATAAGCAAGGGCAGTTGAACAGTGAACCTCAGGGTACACCAAAACAAAAAAAACATCATTCCGCGGAAGTATATTTTGTATACATTCACCGCGTCCTGTCACAACGGCACAGCCGCCCGACAGAAAAAACATTACATCGCTTCCCACTTTTGCACATAAATCAAACAGCTGATGAGAGCTCAATCCGGCATCAAACATTTCATTCAGAGCAGTAAGCACAGAGGCTGCATCGGAGGACCCGCCTCCTAAACCGGCACCGGACGGAATTTGTTTCTTTAATACTATAGAAACTCCTTGTCTTATACCGGAAGCAGCTTTAAAAGCATTGTAAGACTTCGTCAGAGTATTTTCTTCCGGAAGTTCCATTCCCTCACAGACAACAGAGCAGATACCGTCAGAATTATCTTTCCTGATGTCAAGAGAGTCGTACAGCGAAACTCTTTGGAAAATACTTTCAATAGCATGATAACCGTCGGACCGAAGCGGTAAAACATTAAGATGAAGATTAATTTTTGCCGCAGCCCTCACTCTCATGCTGTCTAACATAAGCAAACATATTATAGCAAAATTGTGAACTTTGTCAAATACTTTAACTGATTTGAACTCATTTTTCGTGCACTTTTTCATATTTACATAATATTTACTGTACCGCTAAGGCTTGAAGTTAGATGAATTACTTTGAAAATATATGAATACACTGCATTACTTCGCATAGTAGCACAAGTAAAGAGAATTTCCATAATTTTGCAAAAAAAAATGAAAAAAAACGTTTTTTTATGGCAAAACCTGTTGACATAAGACAATGCGTAATCTATGTTTTTAGTATGAAGCACAGATTAAGGAAGTACTCGTATGTTCACTGAAATGGAATTATTGGAGGATTCATCAATGACCGAATATGGTTTCGATTACGCCTACAACGATGACTACGACGATGATTTTGACGAAGATGATTCGCTGGACGATTTCGAAGATGATGAATTTTTAGATGAGGACTTTGAGGACGATATTGAAGACTATGATGATGAGGACGAAGACTTCGACTATGATGAAGAAGGCGAAGACTTTGACTATGATGTCTTTGATGAGTAGCATCTCTTTTATTCTGAAAAACAGCAATGCATAGTAAAAGATTGTGCCTTGTGTAATAAAAGGGTTGGGAGAAATGGTAACCCGGAAGTACCGTATAGTGTACCTCCGGGAACGTTTACCCTATAGTTTAGAGCAGTTTTTCACCCGCTTGCCACAATTTTTCCAGGTTATAGAAATCTCTCGCCTCTTGGGACATCAGGTGCACTACGACAGGACCTAGGTCTATTAGATTCCAGTCGTCGCCGTCGGGAATTTTTCGATTCGGTACTTTGATTTCCATATCATTTTCTTTAACATACTCTTTTACATGCTTATAAAGCCCTTTCCAGTGAGCCGCACTGTTTACTGTTACAATAATAAAGTAATCGGTCCAGCTGTTAAGCTGTGAAACATCTATGACGCTGACCGACTCTCCCTTATAGTCCTGCATAAGATGTGCGATTTCAATTGCTTTTTCCTGTATTGTTTTCATCTCTAATACTCCTATATTCTACCTTACATATCTTCCGTCAAAATCAGTTCCTAAAACGATTGTAAAATCCACAAGCGAAGCTGCCTGAAGATTTGTTTCATCGAGATCAATCTCTTCTGTAACAATGTTTTCACACCGTATAAAAGAACCTATTCCTTTGGCGGCATCATTGTTTCCAATATGATCAATAATATACGTTTTATCAATATTATTTGACGGCGCATTAACCATACTGAGAACATCATATCCTACACTCTGTAAAAGAGCAGCCGTATTTTTGGCAAGTCCCTGAACTGCAGTTCCGTTTTGAATTTCAAGAACATAAATACGGTTTTGCGCTCCCTCAGAGCTCGAAACTAAAGCACTCATAGTCTGTTTGCAGACATCTTTTATCAGCTGTCCGTCATAATACGGAAACAACAGCGACTTTCCGTCTACTGAGCGTATTGAACCTGTTACGCTCTGGGGAACAAGCCGTTCCGCATCAATCGACGAAATCTGATATAAAAGCTTCTTTAAAGCCTTACTATCAACATTTGAAGAAAAAAGCTTTTCATATTCCTGAAAGTTTTTATCTGTGAATACTGAAGAAGCATTACTATTGAGAGCCGACAGAAAAGCTAAAACTGCCGTCTGTCTCCTTTCCTGCTGCAGGGATTCCCCTTCCTCCGGTAATTTATATGTCAAATAATCTGCAACTTTATCTCCGTCCAGCGTAACGGAACCGGAAGGAAGAAGATACCATGTACCGTCTTCCTGCAGTTCAACGGGAGAGGGAATAAAAACTCTCAGGCCTCCGAGATAATCCGAAAGACGGCAAAAGTTTTCTTTCGTAATAACAATACTAAAAGGCATCTGTACACCGGTCAGCTTTTGGATTTCTTCAGAGTAGGCTTTAATACCTTTTTCCTTAAAAACGGCATCTATACGGTCAACCCTGCTTAATGATGCATAAATCGCACCGGTATTCCCGGGTATTTCAAACATAGCCGTCCGTTTGGAAACCGGATAGTACATAAGAATTTGTGTTGTCAATACATTTCCGGAATCTTCAATAACTAATAGAACATTTATAAGCTGATCATTTTTTAATACTTCAGTAACCGGATCTGTCTGTAAATAAAAAATCAGAAAGACTGAAGTAAGCGCTATTATTAGAAAAATAACAAACAACAGTATATAACCCTTGCTTTGCTTTTTTTTAGACATTAAAAGCCCCCTCTTGAAGCGACTCGTAAAATTCCAGTGTTGTTATTGCAACTTCCTTGCCCTGCTCCCGCAGATACTCAATATTTTCCTGTACAATATGAAATAAAAGCCTATCAAGAGGCATCTTTATGAGTTTATCAAAATAGTCCCCGGTCATATGAGGACGTCCGGGTTCAATTTTATCAGCAATATAAATAATTCTTGCTAGGTTGCTCATATCTTTTTTCCCAAACGTGTGATGGCACACAGCTTCGAGGATGCCGCTGTCATGTATGCCGAATTCATTTTTTAAAATAATTGAAGCAGCCCTGCCGTGAAGCAGAGAATTTTTTTTCTTTTCAATTTCTGTCGGTTCATATCCGCTCTGTTGCGAGAGCGACTGCAGAAAAGAACCTCCCATATCTTTACACATATCATGGGCAATCCCCGCAAGGTATCCCTTTTGTGCATCTTCGCCGTAAATAGTACACAGCTTTATCGCTGTTCCGGCAGTACGCATAGAGTGGGCATAGCGGTCAGGAGTAACAGAAGCCATCGTATATTTTTCGATACGTTTAATAAGAGCGCTGTTAATTTCATCCATATAATTTTTCCTTAACAATATATGAATAAACACTAGGAGTTACAAGATATTGCCAGCTCTTCCTATTTTGAATTTTTTGCCGTATTTCTGTACTTGATACAGGAAGAAGCGCATTATGAAGCTTTATATGGGGATACTCGAAAACAGAATCTCCTCCGCGTTCGGCTAGAATTATTACCGCTTTTTCCAGTATTTGATCTGTATTTTTCCAGCGTGAAAAGCCATCAATTAGATCAGAACCTATAATAAGACCCGGTTTACGGTACTGTTCATTTTCTTCTTCAGCAAGTTCTTTACTGTATTTCTCAGATAAGTACTGCAGGGTATCGCAGGTATAGGACACCCCGCCCCGCTCGATTTCACATAAATCTATATCAAAATGAGCATCAGACTTAAGGGAAAGCCGTACCATGTCACAGCGTTGTTGTGCACTAGCATCATAATTCTGCTGCTTAAAAGGCGAAATAAGAGCCGGTACAAAAATTACTCTCTCATAGCCGAGCGACAGCACTACTTCCTGTGCCAGTGTTAAGTGACCGATGTGTACCGGATTAAAAGTTCCGCCTAAGACAGCAATTTTCACCGTATTACCCCTGCATTCCAGGATACTGTTCAGTATCATCGGAACATTGAGAGCGTGTTGTTAAGAAATCACTTGTCTGCGTTTTTTTAAGATAATTTACATATTTATCGGTACCGGGATTTTGACTGTCTGTTGTATATGAGGCTTCCATAGTATCGACAAGCGCAAGCATTTCCTTTTTTACTTTATCAAGAGCTTCTCCTGAGGCTATAGACATGGGAATTATAACTTCATCAGGGTTCTTTTTACGGAGAACTGATGAAAGTTCAGCAGCATTTTCTGCGGCGCCTTCAATATCAATTTTATTCAGCAATATAATTCTGTTCTTTTTTGCCAGTTCCGGAGAAAAGGACTCAAGTTCCCCTATGAGAGTATCGAAAGAGCTCAGATAGTTTTCATCCGAGCAGTCAATGATAAACGCGAGTCCCGCAGTACGCGAAATATGCTTAAGAAATCTTATACCAAGCCCCGCACCTTCAGAAGCGCCTTCAATGATTCCTGGAATATCGGCAATAATAATGTCGCGCTCATCCTCACCCCGGAGAACTCCAAGATTCGGAATTTTTGTGGTAAAAGGATAGGGAGCAATTTTAGGCCGCGCATTTGTAAAATAATCGAGAAGTGATGATTTTCCAGCATTAGGAAAACCAACAAGTCCGATATCGGCCATAATGCTCAATTCCACTTTTAAAGTACGAATACTTCCTTCTTTACCCTCATGAGCATAACGGGGCGCCTGGTTTGTGGAAGATTTGAAATGGTAGTTGCCCCAGCCGCCTTTTCCGCCTTCAAGAAAAACATAGCGATCTTCTTCCGCTTCGACGGTAAACTCATACAGGAGCTCTCCGGTAAGGGAATCGCGTATAGTTGTTCCAGGAGGTACAGGAATAACAACATCCTCGCCGTCCCGTCCAAACCTTTTATTGCCCTCGCCGTCACCGCCGTTTTTGGCTTTAAAAACCTGCTTGTAGCGCAAATGGGACAGGGTGCGTAAATTTCTTTTTACGCAAAAAACAACATCCCCGCCCGTTCCGCCGTCTCCGCCGTTAGGACCGCCGTTCGGTACATATTTTTCCCTGCGGAATGCAATACAGCCATTTCCGCCTTTTCCTGACCGCACTTCAATAAGCGCTTCATCTGCAAATAGAATCAAAAAGATAGTTCCTTATACGAAAGTTTAAAAAAAATACCCGAAGAGGATTAGCCTGACGGCAGCCTGCTCCGGGTACATTTCACGAAATTCTGCAGTTACAGCCAATTATGCCTGTACAGGTTGAATTGATGCAAGCTTTCTGCCTTTTCGTTCATGATATACAACCACTCCGGTTTCTGTTGCAAAAAGAGTATCATCTTTACCCTTTCCAACATTATCACCGGGATGTATTTTTGTTCCGCGCTGGCGAACCAAAATTGAACCGGCCGGTACTGATTCCCCGCCGAAAACTTTTACTCCCAAATATTTGGGGTTTGAGTCACGGCCGTTTTTAGCGCCGCTTCCGCCCTTCTTTCGTCCCATCGTATGCCTCCGCTTATGTATTACTCTGTTATTACCCGCACTGACACATGATCCGGATATTCGTGTTCAAGACTCTGAAAGCCCTTTACCAAAAAATCCGCCGCATATGTTAAAAAATCCGCATCCTCTGAAACATCTTTTGATACAACACGGAATGCGAGCGATCCGCGTTTTTCTGTTTCAGAGTGAAGATCAAGAGTTTTCCTGCCTTCCAGTTGTAAAAGAACTGTTTTTAACAGGGCTGTTGCACCCGCACAAACAATATCCTTCCCTTTCGGAGCAAAACAAGCATGACCTTCTGCATTACAGGAAAGCAATAAACCGTCTTTTGACAATTTGAGCTTTACCTGAATCATCCTTATGCTACTACAATGTCAGATACACGGATATTTGTGTACTGCTGGCGATGACCCAATGTCCTGTGATAATCTTTCTTGCTCTTGTATTTATATACAATGATTTTGTCATCTTTGAATGTATCTTCTACTACAGCTTTTACAACAGCACCCTTAACATAGGGGGCGCCTATGCTTACTTTATCGCCGTCGCTTACGAGAACTACTGTATCGATATCAATTGTCTGACCTTTTTCAATATCAATTTTATCTACCTGAATAAGGGCATTCTTTTCAGCCTTATACTGTTTGCCCTTATACTCTACAAGTGCGTACATCTTACACCTCTATAATGATTTATTTGCTCATTTACCAATGAACTGTATCTGACCTTCCGGGTATTTAACGGGATATACCTAGATTGACTTTACAAACGTAACAAATTATACAATTTTTTTGCAAAATAAGTCAAGACCGGCACTAATAGATTAGCGTCTCATCATCGCCGTGAATGACAAGGTCTCCTTTTTCCCATGCACGCCTTAAATAACTGAAAAAGGAGGCCGTCGCCTCGTCGCAGTCGCGTTTTTTCATCGGCTTACGAAGAGCTTCTTCTTCCAATATGATATCGCCCCTGCCTTTTGAAACATTTGAAAGAATTTTCTGCCTGAAAGTATCCTGTTTCCCGGCAATAAGGTATGCAATATCAGCATCTTCCATCGTCTGTAGTTTTTTCTGCAAAAACCGGTCATCACATTTGAGCATATCATCAATAGTAAACAGCTTGTTACGCAATTCCCGGCCGAGTTCGGGATCTGAGCCTTCCAAGGTTGTAAGGATTTCCTGTTCCGCATCCCCTGACATTTTCTTTAAAATATCGGCAAGAACCGAGCGTCCGTCTATGGTATCAGCCTTTGTCATACTGAGCGACTGATTTTTTTCCTTCATAGCCCGGTCAACACGGGTAACCACTTCCGATTCTATTTTCTGCAGTTTTGCAAGTCTTTGAATAACTTCCTTTTTTTCCTGCGGATCCATAAGCTTGATGACCTCTGCAGCGGCCGCACTCTTAATATGGGAAAGAACAAGGGCGCTTACCGCAGGACTTTCCCCTTTTAAAAGCTGATACACCCTCTCCCCGCTTGCTTCCTGAAGGTAGTCAAACGGTTTTCCCTCCGGAAAGCTGACCGTTTTTTGTATCATTTGTGAAGCGCGTTCGGAACCGAATGCTCTTTCCAATATTGAACGCGCTGTTGTCACTCCGCCGGATTCCCTTGCGCGCTGAACAAGATTTTCAAATTCTGCAAGAATAACCGAAGCCTCATCAGGATCCACCCGCCGGATGGATGCAATTTCCGGAATTATTTTTTCAGTCTGCTCCGAGGTCAAATGAGGAAGAATCTTTGCAGCTTCATCCACGCCTATGAGAACAAGAAACTTGGCAACACGCCTATAAAGCGAATCTTTTCCGCCCTCGAGCGGAGTGACGGCAACTTTAATTAATCCTCTTCTGTCAATATAGTCATTGATTGTATTTTTAGGAACTTCATTTTGAACAGTGTTCTTATCAGTTTTTTTTGATGAAAAATCGGCTAAGCTACGAGGAGTGAACGCCTGAATTTGAGGAGCAGGATCTTTGCGTTCCCCGGCAGACGCATCTTTAACACCTGATGCAGCATCATTTTTTGAAATCTGGCGGGGCTTAAATTCTGAAACCTTTTTATATGCATTAAGCCGGTTATCATTTTCTTTCATGAATAAAAATATACCACATTTTTTCTATATGATAAAGCAAAAAGCCTGCTGTTATAACCTATAACATAAGCAAGGTACTTCCTGGTACTGCAGATGATTCTTGGAAAGGAGATCGTATGAAAAAAAACGAAAAGGAAAATGCGAAAACGAGGCAAAACGAAAGGCAGATTGTGTTTACCTTCGATGAAATTCTCCAAAAAATGAGAAAGTCATGCCCGCCGGTCATTGAAAACCATGATGAAATTATGTGGCGGTTTAAAGAAAGAACACGAAAAGATATGACCACTATTGCCAAATATGCAAAAGAGGAAGGAAAGAGGGAAACAGCCCGTAATATGAAAAAAGAGGGGCTCCGCCTCGAACTTATTCAGCGCTGTACGTCCCTTCCTCTTGAAGACATTGCCGTTCTATGACAGCAGCTCGGCAGCCCTGACTGCAGTCTCGAGCAGACGGTTTATATCATCCGGCTTGGTATGGTACCCGTCCTTTCGCATATCTGTGTCCTGTCTGATAACCAAGGTGCCGTATTCTTCATCCCCGCCGGCCTCACAAACAAAACCGTCTGCAGAAAATTTTGACAGCTTTCTCCAGGAAACATCTTTTCCCCGGGTTATAATTACCGCATAAAAATAGGGTACGGTGCCGTTCGGTCCGGTATTATGCGTTATTTGAATTTGTATTCCGACAAGATCCTCAACTGGTTTCCCTTTTTCAGGGGTATAAGAAAGCATAAACTTGCAGTCCTCCGGAAGTTTATCGCCTTCTTCTGTCTGGTCAAAACGTAAATACGGTACTATAGCAACAGTTTTGGGATACGTATACTGAAGAATGGGATCAAATTCCTTCAGTCTTGCTGCCAGAGAGGACGGATACCAGCGGTCAACCCTTGCAGACCACAGGAAAGGAAAAAAGATGCCGTACAGGCAAAGAACTGCAAAAACGAGTGTCGTATTAGTAAACATAACGTAAAAAAATATTCCGGCTGCGATGAAAAACACCGTGAGAAAAACACCGAAGCCTGCGGTATAGGCAAAAGGGACCGGCGCATTTTTCATTTTCTTTATTTGAAACTGAACACGCGAAATCTCTGTCATGGTAACCTGCTGCCAGTCTTCACGTCCAATATCTTTAGGCTTATTGGTAAAATTTGAGGAGAAAAGGAGAAAAGAAGTAAAAGCAGGCAGAAGTATAGATATAATCAGGGGAAGATACACCCCTTCTACAAAAAGAAGGCTTAATCCAGCCAGAGCGTACACAGAAGCGGCTGTTATAAATCTCGCTTTTTCAGTCATTTTTGTGTTTACATAGCGTGTATTCATCTCTTACCTCCTGCAGAATTAAGCAATTCTGTACCGCAATAGTTCCAATATAAGGGACAGGCTCCCTGACATGCTGTAAAAGAAGAACAGGATTTACACACTTGCGGTGCAAACTCTTTATTCTTAATTTTTCTTGCTTCCTTTGAAAACCATGTTTTTTGAAATCCTTTTTTTAATACATTGCCGACATTTCCGTCCCAGGAGGAACAGGGTAATAAATCCCCCGAAGGTGAAATTGATATAAGGCCGTCGCAGGCTGCACAGTTTTTATTTCCCAGTCCCTTTGCAACAGGATTATACATGCACAAAGGAGTCGGACTATACCAATAGAACGTAAGACCTTCTGTAAACGCTTCCTTTCTCACCTGTTCAACTATATTCCCGATTTCATTGTACGGTATAAATAATTCTTCATGATACAGTCCCGAGCCGGAAGGAATAAACATATTCATGGCGAATTTTTTTATACCAAGGTTTTTCAAAAAAGAGGGCATTTTTTTCATATGTTCAGCACTGATATTTGTTATTGTGGTATTTGTCTGAACACTGATGCCTTCATCAATCAGGTTTTTAATTCCCTCAACCGTTGCCTTAAAGGAACCGGGAGAACCTGTAAGATAATTGTGCATATCCTCTTCACTCGATTCTATGCTGATCTGGGCAGTTCTCAATCCCGCAGTAAAAAGAGACTGAGCCCTTTCTTTTGATGCAAGGGTGCCGTTTGAAACAAGATTTACCGCAAGTTTATTGGATACCGCATACGAAATACATTGTTCAAGATCGGTACGCAAAAGAGGTTCCCCGCCTGTAAAACTGAAAAAAGGTATTTTCGCCTGATGTTTAAACGTGTCGATTATAGTGAATAAGTCTTTTGTGCTCATTTCTTTTTTTTGAATTTTTTTTCTTAACAATGTTTCACCGCTGTTGCAGCCTGCATAACAAAACAGACATTTATTATTACACCGGTATGTTACTGCAATCTCGCCGAGTATAGGAAGAGAGGTATAACTGAACGTGAAGGGAATCCGCTCTATAAGACTGTCAGCTTCTTCATCACCGCTGCATAATCCGTATAGTGTATTAAAAAAAAGAAGACTCTGATCATAATGTTCCTTATTTGTAAGAGAGGCAAACAAAGATTGAACCGCCTCCCCCTGCTTTAGATATGAAATGAGTTTGAATGCCGTTGCATTAATTTTATAAACCCGGTTAGGAGGAAGAATAAGCACATTATCTTCCGGACGGAGAAAAATATAATTACCCTCCTCCTCCCAGAATGACGCTATTTTCTCAATTTCAGTCATCAGCGGGCGCCCCCGGACACGCAGGCACTGTGGCATGCGCTGTGGCATGCTGAATGGCAGGCACTATGGCATGCATTGTGGCATGCGCTGTGACATGCATTGTGACATGCCGAATAACAAGCCTTAATCGTCCCTTCAGCAGGGGAAAAACAGCCTGAAAAACATACCGAAGACTGCATAAAAGAAGAATAATCTGAAGCCATCGACGGGTTTGAATACTGTGCAAATGGGGCAGCCCTGTTTACCGCATGATAGCCCCACCAGTAAACGCCGTACGGGTAGCCCCAATGACTGGAAGATGCCGTTTGAGAAGCATCTTTGGTATATTCCTTTTCTGACAAGCTTGCTTTTTGCTTCCAGTACTGAACCGTTGCCTCCATGTCGCAGTCCCATGTTTCTTCCTGTATATGGGCTATTCTTCTTTCAAAAAATGAAGACAGCCGTGTTGCCTCGAGATTCCCATCACTAAGGATGCAGGATAAAAAGTCCCGTTCAAGATCCTCATTTTCATTCAGCAATTTTTTTTCTTCTTCACTCATCATCGCAGTCTGTAAAACATTCCCGGATTCTGATTCCGGATGAACAGTTATAACCAAAGGATCTGTCGAAACATAGGAAATTTTTGAACTCACATATAAGCCTTCAAGAATCATAGAAACAATATCTTTCAAACTCATTTTCAGTAAAATTGCCGCATCGACAGGATGCAGGGAAGAGGCAATTTTTCCCTTAACCTGATAGGAGCCGGATGAAATTGACGGGGGTTCCCAGTCATCGCCTGCCCAGCTTATATCTTCAAGCAACGCTGTTGCACTGGAAAATCCGTCCCGCTTTTTTTTGTAAACGAATAGAAACAACAGACCGCCTAAAAATACTATTACACCGGCTGTTAATGAAAATACACTGACAACCGCGTAAGGGTTATCAGTTTTGTCGTAACCGTAGCTTTCATCCCACTGTGCTTTTTCAAAAGCCTCTGATTGATCGGACAAAGGAGCCCCGGAAGACAGCAATATAGAAGATGCATCGCCTGGATCTGAGCGAAGATAAAACTGAATCGGCTGCGGTACAGCAGGTTTTACCTGTTCCTGATGAAATCTGAGGGCTAAATAAGAGTTTCCGTCATTACCCTCTGCACCGTACCAGTCAATAAGGTTATTTGAACGGGTCGTATTTTTTTCAGTCATTAAGCCGATACTGCGGATAAACTCAGATTCACTCCCCCCCGAAATTGCACCCTGAGAAACAGAGCTTGTCCCCTCAGGAACCCGTATGGGAAGAACAATATGGGTTGTTCTGGAAATAAGAGTATCGTCCCAGTCCACAGGAGCCCAGTTAAAATAAAAAAGAGTATTGCTTTTTTCACCGTCTGAGGAGGTTTTAGTAAAACCAGTCATTCCCTCAGAAGCAAGGTCTGCCCTGTAGGTCAATATGAAATAACAGGAACCGGTAACTCCGCTGCCGCCTGAAATAACGATATCGTATTTATAGGGGGAAATTTTTGTGATTTCCAAGGGAAGTCTTTCCTGCCGTCCGGAATCGCTCACCCCTTCCGCCCAGCATAGCTGATTATTAAACGTCAGGGGAGCTTTTTCACCGTCAAAATAAAAGGCATGCATAAAACCCGATGAGACATTCCATGAGGTTTTTACCGTAACATCTGCTGTTCCGTCTGTTCTGTAGACTAATGCGGTATCAACTGATTCAATTCTTGCAGTTAGCGTCTGGCCGAAAACGGCACAGCTGATACAGATAAAAAAAAGAAAAGCTGTTTTTTTCATGAGACCATTGTAAAGGTAAAACAGCCTTAGCGCAACTATTTGTGCTTTCTTAAAAGCATTATAATAAACGCGGCTATATAGAATAAGGGAGGTACAATCGCAAAAAAAAGCGATGCAAGCGGAATACCGAACACTTCAATCATACCGGATGAAAACAAACCGAAGCCCAGAAGCATTTCATATACAATTCCGGCGTAACTTGTTACGGTACCTGCAACGAGCGACATCCAGGCTGTATCGCGTGTTTTTGACCATAAAAGGATGGCAAAAAAAGCGGCAAAACCTCCTGCGGCAAGTTTTATTACCGACAGCACTAAATCCTCTGTACTCATATCTATCTCCTACCGGTCATTTGACTAAATCAATTTTCTTTATGAGACTTTTATGTACTCCGTGAGGTACGAATGAAGGATATTCTGATGACGGATTAAGAACAAGTCCGCAATTAAGACAATGCAGAACAAATTCATCATACTCACTGCCAGAAAGCTTCGGGTATAAGGCGCTTCCTTTGCGTGTAAAATACGGAGAGAGTATATCATCATATAAAGCCCAGCCGCCCTCTGTCCTTTCCTTAAAAGCATCTATAAGATCATACAAGGCTCTGGAAAGAGCTTCCATAATACAGGATGAAAGAGGACTTGAAACAGGGAGGGAATACGTCGATGATGAGGCACCGATCACAAGGGACGGAAACGGAAAAGGAGGAATAAAAAACACAGCCTCAGAATCCGGCGGTATTCCTGAAGGCGACAGCCCGCTCCACGGATACAGCACCGGGATGGGAGAGGTGGAAATATCAGTATGTAAAATTTCATCAGTGCAGTACCATGAAAAATGAGTGAAAGATTGTAGTCCGCAAAAAGAAAATAAGGTTTTTAAAGCCTGTTCCAAACGCCGTTTTGAAGGATCGCAGTATTCTCCCCAAAGACCTTTCTCCAAAGCATTCTTCACTACCAGCATGGATTTTCCCGCTCTCCAGCCTAGAACGGCTCTTCCGCCCTCCTGATATAAATCCACCAGACGTACTTCTTTTGAGGTATACAGATACGGACCGCGGCAGCGCTTAATAAAACCGTATGAATCTCTAATATGATCAAATAAAACTGATTTTTCCATCTGCCAAGTATAGTATCAAAAACGGGATAATTATACAATGAAAACCTTAATCATTAATTATGAGAAGTTTTCCCGCCTGATACTTCGGCAGAAATTTTTTTACTTCCCCGGTTTCAAACTGCACGCTGATAACATAATCATCATCTGAATCATCAGTATCTATAATGTTCCCGTAGCCGTAGTCGTCATGAAACAAACGAACTCCCCTGCACCAGCGGTCATGGAGGGGATCGCCTGAAGAAACGGAAACCGTTCCCGCCCGTTTAAAAGCCGCAGGCTGGGTACCGATTACTTCAACCGCTGAAGCCTTTGCTTCAAGAAGAAAGGGACTTATTTCCATGTAGCTCGAACTGCCGTAAATGCGCCTCATTGCACAGGACGTGAGATACAGCTCATCTTTTGCCCGGGTGATGCCGACATAAAACAGCCTCCGCTCCTCTTCGAGCTCTTCTTCTGTCTTATCCCTGCGGGGAAAGATTCCATGCTCCATACCGGTAATTATTACGCGGGGGAACTCAAGCCCCTTGGTATTATGCAGCGTAATAAGCGTTACCGCGTCTTTATCTTCCTCGTCATCTTCAAGCTCAAGGGTACGGTCAAGTTCTATATGATCAAGAAATTCCAGAAGCCCTTCTCTGTTTTTTGAATAAACCATCGCGCTGTTGACTAATTCCTGCAGGTTATTAACACGCTGGGTTCCGGTAATTTCGTCCTGAGCCTGATAATATTCTGCAAAACCTGATAGACGTATCAGTTTTTCGATGAATGCCGATAATTTCTGATCCTCATCAAGAGGCATAGTGATCGTTGATTCCAGGCTCGGGTTTGCAGCCGCTGCAAATAATGCAGCCTGTGAGGAAAGCTGTTTATTTTCTTTATCGCCCAGATCCATAATGAGCTCTGAAATAATATCAATAAACGACTGCAGTCCCTCCTTTGCTTTTTTTGAAGCGGATTTAACAAAGTCACAGCATGCATCAAAAATTGAATAATCCTTCATCAAAGAGGAAGCAGATTCCGCTCTTGACAGATCTACAATCTTATCCTGATTTACTATACCTATACCCCGGGCCGGTTTATTAATTATTCTTCTGAAGGCTACCTCATCTTTGCGGTTTGCAATAAAGGCCAAAAAGGACAGTACATCTTTAATTTCTTCCCTCTCGTAAAATTTAAGCGAGCCTACAACAGAGTAAGGAATTTTTCTATGAAGAAATTCTGTTTCAAAACCGAGCGACTGCGCATTGGTGCGGTATAAAATAGCCCAGTGGGAATACGGGAGCCCCTGTTTATGAGTTTTTTGAATCATCTCCGCACAGAATGCCGTTTCATCATCCTGATTCGGCAGAAAAACAATGACAGGTCTTTTTCCCCCTTCGCGCATTGCTTCAAGCGTTTTACCCAAGCGTTCCTTATTATTCTTCACCACTGCATCGGCTACAGATAAAATAGGTGAAATTGAGCGGTAGTTTTTTTGAAGCTTAATAATCGTAGTACCGGGGAAATGTTCAGAAAACGTGAGGATGTTTTTAACCTCGGCACCGCGGAATTTATAAATAGACTGATCATCATCGCCTACAACACAAACATAGGTCGAAGGACCAGTGAGCTGCTGCAGAAGCGCAAACTGTGCTACGTTTGAATCCTGATACTCATCAACCATGATGACTTTAAACCGGTTATGCATGTGATTTCGAATATTTTCCTTCATCTTCATGACAAGAACAGGGAGCATTATTAAATCGCCGAAATCAACATTCCCTGTTTCACGAAGTCTCTTATCATATGCTGCATAAATTGCAGGAAAGTCGGGATTGCTTTCTATGTGTACAAGATCATCACTGTCGCTTTCGAGACAATAATCTTTGGCAAGTGATATTTTATGAGCCATATGTGCTGCTTCCTGCTTTGAAAGATCGGGAACAGCCTTGCGTATGAGCGTGACGACATCATCATCATCATAGACCGTAAAATTGGGATCCACTCCCGCTTCCTGGTGGTGGAGACGTAAAAACCATGAACCGAAAGAATGGAATGTTCGTATTTGAGAATGAACAGACAGAGGTTCAAGCCTTTGCGCACGCTCGCTCATCTCTTTAGCTGCTTTTTTAGTAAACGTTACGGCAAGAATGGATGAGGGAAGAATTCCTTTCTCTGAAATGAGGTATGCTATTTTTGTTGTAATAACACGGGTTTTACCGCTTCCCGCCCCTGCTAGAATCAGTAAAGGAGAACCTTCGTGCTGTACTGCTTCAAGCTGTTCAGGATTTAAAACATTCAAGCTTTCAAGCATACCACACCCTCCTTACTGACCAGGCGAATCAAAACATGATCTTATAAATACAGTATCAATATCAACATCGGAAGAACCTATAACACTAACTATTACTCTTTTTCCGCTCTGTACTGCGCCGCGGGCCTTTGCATCATCAAGATCGTACCGTACAACGCAGGAGCCATCCACGTCAGGAGCCTGAAACCATGCTCTTCCTATAGCAAGCCCTTCTTTTGCCTCAGGATCTTCAATAACCTCTTCAATCAGCACCGTATAAACCCTGCCCTTATGCCTTGCCAGTCTGCTTTTTGTAACAGATGCTTGAAGACAGACAAGTTCTTCCATTCTTTTTTGAGCAGTCTTTTTAGAGACCTGCGGTTTCAGTTTGAATGCCTTAGTGTCTTCCTCTTTACTGTACACAAAACAGCCTGACCAGTCGGGCTCTAAATTTTTCATAAAACGTACGGTATGGGAGTGTTCTTCATCAGTCTCACCCGGGAATCCGCATAAAAATGTCGTGCGTATGGCACAGTCCTCATAAAATGAGGAAGCACACTCTGCACGTATTTTTTCGACAAGAGACAGATACTGAGAGGGTGTATTATGACGGTTCATGGCCGATATAATTCTCGCGTCCCCGCTTTGAAAAGGGATATCAAAATAGGGAAGCAGCCGTTTATCCTTTTGAATAACCGGGAGAATATCGAGCGGGAAGTTATCCGGGTGGATATACAGAAGTCTGATCCAAAAATCACCTTTAATTGATGAAAGCGAAGAAAGAAGATACGAAAGAGGGCTTGAGGCAGAACTATTAAAAGCATTATGTACCAATACATCGGAGCTTCCCTTTCCATATGAAGCAAGATCCTGACCTATAAGATTAATTTCAAAAATACCGTCAGAAAGTAATAACTTTATCTCATTGCAAATATCTTCAATAGACCTGCTCCTGAGCTCTCCGCGGATAAAAGGAATAGCGCAAAAAGTACAGCAGTTGTTGCATCCTTCCGTTATTTTAACATACGCCGAACCCGGAAAATTCAAGAACCTTGTCCGGCTGCCGGAACAAACACCTTCCTGGGGAGGAGTTACAACAGGCTTCGTTACTGTTTCTGATTGTTTTTCTGGAAAAAGAGACTGAACCACATCAGAGATTCTATTAAGATCGCCGTTGCCGAAAAGAGCATCTGCTTCCGCCAAATCAGAAGCAAATACATCTGCATAACGTTCTGATAAACATCCTGCGAGAACTATTTTTGCACCGGGATATGAAGCTCTTGCTTGAAGTAATGAATCAAGCGATTCTTTTTTTGCGCTTTCAATAAAACCGCAGGAATTAATAACGATAAGCCGGGCATCAGAAGGTTCCTCACAAAGGATCCATCCGTCTTTCTCCAGACGGCTTATGAGAAGTTCTCCGTCAACCTGATTTTTTGCACAGCCGTGCTGATCCAGATAAAATGTACGGTTCTTAAGTGTATTATCAGTCAACTTCCAGTACCACTAATTTATATTTGCCGTCATAATCTTTAACCCATTTGATATCCTGAACAAGAACCTGTCCGGGTCTTCCCACTTCAATATCAACAGTTTTTCCATCGCCGATTACCTGCATTTTAAGCGCATTTGCATTGGACATCCAGACGCGGACGCCGTTATTGGCATTAATTGTCTGAATATCGCCTGATGAAAAATAATCCTCAACAGATTCATTTTTATCAGCTCTTGAACGGAAAAGACATGCACCGCGGAAGGTAACATTTACGGTGAAAGGATACGCTCTATTTCCCTCAAAGAGCACTTTCTGTTTTTCAGAAGACGCAGTACTTAACTGGGAAGCAAGGGGAACACTGTTAATGTCGACTTCAGCAGGCTTCACGGTTTCAGCTTCCTCTGCAAGGGTAAACATCCTGACCTCAGCGCCTCTTGCCGTATCGTTTTTTGAAATATCAGATAAAAATACCACGACATCAGATCCGGCAACGCCGTCAATATCAAGTTTAACCTCTTCGCCGAGCTGTACATGCTGATTTCCATTCGGAGTAT
The DNA here is from genome assembly GCA_023398165.1 of Spirochaetota bacterium. Classification (GTDB taxonomy): domain Bacteria; phylum Spirochaetota; class Spirochaetia; order Treponematales; family Treponemataceae; genus JAAZLA01. Next base: position 1,592 of record JAEWSQ010000017.1, on the reverse strand, counting down.
CCAGGCGCAGCGAGGCTTTTGTTCCGGAAACAATTATTTGCACTTCACCGGATGCAAGCTGCACAGAAATAATATCACCTTCATACAAACGTTTTTGTATGGGAACGTTGGTTAAAGTATATGTTTGAACACTTTTCTCAGCTCCGACAACCGTTTTACCTTCATCGTTTTTTGAATATATAAGAAAATAAAATAACAAAATTGCCCCGGCTATTACAAACAAAGCGGTAGAACCGATAATAACAGGAATTATATATTTTGGTTTATCATCATGAAGCAATCCTGTGGGAATGGGAGATTCCTGGATTTTTTTAGCCCGGTAAAGCTGAATCATATACTTAGCATCCAACCCTAAATAGTCGGCATAATTTCGTAAAAAGCCGATAAGGTACGGTTCTCCCGGAAAAGCATCAATGTTTTCCAATTCGAGAGCTTCTATATAATCCCGCGATATACTTGTATCGCGTGCAACCTTTTCTATATCAAATCCCTGTCTCTCGCGGGTTTGTCTAAGTGTATCGCCGAAACTTTCCATATTTAATAGGCCTCATTCACTGAATAAAAAATTGTTATAGTTATTTGCAGTACCGGGAGAATCATACATAAAACGTGTATCGGGTATTTTTTGATTCAAAGCATATTCGGTAAAAGTAAATTTAAATTTTTCATTTGCAATAGTCACCGCTTCCACTCTTCTAATAAGCTTCTTTTCGGGGTTGATGGATAATATAATAGTCTCGAACCCCTCCGTGGTTTTCTTTTTTGTTAATTTAAGCTTAATAACCATCTCACTTGAAGGATTCTTTTCAATTTCAGGATCATCGAGCGGAACAGGCCCTTCATCGGACAAATATGCGATTGAATAATACCGGCTCATAAGTGTTAAGCCTTGAGGAGTAGCAAGATTTGCACCGCTTGATGTACCAGCATCATCAGAAACAGTCTGCGTAAGAACAGCGGCAGAACCCGGCAAATAGATAGTAAGCTGAGTCCCGTTAAAGAGAATAACCTGAGATTCCGGATTTGAAAAATCGATTCTCAATAAGTTTGGTTTTTTGAATGAGACCTTACCCTGCATAACTGATGTACCGGCAGTAATTTCCATATTTGCTTCAAAGTCTGATATTGTCCCGTAATATTCTGATAGCGACTGAAAAAAGGTTCCTGCCGTTACTATTGCATCCTGAGCAGCAGAAAAAGACAGAGTACAGATACTACAAAGAATAAAAAAATAGATTTTTTTCATATTAGCTAAAAAATTTCCTTATTACTATACTAAATCAGATGGAAATAACAGTCAAGACAATAGAGGGAAAAACGCTGCAACCGGATTACTCACTGCGAGAAACTTCAAAAAATAGACAGCCTGCATTGTTGACAAAAAAAAGACGTTTTGGTAGTATTGCACCATTCAAAAAAAATCTTCGGATTATCTGAATTTGAAGGTTCATAGTTTTATAGTGTTTTTAGTCGGGCAATCACTCCACTACGTTTCGTGCAGCAGTGGGTTGTTGTAAGTTTTAGATTATCGTGGCAGTAGCTTCGCTGGTTAGCGCTGCTGCCGCAAGAAATTAGTTATAGTGAATCTCAAA
>JAEWSQ010000016.1 GCA_023398165.1 Spirochaetota bacterium | reverse complement strand
GTGGCATCGAAGGAGCATGAAGAGTGCTCAATCGTAATCCTTCTGTCTTCCAAGTTTCCCGCCGCCCCGCCAGCCCCCGCCGCCCCCCCACCCCAGCATACCCAGGCACCCCGGAAATTGGTAACGGTATATAACTCGGGGGCTCTTAGGGGCTTCTAATGGGCTCTGGCTCGTTCCACTCGACTTGGAAGACAGAAGGCATTATTTACAAGTTTTTAGCGAAATCCCGTAAGTGCATCCTGTATCCCGGATAGATATGCAGAAAATCTATTTTGCCTTGTTTCCCCTAAGGAAAACAAAGCCCAGTTCTTTTTCTGCATAACTATCCTTGCGAAACCCCGAAGAAAGATTGTAAGTTAGGGCTCAGTCCCGCGCCCGCGCATCCCCGGTTCTGTCTGCGACAGATCCGGGGGAGTGCGTGCACCGGTTTAGGTTTAAGAGTATAAAATTATGGTTAAGTGTCAATAATAGAAATACTACAGATACTACAGATACTGCACATAGAACCCCATTTTCCAAAAGTATATATATATTTCATATATATATACTTTTACCTTTAAACAAGTGTAGCATAAAAGAATTATATATAGAAATCGAAATATGAATAATTTTATGTAAACTGGTATTACGCAGTAACACGAAAAAATGCAACACTTAGCAAATTTCACAAGTGTAGCATTTTACCCCTATGTGTTGCATTTCCAATCTTACCTCTGTTTGTAAGAATATCTACAACACTTTATTCATAGAGATTTCAAAAGGGGCAGGGGGAAATTAAGTAGTTTATTATCACATCACTGAATGATAGACCAATAGCCTTATACTTACGACATACTATCACATAAGGAGATAAAGTATGTCTCAAATGATTAACCGCGGAAAAGAACTCATCCGCATCAGTCCAGTAAACAACAAGAAACTTGAGTACTCAACCAATGACGGAAGAACATGGAGCGGCCGGTACACCGGCAATGATACTTTTCAGGATTTAACCGATAACGGGAAAGAAATTCTTGCTTCCACTTCAAAGGGTTTATACTATTCAACAAATGACGGAAGAACATGGAGCCGGAGAAGCTAGCTTTATAAGCCTGCATTCTGCATCATACCCCTGATTGTGTCCTTCCATTGCTTAACAAGGAATTTAGGCGCCAGTGGTTTTGCGTTTGCTCCCTGAGCCAGAACCCATTCTAGGATGGAATTATGCTGACTTGCACTGAATGTTATTGTTGTACATTTTTTTTCTTCATCATCAGTAATTTTCTGATCGTCGGCCCACTTGCATGATTTAACATATTCACGGCTGTCTTTATAAAACTCAATGATGTAAGTATTTTTATTTGAATCCTGAAAAGCGCCGAACTTTCCGCCGCCGCATTTTGACTCAAATTCAAAATCATTGGGAAGGGTGAAACTATCTTTTGTGACGAGCACAAGTTTCATTCTCGAAAGATTAAAGAGTCTGCATCCTTCCGAAGATTCCTGGTCAGCAGTTTCGTCCCATCCCCATACGTAACATACTCCGTCAGCCAACAAAAGCTGATACGGATGAACAACGCGGTGCGTTGTCTTTGTATTCCAACGGCCGTTGTAATCAAATTTAAGCACAAGATTGCTTTCCAGAGCTCGAACAATCTTATTCCATGTTTCTGAGTTTATAGATATTTCAGGACTTGGAGGTAAGGCAATACGTTTCATGAGAGAATTACTTTTTTTATATGAACTATTACTCATCATATCAATTAATTCTTCCGCATCTTTATAAAGCGGAGTCCCCTTATAATGTGATAACAAAGTCTTTGCAGAAGTGAGAACCTGTATTTGCTTAGAGGTCATGGAATGTAATAGGGGAAAGTCATACTCTTCACTGTAGTAATAGCCGCGATTAACTGCATCATACTCGATCGGAGCATAGTATTTATCTCTAAGCAATTCAATATCACGGCTGATAGTTACAATGGAAACGTCATGATCCTGTGCAAGCTCTTTTGTATTAGGATACCTGAGGGATGCAATCTTAACATGTATATCTTTGAGGCGTTCAAATTGCGGAATAGTCAAAAAAAGGTTTTGTTCTCCTGCAGCTTCGCTTTTTTTCATATAGCTCTCCTGTACTTAGATCTGTCTGTGTTAGATTATAGCATACTGTAAGAGGTCTGTCATATTGTGATAGATATAGGCGGAAAAAATGATGTATATGTCTAACATTATATGATAGAGACAGCGGAGTAGTATGCATACAGTGGAATAAGGGAGGTTTTTATGGTAAAGACAGTACTGATATTATGTATTCATTAAAATGAACCTTGAAGAAATTAGATCATATTGTTACATAATCGCTTAACCAGAACAGTTGTTATAATATCAGTTTCCAGATAATAATCGGGAACGCCTTTTTTTCGATATAGATTGTAGATAAAAGATTAAGAAAAACAACAAATGTTTTAGAAAGTGTGGTAAAATAATTTAAAGGAGTGAATTATGATGTCTCGGATAATTAATAGTTTTTCATTAAAAGAAATTTCAGCAAAATCAAGTGAAGATGGATATCAAATAGATATACCTTCGTTACAGAGAGGATTAGTATGGAAACCAAAGCAGGTTGAATTCCTTTGGGATTCAATTTTACGGTTATTCCCTATTGGAGGCTTTGTTCTTTTTGAGAATAATATAAAATCCTACAATTTGATGGATGGACAGCAAAGATTTGAGTCTATACGGATTGGTTTTGAATATCCAACAATAAAATCTACCGCAATTCTGTGGCTTGATGTATGCCCAGGCAATATTAATGGATCCACAAGGAAGTATTTTATAAAGGCAACTACTGTTTCGCATCCTTGGGGTTATAAAAATGATGATGATTGTTCTGTTTTAAGTGCAGCTGACAGGCGAGGAGCACTTAAAAAATATTATGGAGACGAAGAAAAAAACATATACAAAGACGAAATAAGTCTATTAGATACGTATCCCTTTATGTCAAAACTTCCTATTCCATTATCTTTTTTCTTAAATTCAGATATATCTAGTAAAGAAAAATTTACTACTGCAATAGAGTCTAAAATTGAAAACATGACAGTCTCTTGGAAAAATGAATTTTGGAATCAGGAAAACAAAAAAGTTCTTTCAGAGTTTGTAGAAAAAAACTTTAATACATTTGAATCTCTTTCCGACTATAGAGTTCCTTTTAGTCTGTTACGAAAAGATTCATTTGAGAATGATATTATAGAAAACGAAGGGCAATCTAATTTGGAGATTCTATTTAATAGGTTAAATACAGGAGGAACAAGGATTTCTAAGAGCGACCTTTCATATTCTGCAATTAAGGCTTATTGGGGAAATATAAAGGATAAAAACAACGAATTAGCCCAAGGTCTAATGCCTCCTCAAAGCCTAGTCATGCTTTTGTTCAGATTGATTTTGACAATAAGTAAAAGGGATCCCAACAAAATGGAACCAGCTTTGTCTATAAAACGAATACGAGAGCTAGCAAGGTTAGAAAATAATGCAAATATAAGATATACAATAATAGATTTCTATGAAAAAGAAGCTGAATATACTCTAAAAAATGCTAAAACTGCTTTATATGAAATACCTAGTTTTATACAAATGAAGATCATACAAGATAAACCTGAAATATTTCTATTACTGTTATTTCTTTCTACGATGAAAATTGATCTAGGAGATTTGAATGTTTCGGGCTTGACTCTCTTGCTTTACTGGTTTTGTAATGATTTACCAAACTCAATAAATATAATTTACTCAAGAATTAAGGAAGATGAAAATACCTCAACCTGTAAGGAACATATTCAAGCTGCCCTCATCGAATTAATGTCCAGTGATAAGCTATCCATAATATATTCCCCTGGTGAAATTAGAAGTGCAGTGTTGGGGAATAATGATTTTGTGAATTCTTTTAAGGAAACCCTTGAATATCAGTTTATTCAGAAAATATTCTATAACAAAGCAATATTACTTTTTGCTCAAAAGGAATTCTTAAAAGAAAAATTTTCAAATTTCAACCCTGCAGATACAATTGCTTGGGAAGATCATAATACGCCATGGGATTATGATCACATTTTACCTAGAAGCTGGTCATACAATAAAGGTAGAACAGAAAGCAAATCAATAGTTGATTTTTGGTTGAATACTATTGGAAATCTTGCTGCTATACCTTATGAAATAAATCGTTCAAAAAGTGATAAAAATATTTATGAATATTACTATAAGTACAAAGATCAACTTTTATTTGATGAAACTTTTTCTAAGTTTGACGAATCAATTACATCTCAAAAAAATCTTGAAAAGGCAAAAATATTTAGGAAGACCGTTTTCTTGAGAATTCTTGAGATTTATACAAAGTGTTATAATGCTTTTTCCACTCTAATTGTACCGTTGGACACTGAAAGAATTGTAAAAATAAAGCAGATACTCAAGAGTCTAGGAAATAATGCAAAAGTTTATTATATTGCCAATGGGAAAAGAGAATATCCTCTGGAGAAGCCTATAGATTGGTATAGAAAGTGGTTGAGTACAGAAATAGAAGTTACACAAAACTGTATGGTAAGTTTTTCATGGGGGTATCCTACTACATTTGAAATAGGACTAAGAAAACATGTAAATGTAGATAATCGAAATCATGATTTCTACACTGAAAATCAACGAAAACTTAACGAAATCGCTAATAGAAATGGACTTGATGTTTATAATAATGATTGGTGGTATTTATGTAAACCATTAAAAATTGAAGATATTAAAGATATTCCTCGTGAGTTAATGAAACTTTATGATGATTGCATAAAAGAGAAGTTTTTATAAGTGAGTGAGAGAGAATAAATAACACTTATCTTCTCCCCTTATCAAATGACAGATATCCCCGTCTATACTTGTCATATGTTTAATTATCAGTTTAAGGAGATAATCCCGATGACTAACTACCATTTATCAAAATCCCGATTCTGCAGCGGAGTTCAATGCCCCAAAATACTCTGGCTGCGAAAAAACATGCCGCAGGAAGAAGATGATTCATTTGAAGAAGGCCAGTTTGTAATTGGTCATGAAGTTGGTAATACAGCGAAGCCTCTTTTCGGTTCGTACATCGAAGTTCCGTTCAGTGAATCATTATCAGATATGATTGATAGTACTAAGGATTTAATAGAGAAGGGTGAAGAAAATATTTGTGAGGCCTCCTTTTCAAGTAAGGGCTGTTTTTGCATTGTAGATATTCTTCGCAATCATGGAAATAAAGAATTAGAAATCTATGAGGTTAAAAGTTCTACAAGTGTAAAATGGATTTATGAGTATGATGTTGCATATCAATACTATGTCTTAACAAATCTTGGTTACACTGTTAAAAAAGCATGCCTTGTTCATATTGATCATTCTTATGTCCGTCATGGAGACTTGGAACTGAATAAGCTTTTTGCCATTAAAGACTTAACTGATACAGCAAAAGACAAGCAGCCGGAAATAGAGGACTTAATAATTTCTTTGAAAGAGTATGCTTTACAGATTGAAGAACCCCAGATGGAAATCGGGAGTCACTGTACTGATCCTTATGAATGTGAGTATTGGGATTATTGTGCAGGTGATTTACAGGATCAAGGGCCGACTGTATTTGATGTTTCAAGACTGCAGTCAAAAAAGAAACAGGAACTTTATGATAAGGGGATAATTACTTTCGAACAGCTTTTTAATGCACAGGTATTATCGGGCAGTCAGTTTATGCAGGTAGATCATGAACTGCATAATAAGCCTCCTCATATCAATGTAAAAGAAATTCATGCTTTTATGAAAACATTATCTTACCCGCTATATTTTCTTGATTTTGAATCATTCCAGCCGCCTATACCTCTTTTTGATAATTCATGTCCTTATGAACAAATTGTTTTTCAATACTCACTGCACTACATAAATGAAAAAGACGGACCTCTTTTTCATAAAGATTTTCTTGCTTGTCCCGGTGAAGACCCAAGAAGAAATCTTGCAGAGCAGCTGTGTAAAGATATTCCCTTCAATGTTTGCACAACTGCATATAATATGGGATTTGAAAAGGGACGTATTAAAACACTTGCAGATTTTTATCCTGATTTTAGTGAGCATTTAATGAACATTCATGACAACATAAAAGATTTAATGCTTCCCTTTCAAAAAAAGTGGTATTACAGAAAGGAGTTTCAAGGTTCGTATTCAATTAAATATGTATTACCGGCATTATTCCCTGATGATAAAGATCTTAATTATGCAAATCTTGAAGATGTCCATAATGGAATGGAAGCATCTTACTCATTTCTTGCGATGCAAAAAATGAAAAGCAGTGAAGTGGAAAGATGGAGATCTGCTTTATTAAAGTACTGCTTTCTAGATACCTTGGCGATGGTGAAGATATGGGAGAAGCTGCGCGAGGTAAGTGAATTATAAGAATTGATGTTTGATTAGACATATGATAGTCTCAAGTCGTTTAATATCATCCTTTCCTTTTTTACCCTACTATCTGTGTGCACTAAGCTCTATCGAGCTTAAAGTGCCCGTGTGTATCTGTGGTTATTATCTCCCCACCTCTCTCACTCTATGATAGACCTCTAGTGTTACTATAATTTTATTGGAGGTTATTATGGAAAGCTCTTACATTCCGCTTCATGTGATGTCGGAATATTCTATTGGCGAAAGCGCGGCAAGGATTTCTGAACTTATAGAAAAGGCTGAATCCTTGAATATAAAAGCTCTTGCCCTTACTGATACAACACTTTCAGGCAGTCTGGAATTTTACCGGCAATGTCTAAAGCACGATATAAAGCCGCTTCTTGGTCAGAAAATCAGTCTTAATAATTCATACATAATTCTTCTATGCAAAGATTTTGAGGCTTATAGGATTTTCTGCAGGTATTCTCTCGAATTTTCTACACAGGATGGAAGTAGAACAGAACTTCCATTTACCAAAGAAGAATGTACACATTTTATCTGTATTACGCAGAAAGAATCTCCATATTTACTACAAAGCTTTGAATCCGATTTATATATTGAAATTCAATTTTCTGTATTAAAACAAGGTACAGTGAATAATACATCACTGGTTCAAAATAAAACTAAGGCCGTCATTACAAATCCTGTCTGCTTTATCGACAAAGAAGATAATAAGGTCTTAAATGCATTAAAAGATTATATGGAAGTGAACTTTACTGAATGTAACCCGGATCATTACTTTGTATCAGAAGAAGATCTAAAACCATTTCTTGAAAATGATCATCTTGAATTGCTTGAAAATACAAATAAAATAGCAGAAAAGATCTCACACATTTTCCCGGAAAACTACTTTGAAGAAAATGAATGCATAAAAAGAATGGCTGAAAATCTTCCTTTGCCTCCTGAGTGTTGCGGCACTATGACAGCCGCAGATTTTCTGAGGTTTAAAGTTGAAGAAAACCTTCCTAAAAGATTCGAAACTATAACAATCGAAATTCAAGAAAGAATAAATTATGAATTGGATGATATTATCAGGCGCCATTTTGAAAAGTTTTTCCTTCTGCATTGGAAAATAATTGAGGAATGCAATAGGCTCAATATTGCACATGGTCCTGGACGGGGGCCATCTTCAAGTTCTCTCGTTTCGTATGTTCTTGGAATTACAGATATAAATCCTCTTGAATACGGACTGTTATATGAACGGTTCTTAAATCCTGAGAAAGTATGTTATCCTTATTTTGATATTGATTTTGATTATGAAAGACTCGATGATGTAGTTCAAATAGTAAAGGATTGTTATGGTAAAGAAAGTGTTTCCAGGACGGCAGCCTTTGGAAGAATCAATTCAAAAAAGGCTTTTAAAATAGCAGGACGAGCACTTTCTATTCCTGTTAGTGAAATCAGCTTCATTACACAGTTGTATCCATATAATCCAAGATATCCTATTGAAAGAATGCAGACCTTCTTGAAAAATATCACAAAAGACGGTTATGACCGGGTTTTTAGTTCATACAAAGAAGCTTTAAAACTCAAAGATATTTTATCCGGCACAAAATATGAAAAGCTTATAACACTGGCAAAGAAACTGGAAGGTCTTAAGTATACTAGAACTCTTCATGCCTGCGGCTATCTTATAGCAAATAAACCTGTGAATACTATTGTTCCCGTTTTGTTTGATAAAAATAGCTGCATGGTAAGCAGTCAATGTGATATGCAGCAGTTGGACTCTTATGGAATTTATAAGACTGATATACTCACCTTGAAAACGCTTACAAGAATGAGAAAGATTGCAGAATTAGTAGAATCAAAAAAAGGTAAAGAAATTGATATAAGTTCTATTCCGCTTAATGATGATAAGACTCTCAAACTTTTTCAAAAAGGTAAAACAGAAGACATTTTCCAGTTTGAGTCCCCTGGAATAAGAAAAAATTTAAGAAAACTTAAGCCGGGTAAATTTACCGATATAGCTGCACTGAATGCTCTGTATAGGCCGGGTCCTGAGGGTTTTATACCTTGGTTTATTGAATCAAAATTAAATAGCAATGACAATTACTGTTTTGACAAAAAATGTTCAGATATTACTAAAGAAACCTATGAAGTAATTGTGTATCAAGAGCAGGTAATAAAGATTATAAACAGAGTCACAGGATGTACTTTAGGAGAAGCGGATCTAGTAAGAAGAGCTATGGGTCAAAAAAAATATGAAATAGTTAAGCAGAAGAAAAAAGAATTTGTAACAAAAGCCATGGATAAAGATTACTCAGAATCTACGGCAGAGGTAATATTTGATATTTTAATTCCTTTTACAGGATATGGATCTCTTAAATCCCATGCTATAGCTTATACAAAAATTGCCTGGCAGGATGCCTATTTAAAAGCGCATTATCCGAAAGAATATTTTGAAGTATGCAGAAAAGGGTACAATGAAGATGAAGATGATGAAGATGATGAAGACTATTAATGATACACTTGACTACATCGCTCTTGATTTTGAAACGGCGAATCATCACAGAAACAGCGCATGTGCTATAGGGCTTGTCCGCTTTATTGACGGTAAAGAAACAGATTCAGTCTATTCACTTATACATCCTGCCAAGATGTATTTTATACTGGAGTGGACAGAGACGATTCATCATATATCATACGATGATGTACGGAATAAACCGCTGTTTCCCGAGGTTTGGGACACAATGGTCATGCCCTTTATAAATCAGACTCCCGGTATTCCGCTTGTTGCACATAATGGAAATACCTTTGATATGCCTGTGATTAGAGGATGCTGTGAATACTTTCAGATGGAGATTCCAAAGCTTACGTATTTTGATTCGCTCTTGATTTCCAGAAAAACATGGCCGAAGCTTGAAAATCACAAGCTGACGTATGTAAGTGAACAATTCGGGATAAAGTATTCCGCACATAATGCCCTAGAGGATGCGAGAGCCTGCGGGATTATTATCAGTATGGCAGCAGATAAATGGAAGTGCAGTTCTGTGGAGGAGCTGCTGGAAAAGTGCAGGGTGGAGAGAAGAGAGCTATAATAGGATTGACGGATAGTAATATAATGATATAATTGAAGTTGCTTCTATGTAGAAATGATACTAGTTGAGGAGAGGTTTATAGTATGAAAGAGTCGTTAGAAAAAATTAGTAATTTTTTGTCTCAGTATGAAAACATAAAATTTAGTAATGAATCAAATTATCCTTTTTACACGAAAAGTAAACTCACTTTAAACAATCCAAGGCAGAGGAATTGGGGGAAAGGAATGACGGTTCATACAGTCCATTAACTGCTGTCTGAGTATTGTCCACATAAGTCTTACAATTTGTTTTTCTAAAAAGATCTTCCGTGTCTGTTCATCTTTCCAGCATTTATCAAAGCTGTCTTTATTTTTTACAGAAAAGATAAGAGCCGATATCATTGTTGCTTCAAATAAAATGTCTTCTTTATTTTTTACTTGGAAAACATATTTGGGGCGGAACACAAGTTGAGTATCTGAAATATTTACAGGATCTTCATCTGCAAACTGCTGTTTCCAACAAAGATTTACATCCTTTTCCAGATTTTCCGGTGGAGAAGACGGCTGAAAAATTTTACTATGAATTTCTGTAAATTGAATGCTTCGTATTTGTAAAGCTCCAACTAATTCCTGAAAATCTTTTTGCACTTGTTCACTCATACAGCAGTCTCCAAAAGAAAATCATAAGGGTAATCACCTGTAGGGATTATACCCTTTGTAGGTTCATTTACTTTGTATTCCCCCGGTTTGATGTTTTTCTTGCTCAATGATATTACAAGACTGCAATCTCCATCTCCAAAGGCATTTGAGTACTCTATATTTTTTATTCCATCACGTAAAAGCGTGTGAAGCAGATCCTGTGTTGAAACGCCCTTCTTTTCTGCAATCTGCCGTGCTTTGTCCTGCAAGTCGAGCGGGAGCGTCACAGAAACATCTGCAACCGGCGAGATGTAGAGTTTGCCTCCGACAGCTTCGCTGAGCCGGTTAAGCAGAGTATAGGCTGGTTTCCCTCTCATTCTTTCGAGTCTTGAAATTGCACTTTGGGTAGTACCGCAGACCTGTGCTATATCTTTTTGAGTAAGCTTATTTTTTTCTTTTAGGTACTCATAATCCACTAAAAAAGATGAGAGTGCACCCCATTCTTTTTCAAATTTTTGTAAAGACTCATCGCCGTTTATCAACTCATCCATAAAGCCGACAATGTCATTTTCGTCTTTGTTCATCTTTCTTTCCTTTATTTTGGTAATCTTGATAATGCTTCAGTCTTTTCTTTGCATTATCAAGTCTTTCAGGTTCTGTTTTATGCTTTAATTCTGCATCCAGCAATATCAATTCCAGAGAATTTTCCGGATTATAACAAAAATATATTCTAACAACGCCGCCTCGTCGTTGTATGGGTATTCTCATTTCGTGTAATTGACCTTCAAGTTTATATAGTTGCTTCGTTTTATAATATTCATCTAAACACTCAGTCTGTTTTATTCTTTTAAGAAATTTATGCACTAATGAATATAAATCATGACGTTTTTTAAGGTCTTTTTCGATAAAAACCTCTACAGATGGAGCTTCTTCAGGATCTATATTTTGCGGATACCATGTAAAAGTCATTACACCTCACCTAGAGTATAGCATTTTTGCTATACTTGTCAAGAATTATTTTTCACGTTCGAAAGCACCTTCTTAAGATCTCCAACTCCTGTGGCAAGAGTCTGCATCTCTCCAAGACCTTTTTGTACAAGTTCCAGCCTGTCGCTTACAAGCTTGAATGATTTGCCAAGACGTGTCTCAAGCGTCTTATGGAGTTTTTCGTCAACTGTTTCACGCATCTTTTCAAGCTTAGTGCTGTTGTCTTCCTGAATCGAAGTGAGTTTTTTCTCTACCGAATGGTTCCACAGTGTTTTTACTAAAAATCGTTTTAAATACTATGCATCATGGATGATGCTGTTAATTGTGAACGAAGAAACTTTGTTCCAAGACTACTTTTTCATGGATTTAAAAAGTAGTCTTAGGGAACCAAAAGTGGTATACTCATGGTTACTTCTTATATCTTATTTATTGGTTTTAACCATGCAGTTTTTAACGGTTGGTGAGAAAAAAAGAGGGGTTTTTAATATATTTATGCGTGCATTGGTGGTTCCCTCTACTCTTCCTTAAAAACATTGTACACGTTTTCAAGTGCTTTGCAGTACTGTATGTAACTAGTAAACTTCGACTATATAACTTATGTTCGGAAACTTTTTAACTTATATATGAGAGTTATATAACTGGTTAATGACTGATATATAACTGATATACAGGTGTTTTATAACTAATAAACTTTGAAAATACCACTGGTGTTCTCGTTCGTTTGTCGGTTATCTTCTAGCAAAGGAACCTGTGAATACTATTGTTCCCGTTTTGTTTGATAAGAATAGCTGTATGGTAAGCAGCTAATGTGATATGCAGTAGAAGGGCTATGGGTCAAAAAAAATATGATGAAGACTATTAATGATAAGTGCAGTTCTGTGGAGGAGCTGCTGGAGAAGTGCGGGGTGGAGAGGAGGAGGAGGAGTATACTTTTTAACTTGCTTTGTGTCATGCAAAAAAAAGTGTTTGAATGTATCCGGCAAAACTTATGCCCCTTTTATCTCATACGATTTTAACCTTTCATTTATGTAATTCACTATCATAACAGAGTTTAGTTCACTACCGCCGAGTACTAATTCTTTTAAGCAGTCTTCACAAACCCTGGTAATCTCTGCATGACTAAGGCCGGAAGCTTGTTTTAATACACTATTGTTTATATACACCGGACGGTAATAAGAGGAGAGTTTTATTTCAAAAAGCTTCGCTATCTGGTTTTCATCCGGCAGCGAATAATGCAGTACATCATCAAATCTGCGGAAAAGAGCTTTATCCAGCATTTTTTTATTATTTGTAGCCGCGAGTATTAAGCTGTCGGACTCATCTTCTTCCAGAAATTTAAGGAAAGTATTCAAAACCCGGCGCATTTCACCGACTTCGTTGTCAAAAGACCGGTCTGCACCAATTGCATCAAATTCATCAAATAAATATACTCCGCGTTCATTGTATATTTGCTCAAAAATAGTGCGAAGTTTAGAACTTGTCTCGCCCATAAACTTTGTTATGAGTTTATCCATCTGAATCAGATACAAAGGCAGCTGCAATTCGCCTGCAATGACGCTTGCTGTTAAGGTTTTTCCCGTTCCAGGTTTTCCTTCCAACAGGATCTTTGTACGATTTTTAAGTCCATTACTTCTTAGTTTTTCCCGCATCCGGTATTCTTTTAAAATACGCGCCAATCGCCCGGAAATATCATCTGAAACAACAAGTTCCATTTCTTTATTTGACGGAATAATTACTGAACAAAGACTGTCAGGCAATTTTATCTTATATACAGAGGAATTAGCCGTACCTTTTACAACCAAATCTTTAAGTGCTTCAGCGGCATTTGCATGACCTGCGCTTGATTCTGCAGCTGCAATTTGTAAAACGGCAGAACGGAATTTAGCCTGATCATTGTCATAATGAGCGGAAATAAGTTTTTTTAGTAAGTCATTACTTGCCATATACAGCCTTCCATCTAAATTACGTCTACAAACACCGGTGCCTTTAGTATAACTCATTGAATTTTGATTGACAAGAAGCTTACCCGATTAGTTTTACCCCTAAAACACGAAATTCTTAGCTTTCTAACGCTTCCAAATATTGTTATAGTGATATATCAGATACTTTATATGCTCGCTCTGTATACGCCGCAGCTTCATTGATGAAGTTAAGCCAAGCAAAGTCCGTTCTTTAAAAGAAATCTGAGAAGAAATTAGAATTACGCCCTTATCTGTAAAAGAGATATACCCTTTATCAAAAAGTGCATCTAAATTAGCAGTAAGTAAAAAGCCGTTATAGACATCGAGCCTTTCTGCATCGCTCTCGCAGTCCGCCCATGGTTTCGCGTGACTCGCCCGCAGAACAGAATCTAAAGCACAGCCCGTCACTGCACAGCAACCGCCCCAGTATTTTTTCTGAGCCTCGCGGTATGTATTCTGACCGACTCTTTGCTTTACCATTGCTTCCCGATCTGTTGTGATAATCTCTCCGCGGGTACTAAGCTCAGCGAGCTCGAGTTCTGTTTTTTTCTGGTACTGCACCAAAGGATTATCCGGCTCAGAATAAATTATTTCAGCAGAACGGTACAAGACCTCGGAAAGAACAGTTTTATCTTTAATTATAATAGTACTGTTTTCTATACGGGCATCATGTTCAATTGTACGTTGATCAGTTCCTGCAGTCTCCACTATCTCATGCAGGTTAACCGGCTTGGAAAATGAGACTTTGAAAGAACCGGCAGCATCACATGTAATACATACCGACGTGTCGAAAAAAGAATTATTGAATTCTGCTTCATCCAGCGAGAGTTTTTTACAAATATTCCAGCCGCTATCATTAGCAATTTTTTCTATGATAGAAAGTGTAAGTGAATCAAGCATCTATTTCTCCCCGGTCCAGTTTATCCCATGCTTCAAGCACAAGCCGCTGTGTTTTGTACTCGCCGTATTCCTTTATTTCGCTGTTCTTTAATCCCGGGAATGTTAATGAAGGGTAGCCTTCTTCCATAATGGACGAGGGATCCAAAATATACTGGAGGTCGCTCCGGCTTAATCCATATAAGCGTGCGTAATAGGCGTCGAGTTCGCTTTGCAGCACAGCGCGCTTATCTACATCGAACTCTATAGGCGGAATAAAAGAAGAACTGAAAGCCCTGTCCACAAACTTTTCATCCTGTATTGACCGGCTGTCTTCTACGGCAGCATGAAGCAGTCTTATGCGCATTTCTAATGAGCTTTCATTCCATAAAGCCTCCGCCCAGGCACTCATATCATAGGCGGTATAGGTAAGTGCAAATACGCGGGGAACAATAAATGAAAGATCCTTGGGGGTATAGGTTGAAGGAGGAAGAACGGGGAATTGTTTAATATACCCTTGAGTAAGATTAACTCCTCCAACTTTTTGACGTGCTTGATAATCTAAAACTATTGAATTAAAATTTGCCAGTAAACAAGCATCAAGACATAACCCTTTTGTCGAATAATACAAATTGGCAGAATGTCCTACTCCGCATATTGGTACAATAGTTGAAATAACAGTGCGCTCATTGGTTGCATTTGTTATTCCTCTCCAGCCCATTAAATACTTTGGAGCGTGTTCTTCTGCTAGTGCATAAAGCATCTTTACTAGGTCTGCATCTGTTCCGGCTTGACTGCAGGAATCAAAAACTTTCTTTACGTTTGGATCATTGGTTTTATAACATGCTTCTTGTAAAGCAGAATACTCTGAGCTGCCCTTGGCACTGCAAAGGGCAGAGCGTAAAGCAGACACAACTTTTTCGTCTATAGTGGTAGTACGCAGTACTGTTTCTGCTCTGCTCACCCAGTACTGCGGCGTTACCGTGTATGCCGGATCTCTTTTTTGGGTACTTGTAACAGATTCGACAGTGCCGGCAGAGGTGAAGGTGTTCCAGCGGTGATCAAACTGATGCATCATCTTAGCCTCGTAGAGCGGCAATAATGCAGAACCGGTTTCGTCCTTACCGGGTTTTGTATGAAAAAGATTACTTGCACTTGTCATGTTATATATGCCTTGCCTAAAACGTACATTCCAGGGATTACCGTTAATTGAATCTTTTTCCTTTATAAACACGCCGGCTCTTTTATACATTTGTTTAGTAAGTTCAGCATCCTTTTTACTGCGGAACACAGGACAGGTATGCGTGTTGGGGTTTATAAGATCAAAGTCTTCCGCTCTCATTGTAAAATGGCGCCGTTGATCGTCAAGATCTTTCGTGTTAAGAAGAAAGAAGGAAAAATCGCTTAATTCAAGCTTCGGTGCAAGGGTAATTAAGCAAAATTTAAAGCGGCTATCCACGGTCGGGAATAATTTCTCTCTATTTTCAAAATCATAGAGACTCTTTAACATGCCCCCGGTTGCAATTTTTTCAAAGTAGAACTTCGTGCCGTCATCGGTCGCAATACCCGAGGGCACAATAAATCCTGCGGTTCCATGAGCAGAACGCAAATTAAAGACGAGCTCTGCAAATAAGGCATAGAGGTTAATTTTTCCGTGAGCAGTAAGTATAAAACGAGAACTTCCTTGATAAAAAATATTTGCTACTTCATTTGCATTTTTACCTTTTTCATATATTTCATATAGATTAGGATCTTCTGTTTTTAGGTTCTCTATTGCCTTTTTACGCTCTGCACCTTTAAGAATTGCTATACCTTCATTGTATTGCGAAAAGAACTCTTCTTCTTTCAGCTGTGAAACATCCCACGGTGGGTTTCCCAGAACACAGTCAAACCCTAGATTTTTTTGGAAGATTTCGGGAAACTCAAGAGGCCAGTGGAAAAACCTGTTTTCTTGTGCAATTTGAACGGCAAAAGACCGGGTGCCTTCCTTACCATAGGGCTCAGATTCTTCCTGTAAAGCAGCTCGAATATCAGTGCTTAAGGGAACAATGCTTTTTGTGTTCTCATTTTTTTGAGCAAAAAATGAGGCAGTGTAAAGATCGCATGCTGTCTTACGTTTTAAGTAATCCTTGCTTTTTAGAAGTTCATGGTAGCGTTTTTCTTTTGCCTCAACTTCTTCAATCGTTTCGTTACTCATGAATCCCAACCGTACAATAAGTTTACTGTACTCATCGAGTGAATCCATGGTATTGTGCCCAAAGTCAAATTCAAAATTATCCGTTACTTTTTCTAATTTAGAATCCCTATTGAGCGTTTTTAATACCGAACACGTTTTCTTATCATCTCCGCTCAGAACTGAATATGCTGCATCAGGTATACCGTTTTCTAAAACACCCATGTCAAATACGCCTGTTAAGCTGTTTCCGCATTTAATGTGATGGTCCAAAAATCCCAAAGGCTTACCCGGCTCGTAGCCTTCGAGCCAGAGCGCAGTGCGGGCAAGCTCAACAGCCATAGGATTTAAATCCACTCCATACACACAGGAAGCTATAACATCGCGAAGAGCATGCCGGTAGTGGAGCTCTCCCTTTACTTCATCCGGGTTTTTCTCCTGCCGTACCTCTGCAAGGCGCTGCGCTATACATCGGGCTGCAGAAAGCAGAAAGTGTCCGCTGCCGCAGGCGGGATCAATGACAGTCATACTGAGCAATGCTTTTTCTTCATTGAATGGTTCTTTAATTTGTAAAGAAATCTGTTTTTCTTTCTCTACCTTTTTTTCTATTGCTGGAATAAGAGCACTTTCTATGAGGCATTGTACCAGTTCACTTGAAGTATAATAACTGCCGGTAAGTTTTCTCTCATTTCCCGTTGTTTTTCCCTCTTCGTCAACGCCCCGCTCATCTCCAATACCGACAAAACTAAAAGAACCGGAATCCAAATCAACACGGGGCACAAGCTCTAATAGACTTTCGTACACACTTCCGAATTCTTCCGTGTCCATATTACGGTAGTCTGTAAAGGTGAATACATCATCTATGTAGCACCAGCGGAGCTTGCGGACAGTTTTTAGAAGATGGGTGTTATCGAGTTCGCATTGATCGAGCATGGGGCATTGATCTAGTTTAAATAATCCCCCCAAAGCCGTAAGATCCAGCTGAGGATTGCCGCATTGAAGAGATTTAAACACAATTTTTACACCCTGCCATAAGTCGGTATAACGGTCATTGTTAGTATTTTTCTTTGCCCGTACTGCAAGACGGTGAATGCTGTAGCCTTCTGTATAAATTGTCTGTGCAAGCTGTATGTCTTTTGGAAGATCGGTTTCGTTTTCGGTATGCACAAAAAGAAGATTACGTTCTTCCAACGTGGAAAGAAAAAGAAACCGGTAAATAAGGCGGAGCATTTCCTGGTAAAAAAGATGCAGAGTATAAGACTCTCCCTCTTCGGTTTTTCCTGTCTGCAAAGCCTTTCGAAGCGCTTCGTTTCCTTTCCCCTTTGTTTGTAAAAAACCTGCTCCAAGGTGAAGAAGCGCATCAGTTACTCCTGCACGTAACCCATCACGCACCCGGGTACCCTGACTAAGACCTTCTATTCTCCACTGTTCCCAGATTAAAGCTCTCGAAGCGTGAAGCATATACCACAAAGCTAAATAATCTGGATACTGCTGCTCTTCGAAAATAGTTTCAATATCACATGATACATACTGAGGCCGCACCATACTGTCGCTGTCATGAAGGAGCCGTATTTCTTTTCCATTCGTAACTATGGCCCACGAACATTCTTTACTGGCATTAACATAGAGCTGAGCCAATGAAAAGGCGCTTTTTTTCCGTGTAACACCTTCCTTAGTTGTTGTAAATAAGGTATCAGTTTGATCTAACTTCAAATTACCTGGACAAATTACGAGAGGAACAGAAGGGGCTGCAAAATACGGGATTGAATACAATGTGCCTTCCACGAGTTTCTGTTTTTCATCAGCCTTCTTTAACTCGGTGTAGTTTAATGAAAGAGTAAAAAGCTTTGTAATAAAATCATTAGTAATGTTGTGTAATGATGCACCATCAGTCTGTTTCTTTTTAAACTCCGCATATAAGGCTTGTCCTATATGCATTGAACGGCTTATTTCATCACTAAATCGTATACCCGGCAGCAGTTTATAATCTTCCGGAGACTGATATTTTCCATTCCCTTGAACAAGAGAAGGAAGCATATCGGATGAGAAAATCTGTCCGGTTACCGTAATTGATGGTAGCTTACTTTGTTTCTTTTTCATAATTCTCTCCCTTACAAAGCTGCTGCAGGTGTAAGTACATAAACACCAATTAAATCTAAAGGCGCACATGCGGTAACCTTAATTTTTCCGGCTTTAATAATTGAAGCATGACGAACACTTGAGTGATCGGCTTCAAGTTTTTCTGCGCGTTGTCCAGCAATATTAGAAAAAATATTTTTTTCCTTTTCATAGTAATCGAGAGATTTTGAAAGCTCTCTAACAGAGGCTTCTGCACTCATATTTGCATCAGGTTTACAATCGAGTAATTGTATTACATCTTCATCTTCTATGAGTCTGGGATTGCTTCTACCTTCTATGCCTACTGCAATAGTTTCTTCTGCCATAAGAGCATTTACGGTATTTCGGTATTCTGTTGTTATCTGATACCTCAAACGCAGTAAATATACGGTAGTAATAGTCGTAATACTGTTCATCTTGTATGTACCGCTTCTTCTGGCAATGGTAGCATTCATATCTGAAAGTGCATTTTCAAAAAAGTAATCTGCCAAAGATCGTACAAACTTATGACTGCGGTGAATAAAAGTATACCCTTGCTCAGGCGGATAATGAAAACTTGCCTTTATGAAAGTATTTTTTTTCTTCATACTCATAATGTTTTCTGTTACTTCCTTAGGCAGTGTGTTTAAGTTAATCTCATATCCGTTATCACAGCACTTTTTAAACCCGGCATTTAATCGTGTCAGAGCCAATAAGCAAAACTTTTCTACGCTCTCACTGTCACCCAATGCTTTTCTAGTTTTTTCCCATTCCGGATACACTTCTTCCGGTTTAAGAGCATTCTGCGCAAATATTGTTCTGTTTTTCTTTGCTTTTTCTTCTGCATCTTTCCATTTTACTTGTGCACCTCGAATAATCGCATTTGTCTCAGCATCACCGAAATCCAAATAATGCGATTGAGGATCTTTTACTCTTCCTTTAAGAAGTGCTGCCTGAACAAGAGCCTTTCTAACACTTCTGTCATCGTCAGGTATGGGAACATGCACACCCAGTTCGTTTTTAATACTTTCAGCTTTACGAAGAATTACATGTAATATAAAACCGTCCACAGGGTTATCTTC
The DNA here is from genome assembly GCA_023398165.1 of Spirochaetota bacterium. Taxonomy (GTDB): domain Bacteria; phylum Spirochaetota; class Spirochaetia; order Treponematales; family Treponemataceae; genus JAAZLA01. The sequence goes on along the minus strand of JAEWSQ010000016.1, from coordinate 7,792 downwards.
TCCATAGAGCATGGTCGTCCACACCTTTGCACATTTTTGTCCAAACCTGTCTACTCGACCTTCACGTTGTTCATGACGGGTAGGGTTCCACGCAAGGTCATAATGAATAACAGCATTAAAACCTTCCTGCAGGTTTATACCTTCAGAAAGACAATCGGTTGCAACCAACACAGGATGATGAAACTGACGGGTTTCTTCTACAATTGCAGAACGTTCAAGATTTGTCATTTCCCCCGTTACATACGTTATTGCACTATCGGGGAATTCTTTTTTGAGCTGCTCACAAACATAGTGTGCTGTAGCAATATACTTGCAGAAAATTACCGGTCTATATTCTGTTTTTTCATTTTTCTCGCTCTCATAATTTTCTTTCACATGACGCACTAGACACTGAAGTTTTGGATCTCCCTCTTTTCCATATAAGTTTTCTGCTTTTTGAATAAGGGACGTAAGTTCTTCTGTGTTTTCAAATAAAGGTTCGATCATTTGATCTGTTATATAAGAATCTTCTCCAATACCGTCATATACTTCTACTAAACTTTCGTCTAAAAGTTCTTCATCACTAAGAATATCATTCTGTGAAGAAGCTGTATTTTTATCTTGTATTGTCGACAGCCGTGTAGTTAATGCACTTCGAGCTGCAGCAGGACTGGAGGAAACGCAGCGCAGCAAAGCCAGCGTCGCATACCACATCATTTTTCCCTTATTGCCCATTTCTCTTTCTGCTTTCCGGGAAAGGTCAACACAATACTTTCGTACACTTTCAAATAAATCGCCCCATTCACCAGTAAGAGTATACTTAATCTCAGAAGTCATACGGACAGGGAAGGCATTAGAACCTTTATACGCAAGAATATCTTTTCTTCTTCGCTGTACTAAATGAAGTCCTAATTCTTCGCGAAGCTGCTTTTTTTCACTCGACTCCTGAGTTCCAAGAGAATCCAAAGTAGAAAAATCCTGTTTTAATAATGATATTAAATTACTAAATGCGTTTTCATTGCCGGAATGAGGAGTTGCTGTCAGTAAAAGCATATTCCTCTCTGTATTTGAAGCCAAATCACGTAACAGGTTAAACCTAAGCTGCTTTCCGCCGCCTACACAGCAAGTATGAGCTTCATCTACTACAATCATTGCATCGTCTATGTGAGTTTTAAACCATGAGGCATGGGCATCAGATTTAATATAATCCAAACTGATAACACTAGCCGGGTAATGCTCAAAAAAACGTTCACTTTGCGGAACTTCTTTTTCCAAAGAATTTATACTTCGGGCAGTTACACCGATTGCTGGAATATTAAAATGCTCGTCAAGCTCGCTCACCCATTGCTGAACAAGGTGAGGAGGGCATAAGACTACGAATTTTTTAATTTCGCCGCGTTCAAGCAGTTCTTTTACAATAAGAGATGCTTCAATTGTTTTTCCAATACCAACATCGTCCGCAATTAAAAGCCGTATAACATTCATTTTCAAGGCCATGAGAAGAGGCACCAGTTGATACGGTCTCGGCTCAACAGCTATGTGCCCAAGACAGCGGAAAGGTCCGGCTCCGCTTGTTAGCCGTAAACGAAGAGAATCCCGCAGTAATAGGGCAGAGTCGTATGCTCCGGGATTAGTAATATCGGGCAAGGGAAACGTTGCACCCTTAAGTTTTGAAGTTTCAAGTTCGGGCATAACAATTTGAATATCGCCGTCTGTACCGCCAATCGGCCTGAGTGCAAGGCATCCTTCAATATCACAAGTTTCTATAACCCATTCTCTGTCTCTCAATGTTACAAGAGAGCCGGGGGTAAATGTTGCATCCTGCATAAAGCAATTCTCCGTGTATTATCGTTATTAAGCTTTCGGAATTTTCATATAGTTTTTTTCAATCATTTGTTTCTGCTGTTCAGGTGTTTTTCCTAGTACAACATAGTCAAAACCCTTATCCAGTAAGTATGCTTTTTCTTCTTGATCAGGCTCTTCTTCAAGAGCCACAAGCGCATTATCTTCCCAATACGCAAGCACCTTCCATCTGCCTTCACAAATATTCATATCATATGCATCCGCCAAACAAACATTGAAAGATGCAAGTATTGATTCTAAGTTATCAAAGCCGGAGAAAGTTTTCTCTTCAGAAACAAGTTTTACCGTTCGATTTGCAAGAGTTAGAAGAATATGCAGAACATCAGGATCATGGCGGTTTATTTTTTCATGAAGCGGCTGATTATAATATGAAAGAAGACACCGGTAACAGCCTGCTACACAGCGCCGGTGTAGATCAACTCCTCTTTCTTCTGAATCAATTAGATCAGTAATGACTCTAGGCACCGTACCTTCTTTCCACTCATAATGCATGATCTCAAGAGCTTTTAATGCTGTTTCTGCAAGGGCTTTTTCATCACGAACCAGATTATTTAAAACACCGGCACCCCCTTCTGCAGCTTCATAAAACATGAGACTTCTTGGCTCATCGGTACTGGGAAGCGGTTCTACCGCAAGCTCCGACTGTTCAATCTGATATAGTTCTTCAATAGCCCTCTGCAATGCAGATTCCAAAGTTAACATAGAATTTGGTTCATACTCTTTTGTCATAGATACAACGAGGATATTCCGTGTATCTTCTACTAATGGAATTATTTTCTGCGGCTTAACCTTTGAGGATCCATTGTCCTCATCTTCATCACTGTCATCTTCATTGTCTTGAGCTTTTTCCCAGTATCCGGTTATCGGATCAATATTGAATCCCAAAACATTTGGATCTTTTCTCTTCTTCCATCCTTTATTTATTTTCCATAGTGTTGCATTCGGACCATATTCCAATGTACAGATTTCTTTATCATCTGTATCCTTCATTACTGCTTTTCTAATATCGAACTTACCGTTTGACTTGTTAAAACAGAAAATTGTCTGTAGTTCATATCCCTTTCTAATGCGTTCTTCTTCGTTCGCAGAAATTCTATTTGCAATTTTAGTTTCAACTGTTTCAATTCTATATAATTTATTATAACGGTCTTTCGCTCTAAGCTCTTCTCCGCAGTGTTCGCACTTTGCAGTAAGAACATCATGCCCAACAACGCCAAAATGACCATACCCGCATCTGCTGCAAACAACAGCCGTCCTTGTAGGAAGTGTATTGTCAACAGCGACTTGTCCTTCTGTTGTGCTTAGCTTTGCCTTAACAACTCTGTACTGTCTGCCTTCATGGTAAATGACACTTTGCGGTCCGAATTCCGAAATACCCAGGAATCTAGGCCGGGAAACCATAGTACCCTCAACCTCAAATCCTTGAATTTTAGACTTTGAAGAAGGTATCCACGCCATGAGAGGAAGGCGCGGAAAATCATAACCCGGCAAAAAGCCCTGACTCGCAAGATAGCGGTAGGGATAAAAATCGGAATTAGCAGTCTTGTTTTTTCCAAGCAGTACATTCAATTGGCTGGTTGCATCAGTCATTCTAGCCTTTGCTGAATTTCTATCCTGTGTAGAAACAGTAAGACTCATTATTTTATTATTAGCCTGAAGCATCTGCTCCTGTATTGACTGCAGCAATGTTCTCCAGCTGTCAAATGATTTATTAAAGTCACTGTCTGCTTCATTAATTATTTTTTCTGCAAAGGAATCTTCAAGCCATTCATAATCTGCCTCGTCAGGAACAGAACTTCGAATATTGGCAAGCAGTTTTTTTGATTCCACAATTGCTTCTGCTTTTATTGCAGGATCCCGAATAATTTCTAATAAAGAATCATAAAGAGGCAATTCCTTTTGCTGCTTAATGTCTATTATATTATCAGGAATAGAATTTCCAAGTCCATACTGCATCACTTGAAGCCAGACCGAATGTATGTGGCTTACAACCATATCCTTATTAGTTATATCCAGGGTAGGGGCTTTTACAATACCGCTTACCATATCCTGCCTTTTATTAAAATACCATTGATCATGCGGACTAAGGGATGAACTGTATGTTACTACCAAAGCAGGCTGTCCTGAACGGCCGGCACGGCCGCTGCGCTGTGCATAATTAGAAGCAGTAGGAGGAACATTACGCATATAAACAGTATTGAGAGAAGAAATATCTACACCTAATTCCATTGTTGGTGAACAATACATAACAGGAAGCCGGGGCATAAGCCTTCCGTAATGCGTTTCAGGCCAAATCCGGCGGGAATCTTCCTTATAGCGGAAACGCTCTTCCAAAGTTTTACGAAGATCCGATGGAACCTGTGCTGTATGCTCATGAGATTTATAGTTAAAAAGCGTATTCTCACTAGAATCAAAGACACCCTTAATAGTGTCATATAATGCATAGAAAAAGTCATTCTTCGTAGTTTCTTTTACTGTTGCATAAGGATCTTTACCCGTAACCCATATCATGGCAGTCGGATTTAAATACCAGTATTTAATGCTGCTGCTTTCCAGATTACTAACAATCCCGGCTTTATCAGCAATATAGAGACACTCCTGTACAATTTCACTCATATCATTGCCATCAAGAGTATTAATATCAACTGCATAGGGAGTTCCTTCCCACAACTCTTTTGTATGTTTGAGAGTTTTGACAATAGAAGAATTCTTTGCCGCACTTAATATGGAAAAATTCTTTTTTGATTCTTTTTGAATCGGTTCAATACGGACATAATTTGTGTAATCAAGTTTTTCATCTTCCGGCAATGTCCATGGTTCAAGAAGTGATGATGAAATTTCATGCTTCTCTTTATCCTGTTTATCTTTATCTAGATAATCAGATCCTATACAAAGGCTTTTCTTAAACTGATTAAATAGAATGGTATAAAAATGCTCCCTCTTATCCGGACTCAATCCGGATAAAAGCGCAACTGTTTTAAACTTGTCTTCATTAGCACAAAGAGTTTTTAGCCCATTGTATTCAATATGCATCAACCCAAGAGCTTCTAAAGAAGGATTGTTATTTCGCCAGCCTTTTCGTAAATCGCGGATAATGCGGTAGCCTAAAACATATTTTTCTGACTGCTTAACAATTTCCTGAACATGAAGATCAACATCAGGCTTAACCATGTATTCTGAAAGAATCTCTTTGTTTGACATAGTATCAAACCCAAGAGACTTAAAAACCTTATCTGCCAGATCCTTATATACAATCGTACCGTTATTTTTCTCCAGTGCGTTAAGTAAAGCTCCCCGCAATGTTATAAGGTATACAAAATCATTAAAGTGACCTGCCTGCAAAGCAGCATCCTGCCGGTTATCGGTAAAACCAAGCATCTTTCGTGCATCCTTATCTGAAGAACCCTTATAAAATAGTTCATTAAGTATGGCAAGAGAAATCATGGTAGTTGCAGAAGAACGACCCTCACCATTTAACCCTGCTAAACGGTTGCGGTCAATTCCATGAGCATTATGAACAGTTCCACAACATGGACAAAATAAAACATGTCCGGGTATATACCAGAACTTTGTTCCATTACCGGAATACTTTCCACTTGGATCTAAAGTCATTTCTGATGGAACTAAAGCACGTTTATCCTTTTTTATAACCGGCGTTGATTTTGAAAAATCAAGCCATTCATCCGGAATATCATTTTCACCCTGATATTCAAAGCCGCCCTTTTTTGGAACTAAAAATCCTGCAATAGAAGGATCAATAATAGCATCATTTATATCCCGAGGAATCCATACTCCAGCCTCAGATTTAACAGGCAAATACTCACACCCGCAGCTTCTGCAAAAATAGGCCGCATAGAGCCGGACATTCTCATCAGCTCTTCCGGGAGCAAATACTTGAGAATCAAGCGTAATAAGACGGGAGCCTTCCTCTTCCAAAGTACAAGATACCTTACCCGGTCCGCTAATAAACTGATGCAGCTTAAAAGCAAGAAGACTTCTTCCATCCTCAGTACTAATATTATTGGCAGAAGTAAGAAAAATAGACAAAGCCTTTTCAGCCTCATCATAAGTAACACCAGCATCAACAGAAAGCTTTAATGAAGCCTCTTTCAGCGTGATAGGCTTTGCTCTTGAAGCTTTATCGTTCGGCTTTTTCTCAATACCAAGAGTTAATTCAACCCAGACAGATAGAGGATCCTTGGTGAAATCACCAATAGAAGCAGGTTTTTGCTCAAAGTTTTTAATACGATCGGCGAGCAGAGGTTTAATATTCTCAAGATTCTTAGTCTCATCAGTAGCCTGCTCAAGAGTTTCATCAATGATGTTTGTAAATGGAATATCTGCTCCAAATAATCTTGAAGCAACTTTCGCAACAGTCTCGCTTTGGTCTTTTTTAGTACCGGTATTTGACATTGTCGCAGAAGTTCCTATGCATATAAGATTATCGGTTCTGCAATAACGGCGAAGTCTTCTTACAAGAAGTGCAACATCGGCACCTTGTCTACCGCGATACGTATGAAGCTCATCAAGAACCAGAAACTGTAAACCCTTACAATGAGACATTACTTTTTTATCAAGCTCTTCCCCTCGTGTAAGAAGGAGCTCCATCATCATAAAGTTAGTAAGCAGAATATCCGGCGGATTATCTGCAATAGACTGCCTTTCTTCCTGATTTTCCTGACCGGTATATCTACCGATAGTAAACGGTTTACGTGATTCAGAATAACCTTCCAAATAACGGTTCAACTCCTCAAGCTGACTATTTGCCAAAGCATTCATCGGATAAATGATTATTGCACTCGTTTTACGTTGATTTTGATTAGGCCTGTTCTTCAATATTGAATCAATAATCGGAATAAAAAACGATAAACTCTTACCAGATCCAGTTCCCGTGGTAACAATATAACTTTCTATATTTTGAGCTAAATCAATAGCCTGTTTCTGGTGCTTATAGAGAGTCATGGGTATCCCGGAATCAAGAGAGCCGGATTTACCGGCTCGAAAAATTCTGGAACACTCAGAGTGCAGAACACCCTCATTACATAGCTGCTCTACCGATTTATCTTTTTTATAGTTTGGATTTATCTGAATAAGCGGATCCGGCCAATAACGGCCTTCATCATATTCATCATCAACAGCCTTTTTAATATCCGGTGCAGAAATTACTGTAAAACTTCTCGAAAAATCTGCATATTGCTTAATTACATTATTTCTAAACTCAAAAACACTTTTCATAAAAGTCTCTCCATCTCAATATCAGGTCTATTTTATCATATAATTGCGACAGTTTGTGTCATTTTAATAATTTTGATCCCTCTATTATCCACCCATCCTGCCTGTCGTCAACCTTATTCTTTGGAAAATCTTCAATAACTCTAACCCATAACCCTGACACTTTACGTCACAGTTTAAACAAAAAACTTTATGAATAATAACATCGAGTTATATACTTCATTTTGAGACAACCACTTCTTTACTTAACAAGCCCCCCGAACACCTGTTCCACTGCGAAAGCAACAGGTTCAAAATCGCTTTCTAAGGTATGATCGCTATACAGATTGAGCATCTTGTCCGATTTATGTCCCGTAGCCTTTCTCAATACCTCAGGACTGATACTCTGTCTCATAAGGGTAGTGAGGGTGGATCTTCTAGTCATGTACTTCTTAAGACTAGGGTTGTAGAATCGTACATACAGATTAGTAGAGTTGCGGCGTTTTTCTAAAACAAAAGGGCGCATATAAAACCTCTGTTTACACCATGTGTGTTTATGGCACACTTCTATGGCACATTGAAAGATATTATACACGCCCTCAATCGGGTGGTGTTTGTTAACTACTTGTAACACAAGTAATTAGTTCTGTAAAAAATCGAGCGGATGATGGGAATCGAACCCACGTCTCCAGCTTGGAAGGCTGGGGTAATAGCCATTATACGACATCCGCGATAACGG
>JAEWSQ010000008.1 GCA_023398165.1 Spirochaetota bacterium | reverse complement strand
AAAAAAAAACGAAGAAAGTTTCCTTTCTTCGTTTATGCGGAGAACCTGACTTGAACAGGCACAGCTCGCGCCACTAGCACCTCAAGCTAGCGTGTCTACCAATTCCACCATCCCCGCAGATACCGGTACATAACCGTTAACGGTATGTATACTAGCAATTACTGAAAAAAAAGTCAAGATAGAACAGATAAAATATCAGTTTCACTGACAACTTCTATGAGTGTACTGTTTATTTCTCTCTGGAGTATTACGGTAATTCCCTGTTCGTTGTTCTTCTTATCCTGTTTCATCGCTTCTAAAATTTTTAAGGGCGCATCCTTAATTCCCTGGGTTTTGCAGACCGGATGGACAGGATTTATACACCATGTATACTGATCAAGAAGTGAGAGTACATCGTTTTTATACTCTTCCTCGCAATGACCGAGTTTGAAGCTGAGCTCTATTGCTCTTCCTAATCCCCATGCAACTGCTTCTCCGTGAGTTATGGAACCTAAGCCTGCAACAGATTCCAGGGCATGACCGAAGGTATGTCCTAAATTCAGCTGTTTCCTCATGCCCTTTTCTGTAAGGTCTTTTTCAACTATCATCGCTTTTGACTGTGCACAGCGTTTAATAATCTGCATAAGAACAGTACTGTCGCGTTTTTGAACAGCTTCAAAATCATCTCGGAGTATGTTAAAAAGCTTCGGGGCGTAGAGCATTGCGGTTTTTACCACTTCCGCCAGTCCTGAGAAGTATTCTTTCTCGCTTAAAGACTGAAGAAACCCTGGCGACATTAAAAGACTCGAGGCGGGATAAAATGTACCTATGGTATTCTTATAACCAGAAAAATCGCAGCCCGTTTTACCTCCGATTGACGCATCGGCCATGGCAAGAAGAGTGGTTGGAACAAGACAGAGTTTACAGCCCCGTTTGAATAAAGAAGAAGCAAATGAGGTCATATCAGTTATAACACCCCCGCCTATGCCTACAAAAAGCGAAGACCGGTTTAAATTCCGTTCAACAGCAGCAGAAAGTATGCGCAGAACCTGTTCAATCGTTTTATATGATTCACCTGAAGGCAGAATAAGAATGTTTTGAGGATCAATGCTTTTAATAAATGATTTCATTGAGTGTAGATCTGCAACTGTCTCATCAGTAACAAAAAGAGTATTTCCGGAATATGCTGATAGTACTGTCGTAATTTCTTCTATTGTATCAAAATAACTAATAGCGGTTTCCTGCGTTCCCACGTGGACGCTGTCATAGGCGAGGGTGTAGGTTTCATGTTTCATAGAGTTATTTTAATAAGTATTTTCATCCATTGCAAGTAAGGCAGCTAGTAAACCGTTGACTCTGTCAAGTTCTCTTGTAATAATCTTTTCATAATCCAGATCCCCGTTTATTACACGGTACCGTTCATCTTCCCAGTTTTGAATTTCATCCAAATTGAGAAAATAGAATTTTTTTTGACTTGCTTTTTCCGCCCAGAGTTTTGCCTCTTTCCAGTAATATAATCCCGCTTCAAAACATGTTTTTGTTTTTTCAAGGTCGGTAACATACTGTTCTCTTAACGGAGCGTCGTAAAAATAGACCGACTGCTTATCGAATTTAGCTCCGAGTCTTAAGTGCTGTTCTATGAGTTTTAAATTGAGGTGCATCATGAAAATGTAGCGGTATTTTTCCCAGTCGTCTTTTGTCTCTATTTTTGATAGAGCGTATTCAGGATTGCAGAAATCAGCTTCAACCGCTTTTTCAAGCCAGTAAATATTTTCCATTACGTCATCGGGATACTGCTGAAAATGGGTATGGAACAATCTGTAGTACTGTTCCTTATATGTTACAATATAAGAAAATACAGGCTGAGCTGCATTAAAACAGGCGAGAAGACAAAAAAATATAAGTATTTTATTTTTACGTAATTTCACTCTTTAAATATCGGCAGGTTTTGAAGTGATATACAGATATTTTTATGAACCTCATCGATAGATTTTGATGCATCTATGCGTATAGTTTTCATGCCGGTATTTTTGCGTTCAGAAAATAACTGCAGTATACGTTCGTACTCAGTTCTTGTATTTTTTTGAATTTCAGGTTCTTCAAATATTTCTTTGTGCCCTTTTCTCGATGAAACACGCGACAGCGACAATTCGCTTGGAATGTCGAAATAAACAAGATATTCGGGCAGGGGGAAATCTTCGTTAAGTTTTTCAGGAAGCTGATTGCCGCATTCAGGGCTTTGATATGCAAGACTTGAAAAAATGTAGCGGTCGCAGAAAACTGCTTCTCCGTTATTAAGGTGCTGCAGTATACCGTCTTTACCGTACAGATGTTCACAGCGGTCTGCCGCGAAGAGAAAGGCCAGAGTTCTGTGATCAAGTTTAATGCCGCCTGAAAGTATGTTTCTTAAAAATAAACCTGTTTCTTTTCCTGTCGGTTCAGCCGTAAACCATGCTTTTTTTTGTTCCAATTTATTTTTTAATATACCGAGCTGTGTGGTCGTTCCTGAGCCGTCAAGACCTTCGAAAACTATAAAATTATGCAATACCATGACTAAGAGTCTACCATAATCCCATAAAAAATGCTATTATTATACTTATATTGTAGTATTCATTTTTGTAAACTTATAAACGGCGATGACAATAGACATAAAAAAAACCGGTCTTACTAGTATGATTTTTCTCATAATGATTGCCGTCAGCCTCATTGTAATTCAGCCCGTCTACGAAACGACGGTAAAAAGACTTGTAAGTATAAGGACAACGTTGTTGTCTGCTGTTGAACAGAATACAGGCCTCAAGGTTTCCTACGAATCGATGTCTCCTTCCATTCTCTCATCACTTAAACTGTCAAAAATTCAGATTATAGATTCACAGAACTCGAAGGTCCTGGCAAAAATAGCTTCTGTAAGATTTTCATATAATATATTCAACCTTATCCGGGGAAAACTTGATACCGCACTCGACAGCCTTGTCGTTACAGGTGTATCTGCTGAATTCAATGAACAGGAACAGCAGTATATTCTTGAAAAAATTAAAACACTTGTCCAGTCGATGTCTTCCCCCTCAGAGTTCAAGAAACTCCCTTTTTCCATACGCATCACTTCTGCAGCACTGGCATATAAGAATACAGACCTGAGCATTAAAATGCAGATGAGGGAAACAGTAATTAAAAACAGCGCTTCAGGGAGGAGTATTCAATTTACCTCAAACAACAGCCTCAGTGCCGATTTCTTTTCACCCCGCATTGCTGCATTCGGACCTGTATACTCACAGTTCTCCATGCAGGGAAATTTAAGCCAAAATTTTTCCGAGAGTGCAGTGCAGCTCCGTATACGCGAACTTAAGAACAGTCAAATATCAGTTAAACCCGTTGAGGCCGCCCTATGGTATTCCAACGATTCTGTAAGCCTTCAAATACTGGAGAATCAGGGAATGTTCAATCTTCTTGCCGAATACGAAGTATCACCGGGAGATTTTTCGGTTACACTTGAAGCTCAGAATTTTGATCCGTTAAGTCTCGTCACCGTAGAAAAGCCGTCAGATATTATTAAGAGTATACAGGGTTCGAAAATAAGCGGTGTGTACAAGGTTCAAGGAAAGATCAGTGAACCGTCAGGAATCCATTACTCTGCAGGCGGATCCATTTTTCTCCCCCCCTCACTCATCCCCCGGGGGCTTACCGTTACTCTTGATGCAGAAGGCGACCTAGGTTTTGCAAATATTGCACTCATGCGTTTTGAAAACTCCTATTGTTCCATTGAATACTCGGGCTCATTCAATATTGCAGAACTTCAGCCGCAGGGGGTTGCCGTTGTGAATTCTATACTTCTGCCCAATAAAAATAAGCTTGCCGCAGAAGTCTATTTTGACCCGTTGCAGGAAGGATTCTTAGGGTTTATACCGCAACTTTCAATTGGAAATACGTCTCTCACTGCTTTACAGCTTGAAATAATCCCCGGGAGAAAATCTGCGGATTTTTCTCTTGTATGCTACGACTACAGTCACTATGAATATGAACAGAATGCGGAAATCCTAGTCAATGGAAGTCTATTCTTTGAAGATAAACTCTTTGTTCAGACTAATATAGAAATATCGAATCTGTTTCTCGATACTGTTTTGGGTGTTCTCTCCTATGTAACAGATAAACCCTTATCTTCCTCATTAGCCGATGCCCAAAATACTTTTAAAACTTTTATTGCATCTACAGAATTGTACATTTCTACAGATTTCAAAACAATAACATATAATACCCCGTATACAATTATTGCAAATACTGCCAAAGACAAGGAACTTGCAGTTTTATCGTTTGACGGGAATGAATCTAGTCTGCAGGTAAGCCAGTTCGATGTTCTGTTTGCAGGGCAAAACCTTCAGGCCTCTGTTTCTGCAGATTTTTCCCAGGATTATTCGGACATGTTTTTTTCAGCGGATTTGTCGGTAAATGCAATCCCGTATGAGCTGCAGGGTGTTTTCATAGATAACAAAAATTTTGTACTCTCAGGCAGTTACGGGTTTGAAAGTTCAATAGTGTTCAATAACGGCAGCCTTATTGCAGGCACCCTGGGATTCAACTCTTTCCCCATATCAATACAGAATATGATTCTGTCTTTTTCTGCCGATGCCGCATTTGAATTTACCTCGTTATCGCAATGGAGTGCAGAAGTTGTGAGGTTTGAATGTACAGAGGAAGGGGGTGCGTTCAGCCTTTCTCCCTCGTTGAGCCTTGCAGGAAATTTTGATACTTACGGCGGTATGATTAACTCGCTTACCTATGCTGATACTGTTTCAATTCTTAACGGAAACGGAAACGTTATGTGGAACAGCGTAGACGGCTTGTTTGAGTCCGCCCAGCTGTACCTTTCACTTGCCGAATCGGTATCTGACGAGTCTTACACCGTAGATATTGCTATAAGCAATCCCTTCCAAAAAATACCGGGTTCTGCTAATTTTTTCGAAGATATTTATTGTTCAAGTCAGATTACAATCGAAGAATCTCCTCTGTCGCGGTTCTTTTCCCAGCAGACTTCTGAAAATGTTCTTTCTGCACAGGTCAGCATTTTAGGAACCCTGTCAAATCCCAGTATTTCCATGGATTTTTCCAAGGCGCTTCTTAATTTTCAGGGAGAAAAAGTTAGGGTGAGGAGCATTGCTTCTCTCGATGACGGTATGATTAATCTCAGCGACACATCGGGTGAGTTTGCTTCTTTTACGTTCAGCAGCATTAACGGAGGTTTTGATCTGCGCAGTTTTACCGGAAACCTGACCGGTGAAGTAAGCACGTTTCTAGGCGATAAAAATCAGATTAAGAGTTCATTCACTGCAGAAATTATTCCCACTTCACTATCAGGTCCTTCGAAGAAGACAGGCGGTGTTTTAAATCCAGTAATACCCGATTCTTTTGTCGGAACACTAACCATGCCTCTCATCAGCTCGACACAGTACGGTGATATAAAAGATTTTACGCTGACTGTTATCCGTTCAAAGGGCCGCTTCGATATTCAAGGCGGTGCAGGAAAAGACAGGAGTTTTACCGATAATCCAATAAACGGCTACCTTCTTGATTCAGGCGAATGTCTCTTAATCCTCGATCAAAAGCTTCCTCTCAGTTTTGTCGCTTTCGGCAGTGTTGCCAAAGGACTTTTTGATATTCAAGTGAATGATATGGTTTTGAATGCTGAAGGTTTTACAAAAATCTTTGATTTGGGCGTGTTTAAAATATCACAGGGCACAGCTTCCGGATCTTTTCATCTTGGGGGGCTGCTCCTTGATCCCGAGTTTACCGGTTCTGTTGATATTGAAAATTTTGCATGCGATGTGCCTGATTTCATCGAAGGGCAGATAACTGCGGCAAAAACGCAGCTTACCGGGCAGGGAAAATATTTGAAGGCTCAAAATATCAGTGCGAAAACGAAAAACGGCGACTGTTTTGTTGATGTTGCCATAAATTTCAATAAGTGGGAATTTGATTCTGTTGTCATAGATCTTAAAACACCGGAGAATAAGAAAGTCAAGGCTCATGCAAATTTGGGACTCATAGAGGTCTCGGGCAATGCCGAGACTACATTAAAAATAAAGGTAACGCTCAATTCTCTTGATATTAACGGCTCCCTCTATGTTGATGATACCGTGGCACGTATTTACCCGTCGACGCTCTTTGCTAAAAAAACAGAGACGTCAACGATGGATGTAAGCGTTGATCTTGATATTATGATTGGAAAACATGCCCAGGCTTTTCTGTATATTAGACGCGAACTCAATCCTGTTATAAGGGCTCTGGTCAATCCTATGACGCCTCTCAAGGTCATCATGAACACAAGAAATCAGGAATTCTACATGATAGGCGATCTTGTTCTCCGCGGCGGTGAAGTTAGTATAGGGCGAAACTTCTACCTTAGAGAAGGAAGACTCGTGTTTGATGAAAACCAGGTAAACTTTGATCCGCTGATTACGGTGCGTGCAGAAATGAGGGAGACCGACCAGAACGGAGATCTTCTGCGCATTACTCTGCTGGCTGAAAATCAGAAACTGGGAAGCTTTTCGTATTCCCTTTCATCATCGCCTCCAAAATCGGAAGATGAACTGAAAATAATCTTAGGGCAAAGCTTCATTCCACAGGGATCAACTTCTGTCGGCGATGTCATTCTAAATGTCGGCGGTTTTGTTCTTGATTATCTTGTTCAAAATACCGTTTTAAAGAGTATTGAGGAAGGATTGCGTGATTTTCTTAAAGTTGATATACTTTCCTTCAAGACTCCTGTGCTCCAGAATACCATAAAACTTTATTCTGAACAGAGCTCGGGTAAAGTATTAACACCCGGTAACTTTTTAGATAATTCAACTGTTTACATAGGTAAGTATTTTGGAGATGTATTATACGGCGATTTCTTATTGCATTTGTCTTATGATGATTCCAAAGTCGATTCTAATAATCTTGCAAGCGGAATAGCATTTGAACCTGAATTGGGGTTTGAAATGGAAAGTCCTCTTGCAACTATCAGGTGGAGCATTGCTCCTGATGTAGGATCTTTACATAATCTTTGGGTTCCGTACACATCGATTAGTTTATCCTGGAAATTCATGTTCTAAATCTTGTGGAGGATGTATGCGTCATACACGCGTCGCAGTGTTTTTTTGTTTTTTAGTATGTCTTTGTTCTTTTTCGTTCAGTCAGGAAAGTGAGTGGTACTACGGCAAACCCATAAAGAGTATCGTTTTTGACGGACTTGTTACTGTTAAAAATACCGATGTTACCTCTGTTACTGATCAATTTCTGGGGCTTCCGTTCTCCGATGAGGTTTATTCCGATTTATTTTCAAAAGTATATGCTCTTGAATTTTTTACCGACGATATTACCACAGAAGCGCTTCCCTCCGATGCACAGAAGACAGCAGTTATTATACGGTTTAAAGTAGTTGAAAATCCGGTAATATCTAAAATATCGTTTTCAGGAAATTCGCAGCTCCGTTCAACAGAATTGAAGGATGCGGTTTCGTTAAAGGAAAAGGGTATTCTCACCCAGAGTAAAATACCTGTTGATGAACGTGCGGTCAGGGATTTATATCTTCAGAAAGGTTTTACCAATGTCCGGGTAAGCTCCGCAGTTGAAAAACGCGAAGACGGTATGGTTGAACTTATTTTTACAATTAACGAGGGAAAATCAACGATTGTAAAATCCATACTGTTTGAAGGAAACCAGTCTTTTGCACAGAAAACATTAAAAAACACGCTTACACAGAAGGAAAAGAGTCTTTTTGACAAGGGGTCTTTTCAGGAATCATACATAGAACTCGATAAACAATCTGTTCTGAAATATTACCGGGACCGCGGTTATATAGATGCCGTAATTCTCGATGTAAAGCGGGATGTCGTTTTTAACGAGGATGATAAACGCGATGAGCTTACGCTGACGTTTATTATCCGGGAAGGTTCGCAGTACATATATAAAGGGACAACAATAAGCGGAAATACCTTATTCACAACCGAGCTCCTGTTGTCCAAAATACAGATGCAGGATGGAGACGTATTTAATTCTACAAAGTACAGCGAGGGAATCCGCTCTGTGTATGATGTGTATGTTGAAACAGGATACACATCCAATCTCTTTATGCCCGAAGAGAAAAAAGACAGTGAGAATAAAACTATTTCATACATAATCACTATTGTTGAAAAACCGCGTTCATATATTGAAAATATTGTTATCCGAGGAAACGATAAAACCAAGGAAAATGTTATTTTACGTGAAATACCGATAGAGACAGGGGATGTGTATTCACAGACAAAAATACAAAACGGTATACGAAATTTATATAATCTTCAATTCTTTAAAAATATTTACCCCGATGTACAACAGGGTACTGAGGAAAACCTCATAGACCTTATTGTCGAAGTAGAGGAACAGTCAACTACAGGAATGGAATTCGGTGTAAGTTTTTCAGGTATAACCGATCCGAATGCCTCGCCCATGTCGCTTTTCATTAAGCTTTCCGATTCCAATTTTCTAGGAACGGGAAGAACAGTCGGAGGAGACTTTTCATTATCGGTTGACCAGTGGTCTTTAGGCGGTAAATTTCTTGAAAACTGGCTTTTCGGTAAACCCATATCGCTGGGGCTTTCATTAAATACGGGTGTTAAATCATTGACAACAGAACAGTATTTGTACTATCCGGGAAATACCGATGCAACCAGTTATAAAATGGACTACAAATCATTTTCAACCAGTTTCGATGTATCGCTTGGAAGAAGATGGAATCCTGATTTTGCAATAATCAACCTTACAGGCGGCGTGGGGACTGTACTTAACAAAAACTTCTATGATGCAGGTATTTATACCCCCGTGGATGTAACTGTCAGAACAGCTAATGAACGCTGGGGATTAACAAATACTTTATTTTCTGCAGTATCCTTTGATGACCGCGACATTTACTATGATGCATCCAGCGGATGGTTTGCAAGTGAAAAAGTATCCTGGACAGGATTTATTCCCTCCGTTGAAAATCAGTTTTTCTTCCGTTCAGATACAAAACTTGAAGGATACCTGACGCTTTTAAATAAAAAAGTAAGCGATATTTGGAATTTAAAATTTGTTCTTTTCGGATACTCAGGATTTTCATTCCTTCTGCCCGGAGGTCAAAATGTTATTGCACCGGTTAATCAGCTGTATATAGACGGAATGTTTGTGGGAAGAGGATGGGGAAATCTTGCATCCCAAAAAGGACAGGCTCTGTGGAGCAATAACATTGAAATACGGTTTCCTGTAGCTCCCGGATTCCTCTCATTAGATGTATTCCATGATGCTGCAGTCTTAAAAAATACTCTTACTGATATGTCGACCTTATCGCTCAATGATGCGTATTTCAGTTTAGGAGCCGGTTTAAGAATAAGTGTTCCGCAGTTCCCTCTTAAATTTCTTTTTGCCGCACCCTACACAATACGTGACGGCCAGTTTGAATGGAAGAATAAAGGCAAAGTGCCGTTTGAATTTGTACTCTCGTTTAATATTGTAAATAGATAAGAAAGGAAAGGAAGTTATGAAAAAATTACTGTCTGCGTTTATTCTGTGCGGAGCTTTACTTGTTCCGCTTTTTTCCCAGCAGATTCCGAAATTCGGTATTGTCGATACATCCCGTGTGTTTCAAACATATTTTCGTGATTCTACGGCTGTAAGAAACTACGATGCAAAAAAACTCGAGTTCCAAAATGAAATAAATAAAAGAACAGAGGAATTGAAGCAGATGCAGATACAGAAAGTGTCACTTACTGAGTCAGGCGATACTGCGGGGGCTTTAAAAATCGAAGCCGAAATTACTAAAAAAGCTGATTATTTAACAGCCTATACCCAGGCTAAGAATACCGAGCTGGAATCGTTAAAAAAGAAACTTGAAAATTCCGACACGTTTTATCAGTCTTTATACGATGTCATAGGACGTATTGCAGAAAGCGAGGGCTACAGCATGATACTGAGCCTGCAGCAGGCATCAAATATATTGTGGTACAGCCCCAGTGTTGATATTACCGATAAAGTAATTAACAACCTGGCTTCTATCCGTTAGTTTTTTTTATACGAATCATTGAGTATCTGATTAAGAAGGGTGAATTTCTTCTTGTTGTCGTCAGATAACTCAATGAGGTTTTCGTGTGCTTCTATGATATCTTCAGGTTTTGTCATTATGAGGCTGTCTGTGCTCTCACTCTGAAGAGGAAAAACAACCGGTTTTTCAAGAAAATCAAGAAGGCTCGTGAGACTCATCGAATTGAATAAATCCATACAGCTTTTCTGAACATTCTGAAGGTGAAGTTTTTTACCGAGCTTTTTCTTCAGCTGTTTATTAATTCCTGCAATAACCCCTATAAAAGTGGAATCCATATAGGTGCAGTCCTTCATTTCAAGGTATGCCTCTGTTATAGTCTGTCCTTCTTCCAGATGTTCTGCAACAAATTCTTTAAGCTGGGCACAGAAACGCGCGGTCACATGGCCTTTGGCGGTGATGTATAGAATGTTGTTTTCTTTTGAAAAAACTATCATGCTTGTATTTTACAATCAAACTATTTATAATGCAAGTGATGAGTTCACAAACCCCCTTAATGGTTCAATATCAATCTATAAAAGATGCTTATAAAAACGAAGTTCTCTTTTTCAGACTGGGCGATTTTTATGAAATGTTTAATGAGGATGCAGTAGAAGTTTCGCGTCTTCTAAATTTAACATTGACACAGAGAAGCGGCAGTCCTATGTGCGGTATACCGTATCATGCTTCAAAAATATACATAGCACGATTGCTGCGGTTGGGAAAAAAAATTGCAATATGTGAACAGCTCAGTCAAAACACAGCAGGAAAAGGATTAACAGAAAGAAAGGTTATTGAAGTAATCACACCGGGAACTGTTTTAGAAGAAGAATATCTTGAGCAGGGTGTTAATAACTTTTTAGCCTGTCTGAGCATTGTTACCGGAAAAAACTCCAAAACAGCCTCTTTTTCATTTATTGATGTTTCAACCGGCGACTTTAAGACAACTTCGTGGAATGTTAAAGACATGAAAGATTCCTTTGCCAAAGAACTGGGAAGGTGTCTACCCAAAGAAATAATACTCGATGAACACAGTTCTGCCGATGCCGATGTTCAATTTGTCCTTGATGCGTATCCTTCAGTTACACGGTCGGTGTATCCGTACTGGCATTTCACTCCTGAACTCTCATACAAAAGGCTTTTAAACCAGTTTGGAACGGCAAATTTACGCGGATTCGGATTAACAGAAAATTCTCCTGAAATTTCATCTTCCGGATTTTTACTTGAATACCTTTCAAAAAATACACCGCAAAATACCGTGAATGGAGTGCTTCCTCATGTACAGTCCTTAACGGTCTATAACGATACTGAATATGTTTCGATCGATGATTCTTCAAGAAAAAACCTCGAAATTGTGAGCAACCTCCGCGACGGATCTATACAGTACAGCCTTTTAGAAACCGTGCAGCATACGAAAACTGCAATGGGAAGGAGACTTTTATATTCATGGTTTATGTATCCGCTTAAGTCCTGTGAAAAAATTAGACAAAGACAGTCTCATGTAAGCTATTTTACGTCAAATTCTTCTGTGATGAAAGGCATAAGGGATTTACTTGGATCGATGCTTGATCTTGAGCGTCTTACCGGCCGTATAGTTATGCAGAAGGCTCACGCCAAGGAAATTCTAGCATTAAAGAAAAGTCTTGAATCCTGGGTGAAAATACGGGAGCTATTAAAAGAAAGCGGATTCATGCTTTATGACTGTACCAAGGCGTTTGAAATAATTACCTTAATTGATAATGCAATTTTCGATGATCCTTCGACCGTACTCAATGAAGGAAGACTGATAAAGAAAAAGTGGTCGGAAGAACTTGATCATCTGCATGAAATAAAAGAGAACTTTAATGCGTATCTTGATGAATACCTTGAAAAAGAAAAAGAAGAAACAGGAATTCAAAATCTAAAAATAAGGTATAACAGAAATATTGGTTATTATATTGAAGTGACACGGGGAAAGCTTTCATCAGTACCTGCCCATTTTATTTTACGGCGTGCTCTCGTAAACGGCGACAGGTATACTACACAGAGACTGCAGGAACTGGAACAGGAACTTTTAAGTGCTGATGAAAAAATAATAACGCTTGAGAGAGAGCTCTATTTACAGGTACGGTCAAAGATAGCTTCGCATATGGACTTTCTTTTATCTGCCGCAGGCGACAGCGCATATATAGACGTCACTTCCTGTTTAGCTTACAGCGCGGTACAGAACTCATGGGTTTGTCCCGAAGTAAGCGGTGATGATGTATTTGAAATTGAGGAAGGAAGGCATCCTGTCGTGGAGCTTCATTCAGCATCGGGTGTTTTTATTCCAAATTCTATCAATTTGAGCTCTCAAAAATTTGCACTCATCACAGGACCTAACATGGCGGGGAAAAGCACCTATTTGCGGCAGAATGCACTGATTGCATTTCTTGCCCAAACGGGATCTTTTATACCGGCGAAAAGAGCCCGCATAGGTATAGTAGATAAAATTTTCTGCAGGGTAGGAGCCTCTGATAATCTTGCGCGCGGAGAATCAACGTTTCTCGTTGAAATGTCTGAAACTTCACAGATAATGAGATGTGCAACAAATAAGAGTCTTGTAATAATGGATGAAGTGGGAAGAGGTACATCGACAGGCGACGGATTGTCGATTGCATGGGCTGTATCTGAATATCTTTTAAACACGCTTCAGTGTAAAACGCTGTTTGCGACTCACTACCATGAACTTACAGGATTAACACACCCGCATCTGCAGCTGTTGTGCCTTGATGTTCTTGAAACCGATGGAAAAATTATTTTCCTAAAAAAAATTAAGAGCGGTATTACTGAAAAATCATACGGAATACATGCAGCCCAGCTTGCAGGCATTCCATCATCAATTATAACACGTGCCAAAGAAATTCTTGATTCTCTGCAGCAGACCGCTTCATATACAGAAATGAAAGATCAAAAAACGATACAGAAAGAGATTAAGGAGTCAGATCAATTTTTATTCGGTCCAGAAGAATTAATTATTGATGAAATATTATCAATAAACCCCGATACATTGACTCCTTTAGAATCACTGCAGAAACTTGCAAGGTGGAAAAAAACACTAATGCAGTCTTAACTGGTATGTTCTGTTTCCTGTTTAGGTTTAGAGACAACAGTACCAAGCAGTATGGAAACCGGATGAAGTATTTCAATATTCTCGCAGATAATTTTAATAACAACCATGATTGGAACAGCAAGAACCATTCCGGCAAATCCCCAAATCCAGCCCCAGATAGATAATGATGCTATAATTACAAAAGGCGACAGACCAAGTTTACGCCCCTGAATTTTTGGTTCGAGAATATTACCAAGAATCATATTAACTACCAGCATTACGAGAACAGTAGAAACAACAGGTGCGGGTTTGGGCCAGAATTGAACCAAGGCAAAAACGCTTGTTAAAAGGCCTGATATGATGGAGCCGAAATTAGGTATAAAATTTAATACAAACGCAATGAAACCCCAGATAACAGGAAAATCGAGACCGATAATGAGCGTTCCTGCATACACTAAAATACCTGTAAACAGTGAAATATAAAATTTTACGGTGATGTAGCGGGCAATCTGGCTTACAACATCGGAAAATGCGGATTTAAAGGAGTTAGGCAGGATATCAGCGAGAGCAGCTTTTAACTTATCACGGAAAAAGCGCATCTCTGAAAGAAAGAAAAAAACAAAGAGAAAAACCAGGAGAGTATCTTTTAAAAACTGTAAAAGAGAACCGGAAAATGAAATAGTAATATCCTGAACAAAACTTCTTACTGAAACCTGATCCCACAAGTTCTTAAAAAGGCTTAAATCTTCATTATACGGCAGGTTGAAAATAGAAGCAATGTTTTCGTAAATAATAACAAAACGCTGTTCGTAGCGGGGATATTGGGCAAGAATGGTTCTAAAACTGCTGACAAGAAGAGTGCCTACAAAAAAAATTGCAATGAGAGCTGCGATTATGAGAATTATTATACATAAGAACTTTGGAAGATGGAGTTTTTTATTGAGCATAAGAATAATAGGTTCAAGGACAATGGAAAGGACAAGGGCTATAGCAAGCGGAATTAATACTGAAGATGCAATTTTGAGAACTGCGAAGGCAACAATTACGGCAATAAAAAGCAGAACAAAAAAACTTGCAGAAGCAAAACGTTTCGGCGCTTTCAAGTAAGCCTCCTGGAAAATACCATGCGAATTATACCTGTTTGCCAGTTTATTGTCTATGTGTTTAAAAATATAAAAAAAGTCTTCCCGTTGTATAAAAAATGCTGTACCATAAGATTAGAGAGGCTGACAATGGAACATAAAGAATCACTAATTGATAAGACCAAACTTCAAAGAACGGCTGAACTCCTGATTGATAATGTATTAAATAGAAACGGCTTCATGTGGTATCATGTAGATACCGTTCACGGCATTCATTACGCCGAAACTTGCACTTCATCTATTGCAATGCATCTTGCTCATATTTTCCATGATGAAGACAGGCTCGAGAAATTAATTACAAGATACTCCATAAAAATATCAGTTGAGGAAAAAGAGGGATTCATACACAATACCCGTAACCATGTTGATGTAAATGTATATGGAATAATTCCGCTTGAAATATATTTACATACCTCAAATGAATTTTATTTAGAACAGGGATTAGCGCTTGCCGAAGAACAGTGGGAGAATCCGTGCAATAACGGACTTTCAAAACAAAGCAGATACTGGATAGACGATATGTTTATGATCGGCATTCTACAGCTAAAATCATATGAGGTAACAGGGGATAAAAAATATTTGGAAAGAACAGCGCTTACAGTAAATAACTATCTAGAGAAACTTCAAAAAGAAAACGGACTATTTTACCACGGCCAGAACGCTCCCTTTTTTTGGGGCAGGGGAAACGGCTGGTGCGCTGCCGCAATGGCTTTGATTATTAGAATACTTCCGGAAGAAAATGAATATTATATCAGTATAAAAAACGGATATTTGAAAATGATGAAGACTCTCATGGAGTATCAGGGAAAAGACGGAATGTGGAAACAGCTTATAGACTGCAAAGATGCATGGAGTGAATCATCATGCACGGCAATGTTTGCCTACGCAATACATGAGGGAATAAAAGCAGGATTACTGAAAGAAACAGACTATAAATACTCTGTTACGAAAGCATGGAAATCATTATTAAAAAAAACCGATAAAGACGGAAATCTTGAAGATATTTGTACGGGAACAGGCCAGAGCACAGAACGAAATTACTATTTGGAAAGACCGAGAGTTACAGGCGACCTTCATGGTCAGGCATTTATGCTTTATTTAATTAACAGTTTATTGGAGACTTAAATGGAAAACCGCACAGATGATAATAAAAAATTTTATGATTTGAAAGCATCCTCCTATGCAGAAGAGTGGTACAGTAATGATATGATGAACCCGTCAATAAAAGAGTTTCTTATGTTGTTATCTAAAAAAAATCCGGCAGTTTTAGATTTGGGCTGCGGTCCGGGTAATGAAAGTATGAGACTGCAGAAACAAGGAGCAATAGTAACAGGAATAGACTACAGCAGTGAAAGCATAAAAGAGGCGCAAAAACGAAATAAGGGTATAACGTTTATTGAAATGAGTTATGAGCAAATAGATAAAATCCTTGGGCAATTTGACGGTGTTTTTTCATGCTCATCATTAATACACCTTACTGAAAAAGAACTTGTGAGTGTAATCCAAAAAATTAAAAAGATACTGGTACGAGGCGGTATATTTTTGGTTATATATAGAAAAGGAAGCGGACAGATAGTTCAAAACCATGAAATACAGGGTGAAAGAATTATTCGTACTATTGAACAGTACGAGAGGGAAACGATGATTGGGATTTTCGAAAAGAACGGTTACAAGTTTTTACAAGACGGATATCTTGATGAAAAACTCAAACCCTCATGGGATAATTTATTGTTTAGTAAGAGGTGAAAAGCCTGCAAAACACAAATACTTGTAATATAAATTCTACACCTACGACGCCCTCAACTACCGCATCACCCGAACCGGTAAAGACGGCACCACCCGTTACGCCTACGGCAGAAACGGCGCGTTAACCTACGAAAAGAACATTACCACAGATGTAACCCGAGAATATGCATACCTCAATAACCAGATAATAGGCTGGCAAGAAACAGATAACACTGGAAACTCAGTAAAACGATATGCAACAACAGACCTCCTGGGAAGTGTAACGACA
The DNA here is from genome assembly GCA_023398165.1 of Spirochaetota bacterium. Lineage (GTDB taxonomy): Bacteria > Spirochaetota > Spirochaetia > Treponematales > Treponemataceae > JAAZLA01. The sequence goes on along the minus strand of JAEWSQ010000008.1, from coordinate 10 downwards.
GTAACCGATG
>JAEWSQ010000003.1 GCA_023398165.1 Spirochaetota bacterium | reverse complement strand
GTATTATCTGTCAAACTCTGTCGCTGTTTGCGATATCTGCACTCCCGTGCTTCACCGGCGACGTTGATGAATGTATCACATACCGCTTATTTTAGTCAAGCGCTTTCTACAATTTATTTTACTTTTTAAACATTTTAAACTCTACGATCCGTTCATTGATAAATTATCAGTCATGTAATACCCTGTGCCCCAGGAGATTCACACTATGGACTGCATAAAAATTGGAAAGCTGCTTTTGAAATTACGGAAAGAGAAGCATCTTACTCAAAAACAGCTGGCAGACAGAGTCAATGTCAGCGATAAGGCTGTTTCTAAATGGGAGAGAGGTATGGGCCTTCCCGACATTACTCTGTTAAAAAATATAGCAGACGTATATCAGATTACTGTAGAGAAAATATTGGAAGGTGAGCTTGAAATCAATGAAAATGACGGAGGAAATATGAGAAAAATAAAATTTTACTCCTGCCCTGGGTGCGGGAATATTATTACAGCCACGGGAGATCCTGAAGTTTCATGCTGCGGAAGAAAGCTTCAGGCTTTGACCGCACAAAAAGAGGATGAAACACACAAAATACTCATCCAGGACAGCGAAGATGATTTATATATCACCTTTGATCATGTGATGCAGAAAGATCACTATATCAGCTTCATAGCAAGTGTATCATATGACCGTATTATGCTCGTAAGACTGTACCCTGAACAGGGCGGAGAAATACGCATACCCCGGCTTCATTACGGAAAATTGTATTTTGGATGCTCAAACCACGGGCTTTGGGTTCATACATAATAAACAAAAAAAGCTGATACATGAAGGCCGGGTATTACCAGATTTCTTGTATCAGCTTTTCTATAATTGTATAACACTGATATTTATTTCTTCTTAATTAAAGCCGGCACAAAATGTACCACATAGTCAATAAACGATGCATACGATGCTAAAACTGCAGCAATATAAAGACCGATTCCAATCACATTTACTATAGGATAATCTGAAGCAAAGCTGTACCCTAAACGCACAGAGGACTCAAGCAGCAGAGAATAAAACCCGGCAATCACATAAAGAACAGTTTTAGCTTTCCCGCCTTTTCGTGCGCCAATTGCTGTTCCCTGTTTCGCCGCTATCATCCTTATAAAAAGCATTCCAAATTCTCTATAAATAATAAGCAGGAGTATAATAAACGAAACATACCCGCTTATTGCATAACAGAAAAATGCAGAGAGATGCAGTATAACATCTGCAAAAGGGTCAAACAGTTTTCCAAAATCTGTTACCTCCTTGTTCTTCCTTGCAAAAAAACCGTCAAGAAAATCAGTAAATTCTGCAAATAAAAGAAGCGGAAGAATAATATATACAGATACCTGGGGAGAAAAATTTGAAAAACCTGGTAAAAAATAAAGAAAAATAAATACAGGGGAAATGATTATTCGAAGAAGAGTAAAAAAATCTGCTAATTTCATTTTTAAAGTATCCCAGTAAAAGACAATTCTGTCAAGCCGGATCGGTTTAGAGCAGTTTATCAAAAATATAGCTGAATCCTTCACCTTTTTTAACGGGCTGCAGAGTATAAACATAAGGATAAAACCCGGAAGAGGTAACTTCTATAAAATAAAATACCGGGTTATTACCTTGAACCGGTTCCGAAAGCAGCGTGTATATAGATTCTAACACACGGGCTACTCCGTAGAAGAAAACACTTTTACCCGGGACATCAGCCGGTGAAAAAAAATCCTGCGCAAAATCATCTTGAAGTATTCTGTCCTGAGAAAAAAATATAAGCCTGTAATAGTGTCTTTGAACAGGAAGAATTATTTTTACCGGTATTTCATATTCCTGAACCGCAAGATAACCGCTTTTTTGAAAATTCTGCTGTGTACCGTTTTCCGAACTAATAAGAGGAAGAAGGCGCTCTCCTTCATGTACGCTGTTTTCTTCAAATGTAATGGTAACAGGAGCCTCATAGGAAAGAAAAGAAGCATCCAAATAATACATAAAGGATAAGAATACGATGATGTATACTGAGGCACACAGCGGCAGGAATGTTTTATACCACAACGACGAAAAAAAACCGGCAGCAATAAAAACAGCATAATACATATAATCTGCCGGGCCGAACGAAATGATATCAGCTAAAATCGTGGTAAAAATAAGCAGGCATGATATGCATACTATAACGCACGATGTAAACAGAAAAAAAAGGGAAAGCCGTACAGCTGAACGTTTTGCACTCCCTTTTTTTTTGGAGAGATAAAAATCAAGCAGAGAAGAAAGAGCTGCACCGGTAAAAATGGAACAAAGAACAAGAAGAACTACACTTAGAGATTCCATAGGAATTACGGATAGGCCTTAAAATCCTGTACCACGCTTATGCAGGATTCAACCTTTTTATCAGGCATAAACTGTGATGCTATCTGTACAGCTTTTTCTGCAAGCGCTGCTGAATCTGCAACACCCTGAAGAATAAGCCTTTCATCCTCAATTACGGCTCTTAAAAAATTAATATGAAGTTTATATTCAAAGACAAGTTTATTCACAAGCTTTTGTGCCGCTAATAAGTCTGCCAGTTTTTTTTGCCCTTGTTCTTCCTGCTCAATAGTAATAAGCCTCTGAGTCATCTCAGAAATTACATAGGCTGAACGCTCAACATCAAACAGGCCTGTATTTAAAACCATATGAAAATGTGCAGGATCTTCAGCTGTCACATTAAAAAAACTCTTATGAAAACCCGAACGGTTTGCATCGCTCTCTTCAATTCTCTGCAGAGCCCTCCTCTCATCCCAGTTGAATTCCTTCATCAGCCGTGCAATTCGGATACTGTCATTTGCTACAAAACGGACAGAAAACAAATTCGGAACACCTTCAAGAATTACAAAAGCACCGCGGCCTATTAATATGCAGTTTCCGGCAGATGCCGCTTCAAGGACTGCTGTCTGAAGATAATCCAAATATTCATCCCGGTCTTTTGCCAATGAAGCAAAAAAACCCGGTTTTCGTTCATCATATTTTTTCAGCTTCTCTGACGGGAACCCCAGCTGTACAATTTTTTTCTCAATTGACTGTCTGTCGAAAAACTTATACCCGAGTATTTGCGCAGCTGCTGCTGCTATTTCATCGCCTAATGCGGCTACCTGTCGCGAAATTGTTATGATTGCCATATCATCCTCCTTATCTAGTACACCCATGCGCAAATGTTATAAACCCATTACTATCAGATGATGTTAACTATTGTTTCTATTTATGTTATACATAGAATAAAGCGATTCGGTGATTATGTCAAAAGGAAAAAGCTTCTATATGAAAAAACTTTCAAATCTTATCTGGAAAAAGGGAAAAAAAACACTGTTATGCAGGACACGCATAGCTGATATTACTGAAGTGGAACACACTTCGCCTGAAGGCAAGAGTTCACCATTTATAGTGATAGACGCCCCGGACTGGGTAATCACAGTACCGTTGTACCGCAAAGATAATGCCGACTTTTTTCTCATGGTAAAACAATGGAGACACGGCGCCTCTCAATTAAGCATCGAATTCCCGGGGGGCGTAATAAATAACGGGGAAACCCCGGAGGAAGGGGCTGAAAGAGAGCTGCTTGAAGAAACAGGATTTAAAGCCCGTTCCCTTATTCATTTAGCAAGCATTTCACCCAATCCTGCAATAATGTCAAATCAAGTGCATTTTTTTGCTGCTCTCGATCTTGAAAATACCCGGAAAGTAAATCTTGATGATGATGAATACCTTGAATGTCTCATAGAACCGGTAGAAAAAATATACGGTTCCATGGGAAAGGAACCGTATATTCATGCGCTCATGTGCGCGGCGCTCGATTTATTCAAAAGAAAAATTGTAGTATGACTTATTTTCCCGGAGTAAACGCCTCATATTTTGTCGAAGGATTGTAAGCCCCGTCACGGAATTCACCCGTAATGCTGGGGATTTCAATTTTCATGCCGGGGTAAATAATATCAGGATCAGAAGGATCTTTCATGGCAGCCTTGTTTGCCTGATACAAATTCTCCCACAAGAGAGGATTGTTATATACGTACGCACGTCCTGAAATATTCCAGTAGCAGTCTTTCGTTTCAGCCCAGGGTCTGACTACGTAATATTTCGGAAGCGGGGTAACTTCCTTTATTCCGGTAAAATTCTGAATAGCTTCTATAGCGTACGCGGATGAACTTATGTAATCTTCGCGTTTGAAAGCATCTTCCGCATTCGCAAGCGCTGTATTGCCGGCAGAATATGCCATAGGATAATTATCGGGACCTTTTATTTTTTCGGCCTGAAGCTTTTCATTCTTTGCAATTTTAATCTGCTTCTCGGCTTCTGCTTTGTTAATCATCATGGCAATGTAAGCCTGGGAAAGGTCAGCGTATTCTTCCGCTTTTACCGTGTATTCAACAGCAAGATCGTATTCACCGTCATCAAATGCCTGCTCGGCCAATGCGGTGTACCGCTTCGCCTGCTGATTATACTCATTGTTTACATAGCTTCCAGCTGATATAAAAGAAACCAGAACACATAAACAGATAGATAAAGCAGTTAGTTTTTTCATTGTGCTGCCTCCGTGCTTTCGTTTTCTTCCTGTAAAGGAGCTATTGCATCAGCTTCGAGGGCATAACGGTCAACCGCTTCTGTCTTACTCTTCGCTTTTGCTATAGCCTCTTCTGCGATCTTGCGCTTCTGGAGTACTCTTTCGTAAATCTCTAAAAGAGCATTATGAGAATCTACATAGAGATTATAAGCACCCTCATAATCTTTATCTGCCATCTTTGTTTCTGCTGAAGTAAATTTCAGCATGGCGCTGTTATAACCTGATTTATCTGCAGCACCTGCCTTTATTGCATCAGCATCGGCGCGTACAGCAAGAGCATCTGCTCGTTTTCCTTGAGAAAGCGACATAAATGCAGCGTCGATTACCGCTTTAAATGCCGTATATGACTGCACGGACTGTTCTTTTACCAGCCCGCTTCCGCTTCCTTGTACATAGAGATTCTGTGCTTTAGCAAGACTTTCAATTCCTAAATTATAGTTGTTTATATCGTAGGACTGGAATGAAAAGCCTTCAATTCGCGACTGAAGAGTTATTGCCTGGCAGGCTTTATCAAGAGCCTCATAGTAATCCAGAAGTTTTTGCCCTTCGGCAAGTACAGCATCCTGATCGGCAGAGGTTTCAAACATTTTTTTTGCATTTTCATACTGAACATCCAGATCCGATAGTACTTCGGGCACATACGATTGAGCTCCGCTTTCTATTGCTCTTTGGCGGGCTTTTTCTATAGAGTCCCCAAGATCAATAATCTGTGATGTTTTATCTTCTTTGACCGGTTCTTCAACAGGTTTGGAAACCACCGGTTCAGCGGGCTTTTCTTGCGGTTTTTCTACCGCTGGCGCTTCCGCAGGAGCTTTTTCTTCTACTGGTTCTTCCTTCGGCGCCGATTTGCAGCTGAATACGATAAGTGCGGCTATAATACAAAAAAATACCGTTACGGCTTTATTCTTTTTATTCATGGCCACCTCCTCTTTTTAATAACATTTTGATCATCTATAGGATACACTACTTTAATGTCTATTACAACATTTTTTTTAAAAGTGTAAATATAAGATAACTATGTTATACTGCATATACCGGAGAAAAACAGATTTTCCCGGTATATTTATATAAAGCTATGTACAGGAGGCTCATCATGGCAGATGATTTTTCCTTTGAAATTACCAAACACCTTGGAGAAGTTACAAAATCAAAGGGTGCTTGGACATTGGAATTAAACCTTGTTTCATGGGGCGGCAGAGAACCGAAGTACGATATTCGAAGCTGGGCTCCGGATCATCAGAAAATGGGAAAGGGCGTAACATTAACCAAAGAAGAACTTGTTGGACTCAAAAAACTTCTTGAGACTATTGATATTGGCTGATTACTGCGCCTTCTTTGAAGACGGCAGAATAGAGCATAGTACCTAAAAGAGTATCTTCCAGAGAGCTTCCAGCCGAACGGATGTTCATATCGGTTTCTGACAGTAGAGACAGCATGCTCACAGTTTGTCTCTCATTCCATAATCCCGCAGCTGAAGTATACTGGGCTTGTGCTTTTTTACTCGAAAAACCTTTTATTTTTAAATCAAATTCGGAAGGACGTCCCTGCTTATGAATTTCATGCCAGAGTTTCAGTCTTCTGAAACAGTATGTTAAGCCCGCGATTATCTGAACCCCGGAAGATCCTTTTGAAAGAAGTATTTTCTGTACTATAGAGAGAGCTGTTTCGAGTCTCTGGTTCTTATCCTGCCGTATATTGGATAGTGCATCAAAAAGGGTGAATGCCGATTCCTCGCGGTTGTGGGCAAGAACATTTTCAACATCCGCATGGGTTATTGTACGGCCTTTTTCAAAACATAATTCAAACCGCGAGCACTCAGTTCTAAGTGCTTCGGTATTGTTTTCGATTAAATCGAGAATAAGCTCCACTGCATCCTGTTCAATGCCGAAATTCTGTTTTTGGAAGTAATTTTTAAGCCAGAATTCTTTTCTGTCATCGAACATTTCCCAGAATATTTTTTTATTCTCCCTGGGGAACAGGTTTTCAAATTTCTTATCTGCAGAATTCTCCTCTGAAATAAAAACAATAACGGTGCTGTCATCGTTTTTGGAGGATGAAATCCATTGAGATATCATTTCAATTTCTTCTTTCTTTTTTATGAGCTCGGCATTTTTTACAACGGCAAAGCGCGCGGAGGCAAACAATGAACCATTTTGAAGGACAGAAAGAATATCTGAAAGTTTTGTTTCAGACAGATAATAGGAATAAAAATCTGTTGTACCGTATTTTTTTTCTGCTTTTTTCTTTAATTCTTCGACCGCATCATTTCGTTCGCCGAATTCAGGTCCGGTAAATAGATATGCAGAACAGGACATTAATAGGACCTTATCAGGGACACCAGAGTGCCGAGTATTTTAACATCCTGGCAGTAAATGGGATTATAATCAGGATTTTCCGGCTGCAGAAGAACCCGGGAGGATTCTTTAAAAAATCTTTTTAAAGTTACGCTGTCATCGAGAAGAGCAACAACTATCTGCCCGTTGCGTGCGGTATTCTGCTGCCGTATAACAGCAAGATCCCCGTCGAGTATACCTGCATTTATCATACTGGTACCCTGAACGGTAAGAGCGAAATATGAAGAACCCTCATGTACCATGGGGGCAAAAAGAGTAACTGAACCTTTAAAATTTTCCTCGCAAAAAATCGGCTTTCCGGCTGCGACGCTTCCTAAGATAGGAACATCCACGCTGTATGTTTCAGTTTTTTCTATCTGAGTCTCGTTAATGAGAACTTTCAGCGAACGGGAGCGTTTTTCAACACGGGAAAGATATCCTTTTTTCCTCAATGCCGAAAAATGATCCTGTACGGCCTTCAGCGAGATAGAGAAAAATTCAGCTGTTTCACGGACAGTCGGAGGGCATGAATTAGCTTCCGTATATGAACGGATAAATTTCAAGACCTCATCCTGCCTGTCTGTTAACTCTTTCATGTAATCCCGTTATTCCTCTTCAAATTTATTTTCGAAAAGCGAAAAAATTGCATTTACCGCAGCTTCCTCATCACTTCCCGATGCCTTGACAGTCAGAGTCGTGTTATACGCCGCTGCCATTGTAATAACACCCATAATTGATTTCGCATTTATAGTTGTATCGCCCTTTTGAATAAGAACCTCTGATGCAAATTTATTTGCAGTTTGTGCTATGAGCGCCGCAGGGCGTGCATGAATTCCCGCTCTGTTCCGGACAGTTAGAATTTTTTCTGCCACTGTAAATCTCCAAAAATTAATATATGTCATCGCTGCCGTAGTAGGCAGCCTGTGCTTCACCGCTTTCTATCCATTTTAATACATTTTGATTAAAATCTCTTGCCGAATGGTAACCCATTGATTTTAAACGCTCATTCATTGCAGCTGTTTCAATAATAATTGGAACATTTCGTCCGGGACGGACAGGTATTTCGAGGGAAGGAACCTTAACACCAAGAAATTCAACAGTATTCTGCTTGGTTCCCAGTCTGTCATACACCTTGTTTGCATCCCACTCTTCAAGCTTTACCACAAGCTGAACTTCTTTCTGCTCTCGTATGGCTCCGACCCCATAGAGCTGTGCTATGTTAATAATACCAAGACCGCGTATTTCCATGTGATGACTGATAATCTTATTTGCACCCTGCCCGAGAATTGTATTTCCGTTAACGCAGCGTATTTCTACAATATCGTCAGCAACAAGACGGTGCCCCCGCTCTATAAGTTCAAGAGCTGTTTCACTTTTCCCGACTCCGGAATCGCCCAGGAGAATAATTCCCACACCGTATACCTCAACAAGTACGCCGTGCAGAGTCTGCTTTGAAGCAAAAATATTGGAAAATACACGCAAAAGACGGCTTGAAAATTCGGTTGACTCCAAATCCGTCTGAAGGACAGGGCAGCCCGATTCTTCAGCAATTTTAGTAAACTGCTCCGTCGGCTGCAGATGGTGAGTAAAAATACAGCAGGGTATACGGTACGAAAACAGCTGCCTTATAGCAGAATCATTATTTTCGTTATTCAGCTTATTCAGATAGGCTACTTCACCAAGACCGAAAAGCTGCACCCGTTGATACGCAAACGACTCGTAAAAACCCGATAAAGCCAATCCCGGACGGTTTAAATCAGGTATGGTGATTTCACGCACAAGCCCCCTTCTTCCGCTGAGACAGTGTAAGTTAAGGGAGTTGTGTCCTTTAAGGTCTAAATCTAAAAGATCTAAGACAGTGAAATCTTTATCAGCCATACCTGTGAATATACACTCTACACGAAGATTTTGCAAGTAAGCTCATCAAACAGTGCTTTTATCAGACTTTCTGCTGAATTTTATCCTTTTCTTTTCTCACCTTTTGATCAAGAACATCCATCATCTTGTTCAAACAGGCGGCAAAGTCATAATCATCTGCAGAAACATGCGCTACTGCACCCCAACGGAAATTTACAGTTGTTTCAAAAATATATTTTTTATCTTCTTTTACCTTGACAATAAGATCCACAATCAGATCGTCGGCATACTTTACTCTTTCGAGTTTTTTATTGATTAATGCCGTCTGATCCTCATCCAGAACAAAACCTACCGCACTCGTTGAAATATTCATTTGAACCTCCTGAAGTTGTATTATTGATCACGAATGTGAGCCTAGTGAAAGTATACCACCGAAAATACTAAAAGGCAAAGGAAAAGTACCGGACTTCGCATCCGCAGGTTTCTATTTCCTGTCAAACGATGAATTGATATTCAGCTCGGCTCTGTATTTTGCGACAGTGCGTCGGGCTATCTTTATACCCTTTTGTTCGAGCAGTTCTGATAATTTCTGATCCGATAGCGATCCTTGTTTTTCTATTAAAATCCTGAGTTCTTCCTTAACACTTTCCTTTGAATGATCCTGAGGAGATTTATTACCCGCACCGGCCGGAGTTGAGGCAACCGCGGTAATAAAGAAATACTTAAGTTCAAAAATTCCCCATTCACATTGAAGATACTTGCTGCCTGCAATACGCGATACCGTCGCTTCATGGACACCTATCTCATCGGCAACATCTTTCATCCGGAGAGGAGAAAGATAGCGGCTGCCTTTTTCAAAAAACGCTTTTTGCCGGCGCAGAATTACACTGACCGTTTTCAGCAAAGTGACATTACGCTGATGAATGCTCCGTATGAACCATTGTGCATCTTTTACGGCTTCTCCGGCAAACTTCCGCGCCTCTTTATCTGCCTTCACGGCTTCCTTCCCGCTGGAATCGCCGGATTTGGAACCTTGCGCCAGTTTCTCAAATTCACCTGATACAGCAATATCGGGCAGAACTCCGTTTAAAAACTCGATTATAAAATCTTCTCCGCTTTCCTCTTTTTCTTCCGGACTTGAGCGTCTAATTCTGACATCCGGAATAATATACTGAGGAGAAGAAGAGGAAAATTGACGCGCGGGATACGGATCCAGCGTTTTGATAAAATCGAGAGCTTCTTCCACATCTTTTTGAGTTACTGAAGCAAAATCGGGGTTCTGCAGCTCCTGCAGTTTTTTTACCATTAAGGACGGCCGCGGCTTTGAGAAAATCTCTCCAAAAATATCGGCGGAGAGGGAAAGAATTCGAACGGCAATGAGAGGAGAATCTACTCTCGAATGCGCCTGAATAAGGAGACTTTCCTGTAACCCGGAGCAGGCAACCCCTGACGGCTCAAGATGCTGAATGCGGGCAAGAACCTTCTGTACAATACCGGCATCCCGGGACGGGAACAGCTGATCCAGAGGAATAGAATGAAACCCCTGTTCATCCAGGTTATTTATTATTCTTTGACCGGTTTCGGCTTCTCTTTCTGACAAGTGCAGAAGATTAAACTGGGAAAGCAGATGTTCTTTAAGGGAAACGGATCTTGATGGAACACTTTCCAAAAATGACTGATGTGCATCGCTTACAGAAGAAGAAGAAGAAGTTTTTCTAGAACCGGCAGAGGAATACTGGAAAGAAGCATCTTTTACTAATTCAAGAGCGGGATTGCGTTCAACTTCTTCATAGATGCGGTCTGCAAGCTCGTCAGCTGATAATGACATGAGGGAGATAGATTGAATCATTTGAGGAGACATTTTCAGCGTCTGCTGCTGCCTGATAGATAAATTCAAACTGTTGTTCATCATGATGAGGAAAGTATAGCATATTTGAAAGGCTTTCGATATACTTCGAAACATGAACAAATTTATCAAATATGGAATTTCAATTCCGGAAATATTGCTGCCGAAAGACAAAAGCGTCATGAGTTCATGGCCTGTTATAGCATGCGATCAGTATACACAGGACAGAGCTTACTGGGAAAACGTTGAATCCCTTGCAAAAGACAAACCTTCCACTGTACACATCACATTGCCTGAAGTTTACTTAAATGATGCTGATAAGCCGGCACGTATTAAGAATATCCGCAGCGCGATGAATGAATATTTGGAAAAAAATATTTTTGCTGAAGCAGTTAAAAGCATGATCTATCTGGAGAGGACAACTGCATACGGAAGAACGAGAAAGGGTCTTGTAACGGCAATCGACCTTGAAACGTATGAATGGAAGCCTTTTTCAAAAGCGCTGATACGTGCAACAGAGGCAACCATTGTAGACCGCATACCGCCGAGAATGGAAATCCGAAAGGGCGCACCGCTGGAAACTCCGCACATTATGCTTCTTGTGAATGATCCTTCCAGCTCGCTTATAGAAGCTCTTGGTAAAACTATTCATGCAGAAAAAAGAGAACCCCTGTATGACACTGAACTTATGATGAAAGCAGGTCATATTAAAGGATGGCAGACCGGAAGCGAGGCAGATCTTGCACTCATTGAGAAATCCCTTGCACATATTGCGAAAAAGAATACCGAAAAAGACGGTTCTGTATTTATGTTCGCAGTTGGAGACGGGAATCACTCGCTTGCTACTGCTAAAGCAGTCTGGGATGAATATAAAAAGGAACACGGAGTCTCTGAGCATAGGGCCCGTTATGCACTCATAGAAATTGTAAATATTTACGATGAGGGACTTACTTTTGAACCGATTCACCGCGTTTTATTCGGCACAAAGCCCGCTGATCTTTTAAACTATTGCGTAAAAGAACTCGGCGGCAGGGTATTAGTCTGTAAAGATGAAGAAGAACTGGAAGAAAAAGTAGAAAAATCCAAGGCGTTTTTCGGGTTTGTGTATGAAGAGTACGGCAAGACCGTATACAGCTGCCTCGAAACAGCTATTACAGAACTTGCAGTAAGCCGCCTTCAGCCGGTTCTGGATAAATTCCTTGAAACCAATAAAACTGGTAAAACAGAAATTGACTACATACACGGCAGTGAAGAAGTATTCCGTCTAGGCGGGAAAAACGGTGCGGTAAGCATACTGCTTCCTCCGATTGCTAAAAACAGTTTCTTCGGCACAATCGGAAGTTCGGGGCCTCTCCCCCGAAAGAGCTTTTCGATGGGCGAAGCTAGTGAAAAGAGATTCTATATGGAATGCCGCCGTCTTTTCTAGAAACAAGGAATCATAAAGAGATGTAAAAACTGCATCTCTTTACTTTTTTTGGACTATATGCTACAGTCGCTTTTATAACGCCGGCGTGGTGGAATGGTAGACACGATAGACTCAAAATCTATTGCTCGCGAGGGTGTAAGAGTTCAAGTCTCTTCGCCGGTAGAAATCTTTTATACAACCTATTCTTAAGTTTAGAATAGGTTTTTTTATATTACCCAGCGGAGAGACTTGAACTCCGCAGCGGCCGCCGAGCAGGTGCGAGGAAGAGTGTGCACGGATGCACGCGGCAGACCGCGGAGGCGTACCGGTAAGGAGTGAGCAGGACGCGAACGACTGGACGGTCAAGTCTCTTCGCCGGTATTACACTAAAATGTCCATCCTTGGACATTTTAGTGTTGCAAGTTTGCTGAAAGCAAACTTGACTTATCAAGTGACCCTATTAGTGACACCCTGTCAATCATCAACTCTTAAACCCCACCTATCCTTGCGGCGCTTTAAATTATCCTTAAAAATTATTGTACGTTAAATTTTATCCCTGATACTACTTTCATTTCCCAAATGTTTATTAAGATAATTAGTAATAATCCACCTCAAAGAATTTCAAAAAAATTAGTAGACCGGCCTGGTCGAACTTATATAAGATACCTTTACAGATCCATATATGTGACTTATGAAAGTATGTACACACCAATATATTCTGAAGTTTAGGGATGCTTCGAATAGTACTAAGTATAACACTGAGATTAAATTCTGCAGCGTTCGTACGATCATGTACCTTTCCAAAGCCTAACGATTTAAAGCGCTGCAAGGATAGGTGGGGTCCTAGGGGAGGAAAACCTTCGCATCGCAAAAGATGGGTTTCCTCCCCTAATAAAATATCAATTTTAGATATAAAAAATCAGAATACATCATACCATTCTGAATACTTAGGCAGTATACTCCAATTAGTAAGAGCGGTGTATGTAAGAAAAGACTTTTCCCCCTTTTTCATATGCTGCTCTTCTACCACAGTAAATCATGACCCTATGGTCATTTCATTATATGCGCTGCGCCGCATACTATCTTTATTAAGGAAGGATTATATGAAAAGACAACTTTCAATGCCTTTTTGGTGCGTTAGAAGCACTGTTGGAGACCCCTTCGGAAGCTCCGTTATGGATTCTATTACCCCTCTCGAAGCCTGCGACATTCTTTGTGATGCAAAAAAAGACGGTTTAATTGATTTTACATCGACCCATGATGACGACATCGTAGCATGGGATCCGGCTAACCCCATGGACGATCAGGATCCTTCAAGTGCATGCTACAAAACTATCCATGCTCTCAAAGAGAAAATGGACAAAGTCGGACTCAAGATGAAGATGGTTACCTGCAGTCTTCATGGCGATACTCTTTTCCGCAACGGCGGTTTAACAAACCCCGATCCGGAAATCAGAGCGCTTGCCGCACAGAAAGTTATGAGAACACTGCGCATCGGCAACTTCTTCGGTGCTGAATACTTCACATACTGGGTAGCACGCGACGGTTTTGAATGCCAGTTCGCTGTAGATTGGAAGACTCCTTACAAGTACATCGAAAACGGTCTTAACCTTGCAACACGCTACATTAAAGAGAACAAACTTTCAATCAAGTACTGCACCATCGAACCCAAACCAAATGAACCACGCGGTGAAATGTATCTTGCAACAACAGGACACGCTCTCGGTCTTATCAGCCGCCTTGAAGATTCTTCAATGTGGGGTGTTAACCCTGAGCTCTTACAGCATGAAGGCATGACAAATCTGTCAGCTTCAAACGCTGCAGCTATGGCAATCCATGCAGGAAAACTTCCCTTCCTCCACATCGGAAACCAGAAAGCAGGCCAGTTCGACAACGACAGTCCCACCCTCACCGGTATGGACGGTCTTAAAGAAATGATCGGTCTTGTTTGGATTCTTGAAAAACTGGACTGGAAAGGACACATCGAATTCGACAATCACGTTCTCCGCACAGACTCAGCACCCGGAGCAAAAAACAAAGTACAGATCCGCAAAGATTTTATTAAACACAACGTCGACAGCTGGAGACTTGCAGAGAAAAAAGCAGAACAGCTTGCAGGAAATAAAGATCTTGATGCTATCCGCGCTAAATACCTCGGCAAAAAAGCAGACATTGCCAAAGCTCTTGAATCCTATGATTTCAAAGCTATACAGGCTGCAAAAATCGATTATGCAAAAATCAATGAAACACCTGTTTCAAATGCTTCAATCGATTATGCATTCAACAAGGCTCTCCTTGGTATGTAATCACTCTGCTTAACGGCATGATGCATCGAATAAACCGGCGGAGTATATCTGCCGGTTTTTTTATTCCCGCAAAAAGGTCCGCCCAACCGCAGCCGCAATAATGAGCAGAGCACCTGCAAAAAAACTGGGACCCGGATTTTCGTGAAACAGTACTATTCCTGCGAGCACCGAAAATACAACTTCAAGATATGCCAATTGACCAGCCTTGCTTGATTCCATCCGGCTCATACCCTTAAAGTATAAAACGAATCCGAAAATACCCGGAACAAGACCGTTAAGACAGGCAAACGCAATTCCTGTAAGATTTACTGATGCGAGTGAATCCGGAACAATACTAAACCGGATAATCGAGGCCGCAAAAAAGAGAGGAACTGCGGAAAGATTCTGATAAAATGTGATTTCATAATGATCCCGTGTTTTTCCCTGCTCTTTAAATAGAATAATAGTGAGTGAATAAATTAGCGAGCTGATCATCATAATGGTCATACCGTACAAATCGCTTGTTTTTGTTGAGTGCGATAAAAAATTTTCAAGATAAATCACAACAATTCCAGCAAAAGCGAGAAGTATACATACCAGTTTGAAAAATGATACTTTCTCTTTTTTAAAAAGCAAATTCCATCCCATAACAAAAACCGGCCAAAGATAGAGCATTATCACAGCTTTGCTTATACTTGTAATAATAAGCGCCTGGAAAAAAAGCAGACTTCGAACCGCATTCAAAACGGATGCAAGGAGCAGGCGCCTGTCGGGACGATGAATAATTTTACGGCCGGAGGCTCTAAAAATATTGAGAATACTAATAAACAGTACCGGAATAAAGGCTCTAAAAAAAGACAGGACAAAGGCATCCTGGCCGGACAATTTTGTCCAGATGCCGCTGGTCGAAAAAAACAAAGCCGCAGTAATAATGTCTGTAACGGGATTACTCAGTATGCTGCTTCCTGTCTGTGATTTTTTAATGGTCTTCAGCATAAATCTTCCCTTGGAGGAGAAAAAATATCTAATAGAACAGAGGGTTCATCATACGTCCATGCATTATGTTCAACACCGGCCGGCGCATGGTACCATTCTCCGGGATGAAGATCTTTCTTTTCCCCTCCTATAGAGAAACCCATTTTGCCCTCCACAAGATATCCCATTTGTTCCTGCTTCTCATGAAAATGGGGAGGAAAAACTTTATTTGCAGGAAACCGGTACTCAACCACCTGAATAGTATTTCCGGTATAAATCCGTCTCACGACATCGCCTTCTACGATTTCTTCTTTCATATCAGCATAAGATATAAATTTCTTAAACATATGCCTTTTCTCCTTTGCTTAAAAAAATTGCAGCCAGTCTATGATACTGTAAAACAAATAGTAGCAGAGGTTTCTAGTGTAATACAGACTCGAAGGGCAGAATTCCTTAAAAACAGTATACTTTCGAACGGTAATACAATTGGATAGATATAAAGTATATTTGCATACTAGTATAATACAAATAATGAAAAATGAACACTGTATTAAGTGGCGTGTTAGAGAAAACAGATGTACAATGAGCCATACTTTGTTCTGAAATCGAAAAAATTTCAGGCAGAAAACACAATCAAAGGAGATTGCTATGAAAAAGTATCTGTTGGTTCTTGTAACTATGGTACTGGCTCTATCCATGATAGCAGCCAAGGGAAAGAGTGAGGCAGCAGCACCTGCAGCAAGCAGTGAAAAAACTATAACTCTTGTGTATGCAGAGGTTAACCCTATGGATTCAATCGTTGGTAAAACCGGTGCAAAATTCAAGGAAGAAGTTGAGAGATTATCAGGCGGAACCGTTTTGCTCAATATTCAGGCTAATGGAGTTCTTGGTGCTGAACAGGATGTTCTTGATGCTATGCTCGGCGGAAGCGGCACTATAGACATGTCCAGAATATCAGCATTTGCACTTACCAGCTACGGCGGAGAAAAGTCAAAACTGCTTTCTATTCCGTATACCTTTGCCAATAGAGATCACTTCTGGAAATTTGCCGACAGTAAACTCGCTCCTGAATTTCTCCTGGAGCCGTATGAAAACGGTACCGGAATCCGCGGTCTTTTTTATGGAGAGGAAGGTTTCCGTCATTTCTTCTCAAGCAAACCCCTTAACAGCATGAAGGATCTTCAAGGAATGAAAATTCGTGTTTCGAATGATCCTATTATGAACGGGATGGTTAAAGGACTTGGTGCATCCCCGACTGTTGTAAGCTATAATGAACTGTATTCAGCTCTTCAGACCGGTGTTGTTGATGCCGCTGAACAGCCGATCGCTAATTACAAAGCAAAGGTCTTTAACGAAGTTGCTCCCTATATGATTCTCGACGGTCATACATTAGGTGCTATTCAGGTAATTATTACCGATGAAGCATGGAATAAACTTTCAGAAAAACAGCAGAATGCCCTTGTCGAAGCCGGAAAAATTGCCTCCAAATATAACAGAGAGCTTTCTGAAGGTGCCGAGAAAGAAGTTCTTAAGCAGCTTGCAGCTGAAGGAGCTGTTGTAGTAGAAGTAAAAGATGTAGCTCCCTGGCAAAAAGCCTGCGCAGCTATTATCAAAGAGTCAAGTGCCAAAAACGCAGCTCTGTATCAGCAAATTTTAGATATGCAGTAAAAACCTGTTTTACGGTTTAGTAATACAGCCGTAAAGTACAGCTGCAGTCACTATACTGCCGGTATACAGCCTCCCGCTGTTGTACCGGCAGTATTATGTATAGAGGAGTCACAATGAGAGGTTTTTTTCGTACTGTGGATAAAATAAAACCGTTCTACGACCATGTCGACAGGGCGGTTCTTTTTATCTGTAAAATTTTGCTTGTAGCGGATATTGTTATTACTGCGATGGCTGTCGCAGGAAGATATATTCCTTTTATTCCGGATCCTGCATGGAGCGAGGAAGTAGTTCTCTCGTGTATGGCATATATGGCCGTATTATCGGCAGCGCTGGCAATCCGCCGGAAATCACATATACGAATGACCGCATTTGATATATACCTTCCAAAAAAAGTGCTTGCTGTTTTGGATCTCATATCCGATATAGCTGTAATGATTTTGGGATTTATTATGATCTTCGTAGGATGGGAATATGCCCGAAAACTCGGATCGCGGGGATTTTATGTGAGTATGCCCTTTCTTTCGCGGTTCTGGATGTATTTCCCGATTCCGCTTGCAGGGGTAGCAATGGTTATTTTTGAATTTGAAACACTATACGAACAGATTAAAATGCTAGTTCTCGGGGAGGATACTGAAAAATGAGCGCAAACGGTATTGCTATATTGCTTCTTCTTGGATCCTTTTTTCTCTTTATTATATTACGTTTTCCAATCGCCTATGCGGTTGCACTTTCTTCGATCATCTGTCTGCTTTATCAGGGTCTGCCGCTAACGACAGTAGCCCAGCAAATGGTTAAGGGAATAAGCTCGTTCAGCCTGATGGCGGTTCCCTTCTTTATAACCATGGGCTACCTTATGGGCTCAGGCGGTATTTCTCAAAAATTAATCGCGCTGGCCGATGCATGTGTAGGATGGATGAGGGGAGGGATGGCTATGGTTAACATAGTTGCATCCTACTTTTTCGGAGGAATTTCAGGTTCTGCAGCCGCCGACACTGCCTCTATTGGAAGCATCATGATTCCAATGATGGTTGACCAGGGATACGATGATGACTTTTCTGCGGCAGTAACGATCACAAGTTCCTGTGAAGGTCTTCTTGTCCCCCCAAGTCATAACATGGTCATTTATGCAACAACAGCCGGCGGAATTTCAATAGGCAGCCTTTTCCTAGCCGGTTACCTTCCTGCTGCAATTCTTGCGGGAAGCCTTATGATCGGCGCCTATATAATTTCTGTCAGGCGAAAATACCCCAAAGGTGAAAAATTCCGCCTGATTAATCTTATTAAACAGATAGGCTCATCGTTTTGGGCTCTGGCTGCTGTCCTTATAGTAGTAGTCGGAGTAGTAGGCGGTGTATTCACCGCTACAGAGTCTGCAGCAATTGCAGTCTTTTACAGTCTGATAGTAAGCGTCTTTATTTATAAGGGACTAAACTGGAAAGGAGTTTGGCAAGTTTTAGGGCAATGTGTAAATACACTATCTATCGTCTTAATTCTAATATCCACATCGAGTATTTTCGGTTTTCTCCTAACCAGATTGAATGTTCCCGCCTTAGCCGCTCAGGCAATCCTCGGGTTAACAGACAACCGCATAATTCTTGCACTCATGCTGAATGTAATTCTTTTAATTCTCGGCTGCATAATGGATATGGCGCCTATTATCCTGATCACAACACCCATACTGCTGCCTATTGCCACAAGCAGTGGAATAGATCCTGTCCAATTCGGCATTATGGTTGTCCTAAACTGCGGAATCGGACTCTTGACCCCCCCGGTCGGATCGGTGCTTTTCATAGGCTCGGCTGTCAGCAAAGTGTCCATTGAAAGATTGGTTAAAGCAACACTGCCCTTCTACTTGTGTATGATCATCGCATTACTGCTGGTTACATTCATACCGTCAATAAGTCTTTTACTGCCTTCTCTTTTCAAGTAGGAATAAAACAGCATGGTATTCAGTTTTAATTATTGTATAAAACCTGCAAATCTGTGGACTCTAAGCATGATGAACATTTACCGTTCCTTTACAGGTGCGGTAAATACGGTTTTTACTGCTTCCATGGTTCTTCTTGCAGTCAGATTCTGGAATGAGACAGGCATTCCTGTAAGAATACTCATAATCCTGGGTATTTGCATATTCCCGGTCGTTCAGCCATTACTAATTCTATGGCGGAGCCGGAATATTGTTAAAAAAATGCCTGCAGATATGCACATAAATTTTACTGATAACGAAATGATTGTTGCCTCAGGTAAAAAGAATTCTCATGTGGATTACTGGGAATTGCATTCAATAGTAAGGGTTTTCGGCATGATTATTATCTATACCCGGAAAAAAGAAGGATTCATTCTCTCCAAGGAAGTTCTGGCGGATAAGAGTGCTGTTTTCTTTGAATTCCTTTCAAAACAAATAAAATAGGAAAAATTACCTATACCTTACGGCATTGTTGTGGTATACTACCATAACAATGCCTGCTTTTTTGATATTTGAGAACATTTTAGTTCCCGCCCTTATAAGCATTCTTCTCCTGGTGTACTTCCTTTATGTTATTTTTTTTGAGGATTCAAAACCTGATTCTACCTGGTATTTTGCATTTTTCATTCTTTTTCTTTGCCTTTACCTTTTCGGGCAGCCTGTTCAAATACTGTCAGGTACGCACCCGCTGCCTTTGATAATAGACAATATACGCTCATTTATTTTCTTCGCTTTCCTTATTCCCCTGCTGGCGCTGTCAGATTTTTCCCGGCCTGACATATCGGCTACATCCAGAATCCTGAAACAGTGTATTATAGGAATCACACTCGGCACTTCTTTCTGCATGCTCAATACTCTTTTTACAACTGGATCGGAATTGATCTTTTCGATTGGAAGCTTCAGCGTGTATGACTCAACATCTGCAAAATTCACTATTCCTTTTTTTACTAAAGAAATACCTTCAATTCTGTATTTGATTCCTGCAATACTGATTTTTAGTAAAACAATAGATACTATCAGCAAAACAAAAGCTCCGCATAGAAGTATAGTATTGTATAATGCAGGAAAGCTGATCTTTTCTCTAACAGTTTTTTCCTTTGTTGTATTTCAAAACCAGATGCTTTACTATTCTGGAATCCTTGTAAGCACAGTGCTCATGGGAACCGGTAGAACTCTGGATTTAAGAGAAAAGCGGAGAAAAACCGATACAATAATTTCATACATCAGAGAAGATTTAGTTCAGAATATTGCGATCAATGAGTGTAATCACCGGCAAATATGCGAAATGCTCAAACAGCTCCAGTATCCGGCAGATATGAACACATTTATTGTGTTTAAGGAAACGGGAAATCACAACAGCAGCTTAGAAAACTGCATAGATAATGAAAAAAAACAGCTTACCGCAGAGATATCAGTAATACTGAACAGAATACGGGGAAAGAATCAGTTTATTCTCATACCTCTCGGGACCGATATGACCGGAATTTGTCTTTCAATTTCCCAGAATCCGGACTTTGGAAGAAGTGAAACCATACGGATATGTGAACACCTCCGAAAATCTCTTGATATTTTAAGAAACTATGATTTCGGCATTGGACGCAGTTATTCAGGTCTTGAAAACCTTAGGGAATCATATACAGAGGCGGTAAATGCCTCGGAATATGCGGAATCTATGGGAAGCGGACAAGTCGTTCACATAACAGACCTTCAGGAAGAAGTTATTAGAATAGAGTATCCTTTAAAAGAGCGGAATTCATTCTTATCTGCAGTTAGAATGGGAGACAGTGTAAAGGCCCGGGAATTACTGCAGACACTTTTGGGACTCTTATTCCGTTATAGTGCAAAAGCCGAAAAACTATTAAAAATAAGAATTTACGAGCTTTTAGGCGCGATGATTGAATCGGCAATCACCGGAGGAGGAGATGTAAACAGACTGCTCGAGGTTAGTGAAAAAGTTTTTTCCGAAGCAGCGCATATGCGGAATCAAATACACATCGAAGAATGGCTCAAATCAAGGACAGAGGAAATTATAGGTATTGTATCCTGTTCTCATACAAACCGGTCGCTTAATATTGTAAGAAAGGCAAAAGAATATATTGATGAGCATTTTGCACAAGCAATTTCTGTAAAGGATGTAGCCGATGCAGTATGCATTAGTGAGTCATATTTTAAATCTGTTTTTAAAAAATGCAGCGGCTGTTCATACTCTGAATACCTTACAAACACAAGAATGAATCAGGCAAAAACATTATTAAATACCACCGAAAAATCCGTAACAGAAATAGCCTTTGACGTGGGTTTCCACACATCAAATTCATTCAGCTCTCTTTTTAAAAGAGAAACCGGATGCACTCCAACTCAGTTTAAGAAACAAACTCAGAAGAAACCGACAGCCTGAATACTGGCCGGAAATTCACACTAGAACAGCATTCCGCCTCCCCCTTCATTTTTCCGGTACAGTACCGCTTCTTCCATATCTTCCACTCTGATAGCAGAGCCTCCCCTCATATCTGCAATTGTGCGTGCAAGTTTTATACAGCTGTGAACTGCACGCGATGAGAAACCCAAAACGGAGCTTTGCTCTTTTAAAAATCCGTTCACACCGGGTGATAAAGGACAGAGCTCTGCAATTTCTTCTGAATGCAGACGTGCATTTCTTTTTCCCTGCCTTTTTCTCTGTACCGCAACAGCCCTCTCAATATCTGTACGGAGAAAGGAGGATGAAAGAGGCTTGCTGGATGATGTTAATATAGTGGATCCCTTTTGAAGAACAGGTACACGAATATCGATGCGGTCAAGAAGAGGAGAGGAAAACTTCTTCCAATAAAGCTCGATCGAACGGGGAGGGCAGACGCAGATTTTATCTTCGACTCCGAAGTTTCCGCAGGGACAGGGATTCGATGCAAGCAGCAGCTGGAACTGTGCAGGAAAAACGGTATGTCTCCCCGCTCTGCTCAGTGTTACCCTTCCTTCCTCAAGCGGTACCCGTAGCGACTGCAGAACGGTAGTTCTAAACTCGGAGGCTTCGTCAAGAAACAGAACGCCGTTATGGGCAAGCGAAACCTCCCCCGGTCTGCACTGGAGACCTCCTCCTATAAGACCTTCGAGTGTTGCACTCTGGTGAGGGACGCGGAAAGGCGCTTTTCGAATAAGTCGCTCGCCGTTTTCCATACAGCCTGCAAGACTGTAAATACGTGTTACAGGGCGTGATTCTTGAAGGCTCAATTCCGGAAGCAGTGAAGGAAATTTCTGCAGGGCAAGCGTTTTTCCGCACCCCGGAGGACCGTAGGTCATAAGATTATGAGCTCCTGCTGCCGCTATCTGCAGACCCCGGACAAGAAAAGGGAGTCCCTTTATTTCTTCAAAATCTTCGCCGGAATTAACAGGCGGAAAAATAAGCTCCTCTTTATCCGAGGCAATATGAGCTGATTGAATTGAACGTGATGGTAAAACCCCCTCAGAAATACTTGCAAACATGGTATAGGCTTCGCATAAGTTTTCAACAGCAATAACTTTTACTTCATCGCTGCAGGAAGCCTCGTCCTCATTTTCTTTTGGAACAATACACACTGATATTCCCTGCTCCAGTGCAGTTGATACGGCTGCATGGATTCCTCTCACCGGCCTGACACGGCCCGATAATTCCAGTTCTCCCATTACAAGAATGCGGAATGAAGAATCCAGAGCGGGCAGAGATTGGGGATTCTTTGCACTAAGAACGGCGAGTGCTATAGCTAAATCAAAACCCGCACCCTCCTTTTTTACATCTGCAGGGGACAGGCTGATAAGCACTCTTTCAAGGGGGAATTCAAAACCGGAATTACGTATAGCCGCTCTCATACGCTCCCGGGATTCTTTTACAGCGTTATCTGCAAGGCCTACAAGATCTATAGCAGGAATTCCACGGCGCAAATCTACTTCTATTGTCACAAGAGAGCCTTCAAAACCAAAGGGAGAAAAACTAACAACCGTCATACTAACCTCTTTCATTATACTTTATAGAATAGAACTGCAGGGTTTTTAACACAGAAATTGAAATAGATGATACAATTTTAAAAATCCATAACCACAAGGAAGAAATCATGACTGTATATTCGGCAAAGGAAGACCGGTACGAAAAAATGAAATACCGGCGGTGCGGCAGGAGCGGGTTAATGCTGAGCGAGATATCGCTCGGGTTTTGGCATAATTTCGGTTCCGGCGATAATGAGGACAACTGCCGCAGCATTATGAGAACAGCATTCGACTCAGGTGTAACACACTTTGATCTTGCAAATAATTACGGACCGCCCCCGGGAAGCGCGGAAGAAACCTTCGGCAGGATTTTGAAAAAAGATTTCATACCCTACCGTGATGAACTTATAATTTCATCAAAGGCCGGATACGGTATGTGGCCCGGTCCTTACGGCGACTGGGGCAGCAGGAAATACCTGGTATCGAGCTGCGATCAAAGTTTAAAACGTATGGGCTTAGAGTATGTCGATATTTTTTATCATCACAGGCCCGACCCTTCCACACCGATTGAAGAGACAATGGGAGCGCTCGATTACATAGTAAGGAGCGGGAGGGCGCTCTATGCAGGAATCTCAAACTATTCAGCAGAACAAACCGCACAGGCCGTTAAATCATTAAAAGAACTTGGAACACCCTGCCTTATACATCAGGCAAATTATTCCATGCTTAACCGATGGACAGAAGACGGATTATTATTAGTTTTGGGAGAGACGGGAACGGGCTGCATCTGCTTTTCGCCGCTTGCGCAGGGACTGCTTACAAACCGCTACCTTGACGGGCACGTTCCCGAAGGATCACGGGCTTCTAAAAAAGTATTTTTAAAACCGGAACAGCTGACCGATGCAATGCTTAAGAAGCTGAGGTCTTTAAACTCTATTGCTCTAGATAACGGCAGAACGCTTGCACGCATGGCTATTAAGTGGATATTGCGTGATGAGCGTAATACCTCTGTACTCCTGGGTGCGAGTTCTCCAGAGCAGATGAAGGAAAATCTTTTATCGGTACAGGATGCACCGTTAAGCAGCGAAGAGATACAAAAAATTGATGAGATACTGAAGGGGTAACAATAGTCGTTTTTTATAAGGGGCGGTTTATGTCAGAATATAAAAAAACAAAATGGGCTTGTTCTATTATAGAAAAACAGCATGACGACGGATCCTGGGGATTCTTTCACTCTCTCGGATATCCTTCGGAAGAAAATTCCATAACAACCGAACAGGCATTACGCCGGCTTCAAGTCTTAGGTTTTACTATCGATGATGAACCGGTAAAAAAAGCAGTATCATATATGCGGGACTGCTTGAGAAGGACAAAACAAATACCCGACCGCCGTGAAAAAGTTCATAACTGGGATATTTTTACAGATCTTATGTTATCAGCATGGATTAGAAGATTTACTAAAGCTGATGAGGAAGCTAATCGAACCGGTGAAAAATGGTGCAGAATTATTAGTAGTGCTTTTAGTACCGGCGTATATAACCACAGCACGTATGTTAAGACTTACAAAGAGGTTCATAATTTGCCGCCGAAAGGCGGACGGCTTCTAGACATTGCCAACTTTTACCACGTCTCTTTGATGCAGAATATGCTGAATACTATCGAGGCTCAGGCGATGGTAGAGTATCTCATAAATCACGAAACAGGTATTTATTATGTTTACGATAAACGGCTTTTAAATACTCCTCTGTCTTTTAAATCTTTAAACGCCTGCAGATATGTATCTGCAATAGAGCTGCTGTCGGACTACGATAAGGCGGAATGCAGAGAAAAGCTTAGCTTTGCAGTAAAATGGCTCAACAATAATAAAGAGAAGGACGGCCTGTGGGACATGAGCTCAGAAGCAAAAGACGGCATTAATTTTCCTCTGTCAGATTCATGGCGCAGTAAAGATGACCGCATTACAGATTGTACCTATAGAATAGAAAATCTCATAAGGAAACTGCAATGAATACATTAGAAGGATCTACGGATGAAAAAGCAGCGGACTTTTTATCATGCTGTGCTGTACGCTGTTCAGATTCGTATCCGGTAAAAGTGTATGAACAGGCGTTTAAAGAGACAGATACCGTTGAAGATCTGTTAATCTTTTTGGCATCGCATTTCAGCGGATTTAATTACATTCTTTTTCCCGACAGAATACAGCTTACCTATACGGAATGCGGCTGCGACTTATTTAAAGAAAAATTAATCACATCGAAAAAAATGTGCATATGTTCGGAAAAAAGTCTGCACTATATTTGGGGTAAACTATACGGACCAGAAAATGTTAAAATCACCCGGAAGGCTTCTATAATTAACAAGGATGATTCATGCATTTTTGAAATCAGGCTGAAACAGATGGGGCACTTCAATTAACTTCTTCTCTTTGAACCGGATTGGGATTATAATTAATGAGTATTTAAGCAAAGGCTTTATCTATCATGTCCTCAGGCGGCCGAATTATCAATAGACTTACGATTTTTACGGCTCCAGGTATGAATGATACACGGAAGAAAGAACAGGAAGTAAAGATAGAAAAGGCGGCAAAGCTGTCTGCAAAAAAACTGGGGATGGTATAAGAAGAGAGTTTATGAATTGCATTCCTCTGTATGATTACAAAAAAACATAAAACATATCCTTCTTTTTTTGCGGAAATATTTGAAAACATGCCTTATACTGTAGAACATATAGTTACCAAAGAATAATCGTTATCAGTATACAACGGGAGTTTAAGTTATGAAAATTGCAGTTATCTATTATTCCAAAACAGGACACTCTAAAAAAATCGCCGATGCAGTAGCAGAATCACTCGAAACCAAAGCTCTGGATATAAATACCAAACCGGAACTTAATGATGTAGAACTTCTTTTTATAGTAAGCGGAATTTACGGAGGCGTTACTGCACCTGAATTGAATCAATTTGCACAAGGAATCAGTAAAAGCTCGGTAAAAAAAGCTGCGCTCATAACGTCCTGCTTAAGCAACAGGCAGGGACAGGATATAGTGAGGAATGTTTTAATTAAAAATGGAATAGAAGTTGCAGCGGAAGAATTCATATGCAGAGGACGTCTTCTTTTTATAGGATTTCCACATCCGGATAAAGCCGATATTAGTGCTGCAATCTCATTTGCAAAAAAAATAACTCAAAAGGAATAGCAATGACCTCATCAGTTATTTTAGCCCATCCCTATGAGAGAAGTTTTAATCACGCAATGTATCATACTGCGGTTAGAACGTTAAAAGATAATAAGGTGAAGGTTTATGCCCATGATCTTTATGAAGAGAACTTTAATCCTGTACTGACAAAAAAGGAATTGGGTTCTGACGCTTCTGATGATCCCCTCGTTAACAAGTATGCTATGGAATTAATTGACTCTGATATTCTTGTGTACATACATCCGAACTGGTGGGGACAACCTCCTGCAATTCTTAAAGGTTATATTGACAGGGTTATTCGCCCTCCTCATGCTTATGATTTTCCGGATGATGATTCATCTGGAGGTCTTCCCATCGAGAAACTTAAGGGTAAAACAGGTATTGTGTATAATACGTCAAACACGGAAGCAGAACGCGAAAACAAGTATTTCCGCGATCCGCTCGACAGAATATGGGGTAAATGCGTATTCGGCTTCACGGGTATTACCGGCTACCACAGAAAAATGTTCAGGATAATTGCCGGCAGCACTGACAGTCAAAGAAATGAATGGCTTGAGGAAATTAAGACTGATATTATAACAATACTGAGTAAGAGGTAGTATGACAGACACATTTTCTGAGATTAAATTGTTTCAAGTAAAGCCCGATAAGCTGAGTGAATTTGAAGAGCTGATAAAAAAAGCAGAACAGGAACAACAGAATCTGACAGGATCAATATTAATTAAATATATGAAAAGATTTTATACCATGGACGGATTAATCAAAGAAGGAAAACCTCCCCGGGAATTAACAAAGA
The DNA here is from genome assembly GCA_023398165.1 of Spirochaetota bacterium. Lineage (GTDB taxonomy): Bacteria > Spirochaetota > Spirochaetia > Treponematales > Treponemataceae > JAAZLA01. The sequence goes on along the minus strand of JAEWSQ010000003.1, from coordinate 123,087 downwards.
TCGTAAAGTGTGTCAAATACTATTCCTACTGGGAGTTCGATACTAAAGAAAACTACGGCAAAGCTACACAATGGTTTTTTGAGCAGTACGAAAAAAGTATAATGAAACTGCTTATTATGCCCTTCGATATCAGCTGCGGGAAGACAGTCTCGTAGACCATGGATAAGATGAAAAAACAACAGGCGGGAAGAGCAGTTTATAGGCAGAATTAAAAATAGAACGAACGTTCGTTCTATTAATTAAAAAGATACATACCAAAGCTTATTTGTCTTTTTCACCTATCAGCTCTACTTTATACCTTTCGTCTTTTCTATGCATCTTTCCGTTCTCTTCAATATCCTTTTTCCTATCCCGATTTTTCATGCTTTACATATCTGCCCCGGTAATCTGTGCGCTCTAAGCCAGCTGTTCCTCCCTGTACAGCTGGCTTTCCGAGTATTTCTCCCTTCACAGGCTCAGAGCAAAAACTCTTTCTTCCTTATTTTTTTGACTTATACCTTTTTTACAAAACTCTAATACTGGATATTTAAAACGCTGCAAGTATGAGGTGTGAAATATTGCAGCGCTGATTCTAATCTTTGGGGTTGATATTTTCAAAAGGGTTTAAAGGGGAGTACACAAGCAAGGCTTGTGTTAAAACTCCGCATCGCATGAGCTGCCGGCCGGCAAAGCAGCGGTACTTGCCTATGGACTCTACACGTGGTGGTTTTCCTCCCCTTAACTATATGCTATACTCTTATTCATGAACATGATCCACCAGATGAAAAGATTACAGGAATCCTGTAAGAAAAACGGTCCTTTGTGTATCGGGCTCGATACCGATCCTTCATACCTGCCGCCGGAAGTACTCGCTCTCTATAAGACAAAAGCAGATGCTGTCCTTCATTTTAATACAGAGCTTATAAAGGCTTCAAAAGAATACGCCGGCTGTTATAAGGTTCAGATTGCCTACTACGAGGCTATGGGAATTGAGGGTCTTATCACCTACAAAAAGACTCTGGATCATCTGAAGTCTCTTAATATTCCTTTCATTGCTGATATAAAGCGCGGCGACATTGCCGATACTGCTTCTGCCTACGCGCGTGCCCACTTTTCAGCCGATTTCGAAGCCGACACCATCACTGTAAATCCCTACATGGGTTTCGACACGCTTGAACCTTTTTTAGCCTATGCTAAACCACCCCGTGATAAGCTGCCAAAGGGATTTTTTGTACTTCTCCGCACCTCGAACCCCGGCATGACCGATATAGAAAAGCAGGAATTAGCCTCAGGAGGCTTCGTCCTTGACCGCGTCGGACAAAAACTTTTATCAATAGAAAAAGAAATGAAAGAGCTTTATAAGGCTCAGGGAGTTAATGAGAACGACTTTACCTGTTCCCCTGTAGGAGCGGTTGTCGGCTGTACCGAAGAATCCAATGCGAGAGCCCTCCGCGATGCTTACCCAAACATCTTCTTTTTAATTCCCGGCTACGGCGCACAGGGCGGAGCTGCCCGCATTGCGGCAACACTTTTGGATAAAGCAGGCGGTACGGTAAACTCCTCTCGCGGCATCTTAACCGCCTGGAAAAAAGATGCGTCTCTCGAGGTAAAACGCTCAAGCGGAAAGCTTACCATGGACGACATCGTAGCATCCGCTTCCCGCGCCGCAGAAGAAGCAAAACTCGACTTACTAAACGCAAAAAAAATGCTTTCATAAAAAGAGGTTATAATGAGACGACATGTAAAACCATCGGTTAACGAAGCCCGCGTAATCAGCTCAGTCTGTCTGCAGGAAAATATTTTCTCCCTCGTTGTACGTATGAAGTTAACTCACGGCATCCAGTCCATTCCAAAGAGCGGCCAGTTTTACATGCTCCGCGCAAGGCCCTCCTCTGTACTCTTGGCCCGGCCCATATCAATTTACACAGCCCGCATTTTAAACTCTGCCGGAAATGAAAAAGTCTCTATTCAAGATAGTGCAAAAGGTGAAATACCTGAAATCAATGACGGCGACGAGATTGAACTCGATTTTCTCATTCTTAAAAAAGGCGAGGGAACGACAGATCTCTGCTTTTTACGAACCGGAGACTCTCTGGATATTACCGGTCCGCTTGGAAACAACTTTTTTAAACCAAGCGAAATGCTGGCATCCGCCTCCAAGAGTAAAACATCCATTAACAGAACAGCACAAACACCTTCTGTCGCAATCGTCGGCGGCGGCATAGGAATAGCGCCGGTTGCAGGATTCGCACTCGGTCTCGAAGACGCAAGCTACGATTTTTATGCAAGTTTTAAAACGGGCTCCTACGGTCTGGAAGGTCTAAAGAGCAATACGCTTACCATTACCACCGATGACGGCTCTGCGGGAGTTAAAGGAATGCTCCCCGCCGTACTTACTGCACAAACATTGACCGAAAAGCAGTATACCCTCGTCTATGCCTGCGGACCGCTTCCCATGCTCGCCTACGTTCAAAAAATCTGCCTCGAGGCAGGCGTTCAGTCATGGCTCAGTATGGAAGAAAAAATGGGATGCGGTGTAGGAGCATGCCTCGGGTGCAACATAGAAACCACCGAAGGAACGCGCAGATGCTGCAAGGCAGGCCCGATCTTTGCAGGTGAAAAACTGATATTCGGAGGCTCCAAATGACCGGTTCTTTACACACTGATATTGACACCTCGGTAACCATCGCAGGTGTTCCATTTAAAAACCCTGTCATTGCAGCTTCGGGAACCTTCGGTTTTGGAACTGAATATGAACAGCTGTTCGATGTTAATGCGCTGGGCGGTATGTGCTCAAAAGGCTTAACCCTCGAAGCCCGGCCTGGCAATAAGGGCGTTAGAATTCACGAAACTCCCTCAGGTCTTATAAACTCTATCGGGCTCGAAAATCCCGGTATTGAACACTTTATTCAAAAAGAACTTCCTCAGATGCTTGCCTTTAAAACCGTGAGCATTGCAAATCTTTCGGGTTCTACTATAGAAAGCTACGTGGAAGGCGCCCGGCTCCTTGACCAAACTGATATTCCCATGATCGAGCTCAATATTTCATGCCCCAATGTAAAAGCAGGCGGCATGGCGTTCGGCTTACAGCCTTCTGCTGCCGCAGAGGTAACCGCTGCCGTGCGCAAGGCCACAAAAAAACCGCTTCTGGTAAAACTATCTCCCAATGCCCCCGACCTTATTGCGGTTACCCATGCAGTGCGGGAATCCGGTGCAGATGCATTGAGCCTCGTAAATACTTTTCAGGCGATGGCAATAAATGTGGAAAAAGGAAAGCCTGTTTTTAACAACATTAAAGCGGGTCTTGCAGGTCCTGCAATAAGACCCATAGCACTCCGCATGGTCTACGATGTCTGCTCTTCCATGAAAGAGCTGAAAGAAAACGAAAGAATTCCCGTCATAGGGCTTGGGGGAATTAGAACCTGGATCGACGCGGTCGAGTTTATTATGGCAGGAGCTCACGCAGTACAGGTCGGAACAGCGACCTTTGCAGACCCTCTTTCGATGATTAAAATCATCGAAGGATTAACTTCTTTTATGAAGAGAAAAAATTATAAGACTCTTGCAGATTTTAGAGGTATGGCGCTGTAATTACTGAGCCGAACCGTAGGCGGTAAGCCGTCTTTCATATACTTCGAGCATCTTCCACTCAACAATTGGAATACCTCGCAGAATATCAGTTTTTATGCTGTACCAATGACAGTCCTCTTCCGCACGGGCAGTCATTAAATTGCCGCCCGGGAAAAAAACACATTCTTCCCCGAAAAAATCTTTAGGATAAAGAGTGTCTACTTCGGATTCGTCAATAAACAGCTTAAAACTGCCGGAAAGAACAATAATTAGCGAAGCCTCATCTCCCGCATCATACACCTCTCCTGCGCCCGTTGTACCAGGTACCAGATTTACCGCAATCGTATAGAGTACTGGAGAAGACACTGACTCTCCGAAGAGAAAAGTCGTCTGCAGAAAAAATGCTATAGAACTTGTTCTCCTTGCATCTTCATAATCCGCGCCTTTCATTATAAACGACCGGAATAAATCCTGAGGTATCTCAAGCACGTTAATATAGCTTTTTGCTTTGTAGGTATATTGGGGAATGTCACCTCCCAAAGCAGCAGACTCTCCAATAAGGGTTCCTGCAGACAACATGAATACTCTTCCTGTGGCGCCGTCTATCATCTCTGCGACTCCTGTAATAATAAGGTGAACCTCTTTTGCAGGAACGTCTTTTTTTTGCAGGAGGTGCCCCACATTCAGTGAAACAACCGGACAATTAAGCAGCATTTCAATATCTGCATCCGTTGCCGCGGGAAAGTAAGAGCGCAGGTAGCCTCCGGACTGCTCTCGTATATATTCACGTCTTGTAGGAATTAATGAATCTTCCATACCGAAACTTGCAGCAGATCCTATTTCCATTTCCTCCGGTGTAAGATCCCTTGCCGTGTGTGCTAGAACAACCTTTCGGGACTTATCCCCCGCAAAATCGGCTGCATCGCCGTGTATCATTCCTCCGCCTATGTCGATTTTCTTCAGGTTAACGCCTTTTGCAATAATACTCGTAAAGTTCTTATATAGATTTTGTGAAAACGGGGTGGCGTTATCGGAATGTAAAAGCATGGCATCGAGAACTTTTTTGGAAGCAATATCCGCCATATGGGCGTAAACACGGTACCCTCCTTCCCACATTGCACGGAAAAAAAACACATTTGTCTCGACGGGATGAGGCGAAAACACCGGCATCACTTCAAGTCCGCCTATATCATTCCACTCATTCAGAACAAGATCCTGTACATCGAAACTTCTCATAAACCGTTTTTCCGGTACGGACATAAGAGACGTGAGTTTTTTCATTACCGAGGTTCGGACAAGAGAGCTGGCATAATATTTAATACGGTGATCGGTACGGACAAGAGACGTTAGACCCGCAAAATGATCGTCATGAGCATGGGTATGGAAAATACCTGCAAGTTCATTAACGCAGATTCCAAGGGAAGTAAGACTGTCAATAATATTCGGACCTGCATCAATTAAATAAGCCCTTCCCTGAAAAAAGATAATGCTCGACATGCACGGATGATTTTGATCCCAGCCGTCTCCTTCTCCAATATGGACAACAGAAAAATAATCGCGCCGTACCCGGTGATATTCCAGTTTGATAGGGGATGCATATGTTGATGCTTTAAGATTTAAATCTATCTCTACTTCTTCACCGCCGAAGGTAAACAGAAATTTATTCAAGGCCGTGTGTTTTACTTCCAGACCGTCCCGGACGTGAGCAGAACCGGAATCGAGGGTATAAAGATCCAGAATTTCCTCGCTTTTTCTCATGCTGTTAAAGGCAAATGCCATTTTCAGCCTGATAATTTCATCGGCAAATTCCTCATCAACACCGCAGCCGAGAATTTCTTCTTTACTTGAAAGCCCGTATGTTCCGTGAAATAAATAATCACCGACTGCACGAATTTGAGAAGAGAGGCCAATAATAGCCGGCTTTACCCCGGTGTTTCCCGGATGACCGGGAATTATCATTCCCTGACGGTAAAACATCTGAAGGATAGGAAATTCCGCAAGATTTGCAAACTTTCCGCCCTGCATCGGAAGATCCGATAGGAGAATTGCATTGGGTCCCGTTTCCCACAGACCCTTGTCCCAGTGCTTATCAATAATAAAACCGCGTTTCATGAGCAGTTTTACAACATCAGGCGGGCAGCCGCAAAGTATACGCAGATCGAGCTCGCTAATCTCAAGAAACCAGACGCCTGCATCTATTTCTGTTTTTTGCATGATAAACCTCTCTTCCAGTATGTCCCCAGTTTTTCCATCCTGTCAATCAAAATTACTTCAAGCAGTAACTTTTCTGCATAATTCTTGCTCATACTTGAAATTATTTGCTTGTGCAATCATTCATAAAGTGTTATTCTGTCATTATGATTACACTGGTAGCATTGTGCGCATTAGGCGCTGAGAAAATACTTGCAAATGAAATAAAACTTTTAGGTTACAAAACATGCGGGAATGCCCCCGGCCGTGTTTCCTTTTTCAGCGATGATGCCGGATTATATAAGACCAATTTATGCCTTAGAACTGCAGACAGAGTGTATCTTCAGCTTGGTTCATTTCCTGCGCAGGACTTTGATGAACTGTTTGACGGAGTGGAGCATATTCAATGGCAGGATTATTTTAAAAAAGATACCCGTGTTATTGTAGATAAGGTTCGTGTCTATAAAAGCAAGCTCTCTTCCGAGCACAGTATTCAGGGTATTACCCACAAGGCTATTTACACAAAGCTGGGAAGAATTTGGAACATGTCTGTACTGCCGGAAAGCGGAGCTGAGGCAAACGTCCGCGTCTATATGGAAAAGGATACAGCATTAATTCTCCTTGATCTTTCAGGCGATCCGCTTCATAAACGGGGCTACCGGACCGAAGGCGGACCCGCTCCCATCAGGGAAACGCTTGCCGCTGTTCTCATACAGATTATGTGCTGGAGGCGGAAAACACCGCTTCATGATGCCTTTTGCGGTTCAGGAACAATTCCAATAGAAGCGGCCTTGTATGCGTACAATGTTGCCCCGGGTTTCGGACGTAAATTTGCAGTTGAAAATCTTGCAGTGTATAATCAGCAGAAGGCTGTGGAGACAAAAAAAGAGGAAGCTGCAAAAATAAGGCCCGATGCTGTTGCCCGTATAACCGGTACCGATATTGATAAAAATGCTATTGAGCGGGCACGGATAAACGCGGAGCATGCCTGTGTTACAGCCGGAAGGGCGCTTCAGCTTGTCGGAAGCGATGCCCGTGTCCAAAGACCCGACTTTGAAATTGCAGACTTTAAAGAACTCAAAGCCCCTTACGATGAGGGTTTAATTCTTTCTAATCTTCCGTATGGTGAACGTCTGGGAGATCAGACTGAAGCGGAGGAACTGTATAAGACAATGCCCTGCCTTTTTACAGAATTTCCGGGGTGGGAAATGGGTTTTATTACTTCTCATGAAGCGTTTGAGCAGTCGTTAGGCAAAAGAGCGGATCAAAAGAAGGAATTAAAAAGCGGAAATCTGGATACAATATTTTATAGATTTGATGCCGGAAAAATTGGAACAAAAAAGGAAGAAAATAACTAATATCGGTATGAGGAAGGGAGAATCCAATGGCTATTGTTGTAGAACATGAAAAACGAAAACGGGAAATTCTGGAAAAGTCGCTCGATATCTTCATTGAGGAAGGGTACGAAGATGTTACTTTTCAAAAAATTGCCGACCGCTGCGGTATAACGCGGACAACCCTTTATATTTACTTCAAAAATAAACAGGAACTGTTTTTGTGGAGTATTAAGCAGCTCACGCAGGGGCTTGAAGTCTCTTTATTAAAAGTAGTTAATAATCCGAATTTATCTTCCCGGGAAAAACTCCGCCAGGTCTGTGCACAAATTGTGGACACCTGCATGGACAACAAGAAGCTTTTTAACATCATTCTTGTGTACCTGCTCCAGCTTCAGAAAATGGGTAAAGATCCCGGCGACAGAGTAAGGCGGAGAGTTTTAAGACTCAGACATCTTCTATCCACCATACTGATAGCTGGAATGAAAAAAGGGGAGTTCAAACAGATTAACGTAAAAGCCGCAAACGAGATGTTTTACGGCCTTATACAGTCAATCATTTTCAGACTCGCCATTCTCGATCAGGAAAGCATAGAAGAACTCAATGCTTCCTTTGATCTTGCGATTGAAGGAATTCTAGTTACCGCTTAATTCTTTTGCCTTACCGCTGAGTTTTTTATACAGCTCAGCGGTCTTGTCTTTGTTTTCACCTTTTTTCCCCACAGTTTCGATTATAGTATTCACAAAGACAGAACCTGCCACAACCGCGTACACATAGGGGCTTAGAGCTTCCGCCTGTTCCCCGGTTACTACCCCGAATCCGCCTAAAAGTTTTGAACCGCCTTTTCCGGCCCTCTTCAAAAACTCGATTGTTTCTTTTTCGATTACCGTTTTACTACCGGTAATACCGGCTCTCAGTGCGCAGTAAGTGTACTCAAAGCCGCATGCGCTTATCCTCTCAAGGCGTGTTTCCGTCATTGAAGGGGCTGCAACCGGTATTTGAGCTATGCCTGCCTTCCTGCATGCAAAACCGAGCCCTTCATCGCTGTCGAAGGGCAAATCCGGAATAATAAGACCGTTCACTCCTGCATTTTTTGCATCTACAACAAACTGCTCTATTCCGCGTGCATAGGCAAGGGAAGCATAGGTCATGAGAAAAAGAGTTACCTCTGAATGTTTTTTATGAATTGCTGAAATAAAGTCAAATCCCTGTTTTACCGTATAGTTATTCTCAAGCACGCTTGAACATGCTGTCTGAATTGCAGGGCCGTCAGCACTGGGATCGCTGAAAGGAAGCTGTATTTCCAGAATTTGAGCGCCCCCTTCCACAAGAGCATCGCTTATGGCAAGTGCACTATCAGGCGAAGGAAAACCGGCAACCTGATGCGCCATTAAAACTCGTTTCATGTGTATATCCTTTCTTTATAAAATTATAACCGAAATATTTTTACGGTGTTTTATTTCATTAATTTAGACTGATGAATTTCTGTACCTTCTTCAAGGCGTTCCAGTTCGCTTTTCAAAAAGGTTTTCCATTCATCGGGTCTGAATACGGGTGAAGTTATAAAAATATCCTTGTCGCCCCGGCCTGACATATTTACAATAACAGCTTCATCCGGTTTCATAGCTTGTGCCACTTTTAGTGCGTGAGATCCTGCATGAGCGCTTTCCAGTGCAAAAATGAGCCCTTCGTTTCGCGCAAAAAGCTTAACCGCTTCAAGAACATCATTATCAAGAGCGCTTGTGAATTCTATGCGTTTTTTATCTCCCAGATCTGCAAGCTGCGGGCCGATGCCCGCATAATCAAGCCCTGCAGATATTGACCTCGTCTGTCCGACCTGACCGTCGCTGTCGAGCAAAAAGCGGCTCTTGTACCCGTGTACAATACCGGGGCTGGCATCACCTGCCATACGCACGGCATTATTTCCTCTTCCCTCTCCGACTCCTCCTGCCTCGACAGCAATGAGACGTACAGACTTATCGTCTAAAAACGGTTCAAAAAAACCAATGGCGTTCGATCCGCCTCCGACACAGGCAACCAGCGCTTTGACATTGAGTTTTCGCTCGGCACTCTGCTTCTTTACTTCCTTTCCTACAATTGACTGAAAGGTTCTTACCATGTCGGGAAAGGGAGCCGGCCCTAAAGCAGATCCGATAACATAATGGGTATTTGAAAAACTCGCCGCCCAGTCTCTCATAGCTTCATTTATTGCGTCTTTTAAGGTGCGGGAACCCGATGTCACAGAGCGTACTTCGGCTCCGTATAATTCCATCGCCGCAACATTGGGCTGCTGACGACGGACATCTACTTCGCCCATGTACACAACACATTCAAGACCAAGACGCGCACAGGCTGCAGCGGTAGCTAGTCCGTGCTGACCCGCCCCTGTTTCTGCAATTATTCTAGTTTTACCCATTTTTTTAGCAAGCAGAGCCTGGGAAACTGCATTATTTATTTTATGTGCTCCGGTATGGGCAAGGCCTTCTGCTTTTATATATATTTGAGCACCGCCTAAATCTTTCGATGTTTTTTCGGCATACAATAAAGGTGTCGGCCGGCCTATAAAATCTCTGCGGAGAATTTCCAAATCAAATAAAAAGCCCGTGTCCTTTAATGACGCGTAAAAAGCTTCTTCAAGCTCATCGAGCGGCCTCCGCAGAATTTCAGCTACGTATTTTCCTCCGAATTCTCCGAAGAATCCTGTATTACTCATCTATTTATTCCTCCATAGTTACTTTGATGCTTCTGCGGTGCGAACTCTTTCGCAGGCATCCTCTATTTTTTCAAATAAATCTATCAGTTTAATTCTGTCTTTTTTTCCGGCTTTTATTTCTCCTTTTACAACATCCTCATCATCTGATGATTGAACATCCTGAGCGGTTTGAACTTCTTCAACTCCGCTTGCAATATCTATAAGTTCAGGTCTGTATTTTTCAATAATTTCTTCTACATTTGAAGGATTTATACCGCCAGCAAGCCAAAGCTGTGTTTTTCCCGTTATGCGGTCAAGAAGACTCTCTCCGATTCTTTCACCCGTTCCGCCCTCGCCTTTTCCGGATCGGGCATCTATGAGAACTCTGGGCTGTCCCCGTTCAAGAAGATTGAACAAATTCACAAGGTCTTCATCATTTCCGATTTTAACCGCGGCATACCGTGGAATGTCTTTCCATTTTTTATCCGCAGGGGAAGGTATGGGACATCCGTGATACTGGATCTTGTCGAGCAGTCCGTCGCGGATGAGCGTAAAAGCTTCCATGGCTTCAGATGAATCGGGATCCGTTATAACTCCTGTAAGCACCGGTCTCATGAAAGTCTCTTTATGTGCTCCTGCTTTTCTTTTTTCCTTAGCAAGCAGTTCTTTTACTTCAATTAAAAAACTCCGGTCAACACAGCGTTTGCTTTTTCCCGAAAAAATAAAACCGAGCATATCTGCACCGAGTCCTATACAGTCTTCGACATCCTCAAGCTGAGTGAGCCCGCAGATCTTAACATAGGGCGAATAGCCCAGAGTCTTTTTTCTGCTCCGCATTGCCGCTGCATACGACGTCCACATGACAGCGTTCATGTCTGGCTTGGCTTCAAGGAATCTCTGTATAATAACAGAAGCTCCCTCAGGATTTTTTGCGGCGGCTTCACCCATCAGAAGCCCGTGAAATCCCATATTTCCTGCTAATGCGGCAGCTTCCGGAGTTTTAATACCGGATTCATAAATCATTAAGGTACCGTCTTCTACATCGTAAAAAAAGCTTGAAGGCACAAGCGGATCGAGGGTAAAGGTTGCAAGGTCTCTTGTGTTAATGCCGAGAAAAATACGCGCTTTTGCGCCGCTTTTTTTCACGGATTTACACATAGTCTTATATTTTACTAAATCCTCTTCCTCTCTAATTTCACATAAGATGCTTAATCCAAGCGATAAAGCCTTATTTGCCATGGAGCAGAATTTATCAGTTTCAAGAATCCGCGCTATCAATAAAACAGCGTCTGCACCGCAGACATAGGAAATATCGAGCTCTTCTTCGTCTGTCAGAAAGTCTTTTCTAAGAACAGCAATAGCAGGATTTTTTTTATATACCGAGTCTGATACAGCACAGAGATCTTCAAGGGAACCCTTAAAATAGCTTTCTTCTGTTAAAACTGATATTGCCCGTGCTCCCTGCTCCGCATAAGTACATGCCGTCTCCGGGGCATTAAGAAGAGGTGCAATATTCCCCTTGGAAGGGGATGCGCGTTTAATCTCGAGAATAGAGCCCTTTTCCGGCAGAAAAGGAACAACAGGTTTAGTCCTTTGTGCCGGCAGCGTATGCCCGAATGAAAATCCTTTTACTGTATACAGTTCTTTTCGTTTTTCTAGAATGGAAGTAAGAATATCATGCTGCTGAACTTGAGCCATTCGTGTCCGCCTTTATTTCATCGAGTTTCTTTTTAACATCTCCGTTGGCAAGAGCTTTCAATGCAGCTTCGTATCCTTCTTTAATTGTAGCTGCTTTTTTCCCTACATACAATGCAGCTCCCGCATTGAGGCAAACTGCCTGCTTTACACAAACATTGCCGTTTCCTTCGAGAAGATCGAGCGCCATCTTAGCATTCACCTGTGCAGTCCCTCCTGCAAGATCGCTGTCATTGCAGGAACCTATGTTAAAATCTGAAGGAACAATATCGTAGTGTTTTTCATTTCCGTTTTCATCGATTTCAAACACATGAGTTTTATAACAGGGCGAAATCTCGTCAAAGCCGTCTTCGCTAACCACAACCATGACCCGTTTTGAACCGAGAAGTTTTGAGGCACGGCCGACCGGCTCGAGAAGCGATTTATCATACACTCCAAGCATCTGGTATGCGGCGCCTGCAGGGTTTGAAAGAGGGCCGATCAGGTTCATAATTGTTTTAATGCCGAGCGCCTTACGCACAGGAGCGGCAAAACGCATAGCAGAATGATACACCGGAGCAAAAAGGAATCCGAAATTAGTTTTCTTAATACTCTCCGCGCTTTTTTGGGGATTATTGTCAATTTTAATACCGAGCGCTTCATAAAAATCGGCAGCGCCGCTTTTACTCGAGACAGCCCTGTTCCCGTGTTTTGCAACAGTAAGACCGCAGGCCGAAGCGATGAGAGCCGCCATGGAACTGATATTGAAACTTCCCTTGCTGTCGCCGCCGGTACCGACAATGTCGGTTAATTCTTTGGTTCCGACATCGAGCGGTGTTTTTTTCCTGCATAAGACCGATGCACAGCCTGCAATCTCGGAAGCGGACGGCCCCTTTGCAGAAAGAGCGGTTAATATTGCGGAAGTCTGCCGTTCATCGAGACAGCCGTCCGTTAAATCTTCCATAAATAATTCCGCGGTCCTTTGATCCAAATCTTTTCCCGCACACAGCGTATTAAGAATTTCCTGTACAGGAAGAGCCTCTCTTCGATAATTTAAAAAAGCATTAAAAAACTGTTTTTCATATTCGGATGCAATGGACTCCGGATGGAACTGTACACCTTCTATGGGCATTGTCTTGTGCCTTATTCCCATAATATCGCCGTCGGGAGAACGGGCTGTCACTTCGAAATCGGGAGGAAGGGTTGCTTCATCTATTACGAGGCTGTGGTAGCGTGTAAAGACAGCCTTGTTTCCGATTGAGCGGAATAATCCCTTGCCGTCGAGTTTTATTTCTTCTGCAATACCGTGCTTTATAAATTTTGCACCGACTATTTTTGCTCCGAATGCGTAGCCGATTGCCTGATGTCCGAGGCATACACCGAGAATGGGAATTTTACCGCTGAAATACTGAATTGCTTCAACGGTAATACCTGCATCTTCAGGTCTGCCCGGCCCTGGGGAAAGAACGAGGGAATCCGGATTTAATGCAATGCATTCGGCAATTGTAATTTCCCTGCTCCGCACTACCTTAATTTCCTGTCTCGTGTATTTGGCTAAAGACTGAACAACGTTGTATGTGAATGAATCGTAATTATCAATTAATAATATCATTTTGCTTCTCCTGCTTCTAAAACTGCTCTCATAGATCCGAGTTTTTCATTCGTCTCTTCCCATTCGCGTTCCGCTTCCGATGCGTGAACAATACCGCCGCCCGATTGCAGAGTCCAAAGATCATCCTGTTTTAACGCGCAGCGTATGGCGATGCAGAAATCAAGGTCTCCCGAGGAAGCGATGTAGCCCACAGAGCCCGCATAAAAATTACGCTTGGATTTTTCCAAACCGGAAAGAATCTCGATGGCGGAAATTTTCGGCGCCCCGCTTACTGTTCCTGCAGGGAATGAGGAGCGTAGCACTTCGATTGGCTTCTTATTCGGTGAAAGAATTCCGGTCACCTCGGAAACAAGATGAATAACATGACTGTATAATTCCGCTTCCATAAAACTTGTAACCTCGACACTACCCGAAGCGCACACACGTCCCAGATCGTTTCTTGCAAGATCGACAAGCATTAAGTGTTCTGCTCTTTCTTTGGGATCGGAGGCAAGCTCCTCTTTTAATTTCTCATCTTCGGCGCTGTTTTTACCCCTTCTTCGTGTTCCTGCAATCGGGTGAATGGCAGCCTTGCCGTTTCTTACGCGCACTAAACTTTCAGGCGATGCACCGACAAGCTGAAAGTCTTCAAAATTCAGGTAAAACATGTAGGGAGACGGATTTATTGAACGAAGCCGGCGGTAGACTTCTAAGGCTTCGACATCGCACTTAAGCTGAAGACGGCGCGAAGGAACTGCCTGAACAATGTCGCCTGCAACAATATGCTGCTTTAAAGCATTCACTTTTTCAATATACTCTTTTTTAGAAATTTCAATATCAGTTACGATAGTGCATTTCTCGTTCTGTACCGGAGGAGCAAGGTATGAAAAATCGAGATCGGTCAGACGCCTGGTAATATCTTTTACCGCTTTTTCAAGATTTATTTGATGTTCAGCATAGTTAAGACCAAAAATATGTATAGTCTCGGTAAAGTGGTCAAAAACAACATACAAGTGACCGACTATGAAAGCAGATTCCGGAATTTTAAGATCGTCTTTTTGCTTCTGCATGCGGATTGTGTCGCACCGGGCGCAGAACTCATAACTAAGGTAGCCTATACCGGCTCCGGGAAGGGGAATACCCTCCGAGGGAACAGAGTTTTGTTCGGCAACGTATAAAAGAACATCGAGAATATCCGGGGTTTTGTCGCCTATAACCATATCGGTCTGGTCGCATCTCCTCCTGTCACCATTAATAAGAAAGCAAATACCAAGATCGTCCTGGATAATTCTAAATGCCTCATCTAAAAGCAGTATTGAATACCGGTCCTTGCCGTGGGCAAAGGAAGCTGATTCAAGAACCGCGAGGGCTCCGAGTTTTTTAGCCAGAGAAAAAGGAGTAAAACGGTCGCCGGGAATAGATATTTTTACGGTATCTGTTCTTTTCATACGTACACCTAAGATAAAAAGTTAGTATTCTCACTGAATACTGTTACTTTTTACAGTAACATTGATACTATACACAGTAACAACATTACTGTCAATAGTATTCCTTGAAAAATTCTCTTCCAGCGTAACACTTTCTGAGGCAATACGGTTTATACTATTAGAGAAAATATCAGTATTAAACTGATATAAAAATATGTTATTAAGGGAGACTATATGTACAAAAAAATGTCTATACTATGTATTATTCTGCTGATTCTGTTAGTATCGTGCACTACATTTAAGGCGGAAGGATTATCCACGTATGTTCCCGTAAGTTATGAGGAACTGGGGAAATTTGAAGAAACTGTCACTGTACACAAATTTTTAGGCAATTCTGCCGGTACCACTTTGTTCAACATAAGCAAGGACGCAACAAGCGATGCTGTTGATAAACTAATTTCAAAGGAAGTAAAAAAACGCGGAGGACGCGGCGCCATTGATATTGAAATCGAGTATCAGGGATCTTTCATAAACTACCTGTGCAATTATGTCACAAGCGGCATATGGGCTCCTGCAACTCTGAAAGTGTCGGGAACGGTAATCCGCTGATAATTTCCTCTGTCCTGCATTCTTCTGCAGGACAGAAGCTTAATAATTTTCTATTTTTCCAGTGTAAAACCATGCAGCGCGGCTCTTCCGCCGCCTGAGTATTCAAGATATATTGCGTTGACTCCATCCGGAATTTTCACTTCTGCGGTAAAAGGCTTCCAAACATTCGTAAACTCAACTTTAATTCTTCCAAGAACAGGTCCGTCCCAGGCAGTCTTTACAAGGAATTCACCATTGCAGTAGCCTCTTGTGTGTACGGTCAGTTTTTTAACACCCGCGCAGTCAAAATATTTGAATCCTGCCTGGGTACCGTCCATCATATTTGCAATATAACCGGTGCCTTCCTTGTTTTCGTACCAGTCCTGGGTAATAAAAGGGAAGCATCCGTTGTGTATATCTGAATACCTGTGTTCTTCCCGGGTAAAAAGATTGCAGGCAATATAGCCCGGATAAAAACCCTCGCCTTCAAGAGGGCCGCCGTTCGGTGCGGAGGATGTAATTTCCACCTGTTTTATTGTACCGTCCGGAGAGAAGTAAATCTTTTCGAGGCAGGCCTGACGGCAGAACCATGAAGCATTGGTGTGCCGGTGATAAAAAATATACCATTCACCGTTTATTTCAACGATGCTTCCGTGATTGTTGCCGCCGTAATACGTGCTCATATCAGCCGGTTTATAGGAAGAAATATGGGCATCGCAGTTGCTTACAATAACACCCTTATACACGAAATCTTTATCCGGCGATTTGCTAACGGCATAACACAGTTCGTGGAAAACAATGGAGGAGTAAATTAAGTAGTAGGTGTCGCCTCTTTTTCTAATAGAAGGAGCTTCGAAAAACTCGTGCCCCTTGTAGCTCGTGTCGTAGTGATTATACGGCTCACTGGGAAGGATAGTCTTAGGGGGATTAATAATGGTGAGCATGTCGCTGTCCAGAAGCGTTGCCATAGGACCGGTGCGCGATTTATCACCTTTAGGGCAGAATCCTGTATAAAGCCAGGTTTTACCGTTTTCTGTAATGACGCCCGGATCGAACTGGGGTTCATCGCCCTTTTTCTCGCCGAGCCGTGTTCCGTCTTTATAATGAACATAACCGTAAAAGGAAAAAGAACCGTCGGGAGTGTCGCATACTGCAACCGATACAATGGAAACCTTATCCAGCACATAGTACAGGTAGTAGCGGCCATCGGGACCTACGGTAATATCGGGAGCATACAGGCACATATCGCCTGAAGGATTTAACGGATCATCTGTTTTTCTATAAATGGTGCCTTCGCATCTCCAATCGCCAAGATTCGTAACGGGTGCGGACCAGCACACATAATCGTCAAGACAAAAAACATCACTGTCAAAACGGTCGTGAGAGCCGTAGACATAGACCCTGCCGCCGAAAACATACGGCTCCCCGTCGGGAACATATTCCCATGACGGTAAATACGGATTAAAACCCTGTTTCTTCATTTTAATACCCCTGTCAGTTTTTATAACTATAAATCCTGATGTATATTATAAAAATAGGGAATATTACTGAACTCTGCCGAATTTAATACGGACTAGGCTCAAAAAGGACAAAACAGTATTCCTAGAAGCGGCATAGCAACTAAATTCTTTCCTGCAGCGAATGCATTACGTAATACAAATTTCAGGCTGATATGGCCTTCATCGGGCACAAATTAACACACTTTCCGCATTTTATACACACTTCATTATTAATCACAGGAAGACCGAAGCCTTTTTGAGTAATAGCATTAACAGGGCATACTATCGCAGCGGGACAGGGATGATTTGCAGGACACCTATGTTCGTTTACAGTCATGTATAACCTCCAATAAGTACCTTCAAATAGTATAATAAAAATAAAGCTTACTCTGTAACTGAATTACATACTCATAAAGGTTTGACCTTACGAGCATCATACCAGGCATAAAAGATGAAAAAGACAACAACCGGAATTAAAGCAAAGGCGGCAGGATTACCATACAATAATTCGGCAATCCATCCGCGGAAAAGCTGTCCGCCGTCAAGAAAACTTGTAAAGACTTGAGCGCCTGCAACAGAATAATCAGCTCTGGAAGCCATCTGTGTAAACATGGGAGCAAGAGCAGAGGCAAGATAAAGGTTCCCGATTACAACCGGGATTCCAATAATTACGCTGTGAACAATGTTTCCCCGTGCTGCGGCGCAGATAATCGACATTGGTACCATAAGATTGGTTAAATCGCCCAATGGTATAAAGCGGACACCCGGTAGAATAAATGAAAGGCCAATCGAAATTGGAATCATTATAACAGCACTTACAATGGTAGAGGGAACACCAAAGAGAACAGCAACATCGAGTCCAATAAAGGTAGTTCCCCGCCCAGAAAGGTACTTTTCGAGAAAGGCTTTCATACCGTCGCTAATGGGTAAAAGTGCCGATCCAAGAACCCCTCCCATAACAGGCAATATAAAAATAACAGAAGCAAACCCGAATGCAAGTTCAAGTATGCCCTTAACATCATATCCTCCGCCTGCAGCAAGACCTCCTCCCAAAAGAAAGCCTAGAATCATCGGCTCGCCTGCAATTCCGATTTTTGACTTTATATGTTCAGGATCTGCCTTGATATTTTTTATAAACGGAATTAGAGAAATAAGCCAAACACCAAAACGCGCTAACGGGAAATGCGTAATTGCCGAAAGATGAGGAATCGAAATAGAGTCCATTCCTGAATAGGCGCTGATCATGGGTGCGCTCCACTCTGCAAGTTTCAGTGTCAGAACAAAACACGCAAGCGATACTGCAACAGCTGCAGCATAGCTTTCAGTAATGTAAAAAACAATAACCGCAGTAAAGATAACATGCCAGAAATTCCAAATATCAATATTGACTATTTTTGTCAGGCGGAAAAAAAGCATGAATATATTAACTGATAGAAAGGCGATGAGCAGCACCGGAGCCAGATTAAAACTCCAGCTTACTGCAGCAAGAGGCGGCCATCCTACATCAAGGACATTTAAGTTGAGCCCTGACCGCTTAATAAGGGCTTCGGTGACAGGCTTTATAAGAGCTACAAAAAAATCGAACACCATAAAGATGCCTATAAATGCAATACCGAGCTGGAGAGCCGATTTTAACGCAACCGAAAACTTAATACGGAATATGAGCGATAACACGACAATAATAACCGGCAGCATAACATAGGGTTTAAAAGAGAGAAAATATGAAAGAGCGCCTGAGAGCGCTGCAGCAAATGTTTCCATTACAATACCTCTACACAATGTATTACTATACCTAAACAGTTTTCGTTCGATTATTTATTATTACTATTAATAGATGAGCAATTGAAATAGTAGTTTAAGTCATAAAAATAATCAATGATTATATGAATCCAATCAGCCCTACAATTTTTATTCCATTATTTTCTCGACTATTATCAGTCTTAAAGTCCTTGTTTTTATCGGTTTTTTTGCGTAAAATGACTGCCTATGGAATTTACACAAGAATCAATTGATGCACTTACAGTTAATGAAGTTGCAGTTATGAAACGTATTGCCGACGAACTTACCATCAGAATGCCTCAGGTAAGCGCCGTTATATCCCTTATTAATGAAGGATGCACCATTCCCTTCATTTCCCGCTACAGAAAAGAACAGCATGGTTCTTTGGACGAAGTTCAGGTCCGCGACTGCGACCATTTGTTTAAAAGCTATTCAAATCTTGAAACACGCCGTATAGAAATCATTAAAGGTGTTTTTGCACAGGGGAAACTCACCGAGCATTTCTACGGCTCGGTTATGACTGCGAAAACTCTCACCGAGCTCGAAGACTTGTGGGCTCCCTTTAAGAAAAAGAAGAAGACTAGAGGCATGCTTGCCCAGGAGCGCGGTTTGGAACCGCTTGCAGATGCTATGACAGAACTCGACACGCCTTCAATCGAAGCAAAGGCAAAAGAATTTATCGTTACCGAGTCTGATACCGAGGAGCTCAAAGTTCCCACTGTCGAGGCTGCCCTCGAAGGTGCCAAAGATATTTTAGCTGAACGCGTTTCTCAGGATTCTTCCAACCGCTCCGATATCCGCGGGTTCTACATGAGAACCGGTCTTATTAAGGTAAAGGGTGTCGGGGACGCTGATAAAGCAAAGACGTCGGTGTATCAGATGTACTGGGATTACAGCGAACCTCTTAACGAGATTAAGGCTCACCGTGTTCTTGCGGTTAACCGCGGAGAACGCGAAGGTGTTCTTGAAGTTGCGATCGATGTCGATGTTGACGGCGCCGTTGATGTTTTAAAACATAAATATATTACCTATAACAAATACCACAATGAGGCAATCGAAGACGGTCTGGTGCGACTGCTTTCTCCGGCTGTTGTGCGCGAAATCCGCTCCGATCTCGGCGACAATGCCGACACTCACGGCATCGGTGTTTTCAGCGAAAACTTAAAAAACCTTCTCATGCAGCAGCCTATTAAAGGTACAAGGGTTTTGGGTATTGACCCCGGTATTAGAACCGGCACCAAGTGCGCCGCCCTCGATGAAACCGGGAAATACCTGGGCTACTTTGTGGTAAATCAGGTAACAGGGCCGGAAAAAGCTGCTGCCGATATCCGCAAGGCTATTACACAGTACAGTGTACAGCTTGTTGCTGTCGGTAACGGAACCGGAAGCCGCGAGGTTCAGGAAATTGTTGCAAAGGTAATAAGTGAAAACTTTCCCGATGTTCTCTACACCGTTGTCGACGAAGACGGAGCTTCTGTATATTCTGCAAGCGACACCGCACGCGAGGAATTCCCGGAGCTCGACCTCACTATCCGCGGTGCTATATCAATTGGAAGAAGACTTCAGGATCCTCTTGCAGAGCTTGTAAAAATAGATCCCAAATCTATCGGTGTAGGACTGTATCAGCATGACGTAAACCAGAAAAAGCTTTCTGAAATGCTCGATGAGGTTGTAGGCTCGGTTGTGAATCAGGTCGGCGTAAATCTTAATACCGCCTCCTTCTCTCTTTTAAAATATGTTTCAGGCATCAACACCTCTCTTGCAAAAAAGATTGTTGCCTACCGCGACGCCAATGGCAAGATCACGAGCCGCGATGACCTTTTAAAAGTGGGCGGCATGGGCGCAAAGACGTTTGAGCAGTGCGCAGGATTTTTGAAAATACCCGAAAGCGCCGATCCCCTGGACAATACCTGGGTTCACCCGGAAAACTACAAGGCTGCGCGCGAAATTCTTCCCCTTGTTAAATCTTCGAGCGATGTAACAACGCAGCTCAAGAAAGACTTGAAAGAACGTTTCGCCCTCGGCGACACCACCATAACCGACATTATTGAGGAACTTAAAAAGCCAAACCGGGACCCGCGCGAAGGCTACCCGAAGCCCATCATGCAGAAGGGAGTTGTCACCTTTGAAGACTTGAAAGAAGGCATGAAGGTTACCGGAAAAATAAAGAACGTTGTGGATTTCGGCGCTTTTGTAGATTTAGGAATTAAAGAAACCGCCCTCTTGCATATATCGGAACTGAGCGACAGCTATGTCGATGATCCTATGGATGTAATAAAAGTCGGGGACATTAAGGAATGCACGATTATTGGACTCGACATTGACCGCCGCCGTATTTCGCTCTCTCTTAAAAGCGATGCAGCATCCAGAATCGGGGGTTCGGGCTCAATAAAACCCGCATCTTCGGCAGACGCTCAGGCTGTGAAGCGTGTAGTACGTGTTGCAAAGGCTGGAGGTTCAGGAACGGGAACTGCGACAGCGGTAAAGGAACGGGACGATTCGAGGCCTAACCAATACGGTAACCGCCGCGACAACCGCTCCTACAGTTCCGGAAACGACCGCGGAAGCGATGATGGTATGTCATACAATCCGTTCGCAGCGCTTTTAAACAAAAAGAAATAAAAATGGCGCGAGTTTTGCGCAAGCGAAACTCGGTAAGGACGCCAAAGCGGCCGGCATACTAAGCATACATAAAAGAAGCCTTGGAACCAGCAGCAGTTCTAAGGCTTTTTTGTTTTATGGAGCATTTTATACTGAAAAAAAACTTATATAAACTTCTTTAACTCCCTGTGTTCGGTCATCTTCATTTTAGAAGCTATTACATAGGAGCCTGCCATAGAGGTTGCAGCATCGATTGCTGCGGCAAAGGAACCGAGAATGACAGCCATGGGTTTTAATAAAAGGTAGCCTGCATCAAATCCGCGGCCGTAGAGGGTGCAAAGCACGGTGAGTGAAATATATGTTCCGCCTGCAGGGAAAGCTCCCAGGAAAAATGACAGCAAAAATGATATGAGACCGATCCATAGTACGTCGCTGAACGATACCCCGAGGCTCGAATAGGAACGTAAAATTATTATAAATGATATTGCAGTAACCAAAGCGGAGCCGCCGCGGGCAAAGGTTGAAAACACGGGAAGTGTTACTGCATTAAGTCTCCGTTTTACACCCAAGCTTTCCTTCGCATGACGTATGCTGATGGGAAGAACAAGGTTTGTATCGCCTGAGAAAAATGCCGTTACAATAGAAGAAATACCTGCATACATAACGCGGTACGGATGCATTTCTTTAAATACAAATCTCATGATAAGCGGATATATCAGCATGATGATAAGGATCAGATCGGCACAAAGGAGAATTATTAACGGTGTAAAAACACCTGATAAAAGAATGTCTTTGAACTGAATAAACCAGCTGCATGAAACTGCAATTAAACCGATAGCCAGCATGTCAATAAAAAAGCTCATAACCGCATACGAAACCTTTGAAAGCGAATCAAAAAGGGTTAACGCAGGTTTTGCCGATGTTTTATCCGAAGCACAGCCGGCGCCTGCGAAACCTGCAAGAACAAACAGGGGCAACAGATATGCACCGTCAATAAGCGAATTAAAACCTGCAAAGGGGAAAAGCTGAAGCAGACGAGAGGGAATATCGAGACTGACCGTTTCGCTTACCTTTTCCACAGATATTGGTATACGGGGAAGTTTTACGAGTACTGCCGATATCAGTGCGAAGACTACCAGAATTAATGAAGACATAACAACCATAAAAACAGTCTGAAACGCCGTTTTTAATAGAAGATTTGAATCACGAAGGTTATACACAGCCACAAGCATGCTGAAAAAAAGCAGCGGAATTAACGTATACCGTCCGAAGCGGATAGTGAACTCTGTTAAAAAAGAAAGAACTTTTTGTACAGCGGCGGATTCAACCGGCAGTACTATGGAGGCCAGTATTCCAAGAAGGCAGCCCAGTACATATTTTAACCATATTTTCATAGCAACAGGATACCTAAAGACTCACCTGCAGTCAACTGTCTCATTGAAAAAACACTATTTCCGTGTTATACTTGCTTTTATGATAAAAAATGTTTTATTTGCAGGCAAAGATTTCCCTTCAGGTGAACAGTACCTCTCATCTGCTTCTGATACAGGCCTTACCGCCCTTATCACCTGCCCCTCTGATGAAAATGATAACGGCAACCCGCAGATTCTTTCATGGAACAGAGGCTCAGTTGTTTCCTCGCATTCCCTTGTTATTCAGGCGGAAAATAGTACCGCAGGAATCGATGCAGCCTGTCTTATTTTTGACGCGCCTCATTTTTCCAAGGTGTATGCAGACAGTCAAAAAAGCAGTGCCCAAATAATTGTTAATGATCTAATTCTCTCGTATCAGCTTTTAGCAAAGGCGCTTATTGACCGCTTTATTATAAAAAAACACGGGAAGATGGCTTTTTTACTGAGAGCATCAGCGCTGCGTTGTGAATCAGGCAAAAAAAATACTCCGGTAAACGTACATACTGATATTTCCGCTGCGATGCTCGCTTCTGCGGAGGCCGCTTTTGAATCTTTTGCAGAAAATTTTGCTTCTGTGTATGCGGCCTCCCTGAATGATAAAATACTTCTCATAAGGGCGGAAGATGAGAGCGACAGAGATACTGCAGATTTTGTCTGCAGGAAACTGGCTTCCGATGCGGATAAAAATACAAAAAAGAGCACAAAAGACGCAGTCAAATGGATTTCCGTGTCGGGAAAAGACGAAGGGGCTTTCAATTTTTTCAAACGTTTATGACATTTTTTGTCTTGATGTTTCTTTCCCCTTCGAGTAAAATTACAAGTTATGCAAAATGATAACCCGTTGATTGTTCAAAGCGACCGAACCATCCTCCTTGATGTCCATGCACCGCGTGCTATGGAATGCCGTAATGCCCTTATACCTTTTGCAGAACTTGAACGCTCTCCGGAGCATCTCCATACCTACAGACTTTCAGCTCTCTCTCTGTGGAATGCCGCGAGTGCCGGGTTCACCCCCGATGATGTTGAAAAAACACTGCTTGAATATTCCCGTTTTATTGTTCCCCAGTCTGTCATAATGTGGATCAGAGAAACAGCCGGACGGTTCGGGAAACTGCGTCTCATTCCCGCAAACGGAATAAATTCCCGGGTTCCGGAAGACGGAGAAGAGGAGATTCTGTACCTCGTCACAAAAACGGCCTCTGTGTACCGTGAAATTGAAGCCAACCGGCTTATGAAAAAATATCTTGAACCCGAAGAGGGTAAACATTCAGTTAAAGGCATTGAAGAATCCGCATGGGTCTTTTCCCTTAAACTTACCGACCGAGGAACGGTGAAGCAGGAACTATTAAAGCTCGGTTGGCCCGTCAAGGACGAAGCTCCTTTACGGGACGGGGAGCCGCTTGAGGTTGCTCTAAGAGAACAGACCCTTCAGAATAAACCTCTGAATATACGCGATTATCAGATTCATGCTGCTCAGGCGCTCGTCGGAGACAGGGGTCCCGGAACAGGCTTCGGTACTATTGTGCTGCCCTGCGGTTCGGGTAAAACAATTGTCGGCATGACAATCATGTCCCTTTTAAAAACAAATACGCTCATTCTTACAACAAACATATCGGCTGTACACCAGTGGATGGATGAGCTTATTGATAAAACAAACCTGACAAAAGAGCAGATAGCGGAATATACGGGGGAGCATAAGGCTATCGCTCCTGTTACTGTAGCAACGTATCAGGTTTTAACATGGAGACCCGAAAAAGAGGGTCCGTACCCCCACTTTCAGCTTTTTAGAGAAAGAGCATGGGGATTAATAATTTACGATGAAGTACACCTTCTGCCGGCTCCCGTTTTCCGCGTCACTGCTGAACTTCAGGCAGTGCGGCGCGTCGGACTTACGGCAACCCTCGTCCGTGAAGACGGCTGCGAAGGGTATGTTTTCAGCCTGGTCGGGCCTAAACGCTATGACGTTCCCTGGAAAGAGCTCGAAACTTCCGGCTGGATAGCGACAGCCGAATGCGTGGAAATACGTATAGACCTTGATGACAAGAGGGAAATCGATTATGCAGTATCTGACACGCGTACAAAACACCGTATTGCAAGTGAAAACCCGGCAAAAATTCCCGTAATTCAAAAACTCGTTAAGCATTTTCCCGAAGACAAAATACTCATTATTGGCCAATACCTTAATCAATTGCACGAAGTTGCCAAACTGCTTGATGCACCTATTATTACCGGTAAAACTTCGAATCCGGAGCGCGATGTCCTTTACGCAGATTTTAGATCCGGAAAGATTAACATACTTGTCGTTTCAAAAGTTGCAAACTTTGCAATAGATCTCCCGGATGCTTCCATGGCCATACAAATTTCGGGAACCTTCGGCAGCCGTCAGGAGGAAGCTCAACGGCTTGGAAGAATTCTAAGGCCCAAAGAGAGGGTTTCACGGTTTTTCACTCTTATAACAAGAGATACGGTTGAAGAGGAATTCGGTGCAAACAGACAGAAATTTCTAGCGGAACAGGGATACGCCTACAGGCTTATCCGCGATGTAAGCGAAATCGAAGACTTACTGCCGCTGTGGAGAGGTGTGCTATGACGGGAAAAACTATGAATCCCCAGGCAGAGCGAATTCTTCAGTGGAGAGAAAGCCTGTCTACTCTGCAGGATCATCACTTTTTTGAACTGATGAGAATGTACCTTGGTGAAGTAAAAACCCCTTATAATAAACAGAAACTAATAGAGGAGTTAAGCGCATTCATACGGCGCGATGAGAATAAAAAAATTATAATCCAGCTTCTTTCTGAAAATGACTGCCTTGTACTGAGCGCAATACGGACGATCCCCTGCGCAAGTCAGGAAAAACTTATTGCCTTTTTTACAGGCACATTCACATTTGCAGAATTATATGAGCATGTTATGAATCTTGAGGAACGGCTTCTTCTGTACCGTTACATTGATCCCTTAAGCGGTAAAAATGTATTTGCGGTAAATCCTCTCCTTGAAGAAACACTGGAACCCTATATTCAGCAGTCTCTCCTTCTGCCCGAAGGCATACTGGACACTCCTCCGCGCAGCAAGCAGCCTAAGCAGCAGCTTTCAGCACAGCTTCTCGCGTCTCTATTTACCCTTGTTAATTCAGAACCCGGCTTATGCAAGGCAGACGGCAGTTTTAAAAAGAAAGTAGAAACTTCTCTATATGAAATTTTCCCCGAAATTAGTAATACTGATTTTCTGCAAAGATTACTTCTCGCATTGCGGAACCTTTCACTCTTTAAGCAGGAAGAAGGCTCTCTACTATGCGACTACGCCAAATGGAGGCAGTTTGCGGAACTTGATGAAGAGACTCAGTACGCCTACATAACAGCTTCAGCGAAGAGTCACCTCCCCCGGGACATTCTTCAAAGACAAGCTCAGCTCCTTTTAGATATTACTGTTCATATACGCGGCAAACTGTATATTAAAAAGACACTTACACGGGGCGCATTTTTACTGCAGGAAAAAAACCTGAATGGAGCGGAAACAAGAAAACACGGACGCTTTACATCAATTTTACAGCAGGCTCAGACAAACGAACATAAAATAGAGGAATCGAGCAGCATAGATCTCATTGATGATGCAGTCTATTTCGGACTGATACAGGAACAGGGTCTCGATGATGAAGACGAACCTCTTTATTCCTCGATTGAGCGGCAAAAAATTGTTGACCGCGTACAAACCCTCAGCATCGATGCAGGTTTTTCTGTAACAATACTGCCGGGAATGGGCTTAAAACAGCTCCTTTCACTGGTGTACTGTATGACGCTTAAAAGATGCGACACAATCCTGCAGCTCGAGATCTCGCGGCAGTCATGCATGAGGTGCTTTGACAGCGGCTGTTCGCCGCAAACACTCTTCACCGATCTTGAAAATGCTTCCTCCCATCCGGTTTCAAAAAACCTTCACATTTCAATTGAAGAGTGGTACAAAAGTTTTACCTCCGCCTCCTTGTACCGCGGCTATGTTCTGCAGGTAACAGCAGATAAGCAGGTACAGGTTGAAAAAAATCCAGAAATTGCTCCGTATATAAAATACATTCTTACTGAGGGCGTATACTTAATGGATTTTGCAGGTGATGAAGAGGCTAATGATGTTATTTCCAGAAGCGGTCTCGATTTCATTGGAGGAATTAAAACTCTAAGACAGAATTCTGCCCCTCTTCCCTTCGCGGATTTAAAACCCCATGATTATGAGAATTCTGTTTCTAAAAATTCTGCTGCTGTGCCGCCTTCAGGAGAGAAGCAGTCCATTATTGCAGCACTAAGGGAGCAGGTTGATAATTTATCGTGTACCCCTGACCAGAAAGAAGGACTGCGCTCGCGTATTCAAAGAAAAATAATACTCAATCCCGTTCAGCTTAGATGCGACTCGATCAGGATGGAAAAAATTGAAGCGAGCGGAATGGATTTTCTCGGGAAGATTCACGTAATAGAATACGCAATTGCAACCGGTTCAATGATTGAATTTTATTATGACGAAAAAGGAAGCGGCAAAAAGATAATTATCGGACAGCCTCTTTCACTCGATAAACAGCAAAATGATGCGGTCGTGAAAATACGAAAAGAACCCGACTACACCGTTGTAGATATGTCTGTGGCAAAAGCCAGTTCTGTAAAGCGTATCCGGGGTTCTATTTTTAAAGAGCAGCGATGAGAATAAGGCTGACTCTCACGTCTTTTACTGTGCTCTTTTCTTTTTTTTTACTATCATGCTCTCAAAACCAATATACGAATGGTGAAATATCATTGGCAGATGCTGCGTCGAATCATGGTAAATACTTCGGCTCTGCGGTCAGCTATGGTGCTCTTTTTAATGAGAAACTGCCATCTATATCAGAAAAATACAGAAAAACCGCAGAGGCTCAATGTAATCTAATAACACCGGAATCTGAAATGAAGATGGCAAACATATGGGTATCTGAAACGGTTATTGATTACTCAAAACCTGATGCAATTGCCGGTTGGGCTTTGAAAAACGGCATGAAGATGAGAGCTCATACCCTTGTGTGGCATAGATCCCTTCCTTCCTGGCTTGTTGAAGGATACAAAAGCGGGAGGTATACACAAGCCGATATAGAACATCTTGTAGAATGGTATATTACACAACTCATGACCCATTATACACTTTCATACCCCGGACTCATTATTGCATGGGATGTTGTAAATGAAGTCATAGGACCTAACGATCCTACACTTGATACAGCATATGGTTTGAGACAGCCCGGTTATGACTATGAGCGCAAAGGAGAAGATTTTTGGAGGCTCACCATGGGGGATGATTATGCAGAAAAAGCGTTCATCTGGGCACATGAAGCTGATCCTAATGCTCAATTATTTTACAATGATTACCACAATGAGTATTTCAATCCTAAGGGAACAGCTATATACAACTTTGTTACTGCCCTGCAGGATAAGGGCATCCCCATTAACGGTATAGGTCTCCAGTGTCACTTTTCATTAGAATATCTTACCATGAACAAAGAAGGTATAAATTTCAGTCTGCAAAGCATCTCAAATACCATTGATGCATGGATTAAGACCGGACTCGATGTACAAATAACAGAAGCCGACGTTGCAATGAAAGCGCTGCAGGATGGAAAACAATCAGAATTTTATGCAGCACTTCTGGAAGCTTCCCTTTTAAAAACCGGAGTCTCTGCTTTTGTTACCTGGGGATTCACCGATCTTGTCTCGTGGAAAAAAGATGATTTTCCTCTTTACTTTGACTCATTCATAAACCCGAAAAAGTCTTTTTTCTCAATGTATGACACACTTAGTTCCTGGCAGCATATGTTACAATGAATGAATCATTCTAAGTAAGTTCAGTCTGTACCCAGTTTCATGTCTCCGTCTTTTATCCATCCTTTTTTTCTCATAAACCAGTATACCGCAAAAGAAAGAGAACCCGGCAGAAGTACATAGAGTATTAAAATTGCTATTACTATATAAGCCGCACTTGATTCACCGATCATGGCCTGCCATGTTAACAAAGGGCCGACTAGACCGGAAGTTCCCATGCCGGAACCGGCAGGAAGATTTTTCATTTTAAAAACCATTGTTGCAAGAGGCCCCGTTAGAGCCGACGCTAATGTTGGAGGAATCCAGATTAAAGGATTTTTCACAATATTTGGAATTTGAAGCATGGAAGTACCCAAACCCTGTGCAAAGAATCCGTTAAGACCGTTATCCCTAAAACTAATAACTGCAAACCCGATCATCTGCGCACAGCACCCTGCAGTAGAAGCACCGCCTGCAAGCCCCGAAAGACCCAGAATTATTGCAATGGCCGCGGAGCTTATAGGCAGCGTTAAGATCATACCCATAGATACGCTTAAAACGATACCCATTAATAAAGGCTGCAGTTCTGTTGCCTTTTGAATTCCTGAACCGAGCCAGAGCGATCCGGCGGCAAGAGGGGGACCTAACAAAACTGCCGCTATGCAGCCTGAAAGAATAGTTACAGCAGGCGTAATGATAATATCAACTTTGGTTTTCCCTGAAACAAGACGGCCTATTTCAGCACCGGCAAGACCGGCGGCAAAAGCCCCTAGAGGATCACCGGGTCCAGAAAGGGTTATTGCGCCTGCAGAACCAATAATTCCTGCAGATATAAAACCAGCTGAATATGCACCGATTGTTCCTGTAAGGATGCTTGCGAAGCAGACCAGTTTTGGAGAGCCAAGCGCATAGGCAACACCTGAGGCAATTCCCGCTCCGGTAAGCACCGTAATAACCTGCCCTATTTTAACAAGAAATTTTCCCACCGCAGAAAGCATCAGAATAAACGAAGAAGATTCCGGTGTAGAAACCGGAAACAAACTGCCGAGTTGTTTTAGTATTAGTCCTATAATAAGCGTGGAAAAAAGTCCCAGCGCCATGCCGCTTAACGAATCGACTACATAACGTTTAACAAGTTTATTCAAGGCAAACCCCTATTTTTCCGGTAGGAAATAGATTTTATATTATACTAGTGTAATTTATAATTTAAATCCAGTCCCGGAAAAAGAGGTTTACTGCGATGAATTCCAGTTATTTTTTAAGAGATTCTTCCACGGCGCTTATCATATCTTTTTTACTCATCATGCCGACGCGTGAAAAAAGAATTGTTCCGTCTTTTCCGATAATATAGGTAACAGGTATGCCTGAAACTTTATACAAACTGCTTACACGTGTGTCGCTGTCCATGACAATGGGAAATGAATACGGTGTCTTTTTTAAGAACTCTTCAATGGCTTTCTTATTTTCTCCGACATTTACCGCAAGAATATGCATGTCTTCCCCATACTCGTTCCAGAGCTCCTGCAAATCCGGAAACTCTTTTACACAGTAGCCGCACCATGTTGCCCAGAAATTAATGAGCACTATCTTGTCGTTTAACTTCGACAGGGTAGCATCCTTTCCGTTAAGCAGCTTGAGCGTGAAATCAGGAGCCTTAGCCGCTGCGGATTTTGTCTGTGCACTGACACTACTAATACTTCCTGCCAGCAATAGTACTAAAAGTACAGATGTCATTACAAAATGCTTACTGAGTTTTCTGTTCTTCTTTACCAACTGATACTTTTTCATTTTTAAGCCTCCTTATGAAACTTACTGCATGAACAGGGCAGACCTTGATGCATTCTCCGCACCTGATGCATTCCCTGTCGTTAATTTTCTTAACGTCCATTTTGCAGAATCTTACGCATGCTCCGCAGCCGGTACAAACCTTTTCGTCAACACGTACACCGAAAACCGCTATACGGTTGAAGAAAGAATACAAAGCGCCCAGAGGACACACAAAACGGCAAAAAGGACGGTACACAAAAACAGATGTAAGAATAAAAACCGCCAACAGCGACATCTTCCAGCTGAATAAAAATCCAATACTGTTCTGCAGGTCCTCATTCATTACCACAAGCGGAATTCCCGCCTCAAGACTTCCTGCAGGACAAATATACTTGCAGAACGCAGGACTTCCTATTCCGGTAACATAATACAGCGCATAAGGAAGAACAATTACAAAAACTATAAGCAGAACATACTTCATAATGCTCAGTTTTCTTGTCGCACCGCTCTTCTGTAACTTCGGCCCCGGTATTTTATACAGTAACTCCTGTAAAAGCCCGAAAGGGCATAAAAAGGAACATACCATCCTGCCGAACAGAGCACCGAATAGCATCAATAAGCCGGTAATATAGAAAGGAAGCTTTCCGGCAGGATTCGCTATAGCAGACTGCAGGCTTCCCAAAGGACAGGAGGCAACAGAGGCGGGACATGAATAGCAGTTTAATCCGGGTACGCACACGCCTTTTAATGTACCCTGATAAATTGATCCCTTCGCAAAACCGGACACATTAAGATTATACACAAGCGCCGATACTACCTGTATAAACCTTCTTTTTTGTACTCCAGTGCTTTTTCTCATGAGCTCATCCTATACCAATACACTCGAGGCAAATGAAAATGCCTTTTCCAAGTACTGAAAAAAAATCACCCTGTAAAAGACCGGCAGCTATCAGTATAAAAGATAAAAGCAGCAGCGGTACGGTGTATAGTTTTGCCGTAGTTTTATTCATACTAAACATACCTCTCTTACTCTTTAATTATAGGTATTTTATACCATTTTTCAGTAACATGCTCACAAAACAAAGTTACAGATGATTGATTTACAAAGTATTCACGTATACAATGAAGCTCATGAATTACAGCATAACTATACGGATAATTGTAATACTGGTGCTTTTCCTCCTCATGTTCACTGTTTCCTGTACCAGCGTTCAGCGTCACTATATGGACAATATTGATACAACGTATAAAACCGTCAGGACTCTAGGGGAAACTGTAGGAGCTTTAATTGATCTGAATAAGGCAAATTATACAGATACCTCTGTTCCAGGTCCTCTGGGAGAAATTCCTGTACGTATATATATTCCGAAAAAAATCCGGAAGGATGCACCCCTTGTAATGTACATGCATGGTGGCGGCTTCGTTATTGGCTCGTATGCGCAAAAACACAGTGTTACGAATAACCTGGCAGACAGAGCACAGTGTATTATTATTTCTGTCGATTACGCGCTTGCCCCCGAACATCCGTATCCTGCAGGACTCATGGACTGTCTCGCGGTATATAACTACCTTGTTGAAAACGCACGGTACTTCAGAAGCGATCCGAAACGTATAGTCGTCGCAGGAGACAGCGCAGGAGCTGCTCTTTCCGCAGTCATATGCCAGTTTCAGCGCGACCATAAACAGCAGATTCCTCTTGCGCAGATGCTTTTTTCTCCGGCAACCGGAGAGCGGAATCCTGAAACAGGGGAAGTATGGCCGTCAAGACTTGAAAATGCTAAAAAGAGTTTTCTTACCAAGCGGAGCCTTGAGATCTTCTTCGATTTTTACCTTGCCGGGAAGGTAAAAGAAAATGAAAATAATCCATATGTGTATCCTCTGTATGCAAAAACCTTTAAAAACCTCCCTCCCGCTATGATCTCCCTCTGCGGTAAGGATCCGCTTCGTGATGAGGGACAGGCATATGCAGATGCGCTTGTTAGGGAAGGTATTCGAACTGACACAATTCTCATGAAATATAAAGATCATAATTATCAGGGAAGCAAGGTAATTAAGTTTGCTTCAGATTTCCTGAATTCTCTGTAGGTTCTATCCGCGGTCTTATTGCCGGTATGACTGTAATGGCAGCAAGCCTTCTCCTTTTTGCCAGATATTTTTTCTTGCAGTATGCATCTTATATATGATACAATGTAAACTGACCGCAGAAAAGCTGATACCCTCTGCTTTCCAAGCTGTGATCAAATTCAAAGTCGTACATAAAGAAGAACTCCATGATAAAAACAAAAAAAGCAGCAGCTATTACTCTTATTATTCTGCTGGTAGCAGCAGCTTTACCGGCGCAGAAAATTCTTGTCGTCAACACCTATAATCCGACATACCCATGGACTGCATACTTTAACCTCGGGCTCCGTCAGGCGGCAGAACAAAGCGGCGGAAAAACAGAACTCTTTTTCGAGGATCTTGACATAACCCGGTTCGGAAGCGATGAAGACAAAGACAACTTTGCCCGTTATTTATCCGCAAAGTATTCACAGTATCCGCTTGATGGAGTTATAGGCAATTCTGACGAAGCCTGTACTTTCATAGAGGAACACTGTAATTTTCCCCCTTCTATGCCTAAGGCATATTACACATCTAAACTTGATTTTGAAGCTCCGAATATTCTCTCTCTGGACAATAAATACAGAGATGTTGTTATTAAAACATGGGAATTGATGCAGGTTTTGTTTCCCCAAGTACAGCGCATTAAAATTATAAAAGGCGAGAATGCAACAAGTAAGACAATTTATGACGAACTAACAGCAGCTGCCGGATCAACAGTAGATATTTCCATGCTTGACAATTTTTCCCTTGAATCGCTCAAAAACATAGTAGCAAAAGAGCCGAAAGATACCGTCTTTCTATTTACTCCGGTAACTGCCGACAAAAACGGGCTCCAGTTAATCCCCAAACAGCTTTTAACAGAATTATCATCTATTTCGCCGTGTCCCATTTTTACCCTGTGGGATACTCTCCTAGGTTCAGGATGCGTGGGCGGACAGGTATTAAGCGCCCAGAGAACATCACAGGAATTGCTAAAAGGAATTCAAGATTACATGCAGACAGGAAGGTTTTCTTCAGAATATAAAATTTCGGTTACGTTTTTAGACTGGAATGTGCTTAAAAAATATAAGATGAATACTGATGCCGTCCCTGAAGATGCCCTTGTGCTTAACAAACCACAGCCCTTTTACATAGTTCATGCCAAAGCAATTCTTGTAACATCAAATATTGTACTTGCTGTCTTTTTTATAATTTTCCTTTCAGGATTAATTCTCATTGTAAAAGCGTACCGTAAACTCAAGATGACAAACGAAGAACTCGATGCAGCAAGAGAAAAAGCCGAATCGCTCTCCCTGCACGATACCTTGACAGGCTTGTATAACCGGCGGGCTATTGAGCCGATGATTAATTATGAATTGAACAGGAAAAAAAGATTCGGCAGTTCTGTCTCTCTCCTTATTCTCGATATAGACCACTTTAAAAATGTAAATGATACATACGGGCACGACGAGGGTGATGAAGTTCTTAAAAAAATTGCCCATACGTTAAACGACTACAGACGCAGCACGGATCTTCCTTCCCGCTGGGGCGGCGAGGAATTCCTCATTCTGCTTGCAGATACCGATGAAGGACAGGCATTATTGATTGCAGAGAAATTACGGACTGCATGCAGCACTCTTACATTCGAAAAAAGCCCCAGTATTACTGTAAGTATAGGAATTGCCGAAGCGCATTACGACGAAACCTTCGATTCCTGGTTTAAGAGGGTTGATTCCGCCTTATATAGTGCTAAAAACACGGGAAGAAACAGAACTATTGCCGCTTCCGGTATGGATCCTGAAACGGCACAAAGGCAGACGGGTCACGAGCTCCTTCTTCTGCATTTAAGCTGGAAAGATGAATTCAGAGTCGGAGTCGACGTTTACGACAAACAGCATAAAGAACTCTTTGCTGTGTCCAATAAACTCATAAGCGCAATCGTGAATAATGAAAAAGACGCAACAATTTTTCAAGTACTCGATGAACTGTATAAGGAAACAGAAACACATTTTAATGATGAGCAAAACTATCTTGAAAAACGGAACTGTGCTTTTATTGACCGCCATAAAACGGAACATGCCCACCTTCGGGAACAGCTCAAAAAAAAGACAATAGAATTTGAATCAAAAAAAATATCGGTATATGAATTTATTTCGTTTATTTGCAATGATTTAATTTCAAAACACATATTAGGCGAAGACAAACTCAGCTTTGAAAACATCCGCCGGTAAACAGAAATCAACACTGGTAACCGGCAGACTTCCCTGTTTTACTGAAGAAGCATCTGATCGTTTACAATTTCTCTTTTCTTAATGGCCTTAAACCGGGAAATGATATCAGACATTGTCAGTTTTGCTTTTTCTTCCTGATTTATGTCGAGAATCACCTCTCCTCCGTCCATCATAAATAAGCGCGAACCGTATTCGAGTGCATGATTCATGTTATGAGTTATCATCATTACGGTGAGTTTATAATCATGCGCAAATTTTCTTGTCAGATTCATGACAATATCTGCATTATGCGGATCGAGAGCAGCGGTATGTTCGTCGAGAAGAAGAAGAGAAGGCTTTGACATTACAGCCATTAAAAGGGTCAGCGCCTGTCTCTGGCCGCCTGAGAAAAGTTCAACATTATCCCGGAGGCGGTCCTCGAGTCCCATGCCCAAAACTTCAAGCTGGCTTTTAAAATAGTCGCGCATTTTATTATTAAGACTGATTTTTAGTCCTTTGTAGCCTTTCTTATGACAGATCATCATGTTGTCTTCAAGAGACATTTTCCCGGCTGTACCCAGAAGCGGATTTTGAAAAATTCGGCCAATGTAGTGGGCGCGGACATGCTCTCTATCTTTCGTAATATCTTTTTCTCCAAGATAAATTTTCCCCACCGTGGGAGTCAAGGTTCCTGCAATCACATTATACAATGTGGATTTTCCGGCACCGTTCGAACCTATTACCGTAATAAAGTCGCCGCTTGTTATGCACAAATTGATATTTTTCAGCGCGGTGTTTTCATCCGGAGTGCCTTCTGCAAATGTCATACGGATATTTTGAAGAGAAATCATTGTGCGCCCCCGTTTGTATCTTTCTCAGAGCATTTTGCTGCAGTCTGCTGTTCTGATTCCTTCGAACCGGCAGAAGCATATGCCTTTCTGCTTTTCTGCCTCTGCAGTTTATTAATAATATCGGTTCTGGAAATTATCATGCAGATAACGATGAGAAGTCCTGTTATAAGTTTTAAATCATTTGCACTCATATTTATAACATAGCCGTAACTGCGTGCAAAATACATAAGCATGCGGTATACAATGGAGCCCAGAACAACGCGGAGCGTCAAAAGCGATATTTTATTGGTCCTAATAATAAACTCGCCGATCATTACAGAAGCAAGCCCAGATACTACAATTCCGGTACCCGAACCTACATCGGCAAAACCCTGATACATCGACGCAAAGGCTCCTGCTGCGGCTACGAGTCCGTTGGCAAGACAAATTCCTACACCTTTTATAATCTCGGGGTTCATTCCCTGTGAAATAATAAGCTGAGGATTTGATCCCAGAGCACCCATGGTGAGGCCGAAATCGGTGTGGAAGAAAATATCTAAAAGAGTTTTGACTGCAAAAACTATGATAACTAGAAATAGTACAATACCAAGTTCAGGATTCATGAATTTTCCGGTAAAATCGGTTATCCATGAAAAGACAGTCGGAACACGGAGCAGTGAGAGGTTTGCCCTGTTCGACATTATGCGGAGGTTCACCGAATACAGCATAGTCATGGTTAAAATACCGGCAAGGAGGCCTGGAATTTTTAATTTAGTATGAATTACGGCGGTGATCAAACCTGCAAGCATTCCGCCTGCAAAAGAGAGCAGTACCGCAATTACGGGATTCACCCCTTTTATAAGAAGGACGGCCATAATTGCCGCACCCATGGGAAAAGAACCGTCTACAGTAAGATCGGCAAAGTCTAGAATACGGAATGTAATAAAAACACCGAGAACCATAAGGCCGTAAATAAGACCTTCAATCAAAATACCTTCAATCATCGAGTTTTCCTTTACCATCGCTGATAAACTTTCTACCATAGTAACACTTTCAATTTAAAAAATAAATACCTTTAAATAATAAAAGCCTGCAGGCAAGTAAAAAGATCTCTCTATAAAGAAAAAGGCCGTCCCTCCGGGGAAAACCCCCAAAGAAGGACAGCCTTTACCAGCTCAACAAAAGAAATACTTATTTTTTCTCTGTAAGAGCGCCTTTTTCAAAGATATAGTTAGCTTTAGAAAGGTATTCCTTGGGAATTGTTATTCCGCACGCAGAAGCCGCATCGAGATCAAACAAGAGATCTGATTCAGACGGATCTGTCAGGAACTTTACAGGAATATCGGCAGGAGCTTTTCCCTTGAGAATTGCTACAACAATATCGCCGGTTGCAAGGCCTGCCTTATAATAGTTAAAGCCCGAAGCAATCATGCATCCGCCTGCCATCGCTGCAGTAACGTCGCCTGAGAATACCGGTTTTTTAGCCTTGTTGAAAACTTGAATAATTGAGTTGAGCGCCGAATATACGGTGTTGTCTGTAGTAAGATAGAGCCCGTCAACCCTCTTAATAATTGCATCTGCAGCCTGTTTTACTTCGGCCGAAGTTGAAATTGACTGGGTTACAAGCTTCAAACCGAATTCCTTGCAGGCGGCTTCAACAATTGCTAATGAAGATATTGAGTTTGCCTCATTGCTTGTATAGATGTAGCCGAGTGTCTTGATTTTAGCGATGTCTTTGAACATTTTAATATGTTCTCTTGTAGGAATGGCATCTGAAAGACCGGTAACATTTTTCTCTCCCTTTGACAGAGACGTAACAAGACCTGCACCGACAGGATCGGTAACAGCAGAGAAAACAACTGGAACATCTTTAATTGTGTTCACGAGCGATATTGCAACGGGAGTAGCTATACCGACAGCAATAGCAACTTTATCTGATTTAAATTTATTGGAAATCTGTGCTGCAGTATTAACATCGCCGTTTGCATTCTGAAGATCAAAAACCGCATTAATTCCGGCAGCCTTTATGGCATCCATGATTCCCTGCTCTGTCGCATCGAGGGCAGGATGCTGAACGATTTTGGAAATTCCGATTTTTACCGCTCCCTGTGCAAAAAGAACAGTTGAGCATAGACAGACTAAAGCAAAAAGTATGATTTTTTTCATAATAACTCCTTGATACTACGTTACTTCTTATAGTAACACTATAGCTGTATGATTTCATTTTGTCAAGAAGAAATGAAGCATGCCACTTAAAAAAATCCGGATACCCTGATGAAAATCTACACTTTTATCCATAAAGCCGGTCTTAAGCCGCCTTCATTGCTTTGCGTGACAAAATGAAGCGTATTGAAGGAGGTTTTGCATATACCGTTTCCTTGAATTCCAATATTCCCGTCGCCGTGAATGTACACCGAAACTTTATTGTTTTTTCCCGGAGTGCGGGTCCACCACCACCATCCGCCGCAATGAAATGAGGCTTTCCTCTTACTATTGTTTTCGTCTTTGCGGTCAAACCAGTACCTCTGATTCGGCTTCGGGTTGTCGAGAAGCCTGCTGCTGTCGCCGAAATATGACCTGACGCATTCATCCATCGATAATAAAAATACGTTATCTGTGGTGTCTTTGCCTCCGTCACTCCCATACCACGGATTGCCGGGGTTTTTATTCAGTACCGGAATAATTTTTTTCTGCTCCGCTTCGCTGAATCTTCCAAGAAATTCAGTATTTAAAAAATGCCGGATTTCCGA
This sequence comes from Spirochaetota bacterium, assembly GCA_023398165.1. Lineage (GTDB taxonomy): Bacteria > Spirochaetota > Spirochaetia > Treponematales > Treponemataceae > JAAZLA01. The sequence continues at coordinate 85,305 of JAEWSQ010000003.1, read as the reverse complement.
GTGCTCCCAGGTAACACTTTCTTTTTTAGTATGGTAGTCGCGCTGTTCAATTATTTCTTTTGTAATGAGGAGCACTGCATCCTCTTTCATGTCGAGTACTTTCCATGTATACAAACCAAAATCAAATATATCTCCTATGTTCATGTAATCATCCCCTTGCGTACCCGTACTAGAAGGAAATCTGGCTTATGTATATCGCGCCTGTATTCAGGATACTTTTCCATAATCTCCTTTGAAGGAACAGGCTCTATGAGCTGTTCAAGAATAAATTTTGATTCAATCAGGGTGTTAATAATACTCGAAAAAGTACGGTGATACTTTACAACGTTATCCACAAACCACGTTGATTCTCTTTTGCCGTCAAAACTGTAGTTTGAAATATTTGCATGCACAATATTTCCGCTTTCATCGCGGGTCCAGCGGGCTCCTGAAGTAAAGCAGGTGTTGACCGGATTCTCCTGCGAGAATACGAAGATTCCGTTTTCTTCAAGCAAATTGTACACGTTAATGCAAAGACTTTTAAAATCTTCCACATAATGCACGGCAAGAGAACTTATAATAATAGAAAACTTTTTGTCCAGTTTCCCAATATCTTCCATCGGCATATTTATATATTCAATTTTTTTATGAGAGTTTTCTTTCCAGGCTGTCTCGAGCATTTTCTTTGAAAGATCAATCCCTGTAACTCTTTGAGCTCCAAGCCTTACAAACTCCGCACAGTTTTCACCATACCCGCAACCGAGATCAAGAACTGAAGAACCTGACATAGCAGGCAGAAGAGAAAAGAGAGAAGGCTTTTCAAAAAGAATATTTGCATTTACATCATTATTTCGAATATTCCTGTAGCCTTCAAAAAAGATTTCATTATCGTAAATATTCTGCAAAGACAAATCTGTACTCCTATACACTACGTAGCTGATATTTTATAGTCCATTACTTTTTCAATATCAGATAAAATATCAGTATTCCTTACTTCAAAAATACAGGGCTTTGATTTGCCGACATTTTTTGTACTTAAAATTTTCTTTTTAGTATTTTCACTGATTTTTAAACCTAAGAGACCTTCAAGATGGCGGTCCATAACATACACGGTAGACTGCATAAAACCTTTCCATGCGGACATCCATACTATCGTTTTTTTCTTATACTGAACCTTGCATAGCCACGCCTTGCCGTCTTTATAGTAGCGCCATTCAATTGTCATATTCTTTGAAGAAAATAGATCCACTAGTGCGGTGTAGGCAGAGTATGCATTTCCAAGAACACTCTTAAGAACTTTTTCATCAGGGAAAAGAGATTCATCTGTTAATTCAACCGTGTTTATTGTTTCCATATTTTTACTATTCCTCTGAATCCGCGTACCGAATAATAAGATTCCGCTCCGTTATGGTATGTAAATACGCGGCCGTACCTCCTGTCGCAGAATAAAGCGCCCCCGAGCCTGCGTACCGCCTCGGGTGTTTTTATCCAGCTCGATGTTTTCTCATCGAAGTGACCGTATTCCTGCAGTATTCTATATTGATCTTCATCCAGAAGTTCTACCCCAATTTCTCTTGCGGCGGCGGCAGCGCTTCCTGAAGGTTTGTCCTTTTTTCTGCTTTCGAGTGCTTCATCATCATAGCAAAGGCCGCGCCTAGTAAGGGGTGTTTCCTTTGAACAGTCGATTATAGAAATAAAACCGTTATCGGTATTTCCCACAACATCAGGCTCTCCTCCTGTTTCTTCCATATTAAACACAGTCTGCAGGTATGATTCATTCGAAGTCAGGATAGACTTAACCGAGAGCCAGTCATGTCCGGGATGTCTTTCTTTGTTTTGCTCAAAACGCTTTTCAAGAATTTTTAATAAATCCGAATAAGAATTATTCATAATCCTCCTTAATCACTCAGGTTTTGACAATTGTAAAAACCTTTTTGCAAATAAGATACTGAAAACGTACCATGGAATTAATGAGAGCAGAGAAAAAATTAAACCTAGCGATCCTGCTGTTGAAGGGATTATCATAAAAACAGCTGCAAGGAAACCCCATGCTGCACAAGCCTTTGAAAAGTCTTTGCTTTTAAACATCAGCATAGAGATACAGAATAACGCTATTCCGTTGAGTACATAATAGGCGTCAAACGCTGTTCCCTGCCACCCCAGAAGGCAGACTTTTCCTGCGACCTCAATTATTGTTTTTTCAGTTTCATTTGATGAGGCAAAATATTCCTGAGATAAACGCAGAAGTTCAAACGTTCTATTTGATGAAATATATGCTGATATTCCTATGATTCCCAAAACAAGGCCAATCTGTATTATTCCTTTATTCACTTCCTTTAAGGTGTGATAGAAGGCAACATAAATAACTGCTATTAAAATATTATTAACCAGAATAAAAAAATCTGCATGAAAAAAACCGACAAGTATATTCTCATGAAATAATGAGAACCATTCCACCGTTGTCGCCGGCATCTTTGTCAGAATAAATACAAGTATCTGCAGCGGAATTATTACAAGCATAATAATTGTTGAAAAAAAAGCTGTTTTATACAAAGACCTGTACGTTTTCTTTGTCTTTAAATCCATATTCACTCCTTGCTGCACGTTTCTACCGGGCAAGCTCTTTAATTCCGTCCAAATTGCTCATGACGTTTTTGATCATAATAAATCTTTCTCTTATATTAATAATTCTTTTACGCAGCTGAATTTTATTGTATATTTCCAATTCATTATCACTTAAAAGAGAAAACCGTTTTAAAAGTTCTATTTTAACTACAGTAAAAGATACCGCCTGCAGTACATTCTCATACACAGTTTTTTTAGTCTCAAGTACTTCTTTACCGTTCTGATATTTTACAATACTTCCATTAGGATTGTTTATTCTTCCCCTGCTTTTTAAAAAACTGAATATATCCTGTTTCTCCTGCTCGGCGTTGAATAAGAGTGACAAACCTATATGTGTTTCAAGCTGATTAATAAAACTTTTAAATACAGTACTGTTAACCGGTACTGTATGTAGTGTATTGGAATTCAAACAGTTGAGTATTTCAATATTTGATATTACTTCAAGGTAATATGCACGCAGATAAGTTTCCTTGGAAAGGTTCCTCTTTTTTACAGACTCGACTTTGTCGAATACTGTATCGAACAGTCCTAAAAGGGATCCTGCGGCGCCTATGACTGCATTCGAGGTGTTCACTATTTCTTCCATATTGATTACAAATTGTATACCTCAAAACTGGTAAAAGCAAGAGATTTATTTATCTGCTTTTTCCCTCAGATGTACTTTCTTTTTCTTTTACGCTGAACACAGTAAGTCCTATTAATCCGCCCCACCACAGAACCATTTCAATTCCATAAAAAACAATACTAAAATCGATTATATTAAAAAGCATTACACTTAAAAGGCAGTCGCTGATGATCAGCGATAAAGCACTCCAAAACAGATACAGCCCCTCTGTGTTTTTTATGACATCTTTTGCAATATTTGCCCGCCAGACAAGCAGTATAAAAAATGAGCAGTAGAAAAAAACAGGAATTTTTAAAGGGCCTAAGTTCTCAAACAATAGTACGTACATAATCGTAATTACAGCAAAAACCGGCCATATATACTGCAGTTTAAGCTCCTTTGAAAAACCAAGGAAGTATATTAGATAGCAGACTATACCCAAAAGATTTGTCAGAATACCTATTGCAAGCAGCAGCTGATTTTTATCAAAAATCATAAAAAAATCACCGGCCATGGAAAAGAGTATACCGATGAATACAAAAAGATTTCTTTTCGATACCTTTGAAAAAAGCAAATAGAGGGCAAGACAAAATGTTGGTACCAGTTTAGTAACAACTTTAAAAGCGGTAGTTGAATCCGTAAAACCTGAGATGAACATTATACCGGAAAGAATACCAATGAGAATCAAAAATTTCCTGATTAGATTCATGAGAGCTGCTATCCTTCAATTTTTTTAGTTTATTTATTGTTATTTATTTTATTACAGGTACATGAAAAACGCAAGAGATTTTTCCAAGGTACGGGGATAAGAGACAGTAATCTACAGAGTATTATCAGGCTGCTTTGTAATCCTGTATTCCCTGCAGTCCGGAGTGCGGTCCAGGAGAAAGTTATTATACATTTCTCTTCTTAGAAGCGCGTGATCATTAAAAGTATGCCACATCTGCAGCACCGTATTTACTTCCGCCTCGGAATATGTTCTGCCTTCATTAAATTTCGCCTGAAGGTACTGAAGCACATTTTTTTTGTCTGCACTTTTCTTAGGCCATCGTTTTACACGCCCTGACTCATCGAGAAAGGCTTTCAGATTCTCATTGACAGTATTCATGATTTCCATACCCTAGTTATAAAACTTCCCTTTATGAAAGTTCTCGTTTCCTGTTTTCTTCGCAGTCATCCTGAACATGACGCAGCCGTCGGGACACACAAGGTCTTTTGTATATTTACTGCTTCCGCCTATGTTTTCAAGATCTCCTCCGCTTCTGACCGCTTCCATAATAGGAAACATCAGCATCATTGTTTTCGAGCAGATTCCCTGTCCGTTTTTATTAACAGGACAGCCGTAGGTGCACGTATACGTGTCGCCGATTTCCTCGCCGTTGCGGCAGTAGCGTTCTGTGTGATCACCGCGGAGAAACCCGGTTACTTCAATGTCCCATTCATATTCTTCATCATACCATTTCTTCATTGGGTACCTCGTTTAAAGTATATTTTTCAATATTAATCTCAAATACCTGCCTTTTCTCATTTGTAATCTGCAGCGTTTTTGAGTTTAGCAGTTTCATCTTTATTATATAAACGTCCTGTACATCTTTTTCCGTTACGGATGAATACTCTGTTGTATACACTACAATTGTATCTATTTTGGTGTTTGTATTGTAATCATAGACTTCAATAATTCCGCCGTTGTGTACAGTATTGTTTTCTGAAACGTAAAAATGAGCAACTCTGAACTCAATTCCATGTACAACAATTGAAGGAACTTCCTTCGGAGCCGTTCTTTTACAAAAACAGGGAGAGAGGAGAATTATCAAAAAAAACAGAAATACTGAACCTCTTTTCATTATTTCTATAGTATATCATAGATATTTGAAAAATCATTACTTATTTTCAATTCATCAAGATAAAGCGAAACCATACCTCTGTGATGAGTTTCGTGGTTAAACATGTGCATAATTAGGAACCCCATGTTTTTTGTATACTCAATCCCGTGTGAGTCTATGTAGGTTAAATTTTTATTTAAATCTTCATCTTTCAGCTCATATGAGAATTCAATAATTTTCTTGTCGAGCAGCGCTCTTTTTGTAAGGTAATCGGGAATATCTGTAATAGTATCAGTTGTAAAGCTTAAGCCGTCAGGTATTTTTGTCCCATCGACAAAGGTAAATTTTTTAAGCTTTGAAAACCGCTTAAGCCAGTTTGTGTCGCAGATATATAGATGATTACACAGAGATTTAATAGACGGGAAGTATCCTCCGAAATTCCTGACCCATGATTCTTCATTCAGCACTGATATATAACTGTTCATTTTCTCATTAACAATTTTGTTATACTCAGAGAGAAATAAAACCGTGTGCAAATCCATATACCACCTCCATTACTATTAAAAGTATACACCATGGCATTTAATAATTGTAAAAAAAGGCCCCGCGCTGTGCAAGACCTCTTTACCGGTGCAGAACCGTATGCTGTTCTACATGTGTTTACTTACTCTTCTTCTTTATAGGAATCCATACCTCGGTGCGGTAGTCGCTGCTCATATCGGGGAGGTCTATTGGATCCTGCATGGGGTACACCTCAAAGTCGGCTGTTCCTGCATGTTCATAGTCCGAAGAGGGGAACCAGTCTGCATAAATGTCCTTCCACAGTTTCTGCACCGCTTCAGGGTTCGGACCCCGGCATTCAAAGGCGGCGTAAGTTGCGGAAGGAATAGAAAAGACATGGCTTCCTTCAGGAAAGGATGAAAGAGGCTCTTTACCTTTTTCGACCGCTATTGAGTAGGCAAAGGTTTCATCTGCGCAGTTATAGTCATAGCATACACCCAGGAGTCCCATTTTACCGCTGTACTTTGCAATGGCATCCACTACGCCTGCTTTACCGTTTTTTTCCCAGAACTGCGGTATAGTATGCATGTTCTGATTGTCCGTGTTTGTTGTTCTAATAGTGATGCCGATGCAGTCGAAAGCTTTTTTTTCTTCGATCTTATACTTCATAGTCTTGTCTCCTTTGAGCATGACAGCTAGCCGTATTGGGGGCCACAGCTCAAGCTGCTTTTTACCCTCTTTCGCCTCCGATGGAGTTATGCCGAAGCACCGTTTGAAGGCCTTTGCAAAAGATTCGGGACTGTCCCAGCCGTAGCGGAGAGCCGCATCGATTACCTTTTCGCCTCCGGCAGCTATGTCGAGAGCCGCCTTGCTTAGGCGCCTTCTCCTCACATACTCCGCAGGGCTTACATTGAACACAACTTCGAACATCCGGCAGAAATGAAAAAAAGAGCAGTTGGCCAGTTCCGCCGCCTTTTCAATACTTACCGGACCTTCAAGATTGTCTTCCAGATACTCGAGCGCCTGTGTCAGCCGTGTTGTCCAGTCCATACATCCTCCTGTGTCATCTCATGAATACCATACCATGAGTACAGTAATGGCTTCCTGTCATTTTTTGCCCGCATGGGACAGGTGTATCAAAAATAACATCGATTATGTTATTACAAGAAATATTTCTGATTTTAAACATTCAAGAGTGCAGACTTATACCCCGGAGCAGTTTTTAATCTTATAGATTATTATTCACCCGCAATTTCCTTAATTTTATTTTCCAGATCGTTTTCATTTTTCATCTCATGACCCTTTGGAATTGTAGTCGTAATAAAATGTTGTGCATAAGGAAAGACACAGGCTTCCAGCAAGGTGCTTCTATTATGTATAAAACCAAAGTTCATGTCTTCTATTTCGATTTTATTTGTTTCTATAAACAAAGCTTCTTTCATTTCCTCAGGATCAAAAATCAGCCCGAACGGATCGCTTGCCTTGTCGCCCATTTCTCCAGAATAATCTATAGATAAATTTCCTTCGATCCACAGCTGCTTATCCAGCGCTTTCTTGTCTGCATTTTTAATATCTGCAGTGAGCTTGACGGCATTAGATCCCTTGAGGCTTGTAATATCAGTTACTATTTCACCTTTATGGGTTGTGGTAAAAACACAGCTTTGGAGAGTAGGACTTAAGAAGCCTTTCCCCGGATCATAATTTATGGTATTTGATTCGTAATCATAGATAATCCATGACGCTAAATTAGTATCTTTATTTCGAGCTATGACATAGATTTCAAACCTGCTGCCCCAAAATACATCGGTGTGAATATTAAAGAGGCCGAGAATAGCACAGTTTTTTTTTGGAGTTCCTTCAAAAATTGATACAGGAAGCAGTTCATAATTTGCACTCAGAAAATGTTCAACATCTTTTTGCGTAATCTCATACGAAAGAAACAGGCTCCAGGGTTCTACCACAAAGCCCATATAGGGATCTTTTTGCGTGCCGCTTCCAATAATTTTTCTCTGGATAAACAGGGGCAGTTTTTTTAAAAACTCTGCACCCTGATACGCAAATGATACCTTTTTCGGTTCTATTCTTTTTTCTACATTTTTAACATATTTTCTAAACAGCGTGCTGTCCATAATCACCTCTCCCTTCCACTGTACATCATACCCTACTGTTTTGCAAATAAGAAATTATTTTTCTTATAGCAACCGGTGTTCCGGTTTGAACCTTGCAGATGCACCTCTGTTCATACTGATACAGGATTGTCTCAATCTCTGTTGCTGTCAGCTCTTCTTCGGGTTTTGTCCTAGCCCCGGGAACTGTCTCAGCCTCGGGCTTCGTCTCTACCCACCGCTTTTTTGCGCCGAAAAAATTCCCGACAGAAACACGCCTCATGATGCCTGGAATATCAGCCCAGTTTTCAGCTCTTTCGTTATCATTTAATAGTCTGATAATAGTTTTACCGGGGGAGGTACAGGACGGGTGCTCGCAGAACCTGCACCGCATTGCTTCCTTTAGTACCTCTTTTTCTTCACCGCTGTAGTCTGCATACATCATGCCGGCCGTGAAGGGCTTGGGCACTGTCCGCACAAAGTTCTTCATTCCTTTACGGTATACAAAGGGCTTTTTGCCGGATCTTTTTAATATAATATTTGCCGCCGACAAACCCGAAGTAGTTACCGTCGGAGTGCCCGTTCCCATGACGGTAGATTCTCCGCAGCACAAAAGGTTTTTCCATTCTGTTCGAATATGCAGCCGTTTTAATATATGCTGGTCGAGCATCTGCTTAGGTCCTGCGGCAGCTCCTCCATTTTTCATGGTATAGCGTTCAATGGTTTTCGGCGTTGCAATTTCTGCAGAGCGAAGCGCCTTTTTTAATCCCGGAAAGCGCCGTTCGAGTACTTCGGTAAGCCTCTCCTGTTCTTTTTTTTTCAGCTCCAGATAATCCTCTCTTTTAAGTCTGTCCCATTTTTCAAAGGTCGGGCCTATAACAACAAAGGTGTGTTCATCCTCTGCACAAAGTGTTCTGTCATCGAGGCTCAAGAGGTAGACAGTAATTTCGCTTTCATCAATTTGATCGGGATTCCCCACGAGCATCTCTACAGGTGCTGTATCCTTCGGAATAACTGATTTTTCAACCACGGCGTACATGACTACGCTCGGGTATGTTGGAATTTGTTTTCGCGCCCATGCTATGCGTTTTCTTGATGCAAAAGGATGCCTAATAAGTTTACCGTAGAGGTTCCATACCGTGCCTGAGTAAATTATGTCTCTTGCATAAAGTTCGGTTCCGTCTTTGAGTTTAACACCGCAGGGCTTGTTCTTATCGAAAAGTATGGAATCTGCCCATTTTTTTAGGAACATGTCGCCGCCGTTTTCCTCTATTACCTTTTCAAGTTTTCCCGGCAGAAAAAACGAGCCTCCTGCAGGATAATAGCTTCCGCCCTCGTGATTGTCGACAAACATAATTGCGGCAAGTACCGCAGGCGCTTCTTTTACCGTGGCATAGCAGTAGGTGGATGTAAGTTTGTCAAAGAACTTGAAAATTTCAGGGTCTTTGAAATAGCCTTTTAATAGTTTTTCTGCACTGATGTTCAAAAAGCTTAAAAAGCGCATAAATGAAATAGGGTGACGCAGTACTATATTAAATCCCTGAGAAGCGCTTATTTCATCGGCAGAGGCATAGAGCGGGCTTTCAATAAGAACATGGCGGTAAATAGTATTCATGTCGCGGTAAAAACGCTTTATGTTATCTTTTTCGGACGGAAAGACCAAAGAAAGCTCATCGGTAAAGCGGTCAATATCGGCATAAAAATGAATGCGTTTGCCGTCAAAGTTGACGCAGTACAATAGATCATGGCGGATAATATCAAGGGGTTCTTCGAGGCAATTCATGACAAAGCGGTGTGCATTAAAGCCCTTTTCGCCGAAGCCGTAGAGCATGGCAGAACCCTGATCAAAGGTAACGTGACCCCTTTTAAAACTGCCGCACGCGCCTCCGGGATGCTGACTTCTATCTATTACTGCAACCTTAAGCCCTCTTTTAGCAAGGAGAGAAGCAGAAGTAAGACCTGAGAGCCCCGCTCCAATGATGATTGTGTCGTACATGAAATAACTCCTGTACGTTTAGTATACTATAAGATTCAGATTATGGCAGTAACACAATGACTAAAAAGCTCTAATTGGAGTAATACCATGAATTTCGGTTTTAGTTCCATATATTTCTCTACCCTCTAAAGTAATATAAGAAGCTAACGTTTTTGAGTATTCTGTGGATGTCCAGTAAGCAGAAGATTTTGGTTTGTAATCAGTAGTTAAAAGATATTCATAAAGCGCAAAAAGCTCATCTGCTGACGGTAAAAACCAATCATCACATGAACCATTCCCGTGTTTGACATTTGAACAGCCGTCTGCAGCAGTAAACTCTCCCTTAATTTTTTCAATCATTCTTTTTGTATTTGCAGGTCCGCTGCCGATATTTCTTTCTTTAGCGGTTAAGTAATTCTTTGTATCTCCCCACGCCCATTCATAACTGCTGTTGAGTTCGACCTCTAAATACCGCCAGCCCTTTTCATATGACCCTGCATCATAGAAAACAATACCGCCCCCGGGACCAGTCTGCCCAAGTTCGAAGAATTGTTCCTGTTTAACTTCTGCAGGTGGTGCTTTTGTCACACATGAAAACAGGATACTTCCTGTGATTAATAAAATAAAAACCTTACATAATTTCATCTGTCATCTCCTTGTAAATAAATTCTATAAAACCTAAAAATTTTTTCCCAACAAGCAGGATTACATCTGGTATTATTCCTTTCAAAATAATCTACACTCTCCTGCATCTAATAAAGGGCGTATGTATGAGCCTTTACTAATTCCAGTTTGCATACGGATGATATTCTAAAGTAAGGGGACATGATCCGCTTGAAAAACAAGTATGCTCAATGTTTTCTTCAACATGGTCAGACCAGCTAGAGATGTCCTGATTGAAAGCTTCGGCATCGTAGAACATGAATTCCATATTTGTAATCTTTGAGACATCCCAGCTGCCGATGCTCTGATTGAAAGAAGCGGCGTGTTGGAACATAGCTTTCATGTTGGTTACATTTGCGGTATTCCATCCTGAGATATCCTGATTAAAAGCTTCGGCAAAAGAGAACATATAGTGCATATCGGTGACGTTTGATGTATCCCATCCGGATATATCTTGATTGAAAGTTCCACTTCTAAAAAAAAGATAGCTCATATCGGTAATGCCGGATGTATCAACCCTTGTCACATCCTCGCCTCTTCCGATCATTTGTTTTAATTGCTCTATTGTAACAGGGATATTTACTGTCACCAAGTAATTCTGCGTACTTCCGTCTTCCGCTGTAACGGTGTAGGTAAGCGCGTTTGTGAAATCATTAACCGTCATTCCGCTTGTCTGTTCAGCTCCGCTCACTACCACCGAAACTCCTGTTGTCGTAAAAGAGGCTTTAAGGGCTGTTAAATTAGTTCCGAAAGGGACTGTTGCGGTAATTGTTGTCCCGCTAATGGTTCCGGTAATATCGGCACCAAGACCCGGATTGACGGCTGCAGGAAAACTAAAGGCGGTGATTTCCTTTGCGGTGCTCAATGGTCTGTCAGGCTGGCAGCTGAAAAGAATAAAAGCAGAAAGAACGAGTAAGAGAATACGTTTAAACATGATAAACTCCCGAAAAATTATGTGTAACTTTTAAATAGTTAATTAGGAAATTATACGATGAGAAGCGAAATCTGTCAAATTTGAAAAGGACCGCCTGAGGGGGCAGTCCTTTTGTAAATCAATAAAAGAAACTAATTATCCCAACTCTCATATGGATGATATGTTATTACAAGGGGACACGATCCGTATGAAAAGCCGTAGTACACAATGTCTTCCGCAACATGAGAAGACCAGCTTGAAAGATTTTGGTTAAAAGCATCTGCTTGGGCGAACATATTGTTCATGTCGCTAACCATTGATACGTTCCAGCCTGAAATGTCCTGATTGAACTCGTCGGCAGAAGAAAACATTTGCTCCATGGTGGTAACCTTAGCTACATTCCAGCTGCCGATGCCCTGATTAAAATCGCCGGCTTCATCGAACATATAACCCATGTCGGTAACGTTTGAAACATCCCAGCCGCCTATATCTTGATTGAATCTCCAAGCTGCCCGAAACATCGAGTTCATATTGGTCACCTTTGCAGTATTCCAGCCGCTGATATCTGCATTAAATGAATTAGCAGACATAAACATACAATACATGTTTGTAACGTTTGCAGTATTCCAGCTGCCTATGGGCTGGTTGAAGTCACGGGCATTAACAAACATATAGCTCATGTCGGTAACGTTTGCAGTATTCCAGCCTGATATATCCTGATTAAAAGCTGCTTCACCAATTGATGAATAAAACATGAAACTCATATTGGTTACCTTAGAAACATTCCAGCTTCCTATTGGTCCATTGAACACTTCGTTGTCGAAGAACATTCCCATCATGTTAGTAACATTTGCAACATCCCATTCTCCAATGGGCTGATTAAATTTAACTGCGCCCTGGAACATTAAGCTCATATCAGTTACTTTAGAAACATCCCAGCTTGATATATCCTGAGTAAAGCTGGATGCATTTTTAAACATACTTTTCATAGTTGTAACGTTTGACACATCCCACCCTGATATATCCTGATCAAATGATGCATTATCTAAAAAGAGACTGCTCATATCAGTAATATCTGATGTATCAACCTTTGTTACATTTTTTCCGGCTGCGATCATTTCCAATAATTGTTCTCTTGTCACTTTTAGTGTGAGTGTAACTGTATAATTCTGATACGTTCCGTCTTCAGCTGTTACGCAATAGATTACAGGATTATTAAAGTTATTCGGTGTTATTCCGCTTGTCTGTGCTGTACCTGCAACGGTTACTGATGTTCCTGTTGTGGTAAACGAGGCTTTAAGACTGCTAATATACGGACCGTAAGGAATTGTAGCTGTTATGTTTGTACCGTTTATTGCTGTAGTTATATCTGATGAGAGGTCAGAATTCGCTGCAGCTGTGAAACCAAAATATGTTAGTTCTTTTCCTGCCGATTTTTGTACAGTTACTTTTACGGTGTAATCTTTAGTACTGCCGTCTGCAGCTTTTATTCGATACGCTAGAGAATTTGTAAAATCATTGGCTGTTATTCCGCTTTCCTGCGTTAAACCATTTACTGTTACAGATACACCATTTGTTGAAAAAGAGGCTTTCAAGGTTTTTACATCTGTTCCCCGGGGAACTTCGGCAGTTACTTCTGTACCGGAAATAATTCCTGTAACATTAGATGAAAGCTGACTGTTGGATGATGTCTCAAAACAAAAAGATGTTAGATCTTTATCTGTACTTTTCCCCGCAGTAACAGTTACTGTGTAGTCCTGAGCAGAGCCGTCTGCAGCAGTAACCCGGTAAACCACAGGATTTGTAAAATCGTTGGCAGTTGTTCCGCTCGTCTGTGCCGTGCCGTTCACGCTTACTGAAACACCTGTTGTTGTAAAAGAAGCTTTAAGGGCTTTTAAATCTGTTTTATAAGGTACAGCCGCTGTTATTGTCAAGCCGTCAATAACACCTTTTATATCGGCCGAAAGACCGCTATTAGCAGAGGCAGCGAATGAAAAAGCCGTAATGTCTTTATCTGTTACCTCTGGTGAAGTTTTTACCGTCACGGTGATACTATAATCTTTCGTACTACCGTCTTCTGCTTTTACCTGATACGTTACAGGATTAGTAAAATCATTAGCAGTAGCACCGCTCGTCTGAATAGTACCATTTACCGAGACCGATACACCTGTTATTGTAAAAGAAGCTTTTAATGTTTTTACATCTGTTCCGGAAGGAACTGTTGCCGTAATATTCGAACCTTGAATAATACCAATTACATCTTCAGACAATGAAGTATTTGATGCCTTCGAAAATGAAAAAGCAGAAAGAACTTTTGTTGTTTTTAAAGTATCCTCCGGGTTTTCTTCCTCTTCAGGAATCCCTGCATCAAAGGTACAGGATAATAAAACGATTACAATAAAACTGAGAAAAAAAGAACGTTTAAACATGATAAACTCTCCATTTGTTAATTACTAACTATTTATAACTGTTAGAATGCTCATTATACGACAGCCCGGAGAATCTGTCAAATTTGAAAAAAGACAGTAGATCAGATTCAATAAATTTCAGTAAACCAAGGTTCATGGTAAAATAATTGACAGAGAAGAATTTGAATCCTATAATTTTATGTACACTAAAAATAATGTTGAGGTTATTCTATGATTAGCTTTGCTATAATTTCAAGCATAGCCTGTGTTTCTTATATTTATTTGGGTATTCTGACTCTTTTATTTGATACATCTTCTAAAATTAACAGGTCGTTTACTGTGCTTTGTACAGCTTTTGCTCTTTGGGCATTTGGTTCTGCAGGACAGAGCCTTTATACGGGTTCTCACTACTCCATTTTATTTGATAAGATTACCTATACCGGAGCTGAGCTGTATGCGCTTTCTGCGGTATTCTTTTTCCTTCATTTAACCGGAAAGAACTGGAAACAAATGATTCCGTTTCTTGTTGCATCTGTATGCTGTATTGGTGTTCTCCAAACAGCCAACTGGGGATGGAATCTTATTGCAATACAGTTTTTCACCGGATTCTTCTATATTTCCCATCATATTGTTGTAAATAGCATAAATTTCATCGGTCTTATACTAGTTTACTTCTGGGGAAGGAATTCATCACTTAGGCGGGAAAAACTACAGTCCCGTCTAATTATAACAAGCACCTTAGGCGGCATTGTTATTTCCTTAGGACTGGATATATATCTGGGTGGTTTGGGCTATCCTTCTCTTACAAGTTCGATTCCTCTTCTTTGGATGGGTTTTATAAGTTATGGAATCATCCGTTACGGTCTAATGCGTTTAAGCCCTGCGCAGTTCGGGCGGGAATTAATTTCCGGTATAGAAGAAGCCGTTTTTATCATTGATGCTGATTGGAAAATTTCCAGCATTAATATTGCTGCACGAAAACTTACGGCAAGAAAGGAGGATAGCGGTAAAATACTTCTAGAAGATATTTTTACCTGTTCGACGACTCTTACGAAATATTTAAATATAGTAATAAGTTCCAAAGATAAAATTTGTTCCAGGGAAGAAATTCTTAAAATAGCAACAGGAGGAATTCTTCCGGTTCGCGCAGATTTTCATATAATAGTAGACCGCTGGGGCGACCTCTTCGGCATACTTTGCATATGCAGACCTTTGCAGAACATTTCATCATTTATTAACCGTTATGGGTTAAGCAGGAGAGAAGCAGAAATACTTCATCATATATCAGCAGGATGCACTCAGACTGATACTGCCGAGTCTTTATGTTTGAGTGTTCCCACTGTCAAAACACACACTGCCGGTTTATATAATAAACTTGGAATATCGAGCAGAAACGAATTATTTTCAATATTACGTGGAGAAGGATTATATCCCAATCCATGAATCAGGTTTTCACTTATACTCAATTGCTCCTATATCAACACCGGCTCCCTCCGCTCGTGATGTGCCGTTAAAATCAGATGATGGAGCGCCCTCAGAACTGCCAGTATTGATTGCAGGCGAACCTGGAAGAAGAGAGAAGTCGCCTGCCTCGGGATTAGTGAATAAAGGGTCCCCTTGGATCAAATCTGTTCCTCCCTGGTCACACCAATATGTCCATGATGTTTGAACAAGATTATGATCAATAACCGCCTGATTTAAATCCACCTCTGTGGTTACAGCAATGGCAAAATTTCTATTCTGTGCGGCAATATTATTTCTAATAAGAATGTTTTGAGCGTTCGGCGCTGTAATAAAAATTCCTCCATATGCCCACTCGTGAGCATCAGCAAGGTTTCCTCCAAAACCGTTTTTCCAGACTGTATTGTTAACAATAGAAACAGAGGAAATATAAGCAGTATTTTTTGTATAATCATCAACTGAAATACCTGATACTGTGTTTTTATGTATTATATTATTGTAAATCTTAATCCTCTCCATCCTGCTGTTATGCGGAACAGAAATTGTTATCCCTGTTAAATTTTGGGAAATAGAATTTTTGTAAATCTCAATATCCCTAATATAATTTGCAAGATCCTTTACGGCATTGACAGAAACCCAAACTCCGAAACCGCTGCATTGACTGACAGTATTTTCATAAAACCTGAGCCTGTCAATGCTGCCCTCTTCCTGTGCTCCTATCTTTAATCCTTCAATACAACTGGAAATTTTGTTTGCATAAATATCAATGTCTGAGAGAGCTTTTTTTTCTGTAAAACAAAAGACACCTTCTCCTTTTTGATTTTGAACTATATTGTTATGAACAAGGCCCGCAGAAATCGCCTGGAATACGCTAATGCCTGCACCGTATCCATCTTTAATTGTGTTTTCCGAGACTTCAAAATTTGAGGAGTCTGTGACCAGTATTCCGCCGCCCCAAATATTTGGTTCTGAGGACGATTTAGTAATAGTGTTATTGATTATGTTAATATTGGAATTCTCTCCGCTATATATACCGAAACTAACTGAGTTACTTATGGTGTTATGATCTATAGTAATGCTGCTTCCCTTATAGACATGAATACCAAAAGACCCGGAATTTTGAAGAGTAAAACCGCTAATAATGATATGACTATTTGCCCCGGAATCTATGAGCCCTCCCCATGTATCCGGAATTTCAATACTTGTTCCGTCAATAATAGGTATTTCCCCCGGGCAGGCTGCAAATGTAATAGGCTCTTCCTTTGTTCCTGACGATGTAATAATAAGCCGTTGTGTATAGGTACCACCCCGCACGTATATTGTAGTACCGGGTACTGCACTAGCGGCTGCCTTTTCAAAAGTAGCCCACGGTCTTTTCTGTGACCCGCTGTACAAGTCATTCCCGTCCGGCGCAACATAGTAAGTCTTATTTACCGGATAGTTATCCGGACAGGACATAAGAATAACGCTAAGACATGCTGCAAAAAAAAATCTCAATAAATAAAAAAATGTATTGCTTTTAAACATACTATACCCCTTAATCCTTTTAGTACCTAAAGGGTATTATATAGAGTAATTATTTACTTCATACCAAAGTATGATTTTATATTTTTTTTTATTACCTTAAAGTCTCTACATAATTCTTATACCGTGAATGCCCTTTTCAAGTTCTATCTTGGAATAACGCTTTATTTCATACGGAATACAGGACACAGACTGCAATGAACATGCTTTACCATTTGTAAACGGAGGTTTCTTTTCAAGATATACGGCATCGTCTTCATTGAGAGCCGTAATTTCCAGTCTGAATGAATGAGACTTTCCTTTTCCGAACCGTTTCAATCCTATTTCCCACGTTAGATCAGGACTGATAAAAAAATTATCTGCTATGAGATCTTTTTTTTCATAGAGGCAGGCGGTATTTCCGTAATAGGAAATTGTCAAAAAACAATCATCCCCCTCCCACTGTGGAATATCGAGCTGATATATCTTCTTCCCGTTTGTTTCTTCAATCAGATGCGTCATGCATTCATAGCCGTGTTTCCGGAAACTGCAGATTATATTTTCGCCGTCTTCATATACTTCAGCTTCGCTTATGAGCAGTTTATTATCAATTTTTACAGAATTAAGCGCATCATTTTTTGACAGTGTAATAATCCCGGCATCCGATGGTTCTTTAATAAATTTGTATAACTCATCACTTCTTCCCTGTGCCAAAAGCAGCTGCGCCGCAGGATGTGCCGTATAAAAAACATAGAAGGGTTTTTCTTTCTTGAGTATGCATAACGGTGCTGCAAGCGAGTATTCCAAAATACCGTCTCCTATTTTCATGTTATAAGGAAGAAAAAAATATGAAGCGTCGGGTACATCAAGCGGAGGAAATGAAACACCCTTACCGGACGGGTTCTGCGGTGTTATGAGTGTTATGTTTGTATGATCTTTTTGTTTCCTGTGCCGCTGATAGTTATTTACAAATACAAACCCTTCTCCCTGTTCGTTTTCACGGAAGGAGCAGCGAAGTGAATCGGTATTGGAAGGGGAAAGAGGATTATGAGGCGGAATAACTGCTTTCATTTTGCAAAGCTCCCTGCTGAAGTCTGTAACAAATTTTGTCAGGAGCGACAATTCTTTGTATGTTGGAGAAAGCTGTCCATACTCGCGTATGGGCGCATTAAAATCATACGACAAAACCGGCAGATCATTTATATAACCTGTGTCGCGCGATTCCTGCAGCGTCGATAGTTTTCCGACAGGATTTGTTCCGCCGTGATACATGTAGTAGCCTAAAAGATTTACGCCGCATCCCAGTTTTACAAGAGACATTGCACCTATATCTTGAGCAGATGCAAGAGGTCTTCTGTGTTTTGTGACCTGGAGCCCGCCTCCAAGTTCCGCCGTCAAATATGGAAACTTTGTTATATCAAAAGTTATTCCTGTCCCGAAACCGAAGTCGCTTCCAATGTTGTGATCATTGCGCTCATGCGTAAAAATATAATTTCCGCTCGGCTCAATTTCAGTAAGCCTCTGATCCCATGGAGCTTCGCAGTAGCCGCCCATCACAGGAATAAGGCCTCCCGTCACTGCTCCTCCCCAGCCCGTTGCAGTAAACAAGGGAACATCGAAACCAGTTTCTTTTGCCATAGCGGTGAGGGTTTTCATGTGCTCTTCCCCCTCAGGACCGGTGAGACCTCCGCAGTGCCCGAACTCATTTTCTATCTGAACTCCAATCACCGGGCCGCCTGAAGGAAATACTCCTATATCTTTTAATAACAACCCCTGCGTCTGCTCTGCTATTTTCATATACAATTTTTTTACTGTCTTAAAATATTCTTCATCATTTGTTCTTACTTTAAAATCTTTTTTTAAAAGCCAGTCGGGGAAACCTCCGTTTCGAACCTCGCCGTGACACCATGGACCTATGCGTAAAAAAAGAGAAACTCCGCATTCACCGCATGTCTTTATAAAGGTGCGTAAGTCCTTGTTTCCGCAAAAATCCCACACGCCTTCTTCTTCCTCGTGATGAATCCATATAACATATGATGAAATGACGGAAACACCGCCTGCTTTCATTTTTAAAATCGATTCTTTCCAGTATTTTTTCGGATACCTCGAATAGTGTATTTCCCCCATCACAGGGAACCACGGCTCATTATTTTTTGTTAAATACTGCGGAGTAAAACCATATTGTGTCATACGCAATCCTCTTTTTTATTCCTGCGGTGAAAGCACAAAATCATCGAGCGATCCCCAGCCGTTTGCACTGCATGAAATAAAAGCACCGGCGGTAACTATTCCGTCTTCTCCGACCGTAATTCCTGTAATTTTCGGATTTCTGAAATTCCTCCAGCCGTCAACATTTGTTTCTTTCCGGTATTCTTTTCCTCCCGACAATACATAAATATACATATTTTGAGTTCCTGCGTCCCCTCCGTGAATTACTAGAGAAAAATTGTACTGCCCGGGATTTAGATTTTTTACTGTCTGCTCAACATAAAAAGAAAGATTTGTTTTTGACCAGAAATGAAGCGCCTTATTTCCTGTTTTTGCATCGCTCGTTTTTTCCTGTACAAACAATTCCGTTGTACTGTTTGAAATATTTTCTATCTTCCACATTGATATGTCTTTTTCTTCAAAAGAGCTGTTGTCAAGATAATTTTTTTCCACTATTGCAGCCTTTACAAACGGCTTAATATCAGTCTCGATTGATGCAAGTTTTCCATATATAAAATACTCGGCAATTCCCGACCGGCTCATCTGTGATAAAGGCATTACACTTCCGTTTTCACTGTGGGCACCGATTGATTCCCACATAACTTTTTCTACAGAGCTTGACCCGTCATTGAATAAAACAGATACGGTTTCCGGAAGCTTTATCTCATCCCCTTTTCTTACTCTTAACACTATTTCAGTAACAGCATCGGGGACACGGATTGTCTCTGCTCCGGTTTTAACAAGCTTAAATACATGTAATGAAGCAAGAGGCTTGCCGCTGAAATCAAACAGCGCCTGATTGTCCCAGGAAGAACCGCCGAAGTAAACCCCTGCATCGGACGGGTCATAGACAGAGGCATAACTCGATGCCCAGCCCGAACCGTATTTTTCCCATATTGCCCTTTGCTCTTCCAACGTGGAACCGCTTACTCCAATCCATGCAGGCTCCCAATAATAGAATCCTATTCCTCCGGAGGCGGACACAGCATTTATTACTTCGCGGATTGAATTAGCCTGCCCCTGCACTGTCGCAGGCCATGGTTTATCGCACATCGTTTCTTTAGAAATAGTATTGCCCGTAAAATCTGCATTGTCATATGTATAAACATAGGAGAACTCGGAGCACATAACGTCTTTCCCGGAAAGTTCCTTAACCTTTGCAAGCACTGCACTGAAGTTTTCCACAGTTCCGTGCCAGTACGGATAATACGAGGAAGCGAAAACATCGTAATCGACCTGCTGCTTTTTTAGAATCTGCACATACCTCTCATACTCGCCTTCTTTTTCAGGATTGGTAAAATGAAGTACAACCTTAATATTTTTGTTTTTTTCTTTTGATGCTTCCCGAACCGCACGGCTTCCTTCCTTCATTAATTTTGCAATAGTTATCCAGTTTTTCTCGCCGCAAAAAGTTCCTGTGGTTTCATTCCCGACTTGTACAAATGCAACATTCACGCCTTCTGAAAGAGCATACAGTAAACTCTCTTTAGTATACTCATACAGGGCCTTTGCTTTTTCATCGGTGTTCATTCCCTGCCATGCTCTGGGGGCCTGCTGCTTTGAAGGGTCTGCCCAGAAATCTGAATAATGAAAATCGAGCATCACAGACACCTTCGCCTTCGCTGCCCGTTTTCCAATTTCAACAGCCCTTTTTATATCAACATTTCCGCCGCCGAAACCTCTGCCGTTTTCATCAAAAGGATTATTCCATACACGAATTCTAACGCTCGTAATACCGCTTTCTTTTAAAACCGTAAAAATATCAGCGGGCTTTCCTTCTTTATTTTTAAATACAACTCCGCTTTCTTCGAGCGATAAGATGCTTGAAATATCGGCTCCCATCACAAAGTTTTTTGAAAGCCCTTCTATCTTTTTCACAAAAATACCTGCATCTTTTTTTCCTGATGTATAAGTTACACAGGATAAAATCCCGATGAGCACAAGACAAACCGCAAGCATTAACACTGACGTTGAGATTGTTTTCTTAATTTTTTTCATATTTACTCTTTTACGGCGGCGCCGCCGAAACTGGTTATCATTATTTTTTGCGAAAGGACAAAGAATAGTATAAATGGAATTGCAACAATAAGAGAACCGGCGGCAAATGTTGTAAACTCATTTTTCTTATCGGTCACAAAACTAAACAGTCCGAGCGCGAGTGTCTGCTTATCGACAGAACGAAGCACCATTTTTGGGAAAATGAAATCCATCCAGGGAGCGGTAAAACTTGTTATTGCAAGAAAGGTTATTATAGGACGTGCAACGGGAAGTATTATTGTTGCATAGATTCTAAAATGTCCGGCACCGTCTATGCGTGCAGCTTCATCAAGGCTTTTCGAAACAGTGTCCATGTAATTTTTCACAAGCCATGTATTGTACGGAATATTTCCGGCGACATATACAAGAACGAGTCCCCATAATTTATCAAGCCCGTTAATGCGAAGAAGGATTACATAGATTGCAACCATACCGACAAAGGACGGGAATATTTGAAGAATAAGCATGGACATGAGCATGGGTTTTTTAAAAGTAAATTTAAATCTTGAATATACATATGCTCCAAGCGATGCAATAATTACTGTCGAAATACTTGTACTCACCGCAATGATAAGTGTATTGGTAAACCACTTTCCATATGAAGTTTCGGTAAACAGCCTTATAAAATGCTTTGCGGTAAAGCCATCCCCGAACGGAATTATATTTACCGATGCTATTCCAACTCCCGGCGAGAATGCCGCGCTTACAACATATACGAGCGGATACAGTACAAACAGAGAGATAATTATAAATATCAGCATGATAAATGATTTATTCAGCTTGTCAATAAACTTTCTGTTTCTCATAATTCACCTTCCTTGTAGGCCTTTGTCCGGCGGAAATTATAAATTGCAAAAGGCGCCAGTACAATAAAAATTAAGACTGCAATTACTGATGCATAATTATATTTCAAAAGCGTTATAGTTAACTTGTAAATCCATGTGACAAGAATGTCGGTACCGCCCGCACTTGTCGTCGTACTGTCAACAACCGTCGGATTCCCGCCTGTTAAGAAAAATATTGCCCCGAAATTATTTATATTATGGGTAAATGACATAATGATGAGCGGCATCGTCTGATACAGTACGAGTGGTAATGTAATTTTTCCGAGCACTTGAAATTTATTCGCACCGTCAATCCTTGCCGCCTCGTATAAATCCTGGGAAACGGCCGTCATTGTTCCCATGGTTAAAAGCATGAAGTAGCCGAACCCTGCCCACATGTTTATAATTATAACGGTAATCTGAGCGAGCAGCGGAGAACCGAGCCAGGGAATAGGATCTGTTATGAGGCCGAACTGCATAAGAGTTCTGTTGATAGTCCCAAACGTTCCGTTTAATAAGTTTTTCCACACAAGCATGCTTACAACCGCAGGAACTGCATACGGCAGAATGAAAATTACTCTGAATACGGGAGAAATTTTTATTCTGCTTTCTTTTAAAAGAACTGCAATAAATAAACCGCCGAAGTAGCAGGTTAGCGTTGCAAAAAAAGCCCAGATAAGTGTCCAAAGAGCAACACGTGCAAAACCTGCCGACCATGTTGCCTCTCCTCCCATCAAATCCTTAAAGTTCTGCAGACCGACCCAATCGACAGTATTGTTCGGGGGAATGTGAGAAGGTGCTGAATAATTTGTGAATGCCACACAGATTGAAAAAACAAGAGGCACAACAACGAACACAAGCAGCAGAATAAAAGAAGGAGCAAGCCCCGCAATCGGGAAAGCCTTTGAAAGGCTCAAGTGTAATGAAGCTTTTTGATTGACTGTAGATTTTTTCCTGCATAATTCTTTGTACCGTGCCTGCGCGCTTTTCACCGATATGATATACATAACAACAAAGAGAGCGGCTATTGCCAGCGTTAAGATGCCGTCAATAAGCATGAAGATAGAATTACTCCGCTGTTTAATTGGAATACCGGGTTGCGGAGATCCGAGCGTTATTAAATTAATTATTTTTGTAATAATGACAGGAGAAAAAAAGAGAAACACAAGTTCTGTCAAGGCAAAAAAAATTCCTTTAACATAATCCTTCAGCTGTATAATATGAGACAGTCCCATAAAACAGGAAGCGGTTATGGTTATTTTTTTTTCTGCTCTGCCGTCAAAGACCGCATTTTTTTCCATTTCTATTCTCCTATAAAAAAATAAAAACGGGGAGCAGTAAATACCGCCCCTCGTTTCTCAATTAATAATTACTTGCCAAGAATTGCAGCGTTGCAGGCATCAAGTTCTTTTTGAACATCCGCACCGTCCCAGATGTTTTTACTTGCATTGTTCATAGCTTCCCAATATGCACCCATCTGCGGGATTGAAGGCATGGGGAACGCATAATCAAGCTGTTTAAGGAATCCGCCCATGTAGGGGCTGTCAACCTTGGTATTGATTGAAGGAAGAGCACCGGTAATACTGAAGCGGAGTTTCTGCATTTCATCTGATACTAGGAATTCTGCGAATTGTGCGGCTTCTTCCGGGTAATCAGAATATGCTGATACAAACATTGCTCTTGTTCCCGAGAAAGAGGCTGAGGGTTTGGAATCGCCCGGGAGTGACGGAAGAGGAGCTACACCGAAATCAACACCGGCATTTTTGAAGGGAACAACGTTCCACAAACCGGTAATGTGCATAGCAGCAGTTCCTGCGGAGAACGCAGCATCGGCAACAGAAGTTGTCAGGTCTGCTGCAGGAACATTTAATGCAGAGCGTAGATTCTGGAAGAACTTCATACCTTTTACAGATTTAGCCGAGTTGATATTTGTGCTGGTGGTATCAGTTCCGGAAGGACCGAAGAGACGGTTGCCGTCGCTTGTTGTGAAAACGATTGTGTAGTATGCATTACCGACATCCATGATAAATCCGTATTTGCCCGCATTAGCCGCATTAAATTTTTTAGCAAAGGCAGCAAGGTCTTCCCATGTTTTTGGAAGCTCTGATTCTTTAATTAAAGCCTTGTTGTAGAACAGTGCGTAAGTTTCAGCTGATACCGGATAGCCGTACATTTTACCGTTATAGGTTAATGCGGTTGAACAGGCTCCCAATACTTTTGCTTTAAGAGCATCGGCATTTACGGTTTCAAGAACGTGACCGCCTGAAACAAGCTCCCCGAGCTTATCATGAGGAGCGGCAAAAAGATCCGGGCCGACACCTGCAGGACCGTCGAGAGCAATCTGACCGGCTGCATCGCCCAATTCAACATTAACATACTCTATTTTAATATTGGGATTTTTTGCAGTAAAAGCTTCCCCTGCTTTTCTAATAAACTCATCGGGACCATTTGTAGATTCCCAGACCTTAAGAGTTACCGCTTTGGCTTCTGCTGCAGCAGGTGCTGCGGCTTCCTTTTTTCCGCCTGCAAAAAGAACTGCAGGAACGAGCAGTAATCCCAACAACAATAATTTACGATTCATTCTTTCCTCCTTGTTACTTACCGGAGTTTACCGGTAAAAACCATATAATTTACCCGGATTATTTTTTCCAGGATGAATCCCTTATACGTAATTCCCAGCCGACGCGATTAACCTTTTTCACTTCTTTACCGCTAAGAGTATCAAGTATTAATTCTCCCGCCTTACAGCTCAGCTGTTCGACTGCAACATGAAGAGCCGTTATAGGAGGGTGGTACTGCTCCATCGAAGCACTGTCATAAAAAGACACAACCCTTATATCCTCTCCCACGCGGATTCTCTCCTTGTGAAGCGCCTTTAACACCCTTGAGCAGATAACATCATCCATACAGACAATGCATTTGCATTCCGTACCGATTAGTTTCTTTACGAGCATCTCGGCATCTTCTGTATTGGAGGTATTCCAATAAATATTCTTCTCATAATCTGTATAGCCGCCTGCTTCCATTGCTGAACAGAACCCTTTATGACGGTCTTTATTAACCTGATGCTGCGGATCGCCGGCAAGAAGAACAATACTAGTTTCCCCCTGATGAAGAAGATACCTCGTCATTTCACGGCATCCCTCCTCTTGATTGCTGTCCACCTGTATAATATCAGGGTCTGTACTTGTTCCAATAACAACAAAGGGAATACCGCTCGATTTCAAATATTCAACGGTCCTATCATTGGCAAAAAGACGGGTTAAAATTACCCCGTCAACCTTCCGGTTCCGCACAAGCCTTTTTAAACCGCTGCAGCTGTCAGGAGCAGTGACTGAAAAAATGACATCATAATCAGCCTTGCCGACAGCCGATGCTATACCGTTAAGACAGGTTTGAAAAAAAGGAATTTCATTTACCTCTGCATCATTGGGAACAGCAACGGCAATATTGAAGGACTTTGAAAACGCAAGGCTTTTCGCAATGTGATTCGGTCTATATCCGCATTCTTGAATACATTCTAAAACCTTAGCCCGCGTCTCACTGCTGATTCTGCCCTTGCCGGATATCGCCCTTGAAACAGTTGTCTTTGAAATTCCAAGTTTTTCGGCAATATCATCGATGGTTACAGAAGAGGAGGCATCCTGATGATCTTTGCGCAACCGGTTGTTCATGATTAACACAGTATCACGACTTTTTTATCCTGTCAAATTTTTTTGAAGAAAATGAGTTTTTTTGGAACTGAAAGAGCGTTATTTTGTTGTTTTTTGGATGTAATATCAGGCGCGTCTGGGGGGCCACGCGGATTCGAACCGGCTACGCCGTTTCTTTGAAGGTTTGGGATTGGTCAAGAGAGCGGATCGGGGTTAGTGAAGTAAGTGGTTTGTAAAAGTGCCAGGTTGAGTGGAGCTAAGCTGGGTCGTGCGGATCACGGGTAATGCAGTAAACTATTTGTAAAGAGAACGGATGTTTTTGCTCTTAGCGGGGGCAGAGCGTATTGGGATTACCTCAGTACGCTTTTTCTAATGGTACCAGTTTTATTTCTCTATGCCGGTCAGGGGGGGCCACGCGGATTCGAACCGGCTACGCCGTTTCTTTGAAGGTTTGGGATTGGTCCAGAGAGCGGATCGGGATTAGTGAAGTAAGTGGTTTGTAAAAGTGCCAGGTTGAGTGGAGCTAAGCTGGGTCAAGTAGGCCGATCACAATTAATTTATAAAGCTTTTTCTAATGGTACCAGTTTTATTTCTCTATGCCGGTCAGGGGGGCCACGCGGATTCGAACCGGCTACGCCGTTTCTTTGAAGGTTTGGGATTTGTCCAGAGAGCGGATCGGGGTTAGTGAAGTAAGTGGTTTGTAAAAGTGCCAGGTTGAGTGGAGCTAAGCTGGGTCGAGCAGGCCGATCACAATTAATTTATAAAACTTTTTCTAATGGTATCGTGATTGGTCTCGCTAAGCTTGTCGGGGTGACTTAGTCATTCAATACTTCACTTGTTCCCAAGATAGTCCGTAGGGCTATCGAATCCGCGTGATTCTATCCTCAATCAGCATAGTTACATCCCGACCGTCCCTTTCTTAAGAAGGTTTTCTACAATAATTCGAATCCGTTCTCCTCCTAGTAGATGACGTAGTCAGCTCGAATCCGTATGGCGTACTCCTCTACCAGCTGAGTTAAATCTATTCTGCCCTTTTACAATCAGCGTCTTTACAAACCAGCCCCTTTCCCAAGATAGTCCGTAGGGCTATCGAATCCGCGTGATTCTATCCTCAATCAGCATAGTTACATCCCGACCGTCCCTTTCTTAAGAGAGTTTCCTACAATAATTCGAATCCGTTCTCCTCCCTAGAGATGACGTAGTCAGCTCGAATCCGCGTGGACATCATTCTTAACGAGCTCTGCTATATTTAGTCTGTTTCCGATATAAAATACTATTGGTTAAGTGCTTGACGGGTTAAATCATTCAAATAAGAAATCCTCTCCCACTTCAATGAGTTCTGTCCAAAGTTTACTAATAAACCAATTTTAAAGTTCAAAGCTGCTAAATAATTTATTACCTGTGCCTTATGTGCCTTAACTAAACATGATGCCGCCTTTAATTCAACAATAATCGAATCATAGCACACAAAATCTGCTTTATATTTATGTTCAAGTTTCAAGCCTCTATAATAAACATCAATCTTATACTCTCTTAGGTAAGGAATATCTTGACAACCGAATTCCAGCGCCAACGCACTTTGATATACCGGTTCCAAAAATCCATTCCCCAACTCATTATGAACATTCATACAGGCATTAATAATTCTCTGTGTCTTTTCCTCGTACAGAATCACTTGTTTACTCCTTTTCTATTAAAATTTTCATATCCACAAACACGTAAAGAAATTCTAAAAAGATCTCAACTCTTATATATTATTTGTTTTTATATACTTGTTTTCTTCGAGCTCTTCCCGCATCTTCTACTTTTTCAGCACTTAATCCCCTTCCTTTTCCAAAATAGTCCGTAGGGCTATCGAATCCGCGTGGCACTTACTACAGTCAGCTCAGTCAAAATCCGCCCGTCCCTTTATAATCAGTCCTCTAGGTATCCCCTAAACAGCTCTACCCCAAACAAGTCTTTTTCTCAGGAGATGACGTAGTCAGCTCGAATCCGCGTAGCTTACTCCTCTACCAGCTTAGTTAAATCTATTCTGCCCTTTTACAATCAGCTTCTCTCCAAACCTGTCCCTTCCCCAAGATAGTCCGTAGGGCTATCGAATCCGCGTTGCACTTACTACAATCAGCTCAGTCAAAATCCGCCCGTCCCTTTATAATCAGTTCTCCAAAAATCCCCTAAACAGCTCTACCTCAAACAAGTCTTTTTCTCAGGAGATGACGTAGTCAGCTCGAATCCGCGTGGCTTACTCCTCTACCAGCTGAGTTAAATCTATTCTGCCCTTTTACAATCAGCTTCTCTCCAAACCTGTCCCTTCTCCCAAGATAAACCGTAGGGCTATCGAATCCGTGTGGCACTTACTACATTCAGCTCAGCCAAAATCCGCCCGTCCCTTTATAATCAGTCCTCTAGGTATCCCCTAAACAGCTCTACCCCAAACCAGTCCCTCTCCCAAGATAGACCGTAGGGCTATCGAATCCGCGTTGCACTTACTACATTCAGCTCAGTCAAAATCCGCCCGTCCCTTTATAATCAGTCCTCTCTCTCAATGCCCCGTTCAAACTGATTACAAATTTCTCTCTTCTTCCGTTTTAAATATGTCGTTTCCTGCCCCTACTGCTGTAAATTCATTTAAAATACCCCCTTTTTTCTCATCATCTGCTTATAAACAACCCGGTTTATGCATATAATAGGGGTGAACCTATGAACTTATTTGAAAATAAACTTAAAGCTGTATTGGAAAAATATTTCGGATACTCTGAATTCCGCGATAATCAGAAACAGATAATGCTCTCCGTCCTCTCCGGTAAAGATACTCTTGCCGTTATGCCCACAGGCGGCGGAAAATCGCTGTGCTATCAGGTTCCTGCACTTATTATGGACGCTCTGACCCTTGTTATTTCCCCTCTCATAGCTCTCATGCAGGATCAGGTGTCGCAGCTTGAAAAAGCAGGGGTTCCCTCCCTTTTCCTGAACAGTTCTCTCGACTGGGAAACGTATAAATACAACATGAACCTTGTACGCTCAGGTAAGGTAAAACTTCTTTACTGCGCCCCTGAAACGCTTGCTACCGAACGGGTACAATCCCTTCTTTCAACCGTTAAGGTAAGTCTCATTGCTGTCGATGAAGCACACTGCATATCAGAATGGGGGCATGACTTCCGTCCGGAATACCGTCAAATAAAAACCTTTCGTACCGTTTTTCCTGATGCCGTTCTTTTAGCACTCACCGCAACCGCCACAAAGCAGGTCAGAAAGGATATTTCAAAGAGTCTTGCAATGAATGAGCCGGCTGAATTTATTTCAAGTTTTGACAGAAGCAATATTTACTTTGAAGTTATCAGCAAGGCAGGAACAGGCGGACAAAAAAAAGCAGAGGAACACCTGTGCAGTTTTATTAAGGAACACAAAAACGAAAGCGGGATTGTATACTGTTTTTCCAGAAAGAGTGCAGACTCGATTGCAGTACTTCTCAGAAGCAGGAAAATATCAGCGGTAAGCTACCACGCAGGATTAAGCGATCTGGAACGGGCTCAGAATCAGGAAGACTTTATCAGCGGGAAAGTAAAAATAATTGCCGCGACAGTCGCCTTCGGTATGGGAATCAACAAGGCCGATGTGCGTTTTGTTATTCATTTTGATCTTCCGAAAAGC
Source organism: Spirochaetota bacterium (assembly GCA_023398165.1). Lineage (GTDB taxonomy): Bacteria > Spirochaetota > Spirochaetia > Treponematales > Treponemataceae > JAAZLA01. Next base: position 56,372 of record JAEWSQ010000003.1, on the reverse strand, counting down.
ATTGAACAGTATTATCAGGAAATAGGAAGAGCGGGAAGAGACGGAAAGCCGGCAAGGGCCATTCTCTACTACAGTCACGGCGACACCCACAAGCTCGAATTTTTTCTACGTGATAAATCCGAACGGGAAAAACAGAAAGCCCTTATGAAAATAAAAGACATGGTGGAATATGCTGAATGCGCCTCATGCAGAAGACAGGTGCTCCTCAACTATTTCGGCGACGAAGCTAAGCAGACTCATGAACACTGCTGTGATTACTGCTCATGCCCTCAAGAGGATCTTATTGATATTACAATCCCGGCACAAAAATTTCTGTCCTGTGTTGTTAAAACCGGAGAAAAATACGGTGCAACGTATCTTATTGATATTCTTCAGGGTTCAAGACAAAAACGAATTCTCGAAAACAGACACAACACGTTAAGTGTATGGGGAATCGGCAAAGAATACAGCAAAGAGCAGTGGTATGAATTATCCCGGATACTTCTTAGTCAAGGCTACATGAAAAAAACCGAAGACTACAGCGTATTGTCGCTCACCCGCGAAGCCAGGGAAGCCCTTGTGAAGGCACATCCTTTTTATGCAAAGGAAGCCCTATGACTTTTAAATATCAGCATATTCATATACTTGGCGCCTCAGGTTCAGGGACAACAACACTCGGGGAAGCCTTATCAGGTACATTACAGTATACCCATTTTGACTCTGATAATTATTATTGGAAAACCAAGTTCACAGAACCACGCCTGAGAGAAGAACGGGTTCAAAACCTCTCGTGTGATTTACATCAGGCCGACAGATGGATACTTTCAGGCGCTGTAATAGACTGGGGGAATCCGCTTATTCCGCTGTTTGATCTTGTTATATTTATAAGTGTGCCGAATGAGCTGCGCATGAAAAGACTTGAAGAACGGGAACGCCTCCGCTACGACAGCGCCATAGATCAAGACGGCAGTAAACATAAAGAGTTCATTGAATTTATGGAATGGGCAAATTGCTATGAGACAGGCGGAATGGACGTTAGAAGCAGAACACAGCAAAGACAGTGGTTGCAGAAACTTTCCTGCAGGGTTATAGAACTGGATGCGGAAAAACCGGTAGATGAACTTATAGAAGCAGCGCTACTAGTACTGCGGCAGTAATGCCGTTCCAAAGGTAACACTTGAAAAAATTCCGCCGTAACTTATATATAATAAACTGAGGAGTTACTATGTTTGAAATCAGAGCCGTGGATGCAGACAGGGATTTACCTGAACTGCAGCATGTTATTCAGGAATCCTTCATGACCGTTGCACAGGAGTATACTATAACGAAAGAAAACGCCCCGACTAACGGCGCATTTTTAACGATGAAAGACCTTGTTGAATCAATAAAAAATAAAACCGACTTTTTCTGTGCATTTGAAAATGGTACGTTATGCGGCTGCGTTGCTGTTCAGCCGGGAAAAGAAGATAACACCTACTATATAGAAAAACTTGCCGTGCTTCCCTCCTTCCGCCATAAACAGTACGGAAGAAAACTCCTCGATAAGGCAGTAGATGAAATTACATCAAGAAAAGGGAAATACATAAGTATTGGGATTATTAATGAAAATACCAGGCTTAAAAATTGGTATATATCTTACGGATTCATTGAAAAAGGAATAAAGAAATTTGACCACCTCCCCTTCACCGTGTGTTTCTTAGGAATTTCTCTGGAATAGAAAATACATCACCTTACATATATAAGCATACTATCCTGCAATCAATTGACAAATCTCTTCTTCATTATGCTGATTCTGCTTGGAGCATCCATACTCATCCCGATTTTATTCAAAAAAAATAAATAAAATTCTCCATCCGGTAATTCTTACACGGCACATTATACTCTTTTCACAGATTCCGGGCAGCCTGGCCTGATGCTGCATTCATAACTTCTACTTTCCCTCACGAATTAGTAAATACAGGATTGAATCAGGTTAAATAAATTTCCTTTTTCCCCGTTATATTGTATACTCCTTAGTATTGAGGAGCCCTTTGTATGGAAATAGATAAGGCCGATTTTTTACAGGAGATTTTGGAACAAATTCTCGCAGGATACTGGGATTGGAACATTCTTTCAGGAGAAAAATACATCAGCGCTTCCATACTTACCATGTTGGGTTATACAGAAAGTGAGATAGAAAACACTGCAGCTGCATGGGAACAACTGCTTTTCGCTGAAGATATACCGGTAGTTCTGGAAGGATACAAAAGACATGCAGAAAGTAAAGGGGTAATCCCTTTTAGAAATGAAGTACGCTACCATCATAAAAACGGTTCAATAATTTGGGTTTTATACACAGGACGGATAATTGAATGGACTGAAGACGGCATGCCTAAGCGCATGATAGGATGCCATCTTGACATAACAGAGCGGAAGCGGATCGAAAGAGCGTTAAAAGAAAGTAAAGAACGCCTCGATCTTGCCATGGCGGTTAAAAATGAAGGAGTCTGGGATTGGAACCTTGTTACGAATACAACGTACTTCGATGACCGCTACTACACGATGGCAGGGTACGCGCCTGATGAATTTCCCCAAACATTTAAAGCCTGGGAAGAACACGTTCATCCTGAAGATCTGCTGGAAACAGAACAATGCATTCAAAATTATCTGCAGAATAAAACTGATATTTTTGATACAGATTTCCGTTTCAAGCGCAAAGATAATTCATGGATGTGGATTCAGGGACGGGGAAAGATCGTTGAACGTGATCACAACGGTAAAGCGCTAAGAATTATCGGCACCCATACCGATATAACCGGACAAAAGACTGCACAGGAAGCACTTTGGGAAAGCGAAGCTTCATTGAAAAAGCAAAATGCTCTCTTGAACGTTCTCCTTGACAATCTTACCAATGGTGTGTTCATGGTTGAAGCTCCAAGCGGGAAACCCCTTATTGCAAACAGCGTTGCGAAAGAAATTCTGGGACGGGGTATTCTACCCGATGCCAACAAAGAAAACCTTTCAGAAGTATACAAGGCACATAAATTAGGTGAAGCAGATCCCTACCCGGTAGAAGAGATGCCTATTATCCGGGGGATGAACGGGGAAAGAAGCAAGATCTATGACATGGTTGTCGAACGGCCTGACGGAAAAGAAACACTGATTGAAGTTTCAGGGGCTCCTGTCCGCAATGAAAAAGGAGAAATATGGGCTAGTCTTGTAAGTTTTCAGGATATTTCCGAAAGGAAACACACCGAGGAGGTTCTTTCAAACGCTCAAAAACTCGAAGCGCTTGGAGTTCTTGCAGGCGGCATAGCCCACGATTTTAACAACCTGATGGGCGGTATCTTCGGATTTATTGAACAGGCGCAGGATTTAAGTACTGAAGGTCCCGTTAAAGAAATTTTAGATAAGGTAACAAAAAATATCGATCGTGCGCGTTCGCTCACGCAGCAGCTTTTAACATTTGCAAAAGGCGGCAGCCCCATGATGCAGGTTGCTCCATTCTTCCCTTTCATTGAGCAGTCGGTGCAGTTTGCGCTCAGCGGTTCCAATGTATCATCAAATTTCATTATAGATAATAATCTGTGGTCGGCAAATTATGACAAAAATCAGCTGGGACAGGTAATAGATAACCTTATAATAAATGCTCTCCAGGCAATGCCCTCAGGAGGAAATATTACTATAGAAGCACGGAATAAAGAAATTAAAAAAGGAAAGCATCCTGTCCTTGAACCGGGAAAGTACGTTATGCTTGTAATAAAAGACAGCGGAATAGGGATTCCCCCCGAAGTACTGCCGCGCATATTTGATCCATTTTTTACAACAAAACCAAAGGGGCACGGACTGGGACTAGCAACCTGTCATTCAATAATTACCCGTCACGGGGGCTCAATAGAAGCATCTTCAGAACCGTGCAAAGGAAGCACTTTCACAATATACCTTCCTGCTGTAGTTGAGAAGGCGCCTGTTCAGGAAAGTTCTACGCCGAAAACACATAAGGGAAGCGGAATCTTTCTTATAATGGACGATGAAGAAGTCATGAGGGCTATCCTGACTGCGATGCTTGAACCCTTAGGGTATGCGGTTGTCTGTACAGCAAACGGACAGGAAGCGGTTAACTTTATCGAGAAATGCATCTGCGATAATACGAAAATAGAAGGAATGCTTTTCGATCTTACTGTTCCCGGCGGTATGGGAGGAAAAACGGCAATAGAAACGATACGGAACATGGGGGTTACAGCACCTGCCTTTGTAGCAAGCGGGTATGCCGATGACCCGATTATTATTAATCCTAAACAGTATGGTTTTAACGCCAGCATTTGTAAACCATTCATGAAAACAGAACTCATAGAATTACTTAATAAGAACATGGTATAGGAATATAGAAAACAGCACATGAACGCGAATGAAGAGGAAGGAGGAAGCATGAAAAAATTTGGAGATCTTTTAAAAGAACAGGAAAAGGAAGTATCATCCTTAAAAGAAATGATTTATCAGATAAATGATGAAAAGATTGCACCGAATAAAAAAATACTCGGTTCGCTGCTCACCGGAAGCGTTGCACGGGGGGACGCGAGAAAAGGACCGTTCGGCATAATGATAGATGTATCGGTCGTAGTAAAAAACAAGGATGATATAAGTCTGGATGAGGTGTTCGGACCTGATCAGGATCCGTACATTCCTTTTCATTGTGTTCCTGTAAAAGATGATATTTGGATTGCAGTGAAAATAATAGAAGAAAAGGATTTATGGAAAATAAGAAGCGAAAGCGAGTCAACCATTTTTGCAATGAATGAATCAATAATTTTAAATGACAAAAAAGGAATTCTAAAAAAATGGAAAGACGAATATTTCAGCATCACGGAAGAACAGGCAAAAGACAGGGCAAAAAATCAGTATTACAGGTACTGCTATGTAACCGGCGACTACCGTTTTGAAAAATGGAACTACCGTGAGGCATGGGTGCAGTGCGCCCAGAATTTTAATGAAGCAAATGAATGCTACTGCAGTTTTTTATACTGCATCAATTCAATGTTTATTCCCCGGAAAGACTGGCTCACCTATCTCACATATGAGATGAAAATAAAACCTGCAAAGCACGAAGAGTATATGACAATAATGTACGAAACATCGCTCGACAAAGAAAGTCTTGCACGGAAGTTTAAAATGTATGAAGAAGTGAGAGCCTGGATGGAAGAGTATATTAAATAAAGGAGAACTCTTGAAATACAGTAAACTTGAAACAGAGCGTTTAATGCTCAGAAATTTTGAGCCTTCAGATTTAGCTTTCATCTATAACCATTTTTCAAACAGCTTTGTGTCCCGCTACCTTTATGATAATGAACCGCCCTCAACTATTGAGGAAGCAGCTGATATTCTCAATTGGGCCATTGACCATAGCTCAAATCACATCCGCTGGTGCATCACTTTAAAGGAAACCGGACAGCAAATAGGGACAATCGGATTTCACAAATTTGATGAACAGAACAATGCTGCAGAGATCGGCTATGACCTTTGCGAAGCATATACCCGAAAGGGAATTATGAGCGAAGCATTGCAGTGCATTCTTAACCACGGGAAGACAGCCTACGGCCTTCATAGAATATATGCAAGCACTGCTCCCGATAATGAGGCCTCAAACAAACTTCTGGAAACAAACGGATTCCAGCTTGAAGGTGTAATCCGGGATCAGTATCTTTTCCGCGGAAAGTATTATGATCATAATCTGTGGTCCCGCATTTTGGGATACTAAAATAAGGAGGTATGATAAAAAGCGTCTAAGATAGCGCCGCTTTTTATCATCTAAAGTTTTCGCTGCAAACTTTCTTATTAAACTGTACTTTCTCTCTGCGATGCGAAAGTACTTAAAAAAGACAATTCAAAAACTGAAGTTTTCTCCTTGTCATTTTTTATAGGAAATACAATTATGAAAACACTGATTTTATACACATCAAAAACCGGATTTACAAAAAAATATGCCCTCTGGATAGCTGAGGAAATTAAATGTGATGCTTTTCCTTTCGGGACAATACCCGCGCCTGATATTGAAAAGTACGACGTAATTCTATATGGCGCAGGCATATATGCTGAACATATATCAGGTTTGAAGAAGTTCTTAAAACTTGTTAAAAACTATGCTGATCAAAAGATAGTGGTTTTTGCGACTGGAGCCGCGCCATTAACAGAAGAAACTGCAAATCGTGTTAAGAAGAATAATTTTTCTGAAACTGAAGCCGCACAGTATGATTTTTTCTACTTCCCAAGCGGTTTAAATTATGAAAAAATGAAGATCGGGGATAAAATTTTAATGAAAATCTTTAATACTTTCATCAGCATGAAAAACAAACCGGCTCAGGAAGAAGGATATCAAGAAGCTGTCATGAAATCGTTTGATAATTCAAAAAAGGAATATACAGCTTCTTTGATTTCCTCCATCACGTCACAATAATACTTTTTTTATTGACGCCTGTACATTCCATGATATACTTCCCTTATGAGTTCTGAAAGTACAGGCCGTGTTAATAACTCTTTCTCCTCTGATCTTTACCTTTCTATTTTTATGCAGTCGCCGGTCTGTACGGCTGTATTTGATTCAGAATTTCACCTTCTTAATGCGAACAACGCTTGTCTGGATTTTTTCAATGCGTCTAGTATTGCGGATCTGCAGAAAATATCAATTTTCAGCATTAAATCCGTTACCGATGAAAACCTCCTACTGCTGCATCAGGGTAAAACAATCACTATTTCACCTGCAGTGTATTGCGCCGGTACGGGTCTCAGATCATCTCCCCTCCGGAATAATGATGAAAACTCAGTCTTTTGTCGCGAGCGGCTACAGCGACGGCTCAGTTATGAAAAATCCCAAAGAATACGATTTACCGCAAGTATAGTTAAACCATTTAAATTAACAGAACTTATGCAGATGCTTGAGAAATATATGAAACAGGAATATAGGGATGAAAGATAATTTAGCAGAGGGCTTATAATGGAGAAAAGTGATAAATCAAACTTAATGCTGCAGGCGCTGCTTGAATGCACCGGTATTGGAACATGGGAATGGAATGTTCAGACGGGTGAAGCATATTTTGATGAGGTTTGGCTCGCTCTTGCAGGATATACACCGGAAGAAGCAGCTCCTATAGATATTACAACCTGGGAAAAAATAATTCACCCTGACGATTTAAAAACTGCTTATGAATTACTGGAACAGCATTTTGCAGGGAAAACTGCTTATTACTCATTGGAATGCCGCATGAAACATAAAGACGGCCGGTGGATATGGTGTCATGACCGCGGAAAGGTTGTCTCCTGGACTGCCCTTGGGAAACCGCTTTTGATGATGGGCTACCAGGAAGACATAACAGAGCACAAAAATACAGAAGAGGCATTAAGAGAAAGCGAAGGCCGCTTTAAGTCGCTTCATAATGCCTCTTTCGGCGGTATAACAATTCATGACAAGGGAATAATTCTTGAATGCAATCAAGGTCTTGCCGATATTTCCGGGTATTCGGTTTCAGAACTCATAGGAATGAACGGACTGCTTCTTATCTCTGAAAAAACACGGGATTATGTTAAAAGCCAAATAGTGTCGGGGTATGAAAAACCATATGAGGCCATAGGAGTACGAAAAGACGGAAGCGAATACCCGATCCGTTTGGAAGCTAGAAATGTCTATTACAAGGGAAAGGAAGTCCGTACTGTTGAATTCAGAGATATTAGTGAACAGAAAAAAGCGGAAGAAGCAATACTTGCAGAAAAAGAACGCCTTTTGGTAACACTGCGCAGTATTGCAGACGGTGTTATTACAACAGACACAAACGGCATTATTTTATTAATGAATAAGGTTGCCGAAGAACTGACCGGATGGAAACAGGAAGAAGCTCAGGGGAAAAATCTTAATGTTGTTTTTACAATACTGCACGATATTACCAGATTTCCTTTGGAAAACCCTGTCAATAAAGTTCTTAACTCAGGAAATGTGTATGAACTTACAAACCATACACTCCTCGTATCACGCAGCGGGACAGAAAAACTCATATCAAATTCAGGAGCACCCATAAAGGATAAAAACGGACAAAACATAGGTGTTGTACTCGTTTTCAGGGACATTACAGAAAAACAGAAATGGATTGAAATTGCCCAGAACACCCAAAAACTGGAAGCTTTGGGAATCCTCGCAGGCGGTATTGCCCACGATTTTAATAACCTGATGGGTGGAATTTACGGATTCATAGATATGGCAAAGGAAGAATCTAATGATGGAAAAAAAGCAGCGTATCTTTCCCAGGCATTGAACACTATAGACAGAGCCCGTTCCCTTACCCGGCAGCTCCTTACTTTTGCTAAAGGAGGCTCTCCGGTTCAAAAAGTAGATTCTCTTTTCCCGTTTATTGAAGAAACCGTAAAATTTGCTCTCAGCGGAGGCAATGTTTCATACCGTTTTACTATTCAAAAAGACCTCTGGCTGTGCAGCTTTGACAAGAATCAAATTGGGCAGGTTATAGACAATCTGGTTATTAATGCTCAGCAGGCTATGAGTAACGGCGGGGTAATCGAAGTTTCCGCATGCAACATGACTCTGGAAGGCAGCGGACACCCTGTTTTGAAAGAAGGAAAATATGTTAAAATTTCTATTAAAGATACCGGGAGTGGAATCCCGAAAGAAAACTTATCTAAAATTTTTGATCCTTTTTTTACCACAAAAGTAAAAGGACACGGGCTCGGGCTTGCAACGTGTTTTTCCATAATATCAAAACATGACGGAAGCATTAGTGTGGAATCGGAACCGGGGAAAGGAACAACGTTCCATATTTTTCTCCCGGCAACTGATCAGATTGCTCATACAGAGGTCATAACAGCTGATACACCGCATTACGGCAGAGGATTTTTTTTAATAATGGATGATGAAGAAGTCATGAGAGAAATTCTGTCAGGAATGCTTAATACACTCGGCTACTCTGTAATTTGTACGGAAAACGGCGAAGATGCTTTGAAAGTTTTTAAAGAACACATCTACTCGGGTAAGGCACTAAGCGGAATGATTTTTGACCTTACCGTTCCCGGCAGTATGGGAGGGAAAGAAGCTCTTGAGGAAATCAGGAAAATAAATAAAGATATACCCGCCTTTGTTTCCAGCGGTTACGCAGACGACCCGGTAATGACTAATCCTGCAGAATACGGCTTTACCGCAAGCATTTGCAAGCCGTATAGTAAGAGTGAACTGTCCAGGATGCTGAATAAGCACTTAGCGGATTGAAGAGGAAAACAATGAAACGCTCTTTATTTCAAGTATATGTAAAAGACAGCAAAAACGCAGTATTGTTCTACCAAAACGCCTTTGAATCTCCGCTGGGATTACACTATCGAAATGAAGATGGAACCTTCATGCATGCAGAGCTCAGTATTCATGGACACATACTTGCTGTCTCTGAAGCTGACAGCAGTGCGCAGACAGTGACAGGAAATACCATGCAATGCTGCTTTCATTTTGAAGAAGAAGAGGAAAGTTTTGTTAGAAAGGCATATGATGTTCTTAAAAACGGCGCGGAGGTAATTCATCCGCTGGGACCGTGCTCATACAGCTCTCTCATGACAGATCTTATTGATAAATACGGCATCCGCTGGTGTCTTTTTGTTTGAATACAAAAAAACAAATAATATCATAACACGGAAAAGGAACATCACAAATGGAATTATGGGACATGTATACAAAAGACCGCATCAAAACAGGAAAAACAAAGGAACGATCGGCTCCTTTCCGTCCTGCAGAGTATCACCTTGTGGTACATATATGCATCTTCAATTCACAAGGGCAAATGCTCATACAGCAGAGGCAGCCGTTTAAAGACGGATGGCCGAATATGTGGGACATCACCGTCGGCGGAAGTTCTCTCTCCGGTGAATACAGCGCACAGGCGGCGCACCGGGAACTTGAAGAAGAAATCGGATTATCAGTTGATTTTACTAATATACGGCCCCATCTTACCGTTAATTATGAGTACGGCTTTGACGATTACTATTTGCTTGAGCTGGATGTCGACACTTCTACACTTAAGCTGCAGTATGAAGAGGTGCAGGCTGTAAAGTGGGCAAGCTGTGAGGAAATTATCAGCATGGAAAAAGAAGGATTATTTATTCCTTATTATAAAAATCTTATTGAACTTCTTTTTGCAATGAGAAATAGATACAGCGCTCACTATAAAGACTGATACGGAGGATTTCATGAAATATGAATTTGGAAAAATTGAACGGTTAAGTGAAAGCCTTATCCTTAATAAGGTTCCGGAAAATATTTACTCTTCAATTATGAAAGGCGGAGAGCTTGTTAAGAAAACCGCTAAAAATAAAGAGAAGGCTCTATGGTTTTATAACGCAATGAATACCATGGATAAGCTCCTTAATCCTGAATTGAAACAGAAAGTCAGAGAAGACTGTGCCTGCTGCCTGAGCGGAAAACGCGCTGCACTGTGTAAAAAAGTGAATAAGGAATACTCAACGACTGAGGAAAGAATCAAAGCTATTAACGATACACACTTTGTCTTCGGCAATGAAATAAGTATACTGGGAAAAGGAAAGTATCAGGTTGTTTTTTTTGAGAGTACCCTTCCTGAAAAAAAATGCGTCTGCATAAAAGAACTTACTGCCGCTATGTCAAAAACGTACTGCATGTGCTGCGGAGGTCATGTAAAACATCACCTCGAGACAGTTTTGGGAGTTCCGCTAAAGGTAGAAATACTATCATCGGCATTATCCAGTGAAGGCAGGGAAAACTGCATCTTTCACTTAACAGAACTATAAAGGGGAATTCAATGGGTTTTAAATCTGTCATTCTTGTAGTAAACGATGTGTATAAGTCCCGGACACTGTATGAGGGACTTCTGCATTGCGAAGTAGACGGTGATTTTGGAGAATACAATGTTGGTTTTAAGGGAGGATTGTCACTATACAAGAAGACATTGTTTATAGAGCTGACCGGAAAGGAAGAAATTACTTCAAAAGCGCACAACTGCACTGTCTATTTCGAGTTTACTGATATTGAAGCCTTGGAAAAAAAGATCAGACAGGAAAAATTTGAATTTGTGCATCCTCTCAGGGAACAGCCCTGGGGACAAAGAGTTTTCAGATTTTATGATTATGACGGCCACATGATCGAAGCCGCGGAAGACATGAGTGTTGTCTTTTTACGAATGCGGAACTCGGGAATGTCAGTGCCGGAAATTGCGCAAAAAACCGGCTACACTCGGGAAAGAACACAAGAAGAACTGGACAAGCTGAAATAAAAAATATCAGACAGGGGAAAATCATGGTAATACCGGTAATTCATTTTTCGGAAAACTGCAAAGAGACCCTTTTTTATACCATTTTCACAGTATAATTTTCTATGGTATACTCGACTGTATGACCGGAGGGAACCATGAGAAAAATCAATGAAATTTGGAAAAAAAATCCGCTGTTTAACCGCATTGCATGTATATGTGTACTAATACTCTCAACAATTGTTGTAATTCTATCAGTTTTACGTTTACAGAATAAGCTTTCAAGCAGTTTTTTAAGCTTCTTTACAACGGCGATTCTCGGTATAATTTCACTGCTTAACGGTCTTTTAATCCGGAAAATAAATCCGAAGACAGGTACGGTACTTTTGGGAATATCGGTTCTTATTTTCATTTGTGCCTTTCTTATACTCCTAATAAAAGTCTTATAAGATAAGAAGAAGAATTCCATAGATATGACTCGTTATACTTACCAGCCCGACACTGTTTTCATACAAAGAATATAACAGCATCACATATACATGAACAGTCTTATATTTTTCTTCCAAGTGTTTTTTATCAGCATCTTGCCGTCCTTTCTGAAGAGTATGAATATCAGATTCTTGATAGTCTAAAAAAACCCAGGAGAGGGAAAGATTTCTTTGCTGTAATACCGAAGGAGAAGATTGTTGTATTTGGTCAAAATCTTTGGCACTCAATCTGGAAGAAGGATTTCGGACATAGAATCTTTGAAAAAACTCTATTCACAGCGTATACAGAAGCGGCATTAACGGTACTGTGGAATTACGAGTTTTTCCTCAACAGGAAGAAAATCTTTTTCACCTGCAGGAGACGCGACTGAGCCGAACGGCATCTGTGCAAGAAGTTTCCAGTCCGCACTCAGATTCCAGCGTCTTTTTACAGCATCATCAATAAGAGGATTATAATGCTGAAGCGATGCTCCTAATCCCTCGTTCTCAAGCGCTGTCCAAATTACATACTCAAGCATGCCGTTTGACTGCAGCGACCACACTGGAAAATTGTCTTTATATAAGGGAAATCGATCAGCAAGAGACTGGAGTGTTTTTTGATCTTCAAAAAACAACACAGTCCCCCACCCTGCGTTAAAACTGTCAATTTTTTCAACTGTTTTACCATAATCTTTTTCCGGTACAACTTTTTTGAGCTCTTCTTTTACAATATTCCACAATGCACTGCTTTGTTCATCAAACAAGAGTACCGTACGTGCACTCTGGGAATTAAAAGGAGATGGAACATGGGTAACTGCTGTTTTCACAATTTCCTCAACACGGCTGTGAGGTATTATTCTGGTTTTTCCAAGACTGTATATACTGCGTCTGAGGGCAGCTGCTTCTAAAAATGATTTATTCATGATATGCCTCCCTTATGCTGTATCCGCATAGTTATTAACACTTTTTTATATAGTAACATTACCTTACGCAGTGCTGTATTGTCAGTGATTCAGTTACCATAGAAGGTTCGTTTATTGACGCTTTCTCTTTTATGCGTGTATTATTAAGCGTTCTATAGAAAGGACGGACATATGGAAGCAGAGAGAAGAAAAAACTACCGGTGTGCTTTAAGCCAATGTGTGAAACTATCGTACGCTCACGAAGATTTCATAGATGCTGAAATGGTTAATATCAGCATAGGAGGGATTCTGTGCTCTACGGAATCAGCGGTAAGCGAACACGAACGTATTTTTTTTATGTTTGATGTTCCTGTTGATCAAACTCTTTCAACAGTCAAGGTTGAAGGAACAATAATTCATCTGCAGGAACAGGACGGCAAAACGTTCTTCGGTGTAATGTTCACCGATTTTTTCCCGGGCTCTAAAGAACTGCTCCAAAAATATCTTGATCAATGTAATGGAAATTAAACTGGAAAAAGCCTCCGAATGCGACGCGCAAACGATAATCGGCATACGCAATGAGTGTTTTTATGAAGACTATATCAGCTACGGGGAGTGCCCCGGTTACAATATTCCGCTTGAACAGATGATTAATCGCATCAAGGAAGGACACCTCTACCTTATTCTTGCTGATAACGAAACGGCAGGAGATATTTCCGTTAAAATTTTAGAAAACGGGGTTCACTGGATAGGCTGTGTATCGGTGTCGCCGAAGCATCAGAATAAGGGAATAGGTTCGCTTGCAATGAAAGAGATTGAATCCCTTTACCCAAAAGCCCTCATCTGGCAGCTTGACACGCCTCTTTCTAACGAGCGGAATTGTCATTTCTATGAAAAACTGGGATTTTGTGTGATCGGTACAAAGGAAATTTCCAGTAAATTAACCCTCGGCGTATTTGAGAAAAGAGTGGAAATGAAATATTACCGCCAATAATAAATTGTCCTTGGCTAGAAATTTCCGTTACCACTTTTTATCGGGATGAGGGCAGCTGCTGCTTTTCTTAAGCGCGAGAATATGTACAATCGCGCCGTTCATTAAGCAGGTGTAGCGCGGCATGAAAAAGGAACAAACGGCACAGCGTGCAATACGCTTATCATATTCCTCTTTTGAGCTTTGTTCACCGTCAGTTAAATCCATCTGGTATGCAAGCGATTGAACAAGTTCATCATCAAGAGGTGCAATGGAGCAGGCTTTACAGCCTGCTCCATTTTCTTTAGTTATCATTTTACTTCAAGCATTGAAACTGAACGCGCACTCAGCGTTACTGAAATTTTTGTTCCCTCGCTGCTGAAAGCGGTAAAATTCTGAGGAACTATGTTTTCAGGATTTTCAAAGGTATTATGCTGGTCAAGAGAATTCCCTGAAAGAATCTTCCCTTTAACGGCAAAACCTTTGGCAGCAAGGCCCCGTACGTCAATTACAACGGTTTGCTTATCTGAAGGATGAAGATTGACAAGACTTATGTGAAGTATTCCTTTATCATCCTTCGAGGCAGAAACATCAACAGAAGGAAGCGTATACTTGTCTCTTGTCCATGTTTCCGTATCAATATGCACAGGTAAAGCCGCTGCATTCTGGTGAGGCATAAACATCTCGAATACATGGTAAGTCGGCGTCTTAACCATTTTATCGCCCTCTGTTAAAAGAACTGCCTGAAGAACGTTAACCGTCTGTGCAATATTCGCCATTTTAACACGGTCTGCATGCTTGTGGAAAATATGAAAATGAAGAGCGGCTACAAGCGCATCGCAGATAGTATTCTGCTGATACAGGAATCCCGGATTTGTTCCGCTTTCGTTTTTAAACCATGTACCCCATTCGTCAACTATCATATGCACACGTTTCTCAGGGTCATACATATCCATAATGGTGCAGTGGGCAGTAATGAGTCTGTCCATTTCCACGGCTTTTGTTAAGATGATTGCCCAGGTGCGCTCAGTAAGTCCTGTTGCCTGAATTTTATTATCCCATGTTCCGTCTTCCGCAAACCAGGTGTAGTTATGCATTGAAAGGCCGTCAAAAAATTTTGCCGCCTGTTTCATGAGCACTTCTGTCCAGTACATATCGTGTCCGCTGGTGCCGCATGCTATTTTGAACACTTTGTTTTCCCCGTAGTTTCGTACATAGGTCTGATACTGCCTGTACACATCCGCGTAGTACTCTGCTCTCATATTGCCGCCGCAGCCCCAGTTTTCATTTCCAACACCGAAGTACTTCATCTTCCACGGTTTATCTCTGCCGTTAATTTTTCTCTCCCTGCTCATAGGAGAATCGCCGTCAAAGGTAATATACTCAACCCATTCCGACATTTCCTTTACAGTACCCGAACCAACGTTTCCGTTAATATAAGGTTCTGCTCCAAGAAGTTCGCAGTACCTCATAAACTCGTGCGTTCCAAAATGATTATTCTCAACAACTCCGCCCCAATGGGTATTGATCATCGAAGGACGTTTTTCATAGGAACCTATGCCGTCCTTCCAGTGATATTCGTCGGCAAAGCATCCGCCCGGCCAGCGGAGAACCGGAACCTTAATTCTCTGCAGCGCTTCGAGAACATCCTGACGGTAGCCTTCAAAATTCGCAATGGGAGAGTCCTTACCAACCCATATGCCTCCATAGATGCACCGTCCCAGGTGTTCAGAAAAATGTCCGTAAATATTCTTGTTAATGTGCAGACCCTTGTCATCTGCAGTAATTACCACGGAATTGTTCATGTTGCAACCTCATTTAAAAAAGTATCTTATTAGCTAGAAGTATATCATTTGAAAAAACATTCTGCAATAAAAAAACGATATATATCAATTCATGCTGATACAATATGTTTTTAAAGCGGAAAACACGCTGATTTATCAGTGCAGACTGATAAAACCTGTGGTAGTATAAAGGCATGGAATCATCTGATATAGAAAAAGTAATGGAATCTTCAACGCTCCCCTGGTGGGAATGGGATGTTCCAAACAATAAGGTTCGCTTTAATGCGTTAAAGGTAACCGTACTCGGCTACTCTATGGATGATTTTATTGACTGCGGATATGAACGTTTTACCGGACTTTTGCATCCTGATGACTACAAGCGGACAATGGATGCTATGATAGAAGTCCTGTATAAGGGCACGGATTTGTATCAGACTGATTATAGAATACGTGCAAAAGACGGAACATACCACTGGTACATAGACCGCGGATATGTTATGAACAGAAATGCAGAAGGCAAACCGGGCTTAATCAGAGGAATTGTACTAAATGCAGGTCTTGAACATGACAGGCAAAGCGTCGAGAACATACTCTTTTTTATATCGAAACCTATTGAGCAGCGCTCCGTGGTAATACTCTGTGCAAACTGCCGCAGGCTCTACACCGACAACGGAGCCTGGGAGTTTTTAACAGAAGAAACTATCAAACTGTTAGGAAAGCAGGTTTCTCACAGCATCTGCCCTTCCTGTTTGAAGAATCTGTATCCTGAATTTGCGGATGAAATTTTATGTAAACACAAAGGCGGTTTTTAATGGCAGTACTCGAATCAGTAGGAAATGAACCGGTTACGGTTAAAAGTCTTACAGAAGATTTTAAACGCCTGGGACTCTCACAAGGAATGACGGTGTTAGTTCATGCATCCCTGCGTTCCCTGGGCTGGGTTTGCGGCGGGGCGGTAAGCGTTATTCTTGCGCTGGAAGATGTTCTCGGTTCAGAAGGAACGCTCGTAATGCCTTCCCACTCCTATGATATTACCGATCCTGTTCACTGGGAAAACCCTCCGGTTCCTTCGGCATGGATAGATCTTATACGAAACGAAATGCCCCTCTTTTACAAGGATCTTACACCGACTACATCCATGGGAAAAATTGCAGAAACCTTCCGGAAACAGGATGGTGTGGTCAGAAGCAGTCATCCCTCTTCTTCGTTCTGCGCATGGGGAAAACATAAGGAATTCATAATACAGGACACCAAACTGGATTTTTCTCAAAATGAGCAAAGTCCGTTGGGCAGGGTGTATGAACTCGGCGGATACATTCTCCTCATCGGTGTGGTACATGATAAAAACACCTCACTTCATCTTGCTGAATACAAAGCAGATTACAAGGGAAAGCGTATTATTAACGATGAAGGGTATCCGTGTATGGAAAATGGAAAGCGCGTATGGAAGACCGCATTGGACATTGCTTATAAACCGGATGATTTTCCTGCAATCGGCTACGCTTTTGAGACCGAAGGGAAGGTTAAAAAGGGGTATGTCGGAAGAGCACTTTGCCGCCTGATACAGCAGAAGGATCTTGTAGATTTTGCTGCGGGATGGATGGAAAAAAACCGTGTATAGTATCCGGCTTTACAGTTATGCTGCTTTTGTCATTCTATTGACCAAACATATTGTTTTACATTAAACTATCTTCATGAAAACATTATCCAACCAAGTCTTAATCCGCAAACTGGCGGTAACCGGCGCCCTCGGGGCATTAACTGTTGTTTTAAGTGTAACCCACCTGGGATTAATTCCTTTCGTTTCCGGTGCGGCAATAACGATTCTGCAAATTCCCGTAATTATTGCAGTACTGCTGGAAGGCCTCTCTGTAGGATTGGGAGTCGGGGCTATTTTTGGAATTTCATCACTCATTCAGGCAGCCGTTAATCCGACAGGTGTTTTAGATCCTTTTTTTGTAAATCCACTTGTATCGGTTCTGCCGAGAATTCTTATAGCAGTAGTGACATTTTTGGTATTCAAGGGGCTGCAGCTGCTAAATAGAAAAAATCAGCCTGCTGTTAAAACCGCCTTTGCCGGAATTGCAGCCTTTTTCGGATCCATGGCAAACACTGTTTTTGTCATCGGTTCTTTATACATCGCATATGCTTCAGAGATTCTGGAAATCGCAGGCGGAAACGGATACTTTGCCTTTATGCTTATACTCCTTCCCCAGGCTTTACTGGAGGCCGGTGCATCTGTTATACTCTGCACAGCAGTAATTGCAGTTAAAGAGACTGCTTTCCGCAAAAAATCAAAACTGGCAGAGGAAATCGACAAAGGGACATGAAAGTAATCATAATCGGAGCCGGCTTTACCGGAGTACAGCTTGCAAAACGTCTTGTTTCTGAACGTTACGATGTTGTTCTTATAGATAAAGACGAGGAAACAGTACGTCATGCATCAAACCGGCTCGATTGTATGGTTGTAGAGGCAAACGGAAATAGCCTTATTACCTTGGAAGAAGCAGGCATTGCAAAAGCCGATGCTCTTGTCGCGCTGACAGAATCCGACGAGCTTAACATGATTACCTGTTCGCTTGCAGACTCTGTGTATCCTTCCTGTCTTAAAATAGCACGCGTACGCAATTACGATTATTATAAAGATATTGAACATATAGATGTCCAGAATACGAGACCTCTGTACGGCATTAATTACATGGTTCATCCGGATTTTGAGGCAGCAGAAGCTATTGTAAACGCGGTAGAACACGGTGCCGTTTCAGATATTATCGAGTTTGAAGGAAGCGATTTTGAAGTAACCAGCGTTGCAATCGAAAAAGGGAGCAAACTGGACGGTATCTATGTTCAGAATATAAAGTCCCTTACAGAAAATCCTTTTTTAGCAGCTTATGTGGAACACGACAATCAAACATTCATGCCAACAGGAAATACCCTCTTGCAGGAGGGGGATCGGGTAGGATTTCTTACTAGGAAAGAATACGTGGATGAAATTCTTGCATTATGCGGTTCAGAAAAAAGAGTAATTAAAAAAATCGCAATCCTTGGTGCAGGACGCATCGGTACGCGTATAGCAGAGCGATTGATAAAAAGCGAAAAAACATCTTTTTTATCACGCTTTTTCGGTGCACACAAAAAAATATCCCAGGAATTCGTCATCATAGATAAAGACGATAAACTTGCAAAGGAAGCTGCTGAACGCTTTCCGGAGGCAAACGTATTCAGAGCCGACATTACCGATGAAGGTTTTGTTGAAGAAGAGGGACTTCACACCTTCGACTTAATAATTACCGCAACTCACAACCATGAGTTAAATATAGTAACATCTGCATACCTCAATTCTTTTAAACACCCGAGAACAGTCTGCCTTGTGACAAACAGTAGCTATGCAGAAATTGCCCGCAACATCGGCATAGATGTCGCCATACCTATTAAAGATGTGGTAATAGACGCAATTTTAAGCCATCTGCGAGGTAAGAATGTTTCACGCATTCACACCGTTTCAGAGGGTAAACTGGAAATTATTGAAGTAAAAGTGCTTCATAACTCAAAATATATTGGAACAGTACTCAAAGAGATTGCACAGGCCGGCGTTTTCCTCGTGCTTTTAATAAAACCCAACGGAACAGAAACCTATGTAATTCCCACAGGAAACACAGAACTTCACTTAAACGACACGCTCGTAATTATTTCCCATACAGAAAAAAGCCGCTCAATCATGGAAAACTTCGGAGTCGCTTAAATGATTTTTCCCTTCATTAGAATAATTATTCTTTTATTACTCATTGTATCCTCAACTATGCTTTTACCCGCCGGTATAGCTCTTTATTACGGGGAAATATCGGCCCTGCGGTCTTTTTTAATCCCTTTTTTTATCTGTCTTGCCGCAGGTACTGTTTTTCTTTTTGCCGGAAGAGATAAAAAGCTGAAACTTTCCGCCCGCAGCGGTTTTGCCGTCACTGCCTGCGCCTGGATTTTTGCCAGTCTATTAGGAGCCTTCCCTCTGTTTCTTTCCGGCAGCATTACTTCTTTTACCGATGCCTTTTTTGAAAGCGTATCGGGGTTTACGACAACCGGAGCGACAATACTATCTGCGGTGGAAAATCTTCCCGTTTCAATGAATGTCTGGCGGTGTCAGATGCACTGGCTGGGAGGCATGGGAATCGTTGCACTGACTGTAGCACTCATGCCCCTTCTTGGTGTCGGAGGATTTCAGCTTATAAAGGCGGAAACAACGGGTCCCGAAAAGGGAAAATTTACTCCGAAGATTACCGCTACTGCCAAAATACTATGGTTCATTTATGCAGGTTTTACAGTCATTCAGACTTTACTTCTCATGCTTGCCGGAATGAATTTTCCCGATGCCGTTTCCCATACCTTTGCAACGCTCGGAACCGGAGGGTTTTCAACAAGAAATGCAAGCGTAGGAGCATATAATTCTGCTGCTGTTGACTGGATCTGTACTGTTTTTATGATACTTGCAGGGGTTAACTTTACTCTTTATTTCAGAATTATACAGCGCAAAGGGAAAGAAGTTTTAGAAAATACGGAACTGAAAGTATATGTATCCATTATCGTTATTTCAATTCTAATAACCGCCTCTGTTATCCTGCCGCAGTATGGAACACTATCGAAAGCTCTGCGGTATTCCGCCTTTCAAGTTGCATCAATTATTACGACCACAGGATTCACCACTACAGATTACACAACATGGGCACCTGAAGCACAGCTTGTACTTTTTTTCCTTATGTTTGTAGGAAGCTGCTCCGGATCAACTGGAGGCAGTATTAAAGTTATCCGCTGGGTTGTTATGGCAAAGCAGATGATGAACGAAATACGCAGAATGCTGCACCCTCACGGTGTTTTCAGCATCCGCATAAACGGAAGGGCGGGAAGAAAAGATATTGTATACAGTGTTACTGCCTTTATGTTTTTATATTTAATGCTCTTGATGATTACAACGCTGATTGCCTCGCTTGACGGTGCGGATCTGGTTACATCATTGACCGCAAGCCTTGCAACAGTCGGAAATATAGGCCCCGGATTCGGCAAAGTGGGACCTGTTGAAAACTATCATTTTTTCTCACCTCTTGTAAAATGGTGGTTTTCTTTTGCCATGCTTGCAGGACGGCTGGAACTCTATACGATGTTAATATTCTTTATGCCGGCTTACTGGAAAAAGTAATATTACTTTATGGCTTTAGACTGCCAGCGTTTACTTTTCCAGCGGAAAATCATAACAATACCCCGCAACGTTTCATCAGTACCCGTAGAAAGCCAGATACCTATCATGCCAAGACCGGAGACAATTCCCAAAAGATAGCTTCCCAATACCATAAAAAACCACATGGAAAAGATTCCATATAAAACAGGAAAGCGGACATCTCCTGCGCCTTTTAAAGCACCGATGCTTATAAGATTAAGAGAACGGCCGAATTCTATGTAAATTGAAAAAATAAGAAGACTGGACACTGTTGATACAATCTCAGGATCAGAAGTGAAGATTGAAATAAGAGGGGTTTTAACAAGATTAACTATTAGAATTAAAACGATGGAACATGCGGTTCCGATTGCCTGATACTTATACAGAGCTTTGTAGGCTTTATCGGGCTGCCTGGCTCCGACGAAATACCCGGTTTTTATTTGAACAGCAGTTCCGATTGCCATTGCGCTTACAAAAACGAATCTCACTATTGTCTGTACATACACCTGTGATGACATTGCGGCGGTACCGAGAGTGGTGATCATAGCCATAATTACAATTTGGGCAACATTATAGGAAAGGTTTTCTCCTGCTGTCGGAATACCGATAGAAAGAATTGTCTTATAGATTCTTGCAGGAACTTTTGTAATTCCCTTAAGCGAAAAATACACATCGCTCTTTTTTTGTATTTTGTAAGCAAAAATGAAGCAGGAAACTAACTGTGAGATAACCGATGAGACAGCCACGCCCGGGACGCCTAGAACCGGGATTCCGAAAAAACCGTACAAAGAAAAAGCATTTCCTATTACATTTATGAGATTTGCAGTAATAGAAACAAACAGAGCATCTTTTGTATAACCGTATGCTTTTAAAATAGAGCTTTGAAGCATATTGAAAGCGGTAAAAATAGAGCCGAACCCTCCGAGAATTACCAGATACTGAACCGCATACTGCCTTACGTCAGGATCCAGTGTATAGGTATTCAACAGCGGCCCTGCACCGAGACTTACGGCAAACGTCATAACAACCGCAATAATCAAAATCATCACTGTACTGGCCTGAGCAACCTGTTTCAGCTCTGTATGACGGTTCGCTCCGATGTATTGAGCGAGTACAATTGTTACTCCTATGCATATTACATTAAACAGGATTTGAATAAAAAACACATACTGCGCTGTCATACCCACAGCAGCGACTGCCCCCTGGGAATATGAACTGAGCATAACGGTATCTACAGAGGATACGAGCATTCTGAATAATGATTCAAAAAAAATCGGCACAGTCAGTGCCAGCATAGGTAAAGATCCGCGGTCAATCTTTTTAACTGAGGGGATTTTAGGTTGTGATCTCATGTTCCGTATTGTATATTTTTTCAATTTTAAAATCTATCAGATATATAAAGGATATAGAGCAATATTGATGAAAACCTTTTACAAAGTTATGCAACATGTTACAGAAATCCTCATTGATTCTAATTAAGCATATCCGTATACTTTTTTATCAGGAGGAATATAACCTATGTATAAAAAAGAATTTAATAATGACTTTAATTTTATTATTGATCTGCTGAAAAAACGTCTTGGAATAACCAACGCTATCATACGTCAACTGGAAGGGGATGAATTAAAAACTCTCGCTTTTTTCGGCTACAACGAAAAAGAAGCTAATCTAAAGATCTTTTTGGGTCAGGGTGTTTCCGGGTTATGTGCACAGGAAAACCGTACAATATTAATACAAGATTTGGAGATATATTCCGGAGAATATCTTGCAGGTATTAACAGCGCCCAATCAGAATTGTGTATTCCGCTTGTTTTCAGGAATTCTGTTATAGGAACTTTCAATATTGAAAGTACTGAAAAAAATAATTTTACTATTGATAAAATCGAATTAATCCATAAACTGGCTAAAATGCTTGTATACAGTATTGCAGAACCTGAAAACGAAACAGGCAGAAATCTAGCAAGAACAATGGCTATGCTGGAGCAATAACAGAATACTTATCTTGTAAAATACTCTGATATGAAGTACTATAACTTACAAACGGAGGCTCTATGCTGAGTAGTATTCTATCTTTTTTCGGAGAAGGGCTGTCGGCAATCGGCTGGGAGCAGCTCCTCATGTACGGTATAGGAATAGCGCTCATTTGGGTTTCAATTGCCAAAGACTATGAACCCATGCTGCTGCTTCCTATCGGTTTCGGCGCAATCCTTGTGAACCTGCCGCTCGAAGTTGTCTGGCAGCATGAAGGCGCTGCCGGTGCAATAAAAATTCTTTTTGATGCAGGAATTTTAACAGAAATTTTCCCGCTGCTCATTTTTATTGGTGTTGGAGCGATGATAGATTTCGGACCTCTTTTTCAGCGTCCCTGGTTAATGCTCTTTGGCGCGGCCGCCCACCTTGGAATTTTCCTGACAATTTCTCTCGCTGTTGCTCTGGGTTTTTCTTTGGAGGAAGCAGCATGCATCGGTGTAATAGGGGCTGCAGACGGACCGACCACCATTTTTATAACGACAAAACTTGCAAAAGACCTTTTGGGACCTATAATGGTTGTGGCATACTCGTATATGTCGCTGGTTCCGATCATTCAGCCGCCTGTTATCAAAGTGCTTACAACAAAAAAAGAACGTCTTATTAGAATGCAGGCTGTTGACCATGAACTTCCGAGAGTTATCTTTATACTATTCCCGATTGCAGTTACACTTATCTGCAGCATTTTAGTTCCTATCGCTGCCCCGCTCATCGGATTCTTAATGTTCGGTAATCTTATTCGTGAATCAGGCGTTCTTGCTAAACTTTCAAATACGGCACAGAACGAACTTTCAAATCTTGTTACCCTGCTTTTGGGAATATCGGTCGGCGGTTCAATGAGAGCGGAAAGCTTTTTACGGCCTGAAACCCTGCTCATCATGGCGCTCGGTCTCTTTGCTTTTATTTTTAATACAGCAGGCGGCGTGCTTTTCGCTAAGTTTATCAACCTGTTTTTAAAGAAAAAGATTAACCCGATGCTCGGAGCCTGCGGAATCTCAGCATTCCCCATGTCGAGCCGTGTTATTCAAAAAATGGCGCTTAAAGACGATCCGACAAATATTATTTTAATGCATGCGGTGAGCGCCAACGTTTCAGGACAGCTTGGTTCTGTGGTAGCAGGCGGTCTTGTCCTTGCATTAATTCCTATTTTAACCGGAGGCTGATATGGATATTGCAGCATTGGAAAGAAGCTTTATTCTCATGGGAACAGGAATGGCCGTACTCTTTACGTTTATGATTATGCTTATTGCGGTTGTTCATTTCGGAATAAAATTTATCAATAAGCTTCCAAAAAAAGATACATAAATAAGCCTCTTTTTTTTCTAACGGGCGTGTCTAATAGACAGTGAATATGCAACAAGTGAAAAGGATTACCTGACAGGTTTATAATGAAAAGAATTGTAACATGCACTTTATTACTATTATGTGCGGCAGTTTTTTCCGCTCAGACTTCGTATGTGCTGCTTTCGGGAGACGGTATTGAGTTCAGGAAGGAACAGCTTGAAGGAAGAATAACAGTTTGTTTTTATGAAACGTATAAGACAATGAACGTTAATGAGACCGTGAAAAAAAACCTGGAAGGGCTCATGAACGGTCTAAATGATGACAGAAAGAATTTTGTTCAGATTCTTGGAGTTACCGACTGTACGGAGGCGAAATGGCCCTTTGTAGCACTTTGGAAAAAAGGACTCATTGCCGTCTCCGAACAGTATAAACAGACCATCTACGGCGACTGGAAGGGTGAAATGAAACAGGATCTGCTTCTGAATCTTGAAAACCCTCACCTGATTATTTTTAATCCGCAGGGAGCAATTGTCTACCATATACAAAGTGCAATTAGTCCCGAAGATGAAAAAGTAATTGTTCAAACCCTCGAAAATCTGTTCCGGGAACAGAATCTGTAAACTGCTGCCAATCTTAACAAAAAAGGCATCCGTCTTTCTCCCTTGTACAACCAGGGAGAAACAACCGGATGCCCTTTACCATCAGCGTCTAAAGTTCTAGCGGGTTAGAAGCTTATTCATTCTCTTAACAAAATCCGCAGGATCTTTTAATTCCGCTCCGCTTAAGAGAAGCGCCTGATCCAGAAGAACAAAAGAAACGTCTGAGATAAAATCCGCATCGTCAGTATCTTTGAGTTTGGACACGAGACTGTGATCTCCGTTTACTTCGAGAATCGGTTTCACTTCGCCCATGCCGGATTGACCCATGGCTTTCATCATGCGCTCCATCTGAAGAGAGGGGTCGTTTTCATCGACAACGATGCATGAGGGGGAATCGGAAAGACGTTTTGAAAGATGTACGTCCTTAACCTTGTCGCCGAGAGCTGTCTTAATTTTTTCTACAATCGGTTTAAATTCTTTCTCTTTTTTCTCGGCTTCTTTTTTATCCACACCGAGCTCTTCGTCGCTTCCTGCCCTGTTCACAGCCTTAAGGTCAAATTCCTTGTACTTATTAAGAGAGGGAATTACGATGTCGTCAATATCGTCTGCCATAATAAGAACTTCAAAGCCCTTTGCCTTGTATGCCTCGAGAAGCGGAGAAGAACGAAGATTTTTCTCGTCGCCTCCGGTGATAAAGTAAATTGCTTTTTGATCGCTTTTCATGCGCTGAACATAGTCTGCAAAACTTGTCCATGCATCATCGCCTGTACCTTCTGCTGCAGTACTTTTAAATCTGATAATCTCTGCAATTTCTTCGCGGTTGGCGAAATCCGAGTACAAACCTTCTTTAAGGGGTCTGTTATACTGGCTTATAAAACTGTTCCAAGTATCAATTTTTTCCTTGTTTTCCGCACTGGGCTCAACACCAACACCAGCTTCTGCAAGTGTCTTCTTAGCTTTATCAGCAGCATCCGCCATCTTCTTAAACTCGCTTAAGAGTTTTTTAACAGAAGAGGTTTTAATCGTTGAAAGAATTCTATTCTGCTGAAGAATTTCACGGCTTACGTTAAGCGGAAGATCTTCGGAGTCAATAATACCGCGTACAAACCGAAGGTATGCAGGAAGCAGCTCGCGGTCGTCATCGGTGATGAATACGCGTTTAACATAGAGTTTTACGCCGCTCTTATAATCCGCCTGATACATGTCGAAGGGTGCTGTCTGCGGAACATAGAAAAGAGTTGTATATTCCTGTGTACCTTCCGCATTGGTGTGCACATATATGAGAGGATCCTGGGTATCATGTGAAAGAGTCTTATAAAAATCGTTATAGTCTTCTTTTTTAAGATCGCTCTTGGCTCTCTTCCACAATGCGCTTGCACTGTTAATCTGATCGATTTTATCTTCTTTACCGGTTTCCTTTCCTTTGTCGTCGAACTTTTTCTGTTCGTAATGGAGGAAAATCGGGAAAGCAATATGATCGCTGTAGCGTTTTACAAGGTCTTCGATCTTCCATCGGGAAGCATAGCCTTTATCTTCATCGCTCAAGTGCATTACAATTACCGCACCGTTTGAACCATCTTTGTCAAAACCGTATTTTTTTGTCTCGTCACTGTCTAAAGCGAGTTCTTCAATATCGTATGACTCTGTACCGTCGCTGGTCCATTTGAAGATTTTACCGGTTCCGGCTTTTTTAGTAATAACATCGATTCTTGTCGAAGCCATAAATGCAGAGTAAAAACCGACACCGAACTGGCCGATGAGGGCTGAATCTTTTTTTGCCTCTTTTTCAAGCTTCTCAAGGAAAGCCTTTGTGCCTGAACGCGCAATGGTACCGAGATTTGATGTTAAGTCCGCCTCATCCATACCGATTCCGCTGTCCTGTACGGTAAGAGTTTTTGCATTCTCATCGAAAGAAATGTCGATGCGCGGATTGAAAACTACCGGCTTATACGCTTCATCAGAAAGCGTTAAATACTTTAATTTGTCGAGCGCATCCGATGCATTTGAAACAATTTCCCGAAGGAAAATATCTTTGTTTGAGTACAGAGAGTGAATAATTAATTTTAGAAGCTGGGACACTTCTGTTTGAAACTGATACTTGGCCATGTTTTTCCTCTATAAGTTTATCTAGGTGATATAGTTAAAATATAATTAAAAATAAAAAAAGCGGCAAGTTTTCTGGAAAAAAACCGCCGCACTTAAAAATTTTTATAAGTCTTTTAAAGGATTATTTTAAGGTCTGAAGTTCAGCACCGATCGTTTTTGCCGCAATAGCCCCGTCTGAAGCAGCTTTCACAACCTGAAGGAACCCGCCTGCGGCATCTCCCGCTGCATAAATACCGGGAAAGTTGGTTCTCATGCCGCTGTCGGTAATAAGTGTACTGCTGTCAGCGCCTGTTCCTACAGCAAGCCCCAGTTTTGCCGCAAAGTCTGAAGCGCCTGCAGTCCCCAGGGCAACAAAAATTCCCTGAACACTGTGAACTTCTGTGGAAGTACCGCTGTCTGTTACCGCAACGATTCCGGTAACCGCCTCTTCCCCGGTAATTTTTGCAATCTTCCCTTTTACAATCCTAACACCTTCAGGCACATCTGCTTCAAGTGAAGCGCCGTTTGTAAAAAGAGTAATATCTTTTGTAAGATTAAAAAGATGCTCAACCTCGGAAAGTGCATACGCACCGCTTCCAATCACGGCTACAGCCTTATTTTTATAGAAGAAACCGTCGCACACCGCACAGAAGCTTATTCCCTTGCCCTTATATTCTTCAAAACCCGGCACTTTGAGCCCTGTTCTCTGCTTGCCGGTCGCAATAAGCACAGTTTTTGCCTTGAACGCAGTCTTTTTATCAGCTTCTTTAACAACTGTCAGAAATCTATAAGGCTCCTCACCGTATAAAGCTTCCATCGAAATAACTTCTCCAGTAAGGACTGGAATACCAAGGGATTCAGCCTGTTTAATGCCGTTCTGTGCAAGTTCTTCGCCGGAAACAGGTTTTTCCAAACCATAATAGTTTTCAATTTTCAGAGCCTTGCCCAAAGCTCCAAGATCCTTTCCAATAATTAAAACAGAATGTTTTGCACGTTTAAGGTAGAGAGCTGCAGATACCCCTGCCGGCCCCTTGCCGATTATGACAGTATCAAATTGTGTTTCCATAGCGCACCCCTATTAATCTATAATTATAATAATATAATACAAAGTGGAAAGAGTGTGTAATTAACTCACCATAAAGTGCTTTACACTCGCCCTTCATACTGATACAAATAAATCATTATGGAAAAACTTAGTGACGGACGCCGTCTAAATCTTTTTAAACTGTCGTGGCCGATGTTCATCGAAGAACTCACGGGCGGAATTACAGCCTTTACCGATACGCTGTTTATAAGCATGGTGTCGGATGAGGCAGCCGGTTCTGTCGGAATGCTCGCTTCTGTTTTGTGGCTCGGATACTTTATTATTCCCCAGTTTACCTCCGCAGGTACAAGTGTTTCGGCGCAGTACATGGGAGCGAAAAAAGATGATCAGGTAGTTCCAACATGGTTTGCAAATATTGTAATAAGCACATTAATGGGAACAATTCTGGCTTGTGTCATGCTGATATTTTCAAAAAAAATCGGGTTTATGCTCGGCATGAACAGCACGCAAAATGAATATGCCTCATCGTATTTATCAATAATCGTTTTTAATTTTATTATTGTAGGACTGCGGACTTCTTACGGTTCAATACTCGCTTCAAAGGGATTGACCCACCTGAATATGGCAGCCTCAATGACAACAAATCTTTTAAACATCCCCTTGAATTGGGCTCTTCTGACCGGTTTCTGGATTTTCCCCGAAATGGGAATCAAAGGAATAGCGCTCGCAACTGTAATATCCTATTTTATTGGGTTCCTCGTAATTTTTTACATGGTTCATGTAAGGGAAAAGGTTTCAATCTTTACAGAAAACCTCATACAGAATGCAAAAAAAGTGGTTATGCCCATACTCAGAATCGGGGTTCCCGCAGCACTTGAACCATTCAGCTATACGGTACAGAGCATTATAGTATCAGCCGTTATTATTAAACTCGGCTCTGAGGCAATGAGCGCGAATACCTATGTAAATAAATTTAACTTTCTCGATATGGCAGCCTCGTGGTCGCTTACAATGGGAGGACAGATACTCATGAGCCACTATCTGGGCTCGGGCGAGACAGATAAGGTTAGAAAGACATACTGGAAAATTGCCTCAATTATCTGTTCATTCGCCTTTGCTGTATACCTCTTTGTGGTTCTTTTCCCTACCTTCTTCTTATCATTTTTCACCAAAGATTCCCTTATAATATCGCTTTCAATTCCTCTTTTGTTCATTGCGCTTGCAATGGAGCCCATACGCGCGGTAAATGTGCTGGGCGGAGTCGCCTTAAAAACAGCCGGAGACGGAAAATTTTCTGTCATTATCAGTCTGGTATTCATGTGGGGTCTCGTTCCGGTTCTTATAGCCTGTGTTGCTTTGGGCGGAGGGATTTTCAGCGTATGGATGTGCCTTCTTGCGGATGAGACAATTCGTGCTATAATAAACATCTGGAGATGGAAAAGCGGACGATGGATAGGTAAAAGAGTAATAGACGAACATACAAAAGAGGTATGATAAAAAGCGTCTAAGAAAGTACATATAAAAAGACAATTCGAAAACTCAAGTTTTCTCCTTGTCTTTTTTTTAGGAGAATTATCATGGGTTTTTTACGGGCAGTATTATGCATACTTCTTCCGCCCCTTGCAGTTTTAGATAAGGGATGCGGTTCTGTACTGATAGTTTCATTATTAACAGCAGCCGGCTGGGTTCCCGGTGTTATTGCAGCACTCATAATAAACAACAGGAGATAATTATGGTAAAACATATTGTTGCGTGGAGACTTAAAGAAAAAGCTCAGGGAAATTCAAAAGAAGAAAATGCCAGGCTGATAAAGGAAAAACTTGAAAACCTTGTCGGTCAAATTCCAGGACTTTTAAAACTGGAAGTCGGCATCAATTTTACACAGGATGAATGCGCAAGCGATGTGGTGCTTTATTCCGAGTTTGAATCCAAAGAAGCGCTTGAGGCGTATCAGGTACACCCGGTTCATAAGGAAGCAGCCCGTTTTGTTTTAGAGTGCAGAACAGAAAGGCGTGTTGCAGATTACGAAGTATAATAATGTTAGGAGGGCCTATGAAAAAATTACAATTGGTATGGATTATTGCAGTACTGCTGGTACTGACAAGCTGTATGACAGGGGACATTTCGAGCGACGGCGCAATGCTTAAACCCTACCTTGATCCTGCAGTCTTAAAACAGATCACAGACAACCCCCGGGACGACATATGGATTATCGATGTCCGCCCCGCTTCGGCCTATAACGCCGGACACATACCTACAGCAAAAAGCTACCCTTCTTCAGAAGTGATGGATAGGATTAATGAACTGCCGAAGACCCAATACTTAATAGTATACTGCGAAACAGGCGGAAGAGCAGGCGCTGTTATATCGAAGCTGGAAAAAGAAGGCTATACCAGAATGATGAACTGGGGAGGATATAAACGCTGGCCGTATGAGTTTGAGAAGACAGAATAGGTAATATAATTAGGGATTGGAGAGAGATTTATGAAAAAGTATTTCTGTTTACTAACAATGTTAACAGCACTATTTTGCATCACAGTCTGCGTTTCCTATTATACAACCCCATTAACAGCAAATTCAATAAACGGAACGGCAGCTTCTATAGATCCTGTAATTACAGATACCGATGGAGTCCGTCCTCCCTACGCAAGCGCTGGTTATTTTAACAAGCAGCTTTTTTTCATATTTTTTTTATAGATTTTAGGCAGAAGAAGAGAAAGCACATGAAGATAATTTATAAGATGATCATCTTATTTCTTTTATGTATATCAATTTTATCCTGCGGGGATTCTTACAAACCGGGAGAAATGAGTTATACATGGAATCCCTCATATGCAGATCTCTATATAAATAATGAACTGCGTCACGAAGGAGATATAATTATTACTCATGGAGACGGAGAGACTGTAACTGTCAGGGCGGAAATGCATCCTGAAGACGGCTGGGTGTTTGAAGGATGGAGTTTCATTGAACGATACTTTATTGAAGGCGAAGATTATGCTTCTTCTAAGGAGAATCCTTATTCTTTTAACGTAGGAGCTCTTCCGCAGCATTTATATCTCTTGGCTTTAAGGTTTAGTACAGATAAGTTCACTGTTTCTGAGACAGGTGATAAGGTATTCTTTACATTATTGTGTGCAGGAAATAATAAAGCAGGAATATATACAATACAGGATAAGAGTTTGTCCTTTTTTGAATATGAGGAAAATACTGAATATTCAGTCGATCCTTTCGGCCGTGTTTATTTTTCTAACCGCGATTTAAACACAATAGAAATCTTTGACTGGGAAACAGAAACGTTTACAGAGCTTGTACATGATATTCCTTTTAATGAATTATATACCTGTATAGGTGAAGATAATGTTTCGTTTTCATGGTCGCCAGATTTAACAAAATGTGTATATGTTATAAACAATTATGAAACGTATGAGTATATACTATGTGTTTTGGACAGGGCATCCGGAATTGTAACTCAAAAAACTCTCCCTGATAATGCCATTTGTGCTCTTACCTGGTCTTTAGATTCGGCAAATTTTTATATTCTTGAAAAACCTGATATATATTCCGATTATGATCACCAGCTTCTATTTCGTTACGATACGTCTTCTTTGGAAAGTACACAGATTGCAGATTTTACAGGAACGATGAATAATTTTTACGGACCTGATAAATTCGGGAATTTTTATTTTTATACATTAACAGATCAAGCTGCCAGTGTTAAAAAACAATTACATATTGTTATGATGAAAGCTCATACAGGGGCTATGCAGATACTTTTCACTTTTGATGAATTTGATCGAGTCCCGGATGAAGACTACGGTATTTATCCGTCAGTACGCCAATATAAAGATATAATTGTATTTACTACTGATAAGAGAATATATCAGGCGGGATTAATTAAACCGGAACCCCTGATTTCGTTCAGAGATACATCAATTCTTAAAGGCGATACGGTTATGTATATTCCGGGAACAGATGTCTTTATTGTAAAAACAATGAGAAATTATGCTGATGACCTCTATATGATCAATGCTGCCGGAGAGGAAGACCGGATCACTAAGTCGGAGCTGATTTTACAGGATTAGTTATGAAAAAAGGAAAAAATAAGAATTTCGTTGAAGAAAGCAAAATATCTCTATTCTGCCATTGACACCATTCTATTTAGGTGCTACTATACTCGAACAATACGGCGCAGGATAGAGCAGTTGGCAGCTCGTCGGGCTCATAACCCGGAGGTCGTAGGTTCAAGTCCTACTCCTGCTAAAAAACCAAAGAAACCCTCTTGCTGGAGGGTTTCTTATTTTAAAATTAATCTGAGTAGGACTTGATCGTGAGGTGACGCCGAGCAGGTGCGAGGATAAGCGCACAGGACGTGCGCGGCAGACACCGAGCGCGGGTCGCAAGGAGAAAACACGATGTTTTCGACTGGAGACCAAGTCCTACTCCTGCTAAAAAATAAAAACCCTCGACAGAGTGCTAAGCTGCTTAATACAAGGCAGCTTTTATTTTTTAAAAGCAGGAGCAGGACTGGACCGCTAAGGAAAGAAAACCTCCTGTTTTCTTTCCTTTTCAGGTTTCCGTTTGGAAACCTGAATGTTTGAAAGTATAAAGAATCGCCCTCCCTGGCTCTTCTTTATACCCGAGTGCGCAGAAAACCTCCTGTTTTCTTTCCTTTTCAGGTTCCCTGAAGGAACCTGATGTTAGTATGACTTAGCTGGCAGATAGTTTGGCGGCTGAAGGAGATTGTTACATGAAGCTAAGTGACTATAAAGCATATTTTGGAGATCGTAAGTTTTATAAAGATATGTTTGCCATTGCGTTACCTATTGCATTGCAAAGTTTGATTACAATTGGAGTTAATCTAGTTGATAATATCATGGTGGGGAGTTTAGGAGAGATTGCATTATCTGCTTCAACCTTGGCAGTTCAGTTCATCTCTTTTTATCATATCTGCTGTATGGGACTCGGTATGGGTGCATCTGTTCTTGTATCACGATTTTGGGGAATGCGGGATATATCTTCTCTTAAAAAAGTGGTGACCTTAATGCTCCGGTTTACGATTGTCATCGGTTCAGCATTCACTTTAGTGACAGCATTGGTTCCAAAGGGAATCATGGGATTGTATTCAGAAGAAATGCCTGTAATTAACGAAGGAATGCGTTATTTAAAGTGGTCCATACCTTGTTTCTTGATGATGGGACTTACAACTACTACTACAATTGTATTGCGCAGTGCAGGTCAGACGAGGATTCCGCTATTAGCGTCTTGTGCTGCATTTGTTATTAATATTTTTTCGAACTGGGTATTTATTTTTGGTAATTTGAATGCACCAAAAATGGGGATTGAAGGAGCTGCTTTCGCTACTCTAATTTCAAGAATATTTGAAGTTGCATTTATCTTTGGCTACTTTATCTTAAAAGATCATAAGATTGGTTATCGATTAAAGGATCTTACAATGAAGTGCAGAGATTTGCTGAGAGATTATCTTACGATTAGTATCCCTGTGCTGATCAGTGATATGCTGCTTGGATTAGGAAATAATGTAGTAGCAATGGTAATGGGAAGAATCGGTTCTGTATTTGTAGCAGCTAATTCAATTACAGCTGTGACTCAACAGTTAAGTACTGCTTTAATTTCAGGCATAGCTCAAGCTGGATGTATTGTAACAGGCCATAACATCGGGCGTGGTGAATATGAAAAAGCAAAGAAACAAGGATGGACATTTTTATTCTTTGGTTTACTCATTGGCTTATCCGCGGGATTTTTTATCATCTTAATTGCAAATTTCATTATCAGTTTTTATCAAATAACAGAAGAGACTCGATTAATTGCACATGAATTAATGAAGGCCGTAGGTATCATTGTTATTTTTCAATCTGCAAATTCTATTATTACAAAAGGGGTATTGCGCGGCGGGGGAGATACAAAATGTCTAATGATTGCAGACAATATTTTCCTATGGGTTGCATCGATTCCATTGGGGTATTTGGCAGGATTGTACTTTCATTTACCAGCATACTGGATTTATTTCAGCCTTAAAATTGATCAGATACTAAAAACGATTTGGTGTGTGTACCGGTTAAAGAGCGGAAAATGGGTCAAAAGGATAGGAAGTAATCAAGTACATAAGATAGAGAACTAAGCTGCGCCCTTTTGTCCACACACATTTATCAGCAGTATAAGGTGTATCATGCCGCCTTTTCTTTTCTACATACCAAAAAGTGTTGCGCTCTTTATCATCCGCTCAGAAATTGCAACTTCAAATGGGCAGCGGCTTTCACATGCCTTGCATCCGATGCATTCTGACGCATGGTGTTTTAAAAGCTGATAATGCGATTTTATGGAATCGGGGACTGTGTCCTGCATGACCGCTAAATCGTAGTATTTATGTACCATGGCAATATCAATATTGACCGGGCAGGGTTTGCAGTGGCCGCAATACGTGCATTGCCCCTTATAAGAATGAAGCGGAGCATGTGCAATAACCGATGCATAATTCTTTTCTTCTTCCGCTGCGGTTTCATATAACAAAGCCTCGTCTATCTGTTCTTTAGTGTCGTACCCGCAGACAATGGAAGCTGCTGCCGGGCGGGTAAGCGCGTAATGGATGCACTGAACCGGAGTTAGGGCTGTGCCGAACGGCGAGCGGGAAGCATCAAACAAACGGCCGCCGGCGTATCCTTTCATAACGGTTATACCGACATTGTTTTCTTCGCAGGTTTTATAGAACAAGGCCCGCTCAGGATCTATTCCTTTGAGGGTCTCATCAAATTTGTCGGCAAACAGAGTGTTAATATCTTCACTGGGAGGAAGCATGTCGAAGGCAGGATTAATGCTGAAAAGAATCATTTCGATGTAATCAGTAAGGGCTGCCTTTATGGCGACCTTGGGATTATGAGAACTCATACCAATATGCTTAACAGTTCCTTTTTCCTTCTGCTCAAAAATGTATTTAAGAAAATCTGAATTCTGGATCTGGTCCCATTCATCTTCTGAATCAACAAAGTGAATCATTCCTACATCAACATACTCTGTCTGAAGCATCTCAAGCAGATCATTAAAAGAAGGAATAACATACTTCATGTCGCGGGTTCTATGATACTGGCCGTCTTTCCACGTAGAACCGATGTGTCCCTGAATATACCAGTTTTCACGGTTCCCCTTTACTGCATCTCCAATAATTGAGCGGGATTTGGGATCTGCCATCCAGCAGTCAATAATATTGATGCCTTTTGAAGATGCGTACTTTATCAGTTCGACGCTTTGTTCATACGGATGGCGTTCGAGCCATTCACCGCCGAATCCGATTTCGCTTACCATTATATTTGTTTTACCAAGTTTTCTATAATTCATATGAGCTTATTATATACCCATTATACCTTCCGTCAAGCTTTCCCTCCGCATAGAAAAAATGTTTGACGGTATACAAGGCAGCATGTATAATTAAAAAGTTAATCGAGGAGAAATGGTTTATGAAGCTTACTAAAAGTGTTGATACGAGAATGATATTCAGGGACATATATTATTGTCTGATGTGGTTTTTTCTGGCAGACTTACTACTGTGGCTGATTTTCCCACATGACAGCTTTTCCTTGAGGTCATTCTTTTTTTATAGTATTTTTTTAATAATTAGTATTATTAGAGATTACTCCAGCGTTGTTTTTATCGAGAAGCCTTATATATATGTAAAAAGGAAGGGTGAAAAAGTTAGCCCCTTACATGATTTGCCCCTAAGACTGCCTGATATTACCGGCTATAGCTTAAATAATCCGTTTCCGTCTTTCAGCCAGTGGTCAGGGTCTTCACATAACGTAACGTTATATTTTCTCAATGGAAAATATAAAACGTTATCTGTAAAAGATCAGACAATACTGATAGACTGGCTCAATGAAAACAATATCAGCTGTATTAGAAAAACAAATTCGAGAGCAGTAATTGAACATATTA
Organism: Spirochaetota bacterium; assembly: GCA_023398165.1. Taxonomy (GTDB): domain Bacteria; phylum Spirochaetota; class Spirochaetia; order Treponematales; family Treponemataceae; genus JAAZLA01. Next base: position 20,842 of record JAEWSQ010000003.1, on the reverse strand, counting down.
TTTTTACGGCTGCAAATTTAATTTTTATCGTGTTTTACTCGTATCAGAATAAAACAGCATATACAGAAGCCGGTTTTACGTGCCTGCTGATATCAATTGCTTGTTTTGTCTATTGGATAATTTATATGGTATCGGGATTATATATTAGGGAGCAAAATAAAACAGCATGAAATAGATAAACATCCGCCAGATTTTTTGCGTGTAAACGCTATTGTGCTAATACATAATCAAGGAGAGTCAGCAACAGTAATAAAATCAGCGTATATATAAAGAACGCCTTCCAATGCTGGTGTTTAAGGCAGATAACAGCTCTTACTGATAGAAATACTAAGAGAAAGACGGCTGTAAACAAAAGCGGTGCTATAATTGCCCATAACTGGTCCCAGCCGGAAAGAGAGACTGCTAAGACTATAATCATCAAAGTGTCGACAGCAAGACAGATTCCAAATCCTTTTAAGAGAGTCTTACCTTCATTGAATGTTGCGCAAGTTTTAAAGTCCGGTGTTTCTTCCTTTTTTATTTCAAGGATGTCATTGAGATTATTGCTCATTTTGCTTCTTTAAAAGTACATAAAAGAATACAACGTTACCGGCACATGCAGCTAACCGCATTATTCGAAGTAAAGAATAAAGAACAGGGATTGATATGTATCCAATTATAATGTAAAAAATCTCAATGAGAATTAGTACTATGTTTGAGATTAAAGCTATACGTGTTGCAAATTTAAGAGTCATCGTTTCTCCTAAATACCTTTTGTTGCTATTGCTCAGTTATTTGTCTTTCAATGTAATTAGGGCTTCGTATGAAATGTAATTTACAGTATCAATTATTGAAGGAATCCACCCAAAAAGCCCTCCCCAAAGAAACCAGTTTAAGAGAAGCTTCACTGTATTAAAAGAATGCTGCATATTATCCTGCTGATTTTTTTCATAGTATCTCCTGCAGAAAATTATATGCGGATAGTGTATAGAGCGTCAAGTAAAAAGAGAATTTAATGCAGACTAATCGTATTCGAAAAGCTCTGCCGGGAGAAGGGTTTTCATCCGCCAAAATATTTCTTGCGTGCTAAGCAATTACATGCTACAGTTTAAAATCTGAAATTTCATGGAGACATCATGTTATTACAATTACCCGAAGAAAACAAACACCTCGTAAAAGGACTATTTAAAAAGCGACAGCCTAATAATTCGGCACTTTGGACATACCTTTACGGCGATATTCCAGGTATTACTTATGTTGACAATGTAAGCGCACCGGCGGCGGCAGTCTGTGTTTTAAGTTTTTTTAATTGGACATTTGTGAGCGATAATGCTGATATCAGATGGGCTGAAGAAATGATACAGGAAATCTGTAAAACAGAATATCTGCAGGCAGTCTGGAATCCTTTAGAGGCTCCGAAAAAACCTGTAAAGGGACTGGAGGCTGTAATTCCGAGGTTTGAGTTTATAGAAAGGCATGAAGTTCCGCGAAAAGAAACACAGGCTGATATCAGATTAATAGACAGCGGTTTATTTGAGAAATGCGAATGGAAAGACATACAGCTTTCAGCATATAGCGCAAAAGAAAACTTCCTAAAGAAGGCTTTCGGTTTCTGTGCGGTGGAAGGTGAAAAGGTCTGCTGTGAATGTTATGCTTCCTTTGCTGCAGATACATACACAGAGCTGGGCGTCATAACCGCTGAAAGCAAAAGAAGAAAGGGCTATGCATCTGCGGTATGCTTACGGGTAATCGATGAGGCCTGCAAAAGAGGCTTAACCCCGACTTGGAGCTGCGACCAGGATAATCTGGAATCTGTTCAGCTGGCGCAAAAGCTCGGCTTTCACAGTCCGCTTTCGTATGAGTTTTTGTATTTCCCGCAGACGGGGCTTGATACCGGATTGCAGCAGATACATCAGCCTGGATCGATTATGTAAAAGGAATTAATTATGGAAAAGAAGAATGCAAGAAATTCTTGTAAAGCGGTTATTATTGAGGATAATCAAATATTAACCATAAAAAAAATTGATGGTGATGAAGTATATCATGTTCTTCCAGGCGGCGGGCAGGAATTTGGAGAGCAATTTATAGAGACTGTATCACGAGAATGTTTTGAAGAAATAGGAGTAAGGCCAAAAAAAGTTGGGGATATACTATTTATCAGAGAATATATTGGGAAAAATCATGATTTTCCCAAAAACCACAAAGATGTTCATCAAGTTGAGTATATGTTTCTTTGTGAAATAAATAAGCAGGATATTAAGAAAGGAATTGGTGAAGACATGGGTCAGATTGGAATTGAATGGATACCTATTACACAATTATTGGAATTTAATTTTTATCCAAAAAAATTAGTAAACGAATTGATAAAATACGTAAATAACGAGAACACGAGAATATATCTTGGTGATATAAATTAATGAAAAGTTTGGTATTGATCTTCCAACAGCAATAAGAATATTTTTTCAAAAAGAGGTAAAGAGAGAGGTTCACGCGAAGAGGATAAATCCGTAGATGGCGCAGATGAAGGCAGATGCATACGAAGAATAAATGCTTGACGGCAGACAGGAGTTGCAGGATAATTGAGGAATAGAGCTGTTTATTGGAAGTCTTAGGTATGAGCTGAAACCTGCCGGAAATTTGTCCATAATTATACAGTATTAGACTTTTTCCCAAAATAGAAAATAATTACTCTACATTAGTATTTACCAAGATCTAGATAGGTAATGTTGGATGGACGAGACGTCCCGGAAAGAACTTACGCGCGCGCCATCCATGATGCGGACGTTAATATTCTGGTAAGATAGGATAATAATAAGGAGTTTACTGATGACAAGAAATGAAGGTAGGTTATTAATTGAAAAACTCGTACAAGATTTTGAGCAACAAGAAAAATATTATATAAGTAAAGATTTCCAAGAAACTGAAACTAGAAATCGATTCATTGATCCATTCTTTGAAGCTTTAGGATGGGACTTCCATCAAACCAACATTGCAAAATTAGAGTGGGATGTTCACAGAGAGTATAGTCAAAAAGATAATTCTAGTACCAAAAAACCAGATTATGCCTTTCGAACAAAAGAGAAAAATAATTATAAAGTAGTATTTTTCGTCGAAGCAAAAGCGCCTTGGGTGAAACTGACTGACCATGATCCTGTATATCAAGCTAAGAGATACGCATTTTCTTCACATAGTAAAACGCCAATTGTTATTCTCACTGATTTTCAGGAATTTCGTGTTTTTAATGGTTTTCAGAAACCTGTGTATGAGAATCCATTACAAGGATTAATTACTGGTTTAGACATTAACTATACAAAATATCTTGCAAATTGGAACCAGCTTTGAGATTTATTTTCGAAAGAAGCTGTAAGTAATGGAAGTATTAACCGATTATCAGGAACTATAAGCAAAAATACTAAGACTCTTGACCAAGAGTTTTTAGAAGATATTTGTAGTTGGAGAGAAACACTTGCTAAAAATGTCGCATTAAGAAACCGTGAGTTAAACGTTGACGAACTTAATGAAGCAGTCCAAAGAATCATTGATCGCTTGGTCTTCATTCGTAACTTAGAAGATCGCGAAATCGAATCAGATGGAACATTATTCAGTCACACCAAAGCCAAGGAAGCTATTTATCAACACTTGATTCCATTATTCCGAAATCTTGATTCTGATTACAATGGGTTGCTATTCAAAAAGCATTTCTCTGAAGAATTATTAATCGATGATAAAGTTATCAAAGATTTGATTAAACAAATGTGCTATCCATTGTCACCATATCAATTTGATGAAATTGAACCAGAAATACTTGGAAGAATTTATGAAAAGTTCCTTGGAAGTAAAATTCGTTTAACAGATGGTCATTCGGCAAAAATTGAGGAGAAACCTGAAGTAAGACATGCAGGAGGTGTTTATTATACTCCACAATACATCGTAGATTATATAGTTCAAAATACTGTAGGTGAAACGATACATGGTAAAAATCCAGAGGATATATCGGCCATAACAATTTGTGATCCTGCATGCGGTTCAGGTAGTTTTCTACTTGGTGCATATGAATTCCTTTTAGAATACCATACGAAATGGTATGCAGAAACTAGCCAGCAAAATCAAAAAAAATATAAAGCAGATTTTTATATTTCTTCAGATAATGAAGTAAAATTAACTTTGAAAAAACGTTCTGAAATATTAAGAAATAATATCTACGGTGTAGATATAGATCGTGAAGCAACGGAAGTTGCAATAATGAGTCTTTACTTGAAGTTGCTCGATGATGGATTTGATAAAGGTCAAGTTGAATTATTTATGAAAGGACATATCTTGCCAGATATGACTGGCAATATTAAATGTGGAAATAGTTTAATTGGTACAGACTTTTATGGTAAAGCTCTTTTTAATGATCTAGTTGATGAGCGAATCAATCCATTTGATTGGCAAAATGCGTTCAGACCTGTTTTTATAAATGGTGGATTTAATGTTATTATTGGGAACCCGCCCTATATAAGGGTTCAAGAGCTTGATTACAAATTTATTGATTATTGCTGTCATTGCCGGTGATAAACTTCCGGTAAATGCCGGCTAAGAATTTCCCGTTTTTTATGAATCTACATACCTCTATTATCAGCTTAGCTTATGTACAAATCTTTCAATCTGCTTAAAAAAATACAATGCCGTTTTCTCAGAAAGAAAGTCATTGAGCATTGCTGCCATAACAGGGATTTCCCATTCATAAATATCATTCTTACTGCATTTTGATAATTGTATATATTCCTTTAAATATTTGTCTGCATAACTATTCCTGACTTTATTCGTTATGAATACTGCTATCGCGTTTTTTGTATCCGGTGATACACCATAGCGGAGTAAAAGATTTGTATGAGCAACATCGGAAAACCTGTTTCCTATAGTTGCGGTAGACCAGTCGAAAACTATAAGTCTGTCATCCGCTATAAATACATTCTCAGGATGATAATCGCCATGGCATAAGACAGCTTCATCCTTAAGAGAATTTATATATGAGTATAATTTATTTTTTGTACTGTTTGACAGCATCCCGGCAGAAGCAATTTTTGTAAACAGCTGTTCCTTATTGCCCGGCAGCTTTACATGTATTGGTTTATGCAACTCATAATGCGTTTGTGCTAACGGGACTGCAAAGGACATTGAACTCATAGGTTTTGCTTCCATCGCTTTCATCATAGAGAGGCCGTTCAATTTCTCCATGATTAAACCTTTTCTGTTGTTGTACGTAATAATGCCGAAACATTTTGCTGATGGAATATGTAATGACTCAAGTATTTTATTATTGCTGTACTCGAGATTGACTTCTTCATCTGAAATGTTTTCATAAAATAGTTTTACAACTTTTCCATCATCATAATCAAAAACTTCAGCAGTTCTGCCGACGCCAATTTTTGTTTTCATGTATTCCTCATATTTTCTTACTTCACTCTCACCCCTGCCTTCTCTGCTTCTGCACGAACGTAAGAGGTAGCCTTTTTATAGCTTTCGAAGTCGCTCAGGTGTTCGACGAAGACGGGTATGTCGGGACCGAGCCGTTCACAAAGCTTTGCGATCCTCCCGAAATTAAGCTGGCCTTTGCCGGGCATTGTTTCATGGATGACAGTGCTGTACGCATGTTCCATGTATGCGTCCTTGGCGTGAACGCTCTTAATGTACGGCCCCAGTTTTGTAAAGCATTCTGCAATGAACTCGTCGCGGAACGCCCAGCGCCGGGGGCAGTTGATCATATTTACATAATCGAGGTGTACGCCGAAAGCCGGGCGGTCCACAGCCTTAATCAGGCGGAGGTACTCATCAGGAGAGTCGGGAATCATCCAGGGCATGGACTCGATCGTGTAGAAGGTGCGCGAAGGCTTTACGGCATCGATGATGTGCCGTGTTGTTTCTATAACAAGATCCCAGGTATCGCTTGAGTAATTATCGGCGCAGCAGCCGTCCCAGACTTCGCCTCTGCTTCCCGAAATATTTACACAGCAGGCCGCTCCAAGTTCTTCTGCGAGTGAAAGCTGATTAATGCTGTACTCGATTGCCGCCTTACGCTCTGCTTCACCGGATGCAAGCACATTGCGCCACACGCCGGCTTCACCGATGACTAGATCATTATCTTTTGCACACTGTATATATGCCTTCCGCACTCCGCTGTCCGCCGAACAGTCAACGGGTGAAAGTACTGCACTGTAGCCGAGTTCTTTGACGAGTGCAGCCCACTCTCTAGGATTCTTATACGGTCTTTCGATCCCGCCGCCTAACCTCATACACGCCTCCCGCTTTCTTTGTGCCAAATAACGGAGGGATCTATGTGTTTTAAATCGTTCGAAGCTGTGCGCGCCATTACACCGGAGAGTTTTTCTGTCATGCTGATAATTTCAGCAGTCACACCTTCGGCGCCCTTTTCTTTAAGGGGCGTCATAAGGTGTCTTCCAACTGATACCGCGTCTGCACCGAGTGCGAGCGCCTTGAATACATCCATGCCGCTTTCGATTCCGCAGTCAACGAATATCGGGATGCGTCCGGCGATGACTTTCGCGATTCCGGGTAAGGCCATAAGAGGCGGAACTGCATAATCCATGATGCCGTGATGGTGGGACACGACAATTCCCTTTACGCCGAGTTCAAGGCAGAGTTTCGCATCCCTCTCGCTCAGTACGCCTTTTATGACAAATGGAAGATTCGTTGATGCAATAAAGCTTTTAAGCTCTTCAATTGTTTTCGCACTCTGCGGATATCCGGTGACAACATCGTATTTCCCGTTCGAGTCGAAGATGTGATCGAGGTCCATTCCGACAGCGAGGACTCCGCACTCTTGCGCATGCTCGATTTTCCGGAAAATTACATCGTTATCAGCATAGGGCTTGATAATCTTTATAGCCCGCGCGCCTGTTGCGGTAATTGTTTCAAGCTCTTCTCCGCTCCCCATCCCAACCCAATGTACAGCCTTTGCATTTTTTGCACCTCTGGCCATTTCTACCATGCCGTTCTTTCGTGTTCCGTCCAGATGCGAAAGCGCCGCGGTCATTACCGGTGTGTCAAATGTTTCGCCGTATAGTTCAAGCTTCGTTGACGGAATAACTGAGCCTATGTGCCTCATCTCGACGAGGAGGGAATCAAAATATTCGCGGGTTATCCTGTTTGAATCCCCCATATGTATGCGCTCCGCAGCGGGCGCATTTTTCTCTGCCATGGTGAACCTCTTGTATGATTAATGAATAGTCAGCTTAACTCTATCTCTTCCATTATAAACCCATTGTAAAAAAAACGTGTAAAATTGATGAGGATTTTAAAGTAAAACGCAATAAACTGCCATCCCCTTTCCTATAATAATGTGTATTTAGTTGGAATTGTCTTTGTTTATACAATGTATACTTGACAGATGCCTTACTTCTTTTTAACTTGTATATACAAGGAGGGCTTATGAAGACAGTAGTACAAAAATGGGGAAACAGTCTGGGAATTAGAATTCCTGCGGTTTTTTCCCGTGAACTGAATTTAACCCATGGAAGTTCAGTTGATATACTTGAAGAAAAGGGGAAAATTGTGATTTTACCAAAAAAGCAAACCTTAGATGATTTATTATCACTTGTAACGGATGAAAATATTCATGTATCCATTGATACAGGAAATCCAGCAGGAAAAGAAGAATGGTAGAATCGTATATCCCGGAGAAAGGCGACATAGTCTGGCTTGATTTTACACCTCAGTCAGGTCATGAGCAAAAAGGCAGACGGCCGGCATTGGTATTGTCGCATAGAAGTTATAATCAAAGAATCGGATTGGCAATTTTTTGTCCAATAACGGGTAAAGAAAAAGGATACCCCTTCGAAGTAAAACTCGAAGGGTTAAAAACCTGCGGCTGCGTATTAAGTGATCAGGTAAAAAGTCTGGATTGGATACAAAGAAATATTGAATTTATTGAGAGAACATCTGATGAGGTTATTGAAGACGTTCTCTCTAAATTCCTTCTATTAATACAATGAGGTTTAAAGCAGCAGGTCTTACTTAGTTTTTCCTTCTGCGATTATCTTCTTGTAGGTTCCCTCGTCGAGGGGATACCGTTCGATGAAAGCAATTCCCGCAATGAGGACGGCAACGGGAACCGGACCTATGAGGATGCGGATCGCAAAAATTGCAGATGCAGGTTGAACCTTGTCGGGCTCGAATCCTGAAAGGCTCAAGACCAAACCGGTGAGGGCGGGCGCGAGCGCAATACCGAGTTTCGAGACGAATGTCCACATTCCATAGTATGCGCCTTCCTTTCTTTTCCCGGTTTGCGCCGCTTCGACTTCGATGACGTCGGGGAGCATGGAAAAGGGCGGTACGTAAGCGAAGCCGAGTCCGATACCTGCAATTATCATCACGACAAGTGTATAGGTCATTCCAAAGATGTGGCCGAAAAGGAAGATTGCCGTGCAGCCGAGTGCTATGATGCCGAGCGCAATCTGATAAAGCCGTTTTTTGCCGGTTTTTTTCGCGGCAAGAACCGAAATGGGAATACATATCATTGCCGTGACCAGGAGGCAAATCATCGCAATCGTTGTCATACCCTCGTTGTTATAGATGTACTTGAAGTAATACACGAGTATGGTCTGTACAAACGTGATGCCTGTAAGGTTGCACGCATAGACGATCAGGAGACGCACGTATGTCTTATTCTTGAAGACGTGTAAGAAGGTCTCGAAAAACTTTTCCGTAAGAGGAGGGTCATTTGAGTGATCCCTCTCACGTACTGAAAAAAAGGTAATGAGTATAGATAAAGCCATCACGAGACCGAAAACAAACCCGACATACGAAAAGCCCCGGCGCGTATCATCGCCTGCCAGGCCTACGATCGGAAGCACAACGGCCGCTCCCAGAATGGTGCCGATAACGGCGAAGCTGAAACGAAACCCGTTGAGGGCGTTCCGCTCAGTGTAGTCTTTAGTGAGTTCGGGAGTCAGCGAGCCGTATGGAATGTTAACGATTGTATAGGCTGTATTGAGGCAGCACAGGACGAACGCCGCCCATACGACACCGAGCGAAACAGAGGAGAATAAAGGGGCGGAGAAAAACCACCACATGCATAAAAATAACGGTACGGACCCGAATAAGAAGTACGGCCGGCGGCGGCCGAACCTTGTCCGTGTACGGTCGGAGATAAAGCCCATGGCAGGATCGGTTACCGCATCCCATATTTTTCCGATCAAAACGGCGAACCCTGCTGCCGCCGCGGGAAGGCCTGCGACGTCGGTGAGGTAAAAGAGTGACCAGAATCCCATGGCGGTAAAAAAAAGATTTCCGCCCATGTCGCCTATGCCGAAGCCCAGTTTCACACCGAGAGGTAGTTTATCGGCTTTTTTTATCATAATCGTTCTCCTTGTTTTGCAGCGCAGCCGTGCACTCGAGAAATGCGCTTTTCATTTCCGCGGTCACGTCTTCAACCGCCTGCTTCCTGTTTTCACGGTATGCGGCCAGTTTCCCCCGGACATCTATCGCGTTTCCTGCAATGATGACGGCCTTTCTTCTCAACACGTTCATTCGGTGCGATATATTGCCTCCGGCAAACCGCGATATGAGATCCTGCAGGTTGATTGCGGTTTCCACGATGCGGTCAAAGGACAGCGGGGTTCCGGATGATGAGTCCATATAAGCACTGTCCAGATAATACGAGATATCGGCAAATTCCATGTGCCGCATCGCAAACCATGCTTCGCCCGCGCGGCGGTCGGCAAGGGAACGTTCGAGTGCACCGATCTTTGTACCCGGCTCCAGAGAATAAATTCTGTCCCAGCATTCCTGTCTTAGCCGGTAGACCCTCTGAATTTCGTCGGCCTGCGGATGAGAGGTAATGCCGAGAGCCCGTTCGCCTTCTGCAAGCGCGATTTTCCGCAAGGCGTCCCACCTCTCGTCGCGGCTGCCGGTCTGAACCCGTTTCCCGTATGTCCGGAAATAGAAATCCTCGGCCATGGTGAGCGCCTTCTCGTCAAGAGATGCAAGGCGCACAGGCAGGGAAAGCTCCGTCAGACTGCGTGTATTTATACCGCATGCTTTTTCCATGATGCGTATCATCTTCGACACTTTTTTTTCATCGCAGGGATCGAAGCGGTGATGAATGGACAAGGGGAGGATGCATACACCTTCTTCCCGCCGTTCCTTTTCAAGTTCTTCGGCGCACCAAAAACCCAGCTGAGCACTCCCCGTTTCGAGGCGCGGAAGAGTTTCGCTCCGGTACGAGACCTGTCCTTCCGGAGCAATCGCTATAGGATACGGCCCGGTACGTATGATCTTGCGGATGTTTTTGATGCCCGAGACATCTGCTTTAACATGGTATACGGGAACGGCTCCGATGCGCGGAAGAAGCCAGCGGATAAACGAACCGCCCCAGAGCGCTACTTCGTAGCCGTGAATGAACCGCGCGTGCGGATTACCGTGTAAAAATACACCGGAACGGCGCGCCTGAGGTTTTAAAAGGACGTCAAAGAGATACGAAAACACCTGCGGTTCATCCCCGTAGGGATGACGGAAGGCGAGAATCAGTCTTGTCTTTCCGTCCTGAAAATCCTTCCATTTCGAAATCAGGGTATTCGGATCCTGCGGGTTAATGCCCCTCAGTTCGATAGAGGAGAAGCGGAGGACTAACTTTAGATATACAGGCGAGATTGCCCTTAGAACACGCAGTACCGGCAGTGAGGGACTCGATGTTCCCAGCGGCTTCCGGTACAAAGCTTTCGTGACCGGCTTATAAGGAAGTTTTATAAAACTCATTTTTATAAGTATAGGGGCGTTTCATCCGGTTGTCAAACACGAAAATATTTGACTGTCAGTCTCAGATCCTTACCCTCTCTTATACGCAATAGCATCTATTTGAACTTCAAGGCCGTCAGGTCCGCCGGCGTGGGCAAAGTTTGTCTGAATTGTTTTACGTGCAGGAAATTTACCATTAAATCTTTCTTTGAAAACTTTTTCCATCACCGGAATATTCCAGGCATCACGCAGTAAAACATCAAGCTTGACGACATTATCAAGGGAGAGGTTTATTTCTTTAAGCCTGTCTTCCATATTGTTAAGCGCGCCGTGAACCTGCTCTTCCACAGTTTTCCCGACGTTCCCCACACAAAATGATAAGAACACAAAGTCACCTGCTTCCACATAACCGGAATATGCATAGTCTTCATTAATGTCTTTTCTTATAATGCTCATTTGCGTTTCTCCCTTAATACTGATTTATTCCTGATAATAAAATCATTTCCGCAGCTGCTTCCGCATTTTCTGCAGCTGGTACTGTACGGAGAAATTATAGTGCCGCATTCTTTACATGCATAATCTTTTTCCATTCTTTTAAGCCACAATTCAAGGCCGTTCCCTTTCCGGTATTTTGCAGACTCAAAGAGTTCAGCGCGGTGAGGCGCCTTTTTTTGAAACTCTACTAACTCACTGCATGGAAATTCTTTACAGTCCTCGCAATTAGCAAGCCCCTTATCCCTAGCACACTTGGTAAAGCCGCAATTCCTGCAGTGCGGACTAAGCATATTTGAACGACAGCCTTTACAGGGTATCTCTTTGATAGAAACCTTCATTATTTCTGCAAGTCTTTGAAGCTCTCCTTCATCATTGTTCTCTGTGGCAATATATATTGCACACGCCTTGCAATATAGACCGCAGTAGGCAGACTCATTATTCATCTTTCTCTCCTCCTTATGATTTCAGTTCTTTCTTGGGAATATATATTGCCCTCATATAGTAAATGTTTTGTCTTTAACAAGAATATGCTCCGGTGTATGCCCATACAGTACTTTTGCACAGCTTTGCAGATACCCGATATGCCAGGTCATATGCCGCTGCTGCGCCAGAATATGATCAAGTTTCGTCATATAAAGTGTCTTGTGATTGCTTTTTTTCTCAAGCATTGACTCATCAATATCTTCAAGGTAATTATTGCTCTCCGTCTCTATTTTTTTATAGTAATCATACAGTTCCCGTTTGCTCACCTGCGTTTCCGGTTTAATTTCAAGATTATTCAACCCGTCAATATGAAAAGAAGGGTAGTCATACATATCAGGATCTGCAAGTATTCTGTCAATAGAATTCAGCATATGGTAAAACTGCTGCCATAGAGGAAACCCGTTTACAATTTTACTAAAATCGTCTTCAGTAAATGTATTGAAAAGTATAATTATATTTTCAAAACAGTATTTGATGTGATCTATTATCACTTTGAGCAAAATGCTTTTTTCTCCTTCTTTCTTCATTACTTCTCCTAAAATTGCTTCACCGCTATTTCTGTTGTTATTTTACGTTTCTCAATTGTTTTTGCAAATATATCAGATACAGTTTTCGGGAACTGCTCATGAATAATCTTTGTTCCTTCTTCTGTAATTCCGCCTGCAAACATTAATCTCCGGATAATTACTGGTTACTTCTCTAATTTTTTTTATATGTTCTATTTGCAAGATATATATCCTCTTCCTGAACAATCTTCGATGAAATCAATTTTTCGAAAATCATTCTGCCCATACTTCCAAATCCGATAATTCCAATTTTACAGTTCACAACCCCCTCCTGTTTATTATTTTATTTCCAGTCATACTGTTCAATACCGCTTCCTGTGCGTAAAAATATCGGTATGACAGACAAAGGCGTTTTTGAAACAACAGTCTGCCCTCCGGTAAACACCGTTCCTGTTTCCATCTCTTTCCACGAAGCGCCATCGGGAAGATACACATTCCTGCTTTGTACCCCTTTATAGAGAACAGGACATACTAAAATATCGGGGCCGAACATATACTGGTCTTCAATAATCCATGCCTTCAAGTCCTTCGGAAAGTCATAGAAAAGAGGCCTCATTACAGGAGTGCCTTTTTCATGTGCTTTTTTCATGTGCTCTAGGATATAGTCCTTCATTTTTACACGGATAGTAAGATACTTCTTAAGGATCTCATATGTTTCCTCTCCAAAGCTCCAGACTTCATTATCCGAACCGGATCCGAATAAGCCGCCCCCTTCAGTTCCCTGCGCGGCATTCCATGGCACACGGTCTCCGTGCAGCCGCATAACGGGGCAGAATGTTCCAAACTGGAACCAGCGGCACATAAGCTCCCTGAATTCAGGATCATCGGGATTCCCTCCGCCGAATCCTCCAATATCGCTGTTCCACCACGGAAGGCCTGCAAGCCCTGTGTTCATTCCGATCTGTATCTGATTGCGGAATGAGGCAAAACTCGAAGCTACATCCCCCGACCATAGGAGTGTCCCAAACTTCTGAGAACCTGCCCATGCAGAGCGGATGAGCGTAATAGGCTTTTCCACTCCATTTTCACGAAGTCCTTCATAAAAAGTCCTCGCGTATTCAACCGGATAAATGTTTCCCAATTCAAGAGCACTGCCCCGGCGGTAGCGGTAATTATCAAAATCATAGGTGTGAAACTCAGGTTCGGCCTCATCGAGCCAGAAAACTTTTATGCCGTATTCGAAATAGTTCTTTTTAATCGTTTTCCAGACGAAATCCCGGGCATCTTTATAGGTGGCATCGAAGAAAAGAGTATCATTAACAAACTGCATAGTCGTCCGGACTCCGCGGTTTGTTCTCATGAGAAGCCCCTTCGAGAACATTTCCTCATAATTTTCACTTTTCCGGTCAACGGTAGGCCACACAGAAACCATGAGCTCAATACCGAGTAATTTCAGCTCTTCTACCATTGCTTTCGGGTCCGGCCAGTATTTCTCATCGAATTTCCAGTCGCCCTGATTCGGCCAGTGAAAAAAGTCAATAACAATAACGTTAATAGGAAGACCGCGTTTTTTATACTCACGGGCAACAGATAATAATTCTTCCTGTGTCCTGTAGCGCAATTTTGACTGCCAGAAACCGGCAGCAAATTCCGGCATCATGGGGGACTTTCCTGCCGCCGATGCATAGGCTTCGACAATCTGAGCAGGAGTATCACCGGAGGTAATCCAGTAATCCATTATTTTTGTCGACAGGGCTGTCCACTCGGTAATATTCCGCCCAAAAGCCGCGCTGCCGATTGCAGGATTATTCCATAAGAATCCGTATCCAAGACTCGAAACAGCAAAGGGAATGCTTGCCTGTGAATTACGGTGTGCAAGCTCAAGAATGCAGCCCTTTACGTTAAGCTGCGGCTGCTGATACTGCCCCATTCCGAATAGTTTCTCCTCCGGATCTGACTCAAACCGGGTTACAAGACGGTAATCACCGCCGGGAACAGGCTGAAAATCCCTTCCCCTCTTCTTTATTCCCCAGGACTCCCGGGAAGAAAACTCCCTCAATAGTATTTTACCCTCAGTATTGAAAAAGGTTAAATCGCCTGTAGAATTAATTTCCGCCTTGATATTACCGTTTGTTATTGAGGCTTCAGTACCAGTAATCTGAATAACGGTTTGAGTCCGGGGTGCAGGGAGCAGAGCCCAGTCATTTTCGCTCATAATCCCTTCATGGGTGGAACGGACACGCAGACTGTTTTCGCCCCATGCTTCAATCCAGAGCGTTTCACTGTCGTACGTTCTTATGAGTCTGTTTTTTTGTTCAGTTAATATGTGCGGCATTATCGCATCTCCTATTTGTTTCGCCTTATCAGCAGAACGGCCCGCTTACCGGCTTAGGAGGGCGTTTTTTACCATAATAATCAGTATCAAAGATAATATCCTCACCATCAGGCCCCTCAAACCGCTGTTCCGGCTCAAAGGCCGTGCCGAGCGTACCTGAACTGATCAGCTTCTCTTCCGGAAGATACTCTGTCAAATTGGTGACAACTTTCCAGCTGTTTCCGTCATTCTTTAACTCCACTTTAATCTCATGAGAGGTATCCACCGTTGAGTCTTCTTCAAGATCGCATGGTTTAGCACCGTTAAAGTACGCATTGCCGCCGAACCATACCGGCAGGGGCATGTAGTGTTTGTCCCTGCCCCCTGCAGCTCCCTCGCCGCAGTATCCTGTAAAGTAAGAAAGCCATTCTTCCTCTTTCATAAAGCCGTTGAAGGTTACGGTTCCCGCAACAAGGTTGCCGTCGTCCCATTCCCCGTCTTTATCATCCCTGCAGATATCAGTCATTCCCTGGCGGACTTTCTGCTGCACAAACACGTTGTTGTAAAAGCGCACATCGCCGTGGAGGACGGACATAAAACCGGTAATATCCGTACTGTGAGGTCTGTGGATTGGTGTATAACGGGTGGAATCATATTTGACCGAGCCGTTTTTTACGCCTCTTCCAACAGCAGTGATTGAGCCTGCAAACAGGTTGTGCACAAATGCTACACCCTGCGTAGGAAGCTTCACGGCGCGCTCTGAGAGCATGATGTTGTTATCCACGAGAGTCGGGCCGTGTGCGATTTCTATAAAGAGATCCTCTCCAAGACCCAGTCCTTCCTTGCACTCAGGGCGCAAGAGATAATCCCGTGAGAGGCAGTTATCGTGGAAGAGGTTACAGGACACCCTGGTGCCCTGAGTCTGCCAGTCAAGCCAGATGCCGCGGGTGCAGTCATGAAAATGATTGTTCCGGATTATAACATCGAGAGCGGCGTGAAATTTTATTCCGCCGATCTCCGCTCCTGCAAGATTGCGCTTATTGTTTATATGGTGAATATGGTTGTTTTCGATTACAGAGAAGACGCAGCCGAGGTTGCCCACGATGCCGGTCTGTCCGCAGTCATGGATGTCGCAGTTTTTCACGGTATGGGAGCCTATGGTTTCCTTGCTCCATCCGTCCAGCCGGGCGATCAGCGAGCAGTCCCGCTGGGTCTGGGCTCCGTCTTTGAATTTCAATCTGGACCATTTATTGTCGTTGTGCTGCTGCAGGTATTTCCCAAGAGAGATGCCGGAGCATTTGGAGTGGGAGACTTCGCAGTTATCGATCACCCAGCCTTTTGACCAGTGCGGACCGATCATACCTTCCTGCAGAGCTGTGGGAGGCGCCCATTGTGTGGCTGCCATGGTAACAACGAATCCCGATAGAGTAATATAGTCCACATGTTCCATAGCCGGATAGAAGCAGTGCGGACGAACATTGATCTCTACCTGCTCGCATTTGGGATCAGAGCCCTGGAAGTTTGCGTACAAGATTGTCTCATCTCTTGTATCCCCCTGGCAGGTATACCAGGTATGAAGGGTAAAATCCTTGTCCCATGAAGTATAATCTATGACCGGGTTCATGACCTCCTCAAGCGTTTCCTTTTCGTAAAGGGATTTACCGTTCAGGTAGACTTCCCCGGTATGGCAGGGGAAGGTAGGGCTGAGCCAGTCTCCCCATACCAGCGTGGTGTAGGGGTTGCAGCTTCCGAAGTAAGTATTCGGGATGGTCAGTTTCCAGACATCAGCTGATACCTTTTCCCAGTTGTCAAAGCGCTCCGCTCCTGAGATCACTGCCTGCCCCGGCACTCTGGAGCGGTACACAACCGGCTTTTCTTTAGTACCGGCATAGACCGGGCTCACCTCTTCACGGTAGATGCCCGGCTCCACAACTACCTCATCCCCGGCTTGAGCTTTTTCGGCCGCCTGCTGAATTGTTTTGAACGGATGATTTGCACTTCCGTTCCCGTTGACTGCCGCTTTCTGATCTACATACCAAATCATACTTCTACCTCCGGATACTTTCCGCTAATGGACCGCTTTAATTGTAACTGCTGTTGTTCTCCCGATTATAATTATTTATTTAAGACTTTATTTGTGCACTGAGAAAGTATTATCAGGTTACTTACAGTAGAGACACAATAGGAACCCCGTTAAGTTCGTGTAATGAAGAAACGTTCTTAATACAAATGTATTTTTCAATTTTCCCGCCTGCTTCATTGATTATTGAACTGACACTTTTCAATGTGATTCCAGTATCAACTATATCATCAATAATTATGATTCTATCATTATTGTTAATTTGTTCTTTTTCAATCTCAATTCCGTCTTTAACTTTTTTCCAGTTTAAAAATGTTTTTACATACTTTTGGTCGGTATAAGAAATTTTATTCAGCTTACGGAATATCCGCAGTTCCTTTCCGCAAAGAGCTGATACTGCAGATGCGTAAATAATTCCTTTTACCTCAATACAGGCCAGGTAATCATAGTCTTCATTTTCAATGAGTTTCGCTATTTCTACAGCAATCTGCCGTAAAGAATCGTCTTTACTCCAGATTAAGCCCAGTTCAAAACAGTCATTATCAGCATTAACAATAAACTCTTTCCAATT
This sequence comes from Spirochaetota bacterium, assembly GCA_023398165.1. GTDB lineage: Bacteria > Spirochaetota > Spirochaetia > Treponematales > Treponemataceae > JAAZLA01. Next base: position 3,677 of record JAEWSQ010000003.1, on the reverse strand, counting down.
ACTCATTTCATTTACTTCCAATAGACAACACTTCATGTATTATACACCCGGTAGCTTTCCCGTCAAGGATTTTTCCGTATCCATCCTCCAGGAATGAAACAAAAGCAATAGTATCCTGCCTGAAGAGAACAGCAAAATGTATGTACAGGAGAATGATTGACAGATGACAGAATAGCAGGATGGGAGTATAATCAGTATAGACTTGTTGATACAGGAATTTCTTCATGAATGTAATGGTAAGCTTAATTAATAAAAAAAAGATTAAAACTGAAGCCGAATTAAAGAAAGTATATCATAAACTTATTTTACAAAAACACCCCGATGTTAATTCATCAAAAACCTCTCAAGAGGAGTTTATTACTTTACAGAACTGGTACTTTAAAGCTAAACAGGCTTTGAGTCTGCAAATTACGGAAAAACATGATGAACCGAAAATAGAAACAATTCTTGATACGTTTTATGAATTGGTGTCTTTGAATTATCCTTTCGGTAGTATAAATCATCAAAACTTTACACAAAGGGTCGCCCTTATCAAGGACTACTATTCCCGTAATTCTCAAAATGATTATAGTAAAGTGGAAATGGAATTTTCGGCACTAATAAAAAGTGATGTTTTTTATGTATCATCTCACAGCATTATACGAAACTATTTATATCTCTTACAGTCATACTACTATAACGGATTTAAGCATGTTAAGAGTACAATAGAAAAAGAAAAAAAGATAATAGATGCCTTGCTGGAAAAAAAGGAATTGAGCGCAGTTAAGAGTTTTCTTTTCTGGCTTTATACAAGTACAATGGAAATAAAGGGTTATTAAGAGGGAGTGTAAATGAATGAAATTAACAAAGAAAGATTCACCGGCTTTTCGGAACTATATGATGATTCAAGACCCAATCCTCCGCAAAAAGTTGTACAGATTATTCGTACATATATTGATGCTGTTTCGTGTATAGCAGATTTGGGATCAGGGACAGGTTTATCTGCAAAAATATGGGAATCCGAAGCCGACACAATTATAGGAATAGAACCAACAGATGATATGAGAAATGTAGCAGCAGCAAAATACAAAAATATTCTATTCATAAATGCAGACAGTTACAACACAAAAATTAAAAGTCAAACGGCAGACGTTGTTACCTGTTCTCAATCATTCCACTGGATGGAACCAAAGTCAACACTGCAGGAAGTCAATCGAATATTAAGATCAGGCGGAGTATTTGCGGTCTATGATTGTGAATTTCCTGTTCAATGGAATCTTGAGGCAGAAATTGCGTATAAGAAACTATTCAATAAAGCCAGGATGATTGCACAATCAATTGATCAAAAAATTAATAAACAGTATCCCAAAGAAGAGCATTTTAAAAATATTCAAGAATCCGGTTATTTTAAATACTGCAAGGAAATTTACTTTGATAATGTTGAAAAATGTGATTCAAAGAGGTTTATTTCTATAGGTTTATCTCAAGGGCTGATTCAGGATTTACTAAAAAACAACAATGAAGAAATAAAAAAAGAAATCGAAATTTTTGTACATACCTGCGGGAATATTACAAACGATGAAATGAGAGTTAGTTATAAAATGAGTATTGGTGTAAAGTAACGAAACGTATAACAATGACATTAATCATTTCACAATAAGGAGGTATGATAAAAAGCGTCTAAGATAGCACCGTTTTTTATCATCTAAAGTTTGCGCTGCAAACTTAATTATTAAAGTGTACTTTCTCTCTGCGATGCGAAAGTACTTTTAAAAAAGACAATTCGAAAACTGAAGTTTTCTCCTTGTCTCTTTTTATAGGAGTGTAAAAATGCTGTATACCGATAACCGCACAACAATACGTTTTGCAAACGAGACTGATGTACCGCAGATTTTATCATTTATTAAGGACTTGGCAGAGTATGAAGGACTGCTCGATAAAGTCGAAGCAACAGAAGAAATTATTTTTCAGGCAATTTTTCAGAATAAGAGTGCAGAAGCAATACTTTGCGAATTTGATGCTAAACCGGCAGGATTCGCTTTATTCTTTCATAATTACTCAACATTTTTAGGAAGATCCGGTTTATACCTTGAAGATTTGTATGTGAAACCCGAGTATCGTCATCAAGGGTTGGGCAAAAAAATACTATCGGTATTAAGCAAGATAGCTATTGATCGAAACTGTAAGCGAATGGAATGGAGCTGCCTGAATTGGAATAAAAAATCAATAGATTTTTATTTAGGACTTGGTGCTCAAGCAATGAAGGAGTGGACGCTATATAGATTAGAAGGGAATGCGCTTGTAACTAATGCAGAGCAAATACAATAGAGTGCAGGAGTACATAACAATGAATATAGGATTTCAGTCAAGTCTGCAGCTGTTTCCATCTGCCGATATGGAAAACACAAAACGATTTTACGAAAAGATAGGTTTTTCTTCAGTAAGTTATTTGGACTCAAAAGAACCGCATATTTGTTTATACAGAGACTCAATAGAAATTGTTTTATTAAAATCAAATTTAAAAAAGATTCATCCGAATAGGGAAATACACGGCTCCGGTGAGGATGCATATTTTATTTCAAGTAATCAGGAAGAGCTTTACAATGAGTTAAAAAGAAAAGGAGTAACTATAATTCAGGAGCTTCATTATACAGATTATTCAAATAAAGAATTTATTTTTGAAGATAATGAGAAGCGGCGGATTGCTGTGGGCTGTAAAGTGAACTCAGATGTCATTCAGCATATGCAGCTTCATCATATTGCATTTTTCTGTAAAAATATAAAAGAGATGGAATTATTTTATACAAAAAACTTCGGTTTTAAACGGGTAAAAGAATTTAACAAAGGAACAGATAAAGAATTCTTCATGCTTGGGAAAGATACTGTGAGAATAGAATTGTTCCCTTCAAAGGAAGATGCAGAAAATGCTGCAGATTCAAAATTTAAGCATTTTTCAATAAGTGTTAACTCTCTTACAAATACAATAAATCATCTAAATAACCGCAATATTACAGTAGACCGGATAATTGATTATTCCACTCCTGAGAAAATATTTAAAATCTGCTTTATTAGAGATCCGGAAAATAACGTTATTGAATTCATAGAAGGTTATGAAGATGACTTATAAGCTGTTCAAGTACATTATAGACTAATATTCTCAGGCTTACAGGAGAAGCGAAATACTTTCTATTGAGCTTGACGGAATAATAATTACAACTCCGTCTTTTATGATTGGAACAATTTCTTTATAAAAGAAATACCCTCGTCGATCTTGTTCCACTGTTCAGAGACCAATTTTGTAACATCGCCTGAAAAGCAGATTACGGTTATATGCCGTCATCATTCGGATCAGGAAGATCATCTGATGAATCATAACCGGTGTCATAATCATCATTAAAATCATCGGGGGAATCATCCGTTTCAAAAGGCTGCGGTAAATCAAAGAAATCTGAAGCGGGATCAGAATAAGAATCCGTTGATAAATCAATTGCCTCTGTCCATGAACCCGGGGTGCTGCCGGAGGCAGGGAAATCAGGTTCAAGACCAATGCCGGGAATTGAGAATTGGCTGCCGGCATCCGGAGCCTCGTTTCCTTTGCGTAAATCATTATCATCATTGCCGTGTCCGTTATCGTGATCGGTACCCGTGTCAGTGCCGGTGTCAGTATCAGTGTCAGTCCCGCCGGGTGCATTTCCTTT
>JAEWSQ010000007.1 GCA_023398165.1 Spirochaetota bacterium | reverse complement strand
CCCTGATAGCCGCCTGAGCCGCCAGAATAAGGTCTGCCCTGACCGCCTTGATACCCCCCCTGACTGCCGGATGAGTTTCCGCCCTGGGAAGGATTATAGCTTCTATTTTGATCACCCTGATAATTAGAAGGGCCGTTTCTGTCGCTCCGGTTCTGATACCCTTCTCTTGCCTGGGTACCGGTAAAACCGCCTTCTCTCTTAGGCTGGGGACTGCGGTTATCGAAACTCCGTTCTCTGCCCGGTTCTCTCGGACCTTCTTTTCTCTGTCCGGACTGTTGACCCGGGTAACGGGTATTTTTTGTTTTATCTGCTAGATTGCCCTGCTTAATATTCGGGCGCGGAGGACTTAATTCAATTGAAGACACACCGCGGGTTTTTGGAGAAGCCTTATCTGCAGCTTGATCGGAAGAAGATGCATCCTGGGAGGGAACAGAGGATTCTTTTTTATCGTGTACAGAATCGGGTACTCCTTGCGTTCTCTGTTCATCATCCTGAGAACCTTTATGAGCATTCACAACGACCTTTTTCTTTACAACAACAACCTTCTTCTTTTCATGGGCTTCGCCGCTCTGTACAGCATTATCCTGCACATCGAACGATGAACCTGAAGGAGAATCATTTTTTTGTTTGTTCAAAATAAACTTCGGTTTGTTTTCTACATCTTCCGCCATATACTATCCTACTCTTCGTCCTCATATTCAAAGCTAAGACCAATACCACAATTGGGACACGTTGTCATATCGATTGTTATTTTTGCACCGCATTCAGGACATTCATATTCCTCTTCTTCATCAGAGGAATCTCCGCTTTCCTGTACTTCCGTATAATCGTCCTGAACTTCACTAGAAGCGCGGTTTTCATCACCGGGAAGATCATCCTGCGCGTATGCGGATGCATCATCCTTGCCATCTTCAGATGTCTGTTCGTATTCAGATGAAGACTGTTCATCATCAACTGCCAATGAATCTACTACTAAAGAGACAGCATTGATCTGAGCCTCGGTAATACCCTGTATTGATGAAAGACTGCCGTCCTCCTGCGCTTCAAGGAACTGTTCGATGGTTTTAATTCCATTGGAACCGAGAATTTCTACAACGGATACATCAAGACCAGGAAGTTCGGCAATCGATGTAATTTCCTCATATTCTTCAGCATCCGAAAACAGCTGATTTGCAGCGCGCCGGGATTCAGCAATAATTGAATCAAGTTCTTCACACTGATCTTCAGTTTTTACATCTATATTCCAGTCTGCAAGTCTGTTTGCAAGTCTTACATTTAAACCCTGTTTTCCGATGGCTAAAGAGAACTGGTTTTCCGGTACAACTGCCAGAGCCTGTTTTTTATCCTCATCGAGAATTACAACAGCTGAGACCTCTGCGGGGGACAACGCATTCTTAATAAAAACTCTCGGATCGGGATCGTATTTTAAGATATCTATTTTTTCGCCTTCAAGCTCGCGGATCACGGCTTGAATTCGAACTCCTTTAAGACCGACACAGGCGCCTACAGGATCAACATCCTCACGGTGCGAAAGAACTGCAATCTTTGTCCTGTAGCCGGGTTCACGGACTATTTTATGAACTTCTACAATTTTATCATATATTTCGGGTACTTCAAGCTCAATAATAGAACGTACAAAATCAGGATCGGTACGAGATAAAACAACCTGAAGGCCGGAAGAAGTTTTTTTAATATCGGTAATTAAAGCTTTGATGCGGTCATTTTTATGGTATACTTCCCGGGGAGACTGGAATTTTGCAGGCAGAATACCTTCAACTTTTCCAAGATCCACATAAATATTGCCGTTTCTCTCCCGCTGGTAATACCCGATGATAATTTCTCCGATCTTGTCTTTATATTCAGCATGAAGACTGTCTTTTTGTATTTCAGAAAACGACTGATGTGCCGTCTGTTTACCGGTCTGTATAGCCGATCGGTCAAATTCTCTGGGATCGACTAAAATATCAATTTCGTCTCCAATCTCACAATCTGGACTTAACTGAAGAGCTTCGTCAAGTTCGATTTCCGTCACGGGATCATAGACGCCGTCCACGATTACCTTGCGCGAATAGATCGAAACATCTGTCTGATCTTCATTAAACTGCACAACTGCATTAACATTTGTACCGAATGTTCTCTTATACGCTGCTTTGAGCATATTCTCAATGGTCTGTAATACAGAGTCCTTAGATAAACCTTTATCCTGCGTTAATTGGCGGATTGCTTCTGCCATTTGTGATGACATTTAAAGCCTCCTTATGAATGTAATAATTTTGCTTTAGCTATTTGTTCAAACGGAAGTGTCCGCCTTTGTAAAGCGGAAGCCGCATCATTTCCTGCGGTGTGCTGTTCCGAAAGTTCCAATGTTATTGACGTGGAGTCTGCACAAATAATAGTACCGTTAACCCAGTCCGACTGCGATACATCCCAAATTTTAACATGTTTCCCGGTAAATAATGAAAATTCTGCGGCGTTTTTTATAAGCCGTTCCATACCTGGCGATGTTACTTCCATGTATACATCCTGCGATTTTAAAAGAGCTTCAAGCCGGGGAAGAAGCAGACGATGTACCTTTGCACAGTCATTAATACCAATACCTTCTGCCTTGTTTGAATCTGCATGGGTTATAACCGCACGAACCTGATACTGACCATGATTTGGAATAACGCGCAGCTCCACCAGTGCATAACCGAGGCCGGAAACCAATGGACTGCATTCACTATAATGAGGGATTGTCTCTAGAGCCGTATACTCCACGTATTCTCCTGTTATCCTGTGGATACAAAAAAAGAGCCGTTCGAACGACTCCTGAAGCTTAAGGATACTATTTACTGTTCGATTAGAATTATATCAGTCTTGTTATACTGTGTCAATACAGAAGCATATTTTGTCTTTTCATGTATCCTCATGCGCATTATTTGGTTATATTTACAGATGTAAATGCTGCAGCAGATTTACATGCCCCTATTCAATGATCAGGAGTACTCGAATGAATACTGAAAATGCATTGTTTATTGCACAAAATAAGTGTAAAGAATTACCGCCGTGGAATGTGGCAAAAAACCACATAAGACCGTACCTCATATCCTCTGAAGATGCATCGTATGCGCTCATGATCCGCAATTCTGATGCTTTTTTTTCCTCGTATTTAACGGAAAGAATAAGAATGGTTATGGTTTTAGCCTACGGAGACTGCATCGTTCCGCTCAGAGAGGAACTTCTTAAGAAGTGGGACGTAAATTTCGCACAGACACGGATCGCTATGGAAGATACGATGACAAAGCTTGTACCCCAAACAAATCTTGAAGAGCATAAGAAGGAAGGATTCGTATATTTCACCGTTCATCACCCCCAATCCATTCTCAATTCGGTCATACCGTTCTATAAACCCTTTCAGCATGTTCTTAAAAAAGAGCTTGGTGAACCGTATTATATGGCTGTTCCAGAGCAGAGAACCGCTGTTCTTTTTTCAAAAAATTATGCGCTGCAGTATGAAAAAGTTCTGAGAAATGATGTTCTGCTGACGTATGAATGTTCAAGCCAGTATCTTTCGCCGGAGCTCATTGAAGTCTCAGATGCGGGGGTTTTTGCCGTAATGGATAACTGACAAGGTTACGAATTTACCTGCGGAGCCGTTCTATTTCATCGTAATAAAAATTGAGGTCCATATACTCTAAAAGAGGCTTTCCTGGCGGTTTTCGTCTGCTGTTTTGGGTCTCTACTGTTTGATCCAGGTCACCTTCAGTGAATAACGTATATTCAGGCTCCCCGTTTACCGCATACATTCCGTCTTCACTTACCCGTACATCACTGAATTCCGTAAGCGCACCATGTACCTCGCTCAGCTTTTCAGGATTTCTTACTATAGTACCCCGCCCTGCTGCACAGGTATAGACATCGGAACCTACGACAGCATACTTGTCAACTTCATACTGTACAGGGTTTCCGTTTTCATCAGCCGCGTGTATCAGCGCTTTTTCAGAAGAGAAAAGCACCGAAACTTTCCAGTACCGTATGCGGTAAATATCATTGTCTGAAACAAGATAACCCGATATTTCATCGTCCTTTAATGGAGGTATGATCGGGATGCCGGTTGAATTGGTACAGGGTCTCCAAAAAACTGCACCGGGATTTGTCACAGTATCAGACTTTATCCAGTATTTTGTATATAAGCCTCCGCCTATTTCCAGAGGGGGAACTTCAAGAGGATACTTTTCGACTGCATGATACGCATCGTAATACCAGCCGTAGTACGTTTTTAAAATTATGTATCCCTCTTTTTCACCTGAAAATGCAATAATTCTGCTTCCGTCCTGGTACACCCCTTGAGGCATCGGGGAGCCTGTTCCGCTTAGACCGGCGATCGAAGAGAAGGATCCTTGGGAAAAAACAGTAAATACCGCACACAGCATAAGAGCTGAACATACCGGCAGTTTTTTATACGCATAAGAATACACCATATCTATACTACTATCGGCAGAACTGCGTTCTTTCCTTGAGATTTTGATGACAAAATATTTTTTTTCCGGTAGAATGCACGAATCACCAACACCAGTCCATTGGAGGATCATTAATGAATAAAAGATGGATACTTATTGCCGGTGTGTGCGCCATTGTGCTTGCCTCAGCTCTAATGGTTTTGAAATGTACAGTTTCTCCTGTACACCAAAACCCTCTTAGTAAAAGCAGCCCTGTATGCTCACGCATTGTTTCTCTTTCACCTGCATCGACAGAAATTCTTTTTGCCATAGGAGCAGGAAATGAAGTTGCCGCCCGTACGGATTTTTGCAACTATCCCGAAGAAGTGAAGAATATTCCTTCTATTGGAGGCTTTGACGGTAAAACATTCAGCCTTGAAGCTGTATTATCGTATTCACCCGATCTTGTGTACCTGAATAAAACAATGCACGGCCACCTGATTCAAAGTCTTACGGATCTCGGCATTACTGTCTTTGCAACCGATGCGCAGTCTTTGGATGATGTCTATGCAGAAATTATTGAAGCCGGAAAACTGACAGGACATGAAAAAGAAGCGGAAAACCTCGCCTCTTCTATTAAAAAGCGCATTGAAAAACCGGGTAATACTCCGGCACAGGAAGTGTACTGGGAGGTTTGGAATGCTCCGTATATGAGCATCGGCAGGAACTCATTTATAAACGGAATTATTGAAGCCTCCGGAGGAAGTACTATTTTTGCGGATCTGGAATCCGCCTACCCTGTCGTAAGCGAAGAGTCAATCATTGCACGGAACCCCTCTGTAATACTTTTACCCTCGGATTCACCGGAAACGCTTGATTCAATACGATCAAGACCGGGCTGGGAAACCATCAGCGCGGTACAAAACGGGAAAGTTTATAAGATTAACGGAGACATAATTTCAAGACCCGGTCCCCGGATCGCAGAAGCCGTTGAAGCTGTCCGTTCATGTCTTTCACAGTAAAAAAAATTCCCTTTCTTACAGTATTCCTCCTGCTCCTTGCATTACTGGCACTGGTTTTTTGTGCATCGCTTGTGCTCGGAGCAGAGAATTTGTCTGTCAGCGAACTTTTAGATGGTTTAAAAACAAAGGACTTTTCTTCATTTACGTTTAAAATACTTTTAACCTTAAGGCTTCCCCGCTCAATTCTTGCGCTCATCTGCGGTTCCCTGCTTGGCGCCTCCGGTGCGGTTTTTCAAGGTTTTTTTAGAAACAGTCTTGCAGATCCGGGGCTCATAGGAGTTTCATCAGGAGCAACCCTTGGTGCTGTTTTATTTTCAATATTTTCCCTGTTTATACCGCTGGGAGCCTTTATAGGGGCGCTTGCTTCAGTGCTTCTGGTGTATCTCATAGCGGGAGGAAAGAAAACGAGCTTGGAGAGCTCAAGGCTTCTTCTTTCAGGAACTGCACTGGGAGTATTCTTCGGAGCGGTAACAACCATAACGCTGCTTACGAAAGACAAAGAGCTGTATAAAATGTATTTATGGACGCAGGGAAGTTTTAACGGTAAAGGCTGGATGTTTGTAAAACTTCTGATTATTCCGTCCCTGTTATCAGTTTTTCTTATGCTTCCTGCAGCAAAACCGCTCGATATAATTTCGGCAGGTGAAAAAACAGCACAGTCGCTCGGTCTTAATCTTTCGCGTACTCGAATTCTATGTCTGTTTTCTGCCTCTCTAGCAAGTGCAACTGCTGTATGCGCAGGAGGAACAATAGGCTTTATTGGTTTAATAGCTCCGCATGCAGTACGTATACTGTATTCGCCTTCTCACAAAAAACTCATACCCCTCAGCATGATAACCGGGAGCATACTTCTGCTTCTGTCTGATATTGCCGCCAGAACAATTGCCTCCCCCATGGAGCTTCCAATCGGCGTGGTAACAGCTTTTATAGGCGTACCCTTTTTCATCTGGATTTTACTAAAGGGCAGTAAAGGAGGAACACGGTGATTCAGGCAGCAGATGTATGTGCATACTACGAGCAAAACCCGGCAAAACAAGTTCTGAGCAATGTTTCTTTTTCCGTCAGCAAAGGTGAAATTGTAAGCCTTCTCGGTCCGAACGGAAGCGGAAAATCAACCCTTCTGTGTCTTCTTGCCGGCATCGCCGTGAAGGATTTAAAAAAAACAGGAGGAGTACTACGTATTGACGGGAAACCTGTTGAGACATACTCCCGGAAAAACCTGTCCAGGAAAGTGTCGCTCCTTGCACAGCAGGAGATGTACAGCTGGAATTATACAGTATTTGATGCAGTCCTTATGGGAAGATATGCTTACAGTTCATCATTGGAATCGTATTCAAAAGAAGACTATGAATGTACGGAACAGATGCTTTTTGAATTGAACATACTTCACCTTAAAGACCGTTCCATCTTTGAAATATCGGGCGGGGAGTACCAGCGGGTTATGATAGCACGCTCCTTAGCCCAGAAAACTGATATTTTGCTTCTCGATGAACCCTTTTCCCATCTCGACATTACCAGTCAGCACAGTCTGTTATCGCTAATAAAAAAAATTGCCGGACAGAAAAATACCACCGTTATTATGAGTCTGCATGATATTAACACCGCGCCTCTTTTTTCAGACAGCATTATTCTCTTAAAAGAAGGAACCATTATCTGCAAAGGGGAAACAGAAAGAGTTTTTACCGAAGAATATTTACATAAATCGTATGATGCAGAATTCGGTTTTTTTATACACCCATACTACAATGTTATGCAGACTTATATACTCTAGGTGTTAAGATCTATGATAAGGCTTACTTCCCGTACCGGAATTTTCAATTTCTCGGCAATTATTTCGGCGGTAAAGCCTTCATGATACATTTTAAGCACGCTTCTCCGTTTATCTTTTTTGGGCGATATGGGATCACTCGAGAAGGTTATTTGAATAGGTTCCTCTTTTTTCGTCTCTGCATCAGGCATTTCTGTATTGAGCTCTTTTATTTCGTTCCGCTTGTATACTGAGGCAGCCCTTGCATAAGGATTTACAGAGCCGGGACTTTCATCCTGTTCATTCCGGTCACGATCAGAAAATAACAGGTTTTCCCGTATTTGAGTACCGGTTTCAGGAACAGGAGGTTGCGGATTAGTATTAACAGGAGGCGGAACAGAGAGCGGTGATGAAGTGGATGTATCTTCTTGAATCTGTACCTGTGATTTCGAAAGAATGGACATAATCTTTTTTTCATCATCCTTCGCCTTCTGCAGAGATCCGTAGAGCGCAAGTTTTTTATCAATTTCTTCCAAAAGCTGTTTTAAGCCGTTCCGCCGTGCATCTATGAGCGTAATATCGCGGTCGGAAACCTTGTTTATCTCAATAATCAGCTTATCCACCTCTTCCCTGATGGAATAGAGAACCGCATCGGGTGAAAATTCTTTACGAAGCCTTGAAAAAAGCAGAATCCAAAGCACTATATTGAGAACTAAAATTATGAGCAGCACAATAACGGAGGCCATGACTTATCCTGAAATATCTATATTTTTTCCAAGCGAGGGATCCTTAATTATCTCCCTGTCATCTTCAGCAATTTCCTGAACTTCTTCCTTCTCATTCTTTTCTTTCTTCCCGCCGCTGGAAGGATTCTGAGACTCTTTACGGTCATGAATCTGCGTTAATCCATCTTCGCTCAAAGAGGTCTGCTGTACAGTATTTGTTTTCTCTTGAATTTTTTGGGCAGTCTTCTCATTATTCAGCACATTTTGAAGATGTGCACCCTGCTGTTGTACTGCTGTTTTCGAGACCTTATCCAGCTGTCCGTACAGTATCTGCAGGTCAATTGGAAGAATAGCCATCTGGTACCCGCTTTGAATCCTCCGAAGAAGGAGCTTCATATTTCCCGCGGCGTACAAATCCGCCCTCGTAAAAGAAGGTAACTGCTTTTACATCAGAACGGACTTCGTCTTTTACATCGCGGACAAATATTTTTACACCGGCAAAAACAGTTCCCATTGCAGAAACCTTTCCTATTACTTTGAGATCTCTCAGGTGCTGCTGAATCTGCTGTATTTCTGCGGACATGGTGTCGGATTCGGCTATAATTTCCTCTTTGCGGGAGGAGAGTTTTATAAGGTTTTCTTCCTTATCGTGAGGCAGCGTTCTTCGAACCTTTTTTGTATTTTCCAGAGTTTGTATATTAAGCTCAACCTCATCAAGTTCGCGGATCAACGAAGACTGTTTATCCAAAAGTTCATTAAGACGTTTCTTTGCACGCGGGTCAAAACCGACTTCAATGATAGTCTCGCTGCCGCCGCCTGAACTTCCAATATTCTTTGTATATATTTCTTCTGTCGCAAAAATGTGGCCGCCTATAATCGCGGCTCTCTTTCCCTGGACAAGTATCTTTTTATTTGAGGTAACATTTGAGTTTATAATTCCGTCTGCAACAATAATAAACTCTTCCACATCGACGGTTGTATTTTGAATAAACTTAGCCCACAGCGAGCGTCCGGACCGTACATACCCTTCATCGCGTCCCATAATACCCAGCTGTACTATTATATCGCCGTCTGCTTCAAGAACACATTTGCCTACAGTTCCGTATACTTCAATATTACCCGAAGCCTTAATGTTGAATCCGTCATCGACATTTCCCTTAACAACAACCGTTCCAAGAAAGGTAATATGTCCTGTCTTTATGGAAACGTCGCCTGCTATCTGCATAATGGGTTCAACATTTATCTTGTCGCCGATCAGTAAAACCTGTCCGTTTGTGGCTGCAAGTATAGTCCTTCCGTCTGTGTCAACGACAACGTTCTTGCCGAGCGGAAGATTTATGTCGCGTCCGTTTTTAGCTTCAAGATACCGGCCGAATATAGTCTTTCCGGATTTTCCCTGTTCAGGAAGCATTTTCTGTGCAAGAGGCTGGCCTTCGACCACGTTTTGAATAAGATTAAGCTCTTTGAAATTAACCTGTCCATTTTCAGCTTCCTTAAATCTAAGCTTTGAACGGTCTGTTTCAAAATTATATGCAATATAGGCATCCCGTCCGTCAACCGGCGGAATTGCTTCTGCCACGAGATAGGGAATTCCGTATACAGGATTATCAACAAAATCATCAATTTTCTGTTTATTAATACCCGCAACAACTCCGCGGTTTGCAAGCATACGCTCTATCTGCTCAACAGAAACCTCAGCTCCTCCTATTGCAGGAGCTGTAACGGTTATTGTCGCCTTCATTTCATCGTTTGTTGTATCTACAACAATGAGGGCATCTGCAGACGCGTTATGCTTATACTGTCCGATCGGTTCATATACGCCGCCGGTACCGTTTTCAACAAATTTTCTAACGAGGTCTTCTTCAATATCAATAGTATCAGACCGCTTTAACCGTGCAAGCACCTCTTTAAGTGCAACATTCTGGCCGGAACCGGCAGGCGGAACCACTTTTAAATGTATCTGTGATGCAAAGTATCGTATATAAAAAAGACCATCGCGGTCAACTTTAACTTCTTCCTCTTCAAATTCCTCATCTGAGAATATATCTGCTTCTTTCCGTTTCTTCTTTTTCGAGACAATAACGGCATTTTCATACACGCGGATCTTCCATGGTTTCTTAACAAAACCCATAAAACCGGAAAAACCTTTCTCGAGAACCTCATATTCAAGAGATGAGACCTTTGTATCGAGCTGAACAGACGCATCCGACAAGGCCTCATCTATGGTATCTGCACTTACATCCACATATCTCACAGACTGGTCTGCCTGAAGAAGAGTTTCCATGTCTTTTCTGATCATTTCAAGCGTGACCATACTGCGCCCTGTTATAATATGCCCTTACGGACATTTGTAAGCTTTGCTCTTAAGCGGAGATTAGCCTTTGTATGAAGCTGTGATATACGTGATTCGCTTACTTCAAGAACCTGCCCAATTTCTTTAAACGTCATATCTTCATGGTAGTAAAGCACCAGCACCATCTTTTCTTTTTCAGGAAGCTCATTTATTGCTTCGATTATTACCCTTCTAATTTCCTCGCGCTCAACAATTACATCGGGATTGAGACTCGAAGGAGCTTCAATGCTGTCCCCTATTGACATATGGTCAGAATCATCGCCCGAATACCAGACATCGTTAAGAGACAGAATACTTGTCCCCGAAACTTTTAATACAGTCTGTTGAAAATCCTCTTCAGACAATCCCATGGCGCTTGCTACCTCTGCATCGCTAGCAGTGCGTCCGAGATTTGCCTCAAGGCGGACAATAGTATCTTCTATTTCGCGGGATTTTTGCCTTACAGAACGGGGAACCCAGTCAAGCTGGCGCAGTTCATCAAAAATAGCACCGCGGATTCTAGTTACCGCATACGTTTTAAATTTGACATTTTTTTCAGGATCAAATTTATTTATTGCATCGAGGAGCCCGAACTGCCCGAATCCGACCAGATCGTCAAATTCCACACTGCCGGGCATACCGACTGCTATTTTTCCTGCAACATATTTAACGAGCGGCATGTACTGCCGAATAAACATATCACGCAATTGAGGAGACCGGGTTTTTATAAATTCAACCCATAATTCTTCTTCTGTTTTTTGCTCATTAAGCGAAACTGACATTGCCCCACACCCTTTAAAATCAGCTGTCTTTTGTTAATATTGTCCTGATCGCCTGCGCCATCAGATTTGCATCCTGAGTATTATTCTCTACATGCACCTTAGCTTTGCCTGCCGGTGATTCATATGTATCATCGGAAGATGTTATTTCTTTTGATAAAGCGGCAATGTCGGGCAGATCATCGAGTTCATCATCAAGACTGCCCTTCTCCGCCGATTTTTGCTGTACGGCCGCTGCGGCATCCGGTACCGCTCTTTTTGCCTCTAAACCTTCATTAGTAACTGAATTTTCCGGTTCAGTCCTATTCCTTGATTCTTCAGCAGTATTCGAAAAAGATTCAACGTTCTCCATTTCTGAAGGTTTATCTTTCATTGAAGAGAGTGTTTCGGCCTTTCTTTGAACCAGAGGATCAACATAAAAACCGGGACCCGCATCATCATCCTGCAGTGCATCATCCCCAAGGGTTATATCAACCACACTTCCCGGAGGAGGTACGGATTCCCCTGCTGATGAAAAAGAATCAGACGATTGTTCTATAAATTTCTTGTACAGCACAAAAACTCCGGCTGTAACTCCGCCGGATACTGCCGCGGAAAGAATACCGCGTAGTAGAAGAATTCCAAAATTTACACCGGCAAACAGACCGGTTATGAAGGACAGTACAAACCCGCATACAGCTGCAATCGCTATGAGCTTAGGGTTGAACATACACATCCTCCATAGAACCAGATTAAGGCAAAATCTTCATTAGGTCAAGTTAATTAAGAAGTATTTACCCTTATTTTTTCCGTCTGAACTTTTTCAAAAATCTTCCAAGCCCTTCTTCCACTTCAAAATCGGTTTTTTCAATACGGCCGATTATATGCTTTATACAGATTGAAGGTTTGGATGAAGGGTTTGCAACGATCCACGGTTTCTGCCGTATAACCGAAGCCGATACAGACGGGTCATCGTAAATAAAACCGAGATATTCAATTTTATAGTTAAGAAACTGAGCGGCGATGTTTATTATTCTGTCTGATATGCGTTTGCCTTCATCTGATGACTGCACCCTGTTTACGAGAAGCTTCATAGCAATGTTGGTATTTTGGAGCTCAGTTGCAATAATCTTGATTATTCCATAGGCATCGGTTATTGCAGTCGGCTCCGGTGTGGTTATAACATAAACTTCATCCGCAGCGCCGACAAAGCTCAGCACGTTATTAGATATACCTGCTCCGGTGTCTATAATAATAATATCGGCATTTGAAAGGGTTAAAAATTCCTGCACAAAGTATTCAAGTTCTTCTTCTGATAAATTTGCAATCCGTGAAAAACCGTTAGCACCTGCAATAAACTTTATTCCGTATTCAGTATCCAGAACAATGTCGGACATCTTTTTGTGCTGGGTTATGATATGGAGGAGGTTCGAGCTTGGAACAACATTTAATAGAACATTGACATTTGCCATTCCCAAGTCCCCGTCTATGAGTATTACTTTTTTACCCAATTCAGCATATGCAATAGCCATGTTCACCGCTATATTTGTTTTACCGACTCCGCCTTTACCGCTCGTTATTGCAATTATTCTCGTTTTATGTCCTGCAGGACGAGCAAAAGCACTGGCAGATATAGTTTTTTGAATTTTTTTCTGCATGATTGCACGTAATTCTGAAGCCTGATCTTCCATGATTTCTCCCTTGCCTTATTCTTGCATCTCTTGTACTAATCGTTGTTCTATTTTCTGCTTATCGAATTTAAATCCTTTCAATGCCGATAAGAAACCGGCAATACTCGCATCTTCAAAAAACCGGGGCACAGCCTGACCGGTCGTAATATAGGAAACCGCTTTATTTCTATCAGATAAAGCACTCACAACATTGCCGATGGTATCAGTTTCGTCGAACTTTGTTATGATCACCGAATCATAGGAAAATAGTTCGTAGCAGCTCATAATCTCTTTCATGTCGCTCAATTTAGTAGAAGCCGACATAGTTAAATAGGTCTGCACCGAGTAATTTGAAAGAGTAAGTTTCTGCCTCATGCTTCCAATGTGGTCAAAATCTCTAGGGCTGTAGCCTATGGTATCTATCAAAATAACATCCACATCCGTACTGTGCATGTCTATAAGTTTTTTTACATCATCATTATTTTCTGCAAGAGAGACAGGAATATCCATATGCTCGCCGTATACCTTTATCTGATCCACCGCCGCAATTCTATAACTGTCCACAGTGATGATCGATACAGCCTTAGGCTGAGCATCCTGCGCAGTAACAAACCGCGCTGCAATTTTTGCAATCGTGGTCGTTTTCCCCACTCCTGTAGGTCCTACAAGAATTATGACCTGGGGCTTGGCGTTATACGAGGGTTTTAAAATCCTTATAGACTGGGCAATCCACAGAACAACTGTTTCCTGCACCTTATCATAGTCTTCGAGCTCGCTGAGTGAAAATGTTTTTTTAATGCGGTCTGTAATACCATTACTATACTTTGCTGAAAAATCATTGCTTTCAAGAATTGATTGAATTTTCGATACGGTCGGATGCTCCTCAGGAGACGCAGTTACCCTGGATATTTTCTCCTCCATCTTGGATAGAGCATCTATAAGACTTTGAACAGTTCCGCCCTGAATGTTCACCCTTGTTTTTTCCAGTATTTTTTTCTTTTCTTCTTCGAAATCTTCCGGTTTACTCTGCGTCTGATACACAGGGCGCGGTACATACTGCGGCATCTGAACCGGATTACGGGTTACCGTATACTGAACCTGTATTCCCGGTTTTTGAAAGAAACCTAAAAAGCCGCCGAAACGAATCTGCCGTTTTCCGACGATGCTGTAGTTTGCGCTGTGAACTTCCTGAATACGGCGCACGCAATCAGACAGAGTTTCTCCTTCGACTGTGTGTATGACTATATCCTGACTATCCAACTTTTATTTCCCCCAATGATTCCACCCGGATTTCTTTATCTATTTCAGGAACCGATAATACTACAAGATTCGGCATTTCACGCTCGGTACTTGCCTTAACTAAAATACGGACAGCCTCTGGACAGAGAATGATAGGCATGTATCCCTTATCCTGAACAGAAGCGATCGAAGCGCTCAGAGAAGATATCCAATTGCGGTGATCGACAGGTTCAAGGGCTGCGACCGGACCGTTGACGGTATCGACCCGGCTTGCTGCAAGGCGTTCCAAAAATGAGGGCTCAATTGTAATTACATGGAGAGTCTTTTTATCGTCAATATACTGCTGGCAAATCTGCCTTCCCAAACGCTGGCGTACTTTTTCAACAAGAATATCTGCTTTTTTAGTTACTGACGCAAAATCGCACATAGTTTCCAGGATTGCCACAGTATTGCGTACCGAGACCTGCTCGCGGAGAAGTCCCTGCATAACTTTCTGAATTTCTCCGGTAGTGAAAGCCTTTACCGTCTCCTCGACCACAGAAGGATAATCCTTTTTCAGAGTATCCAGTATTGACTGTACGTCCTGCCGTCCCAGAATTTCAGCGGCACGGGACTTAATCATTTCGGTTAAATGCGTTGCTATGATTGTCGGCGGATCGACAACGGCGTATCCGGCTCTTTCGGCTTTTTCCCTGTTGTCTTCGGTAATCCAGATTGCCGGAAGTCCGAAAGCAGGATCGGTTGTTTTTTCTCCCGGAATTTCCTCGCTTACGCCTCCGGTATTCATGCACATATACCAGCCCATCCGCAGCCTGCCCCTGTCCACTTCCACACCGCGTATTTTAAAAGAATATTCGTTGGGTTCAAGGGCTATATTATCGAGCATTCTTATAGGGGGAACAACAAGTCCAAGATCAAGACCAAGTTCGCTCCGGATCCTTCCGATGCGTTCTTTCAGATCTCCTCCTTTTGTTTCATCCAGCAGAGGAATAATTGCAAAACCAAGTTCGAGTGAAAGAGGGTCAAGGGGAACAACAGGACTTATACCGGACGGAGATGAAGAGGCTTTTTGCTTTTCTTTATCTTTTGCCTGAAGTCTTTGTGCAGCCGCTTTCTCAAGAGAGGTAAAACGCCAGCCCAGATAAATCAAAGAGCCTCCCATGGGTATGAGAACATACCAGGGAAATCCGGGCAATATACCGATTACGGCCATGGTAAAGCCCGCAATGTAGTAAATCCAGGCATTCTGGGTAAATTCTCTCTTAAAGTTTTCTCCCAGCGTTGTTTTCCCGTCTGAGGCCGACCTTGTTACAATAAGACCTGTTGCAAAAGAAATAAGGAGAGAGGGAAGCTGAGCTAAAAGACCGTCGCCGATTGTTAATGAGGCATAGGTCTGGAGTGCTGTGGCAAAGTCCTCGGAGCGAAAAACCATGCCGAATATAAGACCTACAACAAGATTTATTACTGTAATAAAAATTCCTATTTTCACGTTTCCCGAGACGAATTTTGTTGCTCCGTCCATCGAACCGTAAAAATCAGACTCCTGCTGGACTTCCATTTTTCGTTTGCGGGCTTCCTCTTCGGTAATTGCGCCTGAATTATATTCGGCCTCTATTCCAGCCTGCTTCATCGGCATTCCGTCAAGAGTGAACCGGGCAGCAACTTCTGCAACGCGGGTTGCACCTTTTGTAATAACAACTGTCTGCACAGCAATTAGTATTATAAAAATAACAAACCCGATTACCACGCCTTCGGTTCCTGAAGATCCTACGACGAAGGTTGAGAAAGCCTTGACCATGCGTCCGTCAAATTCGATGCCTTTTGAAAGAATAAGACGGGTGGACGATACGTTTAAGCCCAGACCGAAAACGGTCGAAACAAGCAGAACAGAAGGAAACGACGAAAAATCAATAGCTCTGGGTGTATAAAGAACAATGAGAAGAATGAGAAATGAGAGAAGCAGATTTACGGCCATAAGCACATCGAGAAGCAGTGTCGGAAGCGGAACGATCAGCATCATGACGACAACAATAACAGCTACCGCAACAAACAAATCAACCGTGTTTTTGAATTTACTTTTTTCAGCCATGAGTCCCCACCCAGCTTATTTATTACCGTTTGCCTTTCATAGTATATACTTTCCCTAATATTACTGCTAAAGCCTGATAATACATTTCAGGTATTATATCACCAATTTCCACTTCCGCATAGAGTGCGCGTGCTAAAGGTCTATTTTCTACAATATCAACATTATTTTCCTTGGCTATTTCCTTTATCCGCAGAGCAACAGAATCCACGCCCTTTGCGGTGACCATCGGCCCCTGCATAACGCTCTTATCATACTGAACGGCGACAGCGTAATGAGTCGGGTTTGTAATAATGACATCGGCTTTTGCAACGTTGGCGCTCATATTCTGACTCATTAAATCTCTCATATACTGACGGAGCCTTCCCTTAACATAAGGATCTCCTTCCAAATTTTTATACTCTTCTTTTACTTCCTGTTTGGACATTTTCATGGTTTCCATGAACTGATATCTCTGCATAAGGTAATCGGGGATCGACAGTACCAAAAAAAATACCGCTGCAATTATTAACAGTTTTGCGGTCATTACGGAAACGTGGACAATACCGTTCCATAGGCTTACATTTGTGAGCGAAAGAAGTTTGGACAGATCATTTTTAATGAGGAAAAACGCCATAATAAATAAAAAGGCAACCTTTACTATGGATTTTGCAAGATTAAATAATCCCTGCCCTGAAAACAGCGTCTTCTTAAAATATTCGCCGAATTTAGGTAGAATTTTGGAAAATTTTGGTTCAATAGGCTTTGTTGTAAAAATAAAGCCTCTGTTTTGTATGAGGTTTGCCGAAACGGCGGAAATAACTGCAACAATAGCCATGGGAAGAATCATCTTAATAAAATAACTGAAAAAAGCGGAAGCTAACACTCCGTCAGTCATATCGGAAGCAGTGCAGCGGTCAAAATAAAACCGTAATACCGCAATACAGTTATTTAACATCCATGGCGCCAGAATAACGAGAGCGATTACCGGCAGAAGCATGACGAGGGCGCCTGTCAGCTCCTGGCTTTTGGCAACCCTGCCTTCCTCGCGGGCCTTACGGAGTTTATACTCGGAAGGTTCCTCTGTCCTTCCCTCTTCCTCAGCAGATGCAAACCACTGCAGATCGATGTCTAAAATACTCATACCGGCCTCATAATTGCACATTCCCCGCTGAAGCAAGAAGATTTTCCAGCGTACTGAAGGCACGGTCGAATGACTGAATAAAAAAATCAATCATGTGGGGCAGAAGAAGCGTGAGCAGGAAAAAGGCGGTTAAAATAGTAATAGGAAGACCTTCGGAGAGAAGATTCATCTGAGGTGCGGCTTTTGAGAGGATACCCATGGTCACCGTTACTAAAAAAAGAGTGCCTACCATAGGCAGGGCGATCATCATGGCATCAAAGAAAAGCGATGAAAGGGAGGTCAGCATCAGGGAAAGAAAATCACCCTTGTGAGATACAAGTGTGAATGCGTTAATTGTTCCGAAACTGCGGAAAATTCCTCCTAAAAAGAGCTGCTGAAATCCATTCACTTGAAGAAACACTATCATAGCAATAAGGTTTAAATACTGGCCCATGAGAGGATTTTCAATTTGGGAAAGAGAATCATAGACTTCAGACGCTCCGAAGCCCATCTGGAACGTGAAAAACTGGCCTGCCGAACTGAAGGCGGCAAACATAATGCTCACATAAAAACCCAATATTATACCGATCATGGCCTCTCCAAGGAGAAGCATAGTATACTCCAGGGTGAAAGCTCCGTTGAATAAATTCATTGCAGCCTGATACTCTTCAGTCTGCCAAAGATCATTGAACGCTATAGGATACGCAATGAAAGCTATGTAGCCTGCAAGAGCGATTTTTGCAACACGGGGAACGGCACGGGTGGAAAGGAGAGGAACGGTCATTATAAAGGCGGCACAACGGGCTGCTACTAGAATAAATGAAGGTGCATTCTTTACAAGATCCTCGATCATCAGCGTGCAACCTGCGGAATAAGTTCAAAAAGCGACAGGGTGTATCCGCGCAGTGAAGCGAACATCCATGCGCCGAGAAGAGCAAGTATGCCGAGAATGGCAAAAAGTTTGGGCACAAAGGTCAGAGTCTGCTCCTGAATTGAGGTCGTTGCCTGAAAAATAGCAACGATTAACCCGACAACCAGGGCAGCACCCAGAACAGGGGAAACAAGAACAAGAATTTCAAAAATTCCGTCACGCAGCAGCGTGACAATATCGGCTAACTCCATAATCACCCCTTACCGGATAATTGAATTAAAAAGCTGCTGCGTCAGCAGACCCCATCCGTCAATGAGAACAAAAAGCATAAGCTTAAAAGGCATGGAAATTTGTGAAGGCGGAAGCATTATCATACCCATAGACATGAGGACACTGGCAACGACCATATCAATTATAATGAATGGAATATACAGGAGTATTCCTATTTTGAACGCTATTGTTAATTCACTTAAGATATACGCCGGAATAAGCACGTAGGTTGGAACATCGGCAAGAGTTTCCGGTTTTTCAAGATTACCCATTGACATAAACATGCTGATATATTCCGTGTTTGTTGCCATCTGACTGTACATAAAAAGCCGTATAGGCGCTTCAGCATTTTGATACGCCTCCTCAAGCCCTATTTCACCGTCGGAAAACGGTTTGAAAGACCGTTCATACATCTGTGTAAACGTCGGCCACATAATGAAAAGCGTCAGGAAAAACGCAATTCCGTTGAGAACCGCCGTAGGCGGTACCTGTTGAAGGGAAAGAGCCCGTTTAATAAAATCGAAAACGATTGAAAGACGCAGAAAACAGGTAACAAGTATTAAAAGACTCGGCGCAAGAGATAACACTGTCAAAAGAAGTAAAATTTGAACAGAAAAGGCGACTTCCTGATTAGTGTCCGGCTGCCGTATTTGAAGATCTATTAAAGGAACATTAATACCGTTAACCGTTCCCGACATCTGGCTTGTGCCCTGTGTAGATCCCTGCGGAAAAGTTTGAGCAGAAACGGGAAAGACTGCAAATAAGACAACGATGAAAAAAACAGAGTATATTTTTTTCGCAGCGCTCATCGAATATCCTCCGTATTGATTGAGGAATTGCGCAGGCGGTCTCGCTGCTTTTGAAGGTTTTGGGCGGTCTCGCTGACTGTTTCTGAAAAGTTGCCTGTAGCAGGATTTTGACTGCTGTGAAGAACGGTGCCGTTAAAAGAAAAATTGGTGTGAAAATCCTCGCCGAATTCGGCTTTCTTCGGAGGAACAGGCGTCTTTGCGGGTTTGGGCATGAAAAGAGATAAAAGAGATGCAAAATCGGGGGTTCTTTTTCCCGGAATTATTTCCGATTGAAGATTTAATGCATCAACAAGCTCTTTGTCTCGTATTTCTCCAAGGAGAGAAATGGAGCTGTCTGCCGTTCCGACTAAATAGGCATGATCCTGCAGCGTGACAACATGAACAGCTTTCCCGGGAGCAAGCGTGAGAGAGGCGGCTTTTTTTAAAAATACATCTGCCGGTGTTCGGGGATTAAAACCCCTTCTAAGCAGCAGAACCACAACATAAATACAAATGA
The DNA here is from genome assembly GCA_023398165.1 of Spirochaetota bacterium. Taxonomy (GTDB): domain Bacteria; phylum Spirochaetota; class Spirochaetia; order Treponematales; family Treponemataceae; genus JAAZLA01. The sequence goes on along the minus strand of JAEWSQ010000007.1, from coordinate 463,852 downwards.
TTACCACAGCAAGTACAATAATCATGCGTATAAAAAGCCAGATAGAATTCGGGGAGGATGCAGGTGCCGGTTCCCCGTCAGAAGCAGTTATGCGGTATTGAGTTTCATCAGTTTGTATTGTTGAGCTCTTTGTACCTGTAACAGGAGACGCCTCCTGGGCACAAAGAAATAAACACGTAAGAGAAAAAAGCACAAAAACCAGTGCAATGCGTTTTGAATTTTTCGTAGCAGCCCCCCACCCGGTACATATCAGCGCAAGTCTGACACCCTTTCAATTGGAGAAAGTATTTCCGTAACACGAACTCCAAAGTTTTCATCGATAACGACAACCTCGCCTTTTGCGATAGGTTTATGATTAACCAGAATATCAACAGGTTCACCGGCAAGTTTATCGAGCTCAATAATCGTACCCTCACCCATACCGAGAATTTCTTTTATCTGTTTTTTAGTACGGCCAAGTTCTACGGTCATTTCCATGTAAACATCCATGATCAGACCGATATTGCCCTGTTCCATACTTGTTATACCCTGCTGAAGGTGCGGATACTGAAGCGATTGAACATTGGGTACATTCATTCCCATCGTATTGTTCTGCATGCCCATACCCTGCATATTTCCCATGGCCTGCTGCATACTTCCCATATTCATACCCATACCCTGCATACTTCCCATATTCATGCCCTGCATGCCCATATTCTGCATTCCGCCGTTCATATTTCCCATACCGCCTGCCATACCGGACATCTGCTGCATCTCTGCAGGAGACAAACCGCCCAGCATCTCAGCCTCATCGGAAGCTCCTCCTAATGCATTTATGATTGAAGAAGCGGCATCGCGGGCAAGGGCTTCCCAAAAGGTAAAAACAGCGCCTTCTGTTGTTACCGGATATGAAATGAGAATAAAATTATTTGAAGGATAGCGGACCATCGCCTTCGGAACGTGTACCGCTTCTGCAGGATTGCTTGCAAGACCGGGGAATTTTCCGGTTTGGCTTATCTTTGTTATTTCGGAACCTGAATGCTGTCCCACAATCTCTGATATGACTGATAAAGCCATATCGTCGAGTTCGGGAGTTTCTTCTTTATTTATTAAACCTGCCAGCTTCTGGGCAAATTCGGGAGCAAGAAGGAATAAATGATCGCCTGTTAAACCTTCTGAAAAATCTGCAGTAACACCTACTACCATCTCAGGGATTTTCCGCAGGAGCTGATCTCTATTCAGCTGTTCTACAACCGGTGTTCCTACTGAAAAATTTGCTCCGGTCATGGTGGTTAAGCTGTCTTTTAAAACTGAGGCGATGTCAGAACTGAATTCAGCCAGAGGGGCAGTATTCAGCTGCTTTTCGTTTGATTTCGACGATGAAAAACCGGAAGAGCCGAGGCCTCCCATATCAACACCGGACAACAATGCATCTATTTCATCCTGAGAAATGGCACCATCACTCATACGATTCATCTCCTTCTACTGATAATTCTTCAAATTCTTCCGTTTCTGCCTGTTTAATTTTACCTATAACCTGGACAGCCATCTTTTTACCGATTACACCCGGCTGGCATAAAAATTTCTTCTTATTTCCCACACTCAGCGTTAACGGATCCCCTACTCTCACATTAGATAATCGGACAATATCGCCCGTTCTTAAACTTAAAACGTCTCTAATCGGCAAATTTATTGAGCCTATTTCTGCGACAACATCCATATCCACGAGGGAAAGTTTTTCTTTCAATACACCCAGATACTGCGTTGTGGAACTTCTTCTGACAGAAGAAAACCAGAACTGCGACGACAATTTGGAAATAATCGGCTCGATCGTAATATACGGAATACAGAAGTTCATCATGCCTTCCTCATCGCCGACTTTCGTCTCAAGGGTTACGAGGACAACCATTTCCGACGGGGGAACAATCTGTGCAAACTGGGGGTTTGTTTCTATCTGCCCCAGACGCGGCCGTAAATCTATTACCTGCGTCCACGCTTCCCTCATATTCGCAAGAATTCTGACAATGATTCCTTCCATTACGGACTGTTCAATATCAGTTAAGTCGCGCTGAACCTTTGTGCCCTGTCCGGTTCCGCCGAAGAGTCTGTCTATCATTGAAAAGGTAATCGCAGGATCTATTTCAAGAATGGCATTTCCTTTTAAAGGATCCATATTAATAACAGCAAGTGTCGTCGGTGTCGGAATTGAACGGATAAATTCCTCATAGGTCAGCTGATCAACCGAAGCGACGTGAACATGAACAAGACTGCGCAGCTGAGCTGAAAGGCTTGTTGTCGTTAAACGTGCAAATGTTTCATGCATAATAGAAACAGTACGAATCTGTTCCTTTGAGAATTTATCAGGACGCTTGAAATCGTAAATCTTTATCTTACGGGTGTCGTTAACAGGCTTAAAATCCTCGGTTTCAGTGTCACCGGAACTTATTGCCATAAGCAGCTGATCTATCTCGTCTTGCGACAGAACTTCGTTCATGCCATTATCCCCTTGCTGTATAACACGTTACAATACTTTATTGTTCCACTACTTCGAGTGATAAAAAGCGTACATCCTTAATTTTAGACGTACTTAAAATATCATCATTTATTGAATTCCTGATTTCTATACGCAGTTTATCCTCATTTTGAGGCCGGAGCTCGGAAACTGTTTTTTCGGTAAAGAAACGGCGTAAGAAGTCTTTTATTTCAATCTGTCTGGAAGTTATTTCTGTTGATGTTGCCTTGTCATCGACTTTGTAGCCGAGTACGACTTCTACAACAACGCTTGCAGGCAGCGTGTCGCTTGTTTTTGTACGGATGGACCCAATTGAACTGTACCATGAGAGCACCTCGCGCTTGCCGACATATTCTGCAGAAGAGGGAATAGCAGACTGGGCGGAATTATTCGAGCCCATAATCTTCATGGTAACAACAACCACCGTTACAATGAGAAGAATCGCACCTACTGCAATACCTATCCACTTTAATAATGTAGGAAGTAAGGCGCCAAGTCCTTTCGATTTTTTTTCTGGAGCTGAACTGCCGAGTTCACCATCTTCCATACTTAAATTTTCATCATCAGCCATGTAAAACCTTCCTTGCAGTATATAATATCATTAAAAATGACCTTCGTCCAGAATTATAATATCAACACGCCTGTTGTACGCTCTTCCCTCTTCAGTATCGTTTGAATACTTAGGACGCGTGTCCGCATAACCGCCGATCGAAAACTGTTTTTCATCGGCGCCGAAATCCGAAATATAGTGAAGCACATTTACCGCGCGGGCTGCAGAAAGTTCCCAATTGCTCGGCCACTGTTCAAGATTAATCGGCTTATTATCGGTGTGCCCCTCGATGCGGAATTTCCGCCCTGCCAGCTCCGGCGAAGATAAAAATTGGGAAATACGTAAAAGAGTATCTCTCGTCTCTTCTATATTTAATTCTGCGCTTCCTTCCTTAAAGAAAGAATCGGATGCAAGTGTTATAACAAGACCGCGTTCATCGCTCGTCAGCGTTATTTTATTCGATTTGACATCGGGTGCAAAAAGGCTTACGGCTCTCTTTGCTGATAATCCCAGTGATTTTCCCTTTTCAAGCGACGGCAGACTGTTTATGGTATTTCCCAAATCTGCAAGACGGCCTGATGCCAAGGACTGACCTCCGGCTGTAGGATCGCCTTGAATGGAGGCGGTGAGGGCTGCCATCTGTACGGCATCGACCTCGGTCGGATTATAAAGCATGACGAAGAAACAGAGCATTAGAGTTATCATGTCGCCGTAGGTCGTCAGCCACTCCTGCGAGGCTTTTTTAGGCTCTTTTTTTCCCATGTACTAATCCTTTAAAACATCCGCTTCAATTGCTTTACGCGATTTCGGATCCAGATAGGTTAGCAGTTTCATAGCCAAAATACGCGGATTGTCACCAGCCTGAATTGAAAGAACTCCTTCTATGACCATCTCTTTTGTCGCAATTTCTTTTGAGTTGTGTCCTGCAAGTTTTGTTGCAATAGGGACAAAAATCCAGTTTGCCATCATTGATCCGTACAGGGTTGTAACCAGAGCAACTGCCATGTTTGGACCAAGAGAAGATTTATCTTCAAGGTTATTCAACATACCAATGAGTCCAATAACGGTACCCATCATCCCGTAACCGGGAGCAAGACCGGCCCATGAAACAATAATATTGATCCAGTCCAGATGCCGCGTCTCAATTCTATTTAATTCATTTTCCAAAATTGACTTTATGACAGCCCCGTCGGTACCGTCAACTACAAGACGCAGTCCTGTCTTCATGAACTCATCATCGAGATCTTCAAGCCCTTCTTCCAATGCAAGAATACCTTCACGTCTAGCCTTTTCCGAAAGTGCAACCATATTTTGCACGAGAACTTTTTCGTTAAAATCGGGAACCTTAAACGTTCTACCGATTATTCCGAAAACTTTTGTCATGGAAGATAATGGATTTGCTATAAAAAGAGCAAAGAGAGAACCTCCAACAACGAATATAATTGAAGGAAGATTCCAAATACCTCCGAGTGTTCCGCCGGATGTTAAAACAGACATGACAAGAGCGGCTGCACCACCCACCCAACCAATTATCGTCGCCAGATCCATCTATAGTCCTCCCTTAGTCTTCGTTTCCGAATGAACCAATCTGTTTTCTATACGTAATTATTTTTTGTATAATCTGTTCGGGACTGTCCTTTATTACAAGCTTTTGACCCGAAAGCATTACAAGTGTGACATCGGGATTCTTTTCAATCCGCTCAATCTGATGCGGATTAATCCAATACGTTTTACCGTCAAGGCGCATTACTTCTATCATCCTTCTATTTTCTATGCTATTTCATTGCCCGTCAAGTAGTTTAGAAAGATTTAAATGTTTTTTCCATAAATCCCTACCGTTAGTATCGGCTGGTAATAATTACAGGTTTACCAAAATATACATAATAGAGCCCTTTCTGTTTCCCCATAAAAAAAACGGTCATTTTAACCTCACGTCAAAATGACCGTTTTATTCTACAATGTTAGAAAGATGAGGGAATTGTTACCGCTTGAGGCTCATGACTGTATCTAAAAGAGTGTCTGCAGTCTGTATTGTCTTTGAGCTTGCCTGAAAGCCGCGCTGTGTAACGATCATGTCGGTCATCTGCTCGGTTAGATCCACGTTGGACATTTCCAATGCTCCTGCCAGGAGGCTTCCTTTTCCTGCAATACCCGATGTTCCTATATTTGCAAGCCCTGAGTTGTTTGATTCTACGTAGGTATTGTCTCCTGCTTTTTCAAGACCGCCCTGGTTAGTGAATGTTGCAAGCGCTATCTGACCGATAGTGCGGTTCGTACCGTTTGAGTATACTCCGGTAATGATTCCGCTTGAATCGATCTTGAAGTTGTCAAGATAGCCCATGGTGTAGCCGTCCTGATAAAAAGCCTTTGTAGAGCTCTGGGAAGCGCTCTGGGTTACTGTGTTCTTCTGGCTTCCGATTGTTCCAAGATTTATATTGAGTGTTTGCCGTGCAGGGTTTCCGTTTTCATCGGGATTAGCACCGACAACATTGAACGAAGTCTGGAGAATAATCTGGCCTTCGGGATTTGTATTATTGCCTGCGGTATCTGTTACAGACTGAAGGGTACCGGTGTTGTCAAAATTTATGAGAAAGGTATTTTCTGTTCCGTCTGTTGTGCCCAGTCCTACCCGTGTTTGGGTTGCATCGGCCTGATCGGGATCGACGAGAACGGTAGCCTGCCACTGATTGGGATTATCTACAACGCGGGCGAAAGAGACTGCAAGATTATGTTCATTGCCGAAACTGTCGTAAATCTTAAACTCGGTAGCCCAGGTGCCGCGTGCAATATCGGCAGGAGAAGCACCCTGGAGAATTTCAGGAGTGTTTTTATTAAGGTTGCAGGCAAAGTTTACGTTGGTTGTCGCCTTTGCAGGATCTTTTGAACCGACAGGAATAACAAGATCTTCAGGATTGCTTGCAGTGTTCAGTATCATTTCCCCGTTAAGCTCATCCGCCATCCAGCCCTGAACACGGAAACCGTTTGCAGGATTTACGAGTGTTCCTTCGTTATCGAGGCCGAAAGCTCCCGCCCTTGAATAAAAAGATTCCTCGCCGTTTTTAAGAATGAAAAAGCCGTTTCCCTGAATTGCAACATCGGTCGCAACACCGGTTGACTGCAGGTTACCCTGTGTAAAAATGGTGTCGATCGAAGCGGTCATAACACCCAGTCCAACTTCTTTAGGATTAACGCCTCCTATTTCTGTAGTCGGTTTTGCGGCTCCGGAAAGCTGCTGAGATATCATATCCTGAAAGTTTACACGGCCCCGTTTGAAACCCGTTGTGTTAACATTCGATACGTTATTTCCAATAACGTCCAGTCTTGTCTGGTGGTTCTGCATTCCGGATACGCCGGAATAAAGTGATCTCATCATATGTGTAGTCCTCTTTTAGTAAGCTAATACTCTTTTAATGGAATCCATGCTGTAAAGCATACCGTTTATTTGTACCTGCGGTTTTACCCCCATGACAGCGCCTTCTACAACGCCGCTTAACGAGATTGATCCGTCTTCTATTTCGACAGTCCTGCCGATGGTATTTACCGCCTCTGTTGAATTAAGCATCGATGCAAGTTTGGAAAATTCGGTATTCATATTGGTCATCTGCTCCAACGAGGAGAATTGAGCCATTTGAGCAATGAACTCGGTGTTTTCCATCGGACTTGTCGGATCCTGATTAGCAAGCTGTGCCAAAAGCAGTTTTAGAAAATCATCCTTGCCCAATTGTGAACTTGCAGTACGTCCGTTTACAGCGAGTGTTTTGTTAAATGTGTCAACAGCAGTTTTTGCGCTCAGCTGTTCAGTTGCACTCATTGTCGCGCTAAATTCCATTGTAATTCTCCTATTTCTCTTTTATGCTATCATATTTATTACTGATGTACCGTAGATGACCGCATCGCGCGTAAGCTGCATTGCGTATTCATCATCATTTATTTCAGGCAGTGCATCGGAATAGATCAAACCTTTAAAATTTCTATCCTGTTCCCCGCTGCCGCTTTGCCCCCCGCTGTTCCAGCTTAAGTCAAAACCGCCTGCTTGAAATCCGCTGTCAGTAAAGGCCTGCCTCAAAGAATCAAGATTCGCTTTGAAAGCATTAAATGCCTCCTCGCTTGAAACAATAATTTTACCCGCAATTACCTTGTCGGTAACTTCGAGCTTTATCTTTACATTTCCAAGCTCTTCTGGATGCAAAATTAAATTTATTGTTCCGCTGTTGTTATCTTTTAGAATAACGGAACCTGTCTTTACAAACTCTTTTGCATTGGACTGCAGTTCTTGTGAAAGCATGCCTTCAAAGCGTTCAGAAGAAGTCATTGTTAAGGCGTTTCCGGTCTGAAGGGGAATGGAATCCGGGTTAGAAAGAGACAGCGACATTTGAGCATTGCCGTTTCCGTCATAACTTACCGAAGAGACGAACTTCCCTTCTCTTGCAGCTTCTTTTGTAACTGTGCGCTCATCAATAACTGATATTATTGAATCTTCAGATGTACCAATAAGTTCCCTTTCGGCCGGGTCACTCTTTGTATTGTCCTTATCTTCAAATACAGCTGTTGTCTCATGTGTTTTTTCAACGGGAATACGGCCGAGCAGCAGAGACTGTATAAGAGCATCTTCCTCTGAAGAATCCGGCACAGAATTTTTCCTTAGATCCTTTTTATCTGAGGCTTCCAATGCTATTGTTTCCGGTTCAGTTTCTAAATTCAGTGAAATAAAATCAGATTCCTGTACTAAGGCATCCTGTTTTAAATACTCTTCCTGTATGCTTGTAAGCTCCACAGTCTGTTCTTCAGACGTGAGAGAAAAAAAGTCATCACCGATTTCCCCGCTGCCGCTCTCTTCCTGCGTCTGTATAACATGCCTGGAAAAAAACTGCATTTCTTCCGGCTGTACCGAAGAGGCGATTACTGAAGATACCGTGCTGTCTTTCCCGGAGGGAATACTTTTATCCACAGCGTTTGCATCCTTAGTATCCGGAGGGTTTTCGACACTTACTGTCTTTGCTTCCTCTGCTGATTCAGTTTTTTGAGTCTGTGAAGATTCAATTTTTTGATTACCATCCGTGGGTTTCGGCATTTCCTGAGCTTTCCGGGCATCTTCTGCTTTCTGTGCAGATTGTAGCTCTTTAAGAAATGAAGATTCATCTTGAGAAACAGTCTTCGATCCTTGAAGATTGATTGAAGACGGAGATTGGGCAACCGCCTGTTCAAGATGAAGGTTCAGTGCCTGCATGGCAAACCTCCTCGAAACAACGGCTACAAAAAGCGGATACTTACTGGATTGAAGCAGGCTTATTGGTCATCTTACGCTGTATCTGGGCAACACGCTCAGAGGGCATTAAAGAAAGCCAATACGAAACAATGGAGCTGGTGCCTTCTGCTGCTGCAATTTCCTCAACCTTGCGCAGTACATCGATCATATCCTGATCATCCATGGCAAGAAGAATATCAACAGCATTCTTAGGCGGCATTCCTGTCAGATTCCGTGCATTTTGTACGATGTTTACCTCTCTATCATCGTACTTTTTCACAGTATTGTTGAATGTTTTTTCCCGTTCTTCCTGAGAAATTCGTAAATCTTCCAGTTCCTGGGATATTTGGAGGTTTTCTTTCTCTTTCTGGGCTATAGTTTCCTCGCGCTTGTCAAGTTCCTGAGTGCGCAGATCGAGAGACTCAAGTCTTTTTGAGAGGCGTTCATCATCCAAGTTAATAAGGGGAACGGATTCAACCGAACTTACAGAAAATGAGGTTTGTGTCTGCAGACCGAAAAGTTTATATACCGGTGCAAAAAAACGTTTTGCCTGAATTACACCAAGATAATCGAACCAGACTAGAGCAATCAATATTAGAATTATTACCAAAAAAAGCAATACAATTGTTTTTCCTATTGTTTTACCAGCGGCCACAGTAACTCCCTGTATGGTTCATTTTTTAAAATAAAAAACCGGTACCTGAAGTATATCGGCAGATACCGGTTTTGTAAATAGTTTATAATTCTCTTACATAAAGACGGTTTTCTTTGTCAGGACAATGCGGCAACCGCAGCCCCGAGGGTTATTGCATTCTCAAGACTTACGATTTCAAAGTACAGTTTTCTCTGCTCCGTCAGTACGGTATTGAGGTAGCCCCGTAAGCGCTCATGAAGATTATGCGTTTTGTAGAATGTAGTACCTTCGCACAAGATGCATACAGGGAGAGAAGGCTGTGTACCCTTGCCGCTTTTAATAACCGAAGCTGCAATAATCGAAGAGGTTATACGGGCGGAACGTTCAACGAAGGCGTCGAGAATCGCATAAGAGGTGTCGTAATCATCCTGGTTTCCCTTAGCCATAATTGAGCCCAGCAGTGTATCAGTTTTAAACGGTGCATAAAAAAACTGATCCATATCTTTAAGTTCCAGTTTCTTTACTGATAGAATCTCTTTTGCAACAGATTCTGAAAATAATCCGTCCTTCGCCGCCTCTTTGAGTGCAATGAGCGAAACCGGCCCCAGATACGCCCCCGAACACATTTTTTCCATGACATAAAGACCGGGGGTATTTGCAGTTTTGTCAAACTCAACATCGAATGAGGAGCGCGGAAGTTTGTTAAACTTTCCTGTTTCGCAGACAACAATCTGGCTTTCGGGAATGCCGCCTTTAATTCCTTTCATATTCTCAATTTTTTTTATCCTGCCTGATTCTATATACGCGGCGTTCATACCGGTTCCGAGAATGAGTCCCACATAGGAACTGTAGAGTCTTCCGCCCGATGCATTGGCAGCGCCTGCTAAAAGAGCTGCAGCGGTATCATTTAACAGCATTACTTTCTTCGGTCTGTTCCAGCCCCGTTCAACAAGGGCATCACATAATGATTCGCCGACAAGAGAGCCCACTACTTCTTTTGCCTTTATTTCCTTTGAGAAACCGATAACCTGACCGTCTCCTTCGGGAGTTATTTTCATTGCATAAGAAAAGCAGAAGCCGATGCTGTCTGCCTTGTTCTTTAAATGATCAAGATTTTTCGCAATTGAATTAAAAAAATCCTTTTTAGAAAGTTCCTTTTCGATGCCGGGCATTGCACATTTTTCGAGGTCGGTGATAGTAGTCTTTCCTTCCGAATCAAAATGAACTAAACAGGAACGGAAATTTGTTCCTCCTGCATCGATGACAATAACAGTTTTATTAAGCGGAATTGAAGAAGGAGGAAGACCCCAGGTGGGTATCATATCTTCTGTTGCCTCCATCGCAGTAAACGAACCGGCGCCCTTGTCCAATCCCTGCTGCATATCCCATAAAAGGCCGTCAACGATGGTATTAATATCCGGTCCGCCGTATGCAAAACCATGGCGCCCTAAAAATGCATTTACTGTCTGAACGATAGTCATAGAAAAAACCTCCGCAGAAATATGAGAAAAAGTATAGCATTCAAGCAGAAAAATAACAATCGCATAGGAGTATTCACCTAACGTATTTACCATTTATTCATTATTCCGTGTTGCATAGAATGGCTCTAATACCGTAGAATGAGCGCTATGTCATCACTCGCATTCAATACGCTCAATGAAAAACAATACGAGGCTGTAACGACAATCGAAGGCCCCATTCTCATTATAGCAGGCGCCGGCTCGGGGAAAACCCGCGTTATAACCTACCGCATCGCTCATATGCTTGAATCCGGTATTCCCCAAAGCCAGATACTGGCGCTCACCTTTACCAATAAGGCTGCAAAGGAGATGGAGGAGCGCGTAAAAGAGCTTACCGGGAAGAAACTGCAGAACCTGACAATATCAACTTTTCATGCCTTCGGGGTGAAAATACTGCGCCAGGATATTGAACTGCTCGGCTGGAGATCCAATTTTTCGATTTATGACGATGTAGACCGAAATCAGCTTATAAAGGAAACCGGGAGGGAACTCGGGTTTACCTCAGATGCCCTGGATGTGTATAAGATCGGGAACCTGTTTTCAAACATAAAAATAGGGCGCTGGGACTGGGAAAGTGCAAATGACCAGTACAGAAAATTGTATGAAGAGTATCAGTCGGGGCTGAAACTGTTTAACGCTGTCGATTTCGATGATCTCATCGGTCTTCCCTTAAAACTTTTCAGAGAATTCCCCGAAGTGCTCCAGAAATACAGGGACCGCTACAAATATATTATGGTTGACGAGTTTCAGGACACTTCCATTCAGCAGTATCTTTTTATGCATGCCATCGCAGAACGCAATGTCGCAGTTGTCGGCGACGATGACCAGTCCATTTACAGCTGGCGGGGAGCAAACTACGAAAACATACTGATGTTTGAACGCGATTACCCCGGTGTTAAGGAAATTCGCCTTGAACAGAACTACCGTTCCACAGAAACCATTCTCGCAGCTGCAAACGGCGTTATTTCACATAACACAAACCGCAAAGACAAGTCTCTGTGGTCGGGCAACGGTTCCGGAAAGCCCATAGAAGTATTCATGCCGGAAAATGAAAGCGCGGAAGCGGACTTTATCTGCCAGATGATACAAAGCCTGTGTATGAGCGAAAAACGCAACTACGGCGACTTCGGAGTTCTTATTCGGGCTAATACCCTGACAAGGGCAATTGAAGAAGGGTTTTTGGAGGCTAACATCCCCTACACCGTATCAGGCGGTACGAGCTTTTTCCAGAGGAAAGAAATTAAGGACGTTATAAGCTACCTGCGGGTTATTTCAAACCACGATGACGACATAAATCTTTTAAGGATTATTAACACGCCCCGAAGAGGCATAGGCAGAAAAACCATCGAGCAGATAAATGAAATTGCGAAAAATCAGCAGTGCTCGCTTTGGACAAGCATTAATGCCCTCATTTCCGCACAGGAATCCCCGCTCGGCGATAAAATGAAAATAGAACTCGAAAGCTTTGTGAACCTCATAACAGAGCAGCGCTCATCCCTCCTTGGAGGAAAGGCTCTTGCCAAAAAAGTGAGGGCTATGGTCGATACCGTAAATTATATGGACTATTTAATGCAGGAGTATCAGAAAAACGAAAAGGCGGCCCGGTTCAAGTTTCTCAATATTGAACACCTCATTAACTCCATCGACGCATGGGAAAACAACCCCGATAACTTCGATACCGGCCTTTATGCCTATCTTAACAGAATAACCCTCATCTCAAGAGACGACATGGAGGATGATTCAATAAAGGGAAAAGTAAGTCTCATGACCATTCATGCATCGAAGGGGCTTGAGTTTCCGGTTGTGTTTATTGCAGGAGCGGAAGAAGGTTTAATACCGCATGCAAGAAGTCTCGAAGAGGGTGAAGGCAATATTGAAGAAGAAAGACGGCTTTTTTATGTAGCCATAACAAGGGCACGGGACAAGCTGTTTATATCAGCCTGCAGAAGAAGAAGGAAGATGCAGAACGTAGTCGACTGCACTCCCTCCCCCTTTCTTGATGAAATTCCTTCAAACCTTGTGGAATATCATGAGCCGCCCGGAGAAGTAGAAGATACTATGGCCCTTGATATTCTCGCACGGATGAAAAACAAATTTACTATTTAGAACTCTAGTCCTGCGCTGAACAAGGTAATTTGATACGCGAACTGCTGATGCCGTATGTAATACTTAATTCCCGCGCCGAAGTCGAAAGGTATCTGTGTCAGGAGCATACCGAAAATCGCCCGGAGTGTTATTTTGCAGTTTATTCCCACAGAATCCTCATAGGCTAATGAACCGATGCCGGTAAAATTGCTGACTGGATCCTTATAGTTGATTCCCGAAATTACCTGTCCTCCTGTATAGGTTCCCGTAACGGTCATACGGTTTGCATAGAGGCAGAGGAAGGGGAACCCTTTTTGTATTTCTGCAGAAAAGAGCGTAAGTTCTGCTCCGGCAGCCCATAAGGCGGTGGTATTCGGATACACTTTAACAGAGGGGAATATTTGAGCCTGAAACAGTGCAGGAAGGTTAAAGGTTAAGTATCTTGTATTATCGACAGGGAGAAGCCGTGAAAACTTATATGCAGCCGCTAGAGAATAGTTATACTGAAGAACATCGGTACCGGCTGGATTTAACAAGAAACCGCCTCCCGCGGCTGTCTCGAAACCTCCGGTCTCATAGCAGCCGATTCCCCTGCTCTTGATTGTTGAAAAACCAACCTGCACCGAATCTGAATAGGTTTGTGAAAAAGTTCCGGGATTCGTAATCCAGTTTCCTTCAAGATAATTGGAAAAGAAGAGGCTGTTGCCGGTGTTACCAAGCGGATGGGTATAGGAAGCTTCCACAGAGGCAAGAAGATCTGAATTTCCGGTAAAATTAAAATCGGCATTAAACGTTCCGGTTAATGCGACCGGTGTTGCTTTATTAACAACTGAAAGAGATGTTTCTCCTCTCAGTTTAATAACATCGAACAAAAGACTAACAGACGGCATCCAGATACCGGCCGGATCCTGGGTAGTATAACTGGCACCGAGGGCAAAACCGAAATCGTCCAATGTTACATCCAGGGGATTAAGACCGCTGGTCATTGTCAGCTGCGCAGTCGGAATGAAAATTCCATCGGTCATGTATTTAAAGGGATTATACTTTTGTTCAGTAAAACCTGCAACCTTATTCTCCTGTACGGGTTGTTCATCAGCATTATACTCAAGTGACAGTTCATACTCCTGTGAATTGCACACTGCTTCATAAGGAATGCGGTGCAGCATATCATGATCATAGTATTTTGCATTGAATACAACGGTATCACCCACGCAGACGGGATTATACACACCGCCTGATATATCTTTTGTCTGAGTCTGTACAGTTACAGTAAGATCTGATAGTGAAGCGGAACCGTATTGTATGGAGAGCTTACCCATGCGCGGGAAGGTGCCGTCTACAAAACCATGTGCATAGGAAAATGAAAGCTCTGGCGAATCTGTTCCGTAAACAGGATTTAAATTCTTAATAACGATCGGGTTTTCAGGATCACAGATGCGCACTTCTTCCTTCGTGAGAGGATCATAGAGAACTATATACCAGTCGCTTTTATCCTTAAGCACATAGGAAAGATTTCCCTCTCCTCCGTTTGCCAGGCTGAAAGGAACCGTATTTACGGGAAAATCACGGCGCATAACTTCTGAGAGTGTTGTCCTGTCAAAAAGAACGATTGATGCAAACTGCGACTTTGTCTCGACGCCTGCAACATACTCTTTTCCATCATCGAGCGTTACAAGAACAGCATCTCTTATGCCCTGAATTTTCTCAGAAGTAAAGGATCGTTTTTCCATATCATAAATCTGAACAGTATTGCGTCCCTGCGGATACCGGTACACATACGACGATACGAGGTATTTTCCGTCCGGTGAGAATGTTATTCTCGTTTGTCCTGAGCTTATAGTAAAAAGTTTCTCCGGTTTTACAGGATCACCCGCAAGTACTGCTTCATTCGTGAGGTAAAACACAGCACTCTGAGCCTCGTCGATCCATGCAATACCGTTTACTCCCGATGCAACAGAGGAAAAAATACTCATTTCTTTTGACTGTAATAAGTTTCCGCCGGTGTAGTCTTCTATATTGAGCATCGCTGTCGTCTGAGGTCTTTCCTTTTCCGGGGAATCAGATACAGTTCCAACCTGGGTCGGAAGGATGATCGAATCCTCAAAATCGCTCCAGACTGTATCTATATCTTTTCGGTACACAGACTTAAATACACCGGGAACGAGTTTAAAAAGCTGAATTTTCCCGCATTCCTCCCAGTACTGTGCATATTTTTCCATTCCGAAACGCTGCTGAATATAGGCTGCAAAAGCGCCTCCGAACAGGTACGGAAGCTGTCCTACCGGGTATATATCTCTTGTATAGGCTGCCTGCTTCCAATCAGGAAAGGTACCTTCAAGTTTTGCCTGGGCAAGAATATGGGTAGCATACACATCGTTGAGTCTTCCTTCTCCATCTTTGCTTTCAAAAGAAACAGTTGCACCTTCAATAAAAGAAAGAGGAAGATTAAATAAGGGAGAAGGGGTTAAAATATCGCCAATAATGGAACCCGCAAAACGCCAGAATGTGCTTTTTTTCTGAATAGAAACAGCATGGACAACTTCATGATAAAAAACGTTTAAAAAACTTTCACCGAATACGGCAAGTGAACCTTCATCGGGAATCGTATCGTATAAAATAATGTAATTATACGGAGCATACGTGAAGCCGCCGTTTAATACATCGGTGTCGGGTGAAAGAACAAGAGACATCCTGAAATAGGGTTCCGCTTCAAGAAGCGTGCAGGCTTTTAGATACAGGCTGTCTGCTTTTTCTGCAAGAATCTGAGCCGCATAGGCCGATTCCTGTGTAAAAATTATGTCAAAATATTCAGTTACAATAACCGAGACATTGCCCGGATTTGCAAGTGAACTGGCAAATTCATCTGCCGAGATGCCTTGTACTGCAAAAGCAAAAAAAATGCTGATCAGCAAGGCCATAAACCATTGTTTTTTCATACTTTCTCCTTTTTTGTATGGTAATGTTATTTTGTGACACTTGAGAGTTTATCTTCTGACACTTTTAGAAAAACTGTTTAAAAACCATATAGTTTTATACGGAAATAATCAAGCTCAATCAGGGATGTACACGCTTTCCTGAAAAGGAGACATCCCATAAGAATAATCCTTCAGCCGGGGCAGTCTGCCCGGCAAGGCTGCGGTTTTTGGATTCTAAAAGATGCTTAAACTCCTTTTTCCCAAAACCCCTGTATTCATAATCTATGAGGGTGCCGGTAATTGAGCGTACCATTTTCCAAAGAAAAGCATTGGCGCTTATTTCAAAAACAAGCATATCGCCTTCCATAAAAAAAACGGCATGGTAAATATAACGGCAGGTGGAAAGGCTCTCATCGCCGGAAGCACAAAAACAGGCGCAGTCCAGCTCGCCCTGGAGTAGACTTGCCATCTCATTGAGCACTGCAATATCGGGGTATCTGTGCAGAGGCCATATATAGGGCATCTGATGCGCATAGGGCGTTTTCGAACATGAAATAAAGTAACGGTAGGTTCTGCTTACCGCAGAGAAGCGGGCATTAAAGGTATCAGCCTGAACGGAAGCGCTGTGTATGCGTATGTCGCGGGGAAGACAGGAGTTTATGGCACTTACATAGTTTTCAACAGGAATGGAGTCGACAGGAGAGATAAACGTAGCAGCCTGACTGCGCGCATGAACGCCCGAATCGGTTCTGCCTGAGCCCTGAATACTAACTTTCTGTTTATGTATTTTTTCTAGAGCTTTTTCCAGCTCTTCCTGAACAGTTCTGACTTCTAAACCTTTATTTTTGTGATCCTGTCTCTGCCATCCGCAAAAATTGGTGCCGTCATAAGAAAGAAAGAGAAGAATAAGCCTCATGCCCTATTCCTCAGAGTCATCATCATCAAGATCAATAACGTTTGCATCGCGCAGAAGAGCCGTTATGGTGTCATATAAATTGCGCGAATGCTCAAGAAGGGGACCGGGCTTGTTTTTAGATGATTTACCGAGCCCGAATACACGGGCAATCGCTCTTTTATACTCCTCAAGTTTTTTTAAACGAAGGGAAATATCTTCCTGCTGGCCGTATTTGTACTCCAGAAGACCGCATAAATAGATAACGCCGTCATAGCCGTAGTTTTTATCAATATCCGGACCAAAATTGCCGATCCCTGCAATATCCTCCTCATGAGCCATTTCCTTAACAAGCGATTCCTGATAAAAAAACAATGCCTTTTTATAAAAAACCTGAGCGGTAAAATCAAAGCTGCGGGCAGGACATTCTTTATCAAGATCTGTGCACATCCATGCAAGACGTAAAGCGATCTGAGCTTTCTTAATGGTCGGGGACCATTTCCCAGGCATTTTTTCATAACATAAAAGTGCAAGGTAGTATGCGGCCGCGCCGTCTAAGAGCGTTTTATTTCTTTTAAAATCGTAGTGAGGAAAAATTGCTTCGACAGATTTTTTGCGTTCATCTTCAGAATCGAGAATGACAGAAATAATATCGTTTTCCATTTTCTGTTCAAAATCATTCCAAAAAAAAGAAGCATGACACACAGGACAGGCTCCCATCGTGTAGACAAGGGGGTACACCGTTCCATACCGGGCTGAAGGTTCATAGGTTCTTCGAAGCTCATCGGTAAGGGCTCCGGCGATGAGGCGTCCGCCGCCTGACATAAGCTCTTCCTTTTCAAAATCCTTCCTGCATACAGGGCAGAGAATTTTCTGCTTCGAGTAAAATGTTGTTGCCAGTTTTTTCACTTCTTTCTTTTTCGGTCTTCGTTCCATATTACCCCTCTATAACGACAAAGGCTATTGAATATTCCTTTTCATGGCTTAAACTTACATGAATAGTTTTACCCCCTCTGCATCTGAACGCTTCCAGAGCATCGGAATATAACTCGACCAGAGGACTTCCCTGACTATTTTTTCTTACACAGATATTTTTTAATGAAAGTCCTCTGAAACCGGTACCCAGAGCCTTAACAAAGGCTTCTTTTACAGCGAAGCGCGATGCAAGAAGCTCTCTCGTAAGAAACTGATCCTCAATTTCCCTAGAGTTAAAATAACGCTCAATCATGGAAGATTTTAAAAGCCATTTTTCAAACCGTTTATTTTCAGTAATATCGGTACCGATTCCCAGTATCATACAGCGTTAATCCCCGTCTCCGGAAGTTTTCTGTTTATCTGCGGAAGCTTTTATTACTGTCACAGATACCGTTTCAGGAACAACTGAGAGCACGGTATAATCGCTCGGTAAAAACAATTTTACGGGCAGTTCATACACACCTTCAGTTTTTACCGATGAACAGTCAATTTGGGCAGAATACCGTGTGAGCACAAAACCTTCAAGATCTTTTTCTTCACCGCTTATCTTTACTTCATACTCCGGAAAGGGCGTTGCAGATTCCAGTCCCTGAGGAAGAGAAGCAAAGAGGCCGAGAGAAGAAGTAAATGTCTGTTCTAAAATTATCGGAGAAACAGCTACCGTAACTTCCACAGTGCCGCCTGATTCAAGGGTTATAAATTTATTTTTATTGACAAGCTCAATAGTCTTCGTAAAACTGATATTTCTTTGTTCAAGCGCTATTTCTTTTGTCTGCAGTGAAACAGTTTTCTTCACGATAGACTCGGGGCCGGATATTTCAATGTACTCAGGTTCAATCGATATTGAATCGATTTTATATCCGTCTGCTAGTGTTCCGGTTAAAAGAGGCGCTGCCTGGGCGTAGGACGTAACACGGCTCTCAAGCTTGACAGTAATTGACTCCGGGGAACAGGAAAATTCCAGAGGCTGAATCTTTACCGCGTCGGGAGAAAGTATTACCGACACAGGAACCTCATATTCCCCCGATTCAGTATAATGATTCAGGTCGAGAAAAACAGTAAAATCGTCTTCTTTTATTTGAAGTAAATCCTCGGTTTTCGCCTTAACTGATATTCTTATATAATGGGTAATAGTTGTGGACTGCATCATTGAACCGTCGGAAATGACGTTCAAGGGAAGAGAGAGCGTCTTGGAGTCAAGGGTACTCATTTGATAAAAAGCATATATAAAAAGAGCCAAAACAAGACAAATAATTTTAACAGGCCAGTTTTCGAGGAAACGTTTAATCACTTGCGGTGTTTTCATGAGCATCGTCCTCCTCGGTTGCAGTATCTGAAGTGATTTCAAGCTGATTTTCCAAAGTCTTTGTCAGCTGTTCTATGGTCAAGTCGTAATACAATTTTGAATCGTAGGCAAGAGAAATGGCGCCGGTTTCTTCGGAAACGACAAGCACAATTGCATCTGTTTCCTCTGAAAGACCCAGAGCGGCACGGTGACGGGTTCCGAAGGTTTTTTTAATATCATACTGCTCTGACAGCGGGAGAAAACATCCTGCTGCCGCTATTTTACCGCCCTGAATGAGTACGGCACCGTCATGGAGCGGGGTATCGTTTCCAAAAATGGTTACTAAAAGACTTGAGGAAAGATCCGCATTAATCCTCGTTCCGGTATCTATAATGTCTTTTAATGCGGTGCTCCGTATAAATACTGCCAGCATTCCCCTTCTCTGGTTGGAAAGCATTTCAGCGGCTATGAGAACGGAATCGACATAGGTATGTTTCGTCCGGTTGCCGAGTTTAAACCAGTCGCCCTGCCCAAGACGTAAAAATATTTTACGCAGTTCGGGCTGAAAAACAATAGCAAAACCGATGAGAAGACCGGGTGCAAGTTTTGAAAAAAGCCATAAAACTGTTGAAAGATTGAGGAGAAGTGCGACAGCATAGGCCAGTGCGGTAATTATAACAGCCCTTATTATCTGCATGCCGTGGGTTTTAACAATTATTCCGTATGCTTTATATAAAATAAATGCAAGAATGAGAACATCGAGAAAAGGCCGGGCAAAGTTATATACTACGAGAATTCTGTCAAATGCATTCATCCTAATCCTCTCAGAACTTTTAACATGTCTACTGTTTCTTTTGTATCATGCACTCTAACAATAGTAGCACCTTTTTGAACCGCAAGCAAATTTGCACTCACCGTTCCGCATAAACGCTGTTCAACGGGACGTTCTGTAAGGTCTCCTATAACAGTCTTTCTCGATAATCCCATAAGAACATGATTCGGCTCTCGTGAGTCCAGAATGTTGGAGAACGATGCGCAGTTTTTAATGAGTGCGGCATTTGCATAAGCGTCTTTTCCAAAACCGATGCCGGGATCCGCAATTATTCTATCCCCGCCAATCCCGCATGAAAGGGCAAAAAGGAAGCGCTCTTTCATATATGAGAAAACCTCAGTTACAACATCGGTATACACAGTGTTTTTCTGCATATTTAAAGGATTACCCCGCTTGTGCATAAGAATTACGGGAATCCTGTAGTCTGCAGCGAGAAAACCGCATTGAGGATCATCTTCCAGTGCTGAAATATCGTTTAGAATATCCGCACCGCTTACTAAAGCAGCTTTTAAAACAGAGGACTTTCTCGTATCAACAGAAATCGGAACAGAAGAATGCTTGCGGATTTCTTCAATAACGGGGATGAGTCTGTCTATCTGTTCCTGGTCTGAAACATACTCCGCACCGGGGCGGGATGATTCGGCACCCAAATCTATAATGGAAGCTCCATCGGAAGCGCATTCCAAAGCCTTTTCGGCACACTGATGCACATTTACAGATCTGCTTCCTTCCCAAAAAGAGTCGGGTGTGATGTTCACTATGGACATCACAAAGGCCGGTAAATCCGTATACAGGGGACCTGAGGCCAGATATATAGGCATTGGAACTTTTTTATTCATAACTTCGTTTCCATTCATGTGCTACTTCTTCTGAATTTCCAGAATCTTTCTAATTATGTGAGTGCTTGAAAGATGCGCTTCATCAAGAATATCCTGCCTCTTTCCCTGGGGAATATAACGGTCGGGAAAGCCGCAGACTGCAGTTTTTTTATTTCCATACTCTCTCTGTAAAAGCGATTCTAAAAAGGTGCCTATACCGCCTATACGTATTCCGTCTTCAACAAAAATAATGTAGTCATAGGGATTAACCAAATCAGTAAAGTATTCTTTATTAAGCGGTTTTAAAAACCGCAGATTATATACATCGCAGAAATTCTGCTGCTGAAACAGGCACCGCGAAGCGGTAATAGCCTCGGGTAGAATTCCTCCGGTGCAGACAATGAGAGTTTTCGCTTTCTCACAGTTTGAAGGAGCGGCATCAGAAATAAAAGAATGATACCTCAGTAAAACCCCTTTTCCGATTTCCAAAGGCAGATACAGTTCGTTGATCTCGGGAGGACAGCAGGCTTTCGGATAGCGGATAACAACAGGAATATTCTGGTCAGTTGCCCATAATAAACTGGAAATAAGTTCTGCAGCGGAAGCAGGAGCAAGAAGGGAAAGATTCGGAATAGGCCTCATAAGGGAAATGTCGAAAATACCCTGATGAGTTTCTCCGTCATCGGGGACAGGACCGGAACGGTCGAGTACAAAGACGGCAGGAGTATTCTGCAGAGAAATATCCTGAATAAGCTGATCCATAGCCCTCTGCATGAAGGTGGAATAAATTGCCACGACAGGCTTCATACCTGAAGCAGATAGTCCCCCTGCAAAGGTAACTGCATGCTGTTCGGCGATTCCGACATCAAAAAACCGGGAAGGATAACGCTTTGCAAATTCCTGGAGCCCTGTACCCTTTGTCATTGCAGCGGTAATTGCAACTATTTTAGGATTAACCGCGGCAATATCCACAAGCGCCCTCGAAAAAATTTCGGTAAAACTAAGCGCATTCTTTGATGTACAGGTACAGTGTGCAGAGGAAAAAGGTCCTGTTCCATGAAAACTGACCGGATCATCCTCGGCAGGACCATAACCCCTTCCCTTTTGGGTAACAACATGAACGACAACCGGTCTGTTAAGCTGTTTCACCTTGGTAAAAATATTCTGCAGTTCTAAAAGATTATGACCGTTAAGAGGGCCGACATATTCAAAACCAAGATCGACAAATAAATTGTTAGTAAACACAAGTGCTTTAACTGCTTTTTTAAAACGAAAAATAAAACGGGTCATCCATGTATTTACGACAGGAAGAGAGTTTACAAAGCGGTCAATGTTGTACCGGAAAGACTGATACTGGGGAGTCATGGTAAGCCTGCTCAAATAACGGGAAAGAGAACCGGTATTTTTTCCTATGGAAAGCTGATTATCATTGAGAACAACTATAAGATTTTTAGCAATCTGACCGGCATGAGAAAGAGCCTCAAGCGCCATGCCCCCGGATAAGGCACCGTCGCCTATAACAGCAATTACCTTGCCGTCTATATTCTGCAGTTTTCTTCCGGTTAAAAGTCCGAGAGCGGAGGATATAGAAGTCGAAGAGTGCCCGCAGTCGAAAAAATCGTGTTCACTTTCGCAGTGTTTTGTAAAACCTGATATTCCGCCTGAGAGCCTCAAGCTGTCAAAGGAATCGTACCTGCCTGTTAGAATTTTATGAGTATAACATTGATGACTGACATCCCAGATGATTGCATCTTTGGGACTGTTAAAAACACGGTGGAGCGCTACAGTAAGCTCGACAACACCAAGATTGCTCGAAAGATGCCCCCCGTTCTTACCCACAACTTCAATAATTTTTTTCCGGATTTGAGCGCACAAGTCATAGAGCTCAGAGAGAGAAAGGGCTTGTATATCTGAAGGCGAATGAATATCAGCTAATTGCGTAACAGAACTCCTGTAATAAAGGATAAACAAGAATAAGTATACGATGTTACCAGGATGATATGGTAAAAAAAAGACCGCAGTTTGTACTGAAACAAAACCCGCGGTCTCCACTGGCATAGTAAATTGAGGACTCCCAAGAGCCGTTGCCTTAATAAAAGTACGGCAGAGCCTTGCCGGAACCTATTTATTCTTATGCCGATTCCGTCTGAGCATCTTTTTTCGCTTATGTGTAGCTATCTTCTGACGCTTTCTTTTTTTTCCACAGGGCACAATGGCACTCCTTATTGCAAACTATTGACATATTATGAATGAAATATGATGTTACGTCAAGTAAACCGGGTAAAAAATTGAGCTATTTCAGCTTCCATCCCGCTGATATTATCGGCAGATATACTCACGGCTTCCTTTATCGGTTTAAAAAAAGTTATCTGCCGCTTGGCATAATGCCGGCTGTCCCTTTTTATAAGAATTTTAACGTCTTCAATATCCGATTCAGTATAAAAAGAGGGAAAATTTGAACCAGTCATGAAAAACTCCCGGTAGCCTATAGCCTGCATTCCAGGATCTGTTTTTATTATTCCCGAAGACAAAAGCCTCAATACTTCATCAGTAAGACCTTGAGAAAACATTAGATCAACCCGCTCATTAATTCTCTCATAGAGCTCATTCCTCTCCCGTTCAAGATTAAGGATCAAAAAACGGTATGAACTTCGTAATGAGCAAGGAAGATCAAAAAAACTTAAGGGTTTGCCCGAGGAATAGTACACTTCAAGCGCCCGGACAATCCGGTAATCATCGTTTTCAAGTATGCGGGATTCACTTGCCGGGTCTATTTTTTGAAGCTCCATTCTAAGAGCATCAGAACCCTCTGAGGTAAGCCTTTCCTGCAGTTTTTTCCTAACCTCCGGATCGGCTTCCGGAGTTATTGGAAGGCCGTATAAAAAATTCCGTATATAAAAAGCAGTGCCTCCGCATACGACCGGAAGTTTCCCCCTCTTAAAGATATCACGGGCAGCAATATCTGCAAGACGGACAAATTCACCGGTACCGAACTGTTCTTTGGGAGATACAATATTAATAAGATGGTGGGGTAAATGAGACAAAAACTCAGAATCGGGTTTTGCAGTACCAATATCAAAACCTTTGTAGACCTGCATGGAATCTGCATTTATAATTTCAGCCTTGTTTGAGAAAGGGGAAGAAGAGAGGTCTGAAAAAAGACGGGAAACCGCAGCCGTTTTTCCGCAGGCAGTCGGTGCAAAGATAACCAGCACCGGTATTGTACTGTTACCAGCGGAAAAACTCATAGCTATTGTTCGATGCGGTACTCAATTTCTTTGGTAAAAAGCTGTTTAGCAGCAAGCGAGACAACCTTACCGTCATTTTCTTCTATTATGGGATCCCGTACCATGGAAAGCTGATAAGCGCGGCGGCTTGCGGCACAGGTAATTTCGTAGACGTTACCCTTAAACTTTATAAGTTCCTGCAAAGGAAATATCATCAGTGTGCTCCCTTGTATGTATATAGACTACAGGCGGGTATTGTACAATAGAAATAACTGTTATGTCAACAGGGATAGGAAAAGAAAGTTCACGCAAAGGCGCAAAGCCGCGAAGAGAGAGTATCCGCAGATTGCAAAGCTAGGGGAGGAAAACCAACTTTTGCGATGCATAGTTTTTCCTCCCCTAAGACCCCATAAAAATATTGGGCACATTGATTAGCATCGGTGTTGCGCCAGCTTGCACCTCATCCTTGCAGCGCCTTAAGATCTTGAAATGGAGAGAATGCGCAGATGAGATGCGAGACTAATCTTTTATCCCTATATTTTTCAGGACAAAATCACACAAAAACACTACGGCACGGAGTATGCGGTAACCTTCGGTGACAGGGACTACACAGAAAACAAGTCAGGATTTTGGAATATGCAGGATACTTTCACCTGAAGTGTTATAGCTTGGTGACTAAAGATTTGTATCCCCAGTTTTTTCTGTGTGTTCCAGTTTCACAAGTCCTTTTTCAGATACACCATGTCTACAAGCTTAACACCCTCTTCTATCATGATATGATCGTAGTTGTCGGTAAAAAAGTTCTTTATCCGGTGGGACAGTGAAAATCCGCAGGACTCATAAAAAGAGATGCTTTTTGGCGTATCTCCGGTACCGACAAGCATAGTTTTATAAGCACTTTTATAGTAGTCCGATATATGCCTCACAAGAGCCCTTCCGTATCCCCTTCCCTGGTACTTTTCATACGTGGCAATATTTTTTAATTCACAGGTATCGTTATTCACCTGTGAAACAACACAGATGCTTTTTACATCATCGTCATACAGTGCGAAGAGTTCCCCGTCCTCAAGATACTTGTCGATCATTGTTTCCGATTCATCTGCAAGAAGCAGCAGGTCGAGGAACTGCTTTTTGTTAGTGGTAATTTTTTTGATGTTCATTTTTTTCACCATGCTATTAAAACAAAGAAGAAACAAGAGGTCAATTACCTTTTTGACCACTGACTACACTGAAGCTGCACTGAGAATATCACGTAAGACGCGAAGGGGAAGAAAGGGAGACTTAGCTGTTATATTGATCATTTTCGTGATTCTACGAAAATGATCTTCAAAAGGAATATTTTCTATTATTCTCTTTCATGCCCATACATTTTTAAAATACGATCTTCACCTCTTCTTTATAGTTCTGCAAAGTGCCGTTAAGGCTGGCTGTCCAGCCGTCAATAAATACTTTGCCGTTTTTAATGGCGTTAGAAAAATCTTCGCTGGTTACTTTTTCGCTGTTGGTTATGTAATAATTGTTGCCAATTTTATACATGCAATTGTCCACAACTACTTCGGGTACTTGTGATGGTTCATCCAACCCGACAGTAAAAATCATGTTGTAAATACGGCTAAGCGCATTACAGTCATTATATGTAATAGAAATTTGTCCTTTATCATCAACTTCCAGTTTTGGAGCTATAACACTGTCAAAAACCTTGAAGCCGATGTCGGGAACGTGCTTTTTATCCTCAAATAAGTCCGGTTTTCTGTTTTCGGCTTCAATCTCTGAAGCTATTTTTTCTCCTGCCCGTTTTAACCGTTCTATGGTGATGCTGGAAATGAAGGGGGGCAGGTTGTTGTCAATACAGAACTTGTACGCCGGTTTGTCTTTTTTTATAGGTTCATCTATTTGGCATAGAATGAATTTACGGCTGCCGCCATCCTCCGAATTAAGCTGCATCACGGCTTCACCTGTAGTACCGGAGCCGGCGAAGAAATCGAGAATAACACACTCGCTGTCATTAATAATGTTTAATATATGTTTTATGAGCCCGGTAGGTTTTGGAAAAGAAAATATTTTTGTTGAAATATTTCAAAAACCTCTTTGTTACCATCTTCACTCATTCCAACTTCTTTTGGTAAAAAAGTTGATGCTGATTTTTTTGCATTTTCCGAATTATACTTTTTTAGAGCCTTTGCTTTATCTTCACTTTCAAATACCCTATAAGCTGGAATGGAAATGTTTAAGAAATCATAATCATCAGGAAATACGATTTTCCCTTTTTTGTAATATTCAGGAAAGGTATCATTAGTTATAGCCCAAAGTCTTTTAGGATTATATTTATATTTTTTACCTGTCTTGGGGTCTACCAAATCAAATGCTGAATTAGGACGATCCTCTTCTAATTTTTGTGTTGTTAAATCTGACAGTCTCCATCTATCATTTGGGTAATCATCTGTTTGATAATATTTTCTTTGAATATCAAGCCCCGCATTAAACTCATATTTATTATATACTAAGATCCATTCATAGTCTTGAGAAACTCCAAATGGTACATCACTTTTTGCAGTTCTTTTTCTCCAAGGAAAAGTTCCTACAAAATTTTCCTCCCCAAAAACATCATCACATAGGAGTCTTAGATTTGCCTGCTCATTGTCATCAATACTTATAAATATTACACCATCTTTACTCAGTAAATCCCTCGCAACCAATAAACGAGGGTACATAAACGCAAGCCAGCCGTTGTGGCTCTTTTTTGTTTTAAAGCTAAAATCCATTCGATCATAATCACTTTCGCTTAGATTTACCAAACCTAGAATTTCAGATTCTTCTTTGTCAAACCTGTCGGGATACACGAACTCATCGCTTGTTGTATTGTAAGGCGGATCTATGTAGATGCATTTAATCTTTCCGCTGTAATGGTTTTTAAGGATTTTCAGGCTGTCTAAATTGTCGCCTTTCAATACCAGGTTTTCAGTAGTATTACTATTTTTGCTCAATTCTGTATTGAGGCGTAATTCCTTTTCTGTTTTTTGTGCATATTTAGCTCTGGCAAAATTTCTTCCAACAAAGTTTAAGCCGTAACCGTTTACTTTTTCGTCAATTGGTAAACCCGCAATAGCTTTGAGTTCATTAAGGTCAATTTCGTTATCTTTTATGACACTTGGATAGTGTTCTTTCAAAAAATGTAACAGTTTATTCTCACTCTCTCCGGTTCCAATAACTGAATATCCTGCCTGTATAAATTCCTGTTCTTTCATTCTGTAATACCGCCTTGTGAGGAGTTTTCTAATTCTGCCTGTTTATTAACTAGTTTATCAAAATCACTTTCATATATTCTATCTTGTATTATCCTGTATTTTTCAAATTCACTTTCGGCATGTGCTTTAGCAATTTCGGCTGTTACTTTGCCGGCATCCTGTAATATTTCTCTGTCAGCTGCTGTAATGAATTTGTTTAAACGGATTTCCCAATCCTCCATAGTCATAGGTATTTGTCTCAATGCCATATCTTCTGCAATATCGAGATAGGCAGAAACCAGTCTCTGTAACTGCTGCATTTCATTTTCAGTCAGATAATTTTTAGCTACACTTACATCAAATTTTTGAATTTTTCCATTTGGTGCATCTTTCCATGTAGTTAGCCCCATATTCTCTTTTGTATGATCGGCTCTGTCAATTATTACTTCGGCTGCGGTTTGACCATGTATTGCCCAATGTAGTTTATTTTGTACCGCTGCAAAAAACCGCTTTGTTGCCTGTGCTGTTACATCATAATCAATAGAAGTTGCATAAATATCGGTAATTTTTTGGTAAAATTTTCGTTCGCTCAACCGGATTTCCCTAATTCTTTGCAGTTGTTCTTCAAAATATTTTTTACCGAGTATGGTGCCGTCATTTTTTAGGCGTTCATCGTCCATCGCGAAGCCTTTGATGGTGAACTCCTGCACTATCTGTGTTGCCCATTTCCTAAACTGCACAGCCCTCTCGGAATTAACCTTGTAGCCCACGGCAATAACAGCCGAAAGGCTGTAATGTTTTGTTGTATAGCTCTTACCGTCTGCTGCAGTTATTCGAAAATTTCGAATAACTGAATCTTCTTGCAGTTCGCTGTCTTGAAATATCTTTTTTAAATGGTAATTTACAGTATTTGTTTCAACATTGTAAAGCAGCCCTAACATTTTTTGAGTCAACCAGATATTTTCATCTGCATATAGTACATCAACCCCTGATTCTCCTGTTGCAGCAATAAAAGTTAAGTATTCAGCTGATGAAGAACGGATAATGTTACTATTTTTATTATTTTTCATTGTCTTATTTCTCCATAATAAGCGCAGCTAACTGGGTCTTATTGATCCTCTCTTTAAACGATAGTTTAAAGTTTTCATGTTTATGGTATTCAGCCAATGCCTCAAAATACTTTTTAGCAAACTCGATTTTCTCTTTTTCGTTCACAGGTATTGCAGTTGATGATTTATAACCTTTGGCTTCCACTACAAGAAATATTTTGTTACCTTCTGCGCTTTTAATGGCATAACAAAAGTCCGGGTTATAATCGCCCAAGGGTGTCTTAATTTTCAAGCGCGGCAGTTTGCCAAATATTTCTATGCTGTCAATATCTTGGTCTTGTTCAACTATATCCAATTCAAAATCACTATCGTATTCTATTACTTCTTCAAATACCCATTTTGTCTTTAAAGAAAATTCGCCTGTAATATCTTTTTGAAATTTTCCAACGCTTCCCGTGTCTAAGTATGGTTTTCCTTCTGCCGTTTTAAATACATTCGGCAAACCTGTTCCGTTAATGCCATCGTATTTGATATTTGCTTTAAGCATTGCAATCAGGTTTTTATTTATTATTTCGGAAATTTCTCTTTGGGCTTGTTCCGGGTTATTACAGAGCATTTTGTTCTTAAAGTCATCACTTAATGCATTGAATATTTTAACAACAAATGAAATGGGGGTTTTAGTGTTATTCGATAAAGTACGGACCAATTCTAAATAATCCACCTTGCTTTTGTATGAAACAGCATTGGTAAGTTTTTCAGTTATAGCACCTTGTTCTCCGATTTTCTTAACATTAAGCTCTGCACGTATTGTCTGCAGCAATAGCTCTTCAATATTTACTTTTTCAATTTCCTGTTTTATGTTTTGTATTAGTTGGTGTTCTTCATCATGGTTTAGGTTTTTTAATACATAAAATGCGTTTTTATTGATAGTATTCCACAGGCTTTGAAACTCCTGAAGGTGCGACGCTTTTATAAACACCTTCTTTTTCTCTTTTTTATTTTCCGCTTTTTGAACATAGGTGTTTGTATCCGCTGCAAAGAGACTTTCAATTGCGATTACCTGTTCCTCAGGTAAATTTTGCTCTTTCAGAATCGCAGAAAAGTCAGGTGATTTCTGATAAACGTCTATTCCGTCAACTGTTGCTTTATAGACAATTATCTCGTTATTATCAAGTGTTTTAAACATACTACGGACAGTTGCATCATCAAATCCTGATTTTTCTTTAAGCAGTCTTTTTAGTTCCTGCTCTGTAAAAGTTTCGCAAATGAGGAATGAATTGCTTAAAATTTCATTTTGTATTGCTTCTACAAAACCGTGCTCTTTGCTTGAAACGACAACATCAAGATTGTTAATTCTCCAAAAATCTTCCTGATTGTCCTTCAAGTTTTTTAGTGTATATCGCTGTAAATCCTGATTAACGCAAATTCGTAAACCCCGCCCAATTTGCTGCAGTTTAGATATTTCGCTCCCTTGATTGGAAAGTTTGCAGATGGTAAAAACATTCGGGTTGTCCCACCCTTCCTGCAATGCCCAAATGGAAAAAATAAAGCGGGTAGAACTCTCAAATGAAAGCAGCTTCTTTTTGGCCTTTAAGATTTCATCAACCCCTTCTTTTACTTTTTCGTCAGCATTTCCTTTGTCGCTTGAAAAATATCCTTCGTGAACTTGCAAAACATTATTGCTATCATAATCTTTTTGCAAATATTTATAATAATCACTTTGGGGGTCAAGTTTTTTTACAAGATCACTGTATTGTTTAGCATATTCTTCTTCAAAGAATTTCTTGATTTTTGGATTACTTCCGCGAAATAAGCTGGTGTCGCTTTCAATAAAAAACAGCGTTAGAGCTTTAACACCCTGCTCAAAAAGAGCCTTTTCTTTCAGTAAATGTATTTTGATTGTTTCTTTTATCATTGCCCTCAGTGATTCATCAGACAAAGAATAATCAACTTTCTCAATGGTATCGTCGGATAATACTACTGAGTCTTTGAGTATTTTTTTTATACTTTTACCGTTAAAAACTGAACCAACACCTAGTTCCCGCCTCACTATAATTCCGTTTGTACATGTATTTACATGTGCTATATAAGCTGAACCTGATTTTTCTATTCCAATAAGAGAGTCTGTGTTCTCAACTATGTCTTGAGTATACACAACAATTTTCTTAACCAAATTTTGTCTGAATGAAGTAATGCTGTCCAATACATAAGCTGCATTTGATAAGGGCAAGCTGTCTTTTTTCTTGGGAAACGTAGCTCCAAAACGCAAATAATAATTATCAAAACCCTCGAAATAAGTCTTAAAGGCATTGCCTTCAAAACGGTGAGGTTCATCCATTATTACAATCGGGTTTAAGCGCTTCAAACATTCTAAATAAGATTTCGGAGGTTCTTGATTATTTATAAATAATTCCGGCTGGTTCATTTCCCGATCTAACGGACGATTTAAGATATTGTCTTTGCTGTTAAACGAGCTCGGTGTCATAACTAATACAGACAAATGCGAAGTTCCTATAAACTGCTTTACTGATGAAATGTTTCCGCTTTCATAGACAAAAACTTCTATTTCTTTTTCCCTTTGATTTGCGTAGTAGCTCTTGAAATAATCTTTAGTGTCTTCCAAGTTGGTTTTAGTTCCTTCACGAATAGGTACAGAAGGAATTAAGATGATGAACTTTTTATAACTAAAATGAGTATTGAGTTCAAAAATTGTTTTAATAAAGGTAAAGGTTTTTCCAGTTCCTGTTTCCATCATTATGTCTATATTTTTGGTATTCTGGATAGGGAAATTGTAGTTGTGTTTATTGTGGTGTTCCGTCATTACTTCAATGAAGTTTATTTTGTGACGCAGGTTTTCAAAAAGACTAACAATATTACTTACACAATCTTCCTGATAGTCTTGTATTTCGTATTGAAATTGCTTATTCTCTGTTTTAGCCATATAAATCCCATCCGGAATATGTTTCATTGCAAGTGAAAACCACAAGTACCTGCTTAATTCACTACATCAAAAAAGTATACAACTTAAATGACTCTTTTTCAAACAGTTTTCCCTTCAATTGGTACTATATATGTTAATTGAAATGTATTGATATAAAATATTGTAAGTGTAGATTGATTTAAAGCGCCCCATACGCTGAGGGGTTATAGGTGAGTACGCTGCAAAGCTCCATAAAAGGCTTGATAATTGGCATGGATGCCACCGGAGCTGCTTTTGTCGACTGACGAGTTTTGCTTAGCAAAACTCGATAAGTAAAGTCAGCATCCCTGCTGACTTTACGAAATATGCTGGTAAGAAAAAAAAGAGCCAACGGCGCGTCCCGCACAATTAGGCTTTTAGGATAAGTTCTGAATGTAGATTGATTTAAAGCGCTGCAAGGAAAAGAGGGGTTATAGGGGAGGAAAAACTTCGCATCGCAAAAGATGGTTTTCCTCCCCTAAATATTATTTAGCTACTACGCGTACCATCTCGCAAACTTTGTTTGAATAACCCCATTCATTGTCGTACCATGATACAACTTTAACGAATGTGGGATCGAGAGCGATACCGGCTTTTGCATCAAAAATTGATGTGCGTGCTTCACCGCGGAAATCTGTTGATACAACAGCATCTTCAGTGTAGCCGAGAACGCCTTTGAGTTCGCCTTCTGAAGCTTTTTTCATTGCTTTGCAGATGTCGTCATAGCTTGCAGCTTTATCGAGTTCTACAGTGAGGTCTACAACAGAAACATCAGATGTGGGAACACGGAAAGCCATACCGGTAAGTTTACCGTTAAGAACAGGAAGAACTTTTCCTACAGCCTTTGCAGCGCCTGTTGATGAGGGAATAATGTTTTCAAGGATTCCGCGTCCGCCTCTCCAGTCTTTCATAGAAGGACCGTCTACTGTTTTCTGTGTAGCTGTTGCAGCGTGTACAGTTGTCATAAGACCGCGTTTGATTCCGAATGCATCGTTAAGAACTTTTGCAATGGGAGCTAAACAGTTTGTGGTGCAGGAAGCGTTAGAAATGATGTCCTGTCCCTTATAGTCTTTGTTGTTTACACCGTATACGAACATCGGGGTTGAGTCCTTTGAAGGAGCTGACATGATTACTTTTTTTGCACCGGCAGTGATGTGCTTGCGTGCAGATTCGTCATCGAGGAAGAAACCTGTTGATTCAACAACAACTTCTGCTCCAACTTCACCCCATTTGAGGTTAAGAGGATCTTTTTCAGCTGTTAAGCGGATTTTGTTTCCGTTTACAATCATGAAGTTTCCGTCAATTTTTACATCGCCTTTGAACTGGCCATGTACTGAATCATATTTCAGCATGTATGCAAGGTAGTCGGGGTCGAGAAGGTCGTTAATACCTACAATCTGAATATCCTTACCAAAGTTTTCCACAGCAGCACGGAACACCATGCGTCCTATGCGTCCAAATCCGTTGATACCAACTTTAATCATCGTATGGATCTCCTATATCAATAAAATTATAATGAATTGTACGTCGAAACTGAGATTTATGTCAATAGATGATACATATTTCAGGTAAATGCTTTAAATTGCGAAAGAACTGCACGCAGCTGATGCCTGTTGAGTTTTAAACCAAAACTTTTTTTACCCCCGGTTTTATCATCTGATTCTCCTTTATTTTTAAATTCAGCAAAAAAAGCAGTCTTTTCATTACCGGGATCATTCCAGTTATCCCATTTTTCAGATGCTACTGCATGATTGAATGTGCATACTGCATACACGCAGCGGGCATAGGGTCTCCAGGGACGGGCCAAATATATTTTTACCCCGCTCTGATTCTTTTCACAGTGTATTGCACACCGGTGAAAAACATATCCGCTCTTTGCTTCTGTAAAAAGGCTTTCATCCTTGGAACTTTCATCACTGGATGGAGCTGCAATGTAACAGGCGCCGCCGGTATCACTCTCCCCTTCTTTCGGATACAGCGGGCGGACAATAATTTTTGTGTTTTTAAAAAGGCTGAGGGCTCCGCCGAAAATGAAATCTATAGTACCTGCAATAACACAACGGTCATATATCTGAATGGAGGGTTTTCTTTCCCTGTCTTTACCCGGCCCCGTAAACCCTCCAGAGATTCTCTCTCTCTCAGGCAGAGGAGAAGTAAATAATGTATCCTGATGACCATACAACGCGACCTTCCTGCATATAACGGATGAGGCATCCGCATATAAAGCAATCGCCTGGCCTGCATTACGCCCCTCATTTTCAGGAAGCCCCGAAGTGTTTTCTATCGCGAGATTTTCAAGATGAACTGACGGACCGCTTAAAAATACCGTATACGAGCGGAAAGTTCCCCTCTTTTCACCGTTTTCCATCATCATATTTGCATAGAGGTTTCCTGAAATAATGCTTTTTTTCATTCCTCTGCCGCGCAGACTAAGCTTAATATCAGGTAAAGATCGATGACCTCTGTATCCGTCAAAGTAAAACTGCCCTTTATACTTCCCTTTTCCAAGGCTTATATAGGCCTCTGTGCAGGCTTCAAGAGTCTGAATATAATCGAACGCTTTTTGTAAATCGGTAAAGTCATCTTTGCTTCTGTATCCGACAGTACAATGCACATACGAACGGTCAGCTTTCTGCTTTCTATGAATTTTTGTGTACAATACGAGCGCTATTGATCCGCTTAAAACGCTTACCAGAATATTACTGGCCATCATTACTATTCCAACGCTTTGAAGACCAAGATTAGTATACTTCTGCAGTATCCACAGGAGGGGAACACGGAAGACTAAAACTCTGCAGAAATTAATTATCAAGGTAAGCTTGGTGTATCCGAAGCCGTACAGGAGCGCTACAGCAGAAGCATTTATAGAAAGCGGAATAATTCCTGCCGCCTCATAGCGGTATATGCGTTCTATCATCGTAGCAAAGTCATTATCAGACGGAGAAAAAAGATTTGCAAGCTGAGGAAGGAAAACCATTGTGAGAATATACCCCGCAGTACCGATAAAAAGATTCCACAGAAGCGTTACCCTGAAAGCCTCAAGTGCGCGTGTGGTATTCTTTGCACCAAGATTCTGACTTATTACGCTTGAGCAGCCCTCTTGAAATCCGTTTTGAACACTGGTCACAAAGCCGCTGATGTTATTGGTAATTCCCAAAGCGCCGACAGTCAATGAACCGTAGTTAGTACTCATACTGTTGACCGCAATTTTTCCTGCGGCAAAGGCGGCTTTTTCCGTCATGACAGGGTAGCTTAATCCTATGAGGGGTTTTACACGGCGTGATGAAAGAGAATCGGGGTAAACACGAAGTGAAATAAGACAGCGGTTTTTTCTCATATAGTAAAAACCGGGAATAAGAATAAAAAGATTTGCAATTATTCCTGCTGATGCTATCATTGAAATTCCGGAATGGAGGACGTAGACAAAAAAGAATGTAAGTGCGAATTTTACTATAATGCATATGCTGTTAAGATTGAGTATGCGTTTAGAGTTTCCCATCGCCCTTTCAATTGATATATAAATGTTATTATAGAAGATAACGATAATATCTATGAGACTGATAATGAAGTATCCTGTCCCTTCATCGATGAGAGGGAGAGGCGTGCCGAAAAAACTAAGAAAGGGACGAACGAAAGGAATTATGATAAGCACTATCGCGCTTAATACTCCGCACAGCGCAAAAACGGTGTTTATAAGATCTTTGACCTTTTTATAGTCGCCTGCCCCGTAAAATCTGCTTATAAGAATCGAGGCTCCGACTGCAAGCCCGCCGCCGACAGCCAGAAGAATCTGGGTTATCTGCGATAAATAGGCTACCGCACTCACGCTTCTCGAACTGATATGTGAAGCCATTAATGTGTCTACTACACGAAAAAGCTGATTAAATCCCTGATAGAGCGCAAGCGGTGTACAGATAAACGGAATCACACGCGTCATCGATCCTGAAAGTATAAATTCCCGGCGCAATGAATCGGAGCGGGATAGTTTAATTGGTTGTTCCACTGATATTCCGTATCCTACAGCAGTCCGGAGCGGTGTGCTTCCAAAGAGGCCAGAATAAACGGTCCTACTCCCTTGAAATCATCCGATACAACTGCTTCTTTTATATAATATTCATAAGAGCCGTCGCGGTAGGGATTTCCTCCCAGACCTGCAACACTGCATATACCGCTCAAATGAAGAAAACCTTTGTCATCCCCGGTTACTCTTGTCAGTAAGCCTCTATACCCTTCGCAAGCGGAAGCAAGCATTTTTTTACCAGGTTCAGTATCGGATTGTACATATCCCATGCGGACTGCCTTGAATAAAAAGTACACAAACATTGCGGAGGCCGAGGTTTCCAAATAATTATAAGCACGGTTAGGCATATTAAGAACCTGATGCCATAACCCGCTTTTTATATCCTGCACAGACATAACAGGCGGTGCAAGTGAATTTACAATTGTTATTAGTGAATTTCGCTGTTCAGCATATTTTTCCTCATCGGGAATCCAGTCAAGAACATCGAGAACTGCCATGCAGAACCATCCCATCGCACGGCCCCAAAAATGAGGTGAACAGCCTGTCGCAGGATTTGCCCAAAGCTGCTTATGGGTTTCATCCCACGCGTGGTACAATAAACCTGACCCGGCATCTTTCGTATGTGATTCGCATAGAACTATCTGACGCACTGCATCATCAAAATCATCATCATCGCCGAAAAGAGAAGCATACCGGGCATAAAAAGGACAGCCCATATATATTCCATCCAGCCACATCTGAAACGGATAAATTTTTTTGTGCCAGAAACCGCCGCTCTTTGTTCTCGGATGGTTTCTAAGCTGTTCCCTCAAAACTTCGAGCGCTTTACGGTACTTTTCATCCGCGGTATCCTTGTATAAATCAAACAAATGCTTGCCGGGGTTTATTTGATCAAGATTAAACTCGTCTTTCTTATACGTTAGTATTACGCCGTCTTCCTGTATTTTTGTATCATACATGTCTTTTACCCAGGATGCAAAACCGGGTTCGCCGAATTCCTTTCCAGCAGCATAGATACTCTGAAGAACAAGGCCGTGTTCATAATGCCACAGCATTTGGGAAGGCTTATATCTTTCCATTACTGAACGCGCCATAGCCAATGCATTTTCTTGTGCTGTCTGTTTTAAAATCATTGTTTCATACTCCGCATAAAAAATACGGCTGTAATGTACTTATAATCCACAGTAAAAATCAATAAGTTCATTACAGCCGGAAAATCACATTATTAGGCCGCTGCATAGTGGCTGCAATTTCAAAACTCGTCTGACTTTTGAAATTGCCTTAAATAGTTATTTAATACAGCAAACCTTTTTCTTTAGCCGCTACTAAACCGTCAGCTTCCCACTTTGCTCCGCCCTGTTTGTCAAATTCTGCAACCCAGGCTGTCCAGTTTTCTTTGGTTAAGTCGCGTTTACCGGTTAAGAACTCGAGAAGTCCCTGATCGAGGAATCTCTTGAGATCCGCACTCGGCTTCGGAAGAGTGTCGCCTCCCATGCATGGCGTCCATTTTTTAGACTGCATTTCAAACAGAACAGTACCCGCTGACATTGTTTTTTTGGATGTCGCCGTTACGTATGAAGGATACCGGATCTGTATTTCCTGCTCGCCGTTATAGAGGGCTAAGTTTTTAAGCTGGATATAAGGAATTCCCCCTTCTTTGGTGAAAGAAAGATTAGTATCGGTTGCCACAGGAAGACCGTTTGCATCAAGTTTATAGTTTATGCCTTCCTGCCCGTAAGCTATGAGGTAGTAGCCGTCTGTTGCAATCCACTCAAGTAAGGCCGCAATTTTTGCCTTTTTACCTGCATCTGCAGCTTTCTGAGATACCGCATAAATTCTATAGCTGGGAGAATACACACCGACAGAAGATTTACCGGACGGACCCTTGGGAGGATCTACGACAATCCATTCACCGGAGGGGAAGTTAACGTCAAAAGCCTTGTAGTTAGCTTCTGCGGCATATGCTGCATTCTGCTCTCTCATGACGCCGAATTTACCCTGTTTCCATGCTGCACGGAAATCATCTTTCTTATAGCTCATCCAGTTCGGATCTATAATTTTTTCATCGGTCATTTTCTTGAGGAAAACCATTGCATCATAGAACTCAGGTTTTCTAACATTAAGACCTGCGTTCTTTGCACTCAAATTCCACGGACCTTCAACACCGAAGGCTCCCATGATTGGATCGAAGCGGCGTCCGAGGCCGTAATCCAAAGCACCGGTATTTTCCAGGAAAGCACCGTAACCGTAGGTATCGGCTTTTCCATTTCCATCGGGATCATTAAAAGTGAATGCCTTCATTACCGCAAAAAGTTCATCGGTTGTTGTTGGTACTTTAAGGCCGAGTTTGTCGAGCCAGTCTTTGCGGATTAATAAACCTTCGTTTTTATCGATTGAACCCGGATCTGCAAGACCGTATGACTTACCGTTAATAGTTGTAAAAGTTCTGCTGTTTTCGGTGTAATGTGTTTTTGTCCGCTGCGGCATCATTGCATACATATCGTCAACAGAAGCAATAAGTCCCTGATTTACGAGAGTTAACCAGACTTCACGGCTTACCATGAAAACATCGGGAAGATCATTTGCCGCGCCTGCTGCGCTGATTGCAATATCCTGGTCTCCTTGCGCAGACGGGAGCATTGAAAGCTCAAGGGTAATGCCGAGTTTTTCGCTTACAATACCGGGAACAACCCAGTCAGCAGGCGGTGCACCTGCTTCGCTTGCTCCTGCTCCATAAGCCATAGTAATAGTTACAGGGCCTTCCGGGACAGCCTGGGCTGCGGGTGCTGCCTCTTTTTTTCCGCCTGCAAAAACAGGGAGAACCATGCAAACTACAAGCAATACAGCTGAGAGTTTACCGAAAAAATTTTTCATCTTTTCCTCCTTATTAATTCATCTCTGCAAATTTCATTGCACTTTTTCTGCATCGTATGAACATAAAAGTTCCTTTGATGCCGCTATATAAATTACCTTACAAAGTAAATTTATCCCTTTATACTCCCGAGCATAGTACCCTTGGTAAAATATTTTTGAATAAACGGATAGGCAATAATCATCGGAATAGCCGACATGAACACGCTTGCAGCTTTTATTGCCGCAAGAGGCGCATTGCTGAAAGCCGAAGAATCAATAAACTCGTTCATGCTGCTTCCAATAAGAATGTTGCGCAGAAGGATCGGGAGCGGCTGAAGAGCGCTCTTGCTCAAATACAGCATGGCATGAAAGAAATCGTTCCAGAACGACACGCCGTAATACAAACCGATAGTTAAAATAATCGGTTTTGACAGAGGCAGAATGATGCGGAGCAGTACATACCACTCAGGGGCTCCGTCGATGCGTGCAGATTCCTTCAGTTCCTCCGGAATCCCTTCAAAAAAGCTTCTCATTATGAGGCAGTTATACGTTGATATTGCACCGGGCAGGAAAATTGAATACAGATGATTTCGCATACCGAGGCTTGTTACAACGAGGTACATGGGAATAATTCCAACGTTGAAAAGGTAGGGAATTATAATAAAGTTATTGAGAATTTTTCTTCCCGGCAGGGACTTAACCGATAATCCGTATGCCATGGGAATTGTAAGCACAAGGGCAGTGAGTACCCCGAATACAAGTATTTTTAAACTGTTTGAAAAGGCGACTATGAAACCGCTGTTGCCGAGCATAGTCTTATACGCGGCTGCCGACCATTTCCACGGTGCTAAAAACATACCTTCAAGATTTGTACCGGAGAACGTAAGCGGCCTGAATGAAAGAGTTATAGTACTCCACAGCGGAATTGCAAGAACAATAGCGGATAGTACTAAGAAAATATCGAGTATGGTATGAAATAGTTTATCGGTTGCCGTCAGGCGTATTGTTGATACTGTTTGTTTTGCCATTAGTAACTCCTGTTAATAAGTCTGCAGATCTTCACTTTTACATGATTGAGTTATCAGAAAAGCGTTTTACAAGCTTATTCGATACCGTAATAAGAGCTAGACCTATGATGCCTTTAAAGATGCCGACTGCTGTCGCAAGTGAGAATTTAAATTCGAGAAGACCGGAACGGTACACCCAGGTATCTATGATGTCGCCGACGCTGTACACAGGAACTGAATACAGCATGAACATCTGATTGAAGCCTGCATCCAAAATAGTTCCCAGGCGGAGAAGCACAACCATAGTAATGACCGGGCTGATGGAAGGAAGAGTTATGTACCATACACGCTGCCAGGCATTTACACCTTCCACCATTGCGGCCTCATATAAGGTGGGATCAATTCCCATGAGAGCCGCAATAAAAATAATTGCGCTCCAGCCGGTTTCCTTCCATGCGTCGGATAAGACAACGATCCAGGGGAAGGTCTTAGTCTCAGTAAGGAATGCTATAGGCTGCCCTCCGAAAAATTTGATGACATCATTAAGAATACCGTCTCCGGGGGAAAGAAGCGCCAACAAAATACCGTACATGATTACCCATGACAGGAAGTGGGGTAAATATGAAAGATTCTGAACAAGCTTTCTAAGCGTATTTCTTCTGCTTTCATACAGAACTACTGCGAGAATAATAGCAAGCGGAACGCTTACAAAGAGTTTTGCGAAACTGTAAAAAAGGGTATTGCGAATAAGTTCCCAAAAATAGAAAGAGCTGAAGAATTCAATAAAATGCTCGAATCCTACCCATTTACTTCCCATAACGCCGTTCAGAGGGCTGAATTCTTTAAAAGCAATCTGTCCGTTCCAAATCGGAATATATCTGAAAATGGTATAGAAAACTACGGGAATGAATATTATGGCATAGATTGATCTGTGCCTGATAATCTCCTTCCACAGATTCTTTTTATACACTGGCTTTACTTTCGTCATGATGTAACCTCGAGTATAAGATTACTTCATCGATGAAAGAAAATGCAGTTACATTATTGCACTTTTCCGACATTCAGCCGTTTTTTACAGAGAATTATCAGTTTTTGAGCGGAATTTACCCGGAGGATAACCGGTGATTTTTTTAAAAACACGGCAAAAATATGCCTGATCCTGGAATCCGCACTTTTCTGCAGCCTCATATACGGTACAGCTGGTATGTACAAGCATCTGGGAAGCAAGAAAAATTCTATGCCGGGTAAGGTACTCCCAGGGAGATAAGCCGAGTTCCTTATGAAAAATGCGTGTCAGGTAATCCTCGCTTACATGAACATAGTCGGCAAGTTTCCACCGTGAAATCTGTGTTCCTGCATGACAATTTAAGTAGAGAATGGCCTTTTTAACAAGAGCTCCGGTATCTGCACTTAATATTTCTCCGCCCGATAAAAGAGCATTAATCCGGGATGCAAACTCAGGACTCTGTGCAATACTGCGGTTGCTTAACATGACACGGGGTATGAGCAGAAGTTTTTTTACTTCCTCTTCGTTTGACATCTGATCAGTGAGAATTACCACAGGAGTCATGACGGATAAGGGATTTGTTCTGATTCTCTGAGCCGCTTCTGCATCAATACAATCAAGAACAATTATTGAAGGACTGGACGTTTCAACAGAGTGTTCAAACTCAGCCATGGAAGGAATAAATATACAGCGTTCACTTTCCGCCCATAGAGGATACTTTGCAGGAGTCTGTCCTATAAAAAGAACCGGGTTTTCCACGGAGGAAGCGACCGTTTTCTCAAAAAAAGTTATAAAGTTTGTATACACTGATAATTGAGCGTTTGAGAGTGTTGTCGTAAATAAAAAAGCCGACTGCGAAAACGGATAAGAATTACGGGAAGAGTACACGAGAGACCAGTTTTGTATATCCTGCATTGTTGAATCCCACTCAAATAAAGGATCATTTTCTTCCGCATTTTTACATGAAAAACGGGGCCAGGGGAAAAGAATCACCGCACCGGCTTCATTCTTTTCCAATTTTGCTCCGTGTAGAAGAAGAATGCTTTCTGCCAGAAGAATACTGTTATCCTCGCGTATGTTCTGTCCGCAGGAATTTAAGGTTTTTATGGAAAGAAGCAGCCCTTTTGAAGATTTTTCCGCTGCAATATCAGATAAAGAGAGACCGTATACTGCACACAGGATCGATAACGACTGCAAAAGTCTTTCGGGATCTGCAAAAATAAGAGGAAGTTTTATTTCGCATGATTCAGGATTGAGAAGCTGCTCAACATGAAGAAGTTTACGCTCAAGAAGAAGGTCATTGGTCTGTGAAAGGGTCAGATCAAGAACAAAACTTGTTTTTTCCCTCTGCTTCTTCAAGAGGAGCTGGAGGGCGCTGAACCGGTTTTTGAGGCTTTGAATATCCTGCTCAGCTTGTAAAGAATTTTCCATGCTTGAAACGAGAGAACTCAGTTCATCGAGAGGTTCAGTAAGATCGGAGCCGACATTTGCGAAAAAACGGGACTTTGCATCCTCCGCAGCCTCGGCATTACGTTTTGCCTGCGCCATCTCTTCAAACATGAAGATACCGGATAAGGCGCTGCTTATGGCCGAACGCAGTTCTTCAAAAAACAGACCGTCGCTTGCGGGAACAGAGCATATAAAATAACCTATGGGCTCCTTTTCCATAAATAACGGCTGCACAAGAAAGACCCCTCTTTCAAATCCCTTGATTCCCTCAGGTAAAAGTTTAGACTGGGGAAACAGGATCTCCTTTTCATGTATGATATCATTGGTAAACCCGCCTGAATAGCGTGAGTAATCGTCGGAATAATACATAACCAGAGCCGCGCTTCGTATATCAAGAAGCGTTAAATGTTTATGAAGAATAGTAATAAGATCCTTTCTGCTCCGCGCAGCAAGAAGGTCGCACTTAAACGAATTTAGGCGGTCTTTAATTTTGCGCTCTTTATACATTTTTTCTTCATGCACGCGGTTCTGCACAAGCGAGATAGAAAGGAGAATTCTGTTTTCATACGTAGAGAAAAAGTCTTCAGGGAAAATGGAACTTGAGCGGCACAGCTCCAGAGCCTTGAAAAGCAGTCTGATATCAGCATTGCTGATAAAAAAGCGTTCTAATGCTTTTTCAAAAAGAGAAAAAAACAGAAGTATGTTATTCTGGACGGCAAGACTTACAAGCGGTTCAATCACGGAGTTTACTCCTGTATCATCCAGATTAAAAAGAGAAGAAAGGGTCAGTACAAGTTCGTTAACATCAGATTCCGCTGCTTTAGCGGGAATAGTATTGAAAGCGGAACTTAATTCTGAGGGAAAAGGACAGCCGCATGATTCGCGGATAACAACCCCCGCGTCGAGCATTATGTCGTTTCCGCCCTTTTTCTCTCCATTCAATTGTTCGGTGACGAGCTGCAGCGCCTTAAGTGCAAGTTCCGTGTACGGTAAATGCACCGTGGAAAATGCCGAGTGTAAGATCCTGCTTTCGGGAGAATCATTGAAACCGGCGCATTTAAAATCATGAGGGACCTTGTATCCTTTTTGAGAAAGGTAGTTCACCGCGGAAAAAGTCATCATGTCGCTTGATCCGATAAGCACTTCAAAATCACGCCCCGGCTCGAGGGAGCGCTGTTCATACAGCTGTTTTACCGCTTCATCGCCTTCAGACCAGCCGAAATTATCAGTTACCAGCGCTGATTTTTTAACATCGATGCCGTTTGACTGCATCACATCGCAAAAGGCCCTGAAGCGCTCGTTTGCCGAAGCATGATACGCAGGCCCGCGTAAAAAGGCAAATTTTCTGCTGCCGTGAACTTCAATAAAGTGGCGGACAAGTTTTTCCATGCCGGTATACGCATCAAACTGAACACAGGAATGACCGGGCATTTTATGTGCAATGGTAACATAGGGAATATCGGTAAAATTGTAATGAAAACGGTTTAGTTCCTGAGACGTAACAGAACTTCCTATAGAAGAACCCCAGCTGATAAGCGCGTCAAGGTTTTCCCTGTTTGCCAGCTTATAAATACTATTGCGAAGGTATTCCGAATCGGTTATAACGTTTAAACGGCCTCCGGGAAAAATAAAAAAAGCATCTTCAAATGAAGACATATCATGAATCAGACTTGTCCATAAATTCAGAGAAGATCCTGTATGTATGGAGGCAAGAAGGAATCCTATACGTTTTCTTTGTAATGCCATAACGTTATTGTACAAAAAGAATCCGCTAAAAACAATAGGATAGCGGTATAATATATTTTATACTCAAACTACCAAAGAATAAGGAGATTTTCCATGAAAAGTATACAGGAAACTATAAAAACCGTTAAAAGACCGGTAAAAATTCTGCAGTACGGCGAAGGCAACTTTTTACGGGCTTTTGCAGACTGGATGGTGGATATTGCTAATGAAAAAACCGGCTTTAACGGAAATGCGGTTCTGGTTCAGCCCCTTGAAAAAGGAATGGCAGAAGTGATAAACTCGCAGCACGGCTTGTATACAACCATACTACGCGGAATACAAAACGGTCAGACGGTATCTGAAAAGCGTTCAATTAATTCGGTATCGGAGTGCCTCAACCCCTACAGTAACTGGGAAAACTACATGTCATTAAGCAAAGAGAGAGATTTGCGCTTTGTTATATCGAACACGACAGAAGCCGGCATCGCATGGACTGAGGGAACATCGGTTACCGATAAACCCGCATCCTCCTTTCCGGCAAAGGTAGCGCAGTTTTTATATGCTAGATATACACATTTTAAGGGCGATGAATCAAAGGGACTTGTATTTATTCCCTGCGAGCTTATTGATAAAAACGGAGACCGCTTAAAAGAATACGTTATGCGTCATGCACAGGAATGGAAACTTGAAAAAGAATTCTCCTCATGGATTACTACCGCCTGCTTTTTCTGCAACAGCCTTGTCGACCGCATTGTCCCCGGCTACCCTGCGCAGGAAGCTGAAGCCATTCAAAAAGATTTAGGCTACACTGACAGCATTATGTGCGCGGCAGAAATATTCCATCTGTGGGTTATAGAAAGCGGGAGGGATTTTTCAAATGAACTGCCTCTTGCAAAGGCGGGGCTCAACGTTATTTGGACAAAGGACATGAGTTTTTACCGCACAAGAAAGGTTAGAATCCTTAACGGAACCCATACCATGTTTGTACCGGCAGCATACCTCATGGGACTTGAGACTGTCGAAGACTCTTTAAAACACAGCGATGTGTCGCTCTTCATTAAAAAAGGTCTTTTTGAAGAAATAATTCCATCCATGGACGGCGATAAAAAAGCTCTTGAAGAATATGCAGGCGATGTACTTGAACGGTTTGCAAATCCGTATATCCGCCACATGCTCATATCAATTACACTGAACTCTGTTTCCAAATTTAAAACACGCGATCTGCCTTCCCTAACTTCATACATGGAAAAGAAAGGAAAGGTTCCGAGGTTCTTAGCGCTCTCTCTTGCAGCTCTTATATATTTTTATCTTACAAAATCAGAAGCAAACGATGATCCTTCCATACTGGAGGCATTTAAGTCATTGAGAAATACATATCCGGTACTGGATGCTGATACTGCATCAGTTATCTGCCTAAAAGTTCTTTCAAATACCGCATGGTGGGGAGAAGATTTAACGAAGAGAAATAATCTAACTTCCGTTGTCAGTGGATTACTTTACAATATTGATAAAAACGGAATGAGCGAAACAATGAAAACTGTTCTCAATGAAGTATAAGGAGATAATGCAATGAGTGAAAAAAAAGCAATCCGCATACATCAGCTCGACAATGCTGCAGTTGCACTTACCCCCCTTAGTAAAGGAGAAACGGTGCTTAATACTATCCTTGCATCAGATATTCCTTCAGGTCATAAGTTTGCACTTTCTGATATTCCGGAAGGTATGAGCGTTATAAAATACGGCTATCCCATCGGTAAAGCGGTGAAGCATATTGCAAAGGGAGAGCATATACATACTCACAATGTGAA
The DNA here is from genome assembly GCA_023398165.1 of Spirochaetota bacterium. Taxonomy (GTDB): domain Bacteria; phylum Spirochaetota; class Spirochaetia; order Treponematales; family Treponemataceae; genus JAAZLA01. Next base: position 419,282 of record JAEWSQ010000007.1, on the reverse strand, counting down.
AACACTTCTCAGTGAAACAGCGTACTATGAATATAAAAGAACATCTCCACTTCAAAACACTCATTCCCATGAGCTCCCTTTCATAAACGCATTCCGCCGTAAAAACGGCGATACGGGAATCCGCAATGAAATTTGGATTATACCAACAGTCGGCTGTGTTAATAAAACAGCAGAAGCACTTGCTCAAAAAGCGCTTGCCAAATTCGACTTCAGGGGAAACGGTGTTGACGGTATTTATGCATGGACACATCCATACGGCTGTTCACAGATGGGAAGCGATCATGAAACCACACGGCAGATTCTAGCAGACCTTGCCCTGCACCCCAATGCCGCTTCTGTGCTTGTCATCGGACTCGGCTGTGAAAACAATACAGTATCATCGTTTAAAAAACTGATACAGGAAAAAGCTTCCGGGTATGAGGGAGAAAATCAGGGAGGAAGGATTGAATATTTAGTCACTCAGGAAGCAGGCGATGAAATACAGGATGGTTTGGAAAAAATATCACGCCTTATTTCCTATGCATCGCAGTTTAAAAGAGAACGCGTGAACTCAAGGGAACTGGTTATCGGTATGAAGTGCGGAGGCTCAGATGGTTTATCGGGCATAACTGCAAATCCCTTAGCAGGTCAAATATGCGATTACGCAACATCGGGCGGAGGCTCAGTCATTTTAACCGAAGTCCCGGAAATGTTCGGAGCCGAGCAGCTTCTCATGAACCGCTGCGTGTCAAAAGAAGTTTATGATAAAACAGTTTCTCTTATAAACGGATTTAAAGACTATTTTGTAAAACACGGCCAGGTGGTATACGAAAACCCGTCTCCGGGCAACAAAGAAGGCGGCATTACGACGCTTGAAGACAAGTCGCTCGGGTGTGTACAGAAAGGCGGAACTGCGGACGTGTGCGGAGTAATGGCTTACGGTGAAAGAATTAATGAAGCCCTTACTAAATGTGAAATTACCAGGAGTCTTAAAAAAAACACGGGAGCCTCCTGCAGCGGGCTGTACCTTCTTGAAGGTCCGGGCAACGATAATGTCTCAACGACGGCAATGACGGCAGCAGGCGCTCATTTGATTCTTTTCACAACAGGACGCGGTACACCGCTTGGCGCCCCGGTTCCGACTATAAAGATTTCAACCAACAGATCTCTTGCACAAAGGAAACCTTCATGGATAGATTTTGATGCCTCCCAAATACTCGAAAGAGATCCCGATGAAGTGAGGAACGAGCTGTTCAATCTCATTACTAAAACCGCTGAAGGGGAATATCTAACCTGCAATGAAAAAAACGGATACAGAGAAATATCAATATTAAAGGACGGAGTAACGTTATGAAAAAGTTTATGGATGAAAATTTTCTTTTGGAAACCGACTGTGCGCGCGAGTTATTTCATGATGCGGCAAAAAATGAGCCTATATGGGATTATCACTGCCATCTCATACCTTCCCAAATTTCAGGGAACAAGCAGTTTCAAAACCTTTCGGAAGTATGGCTTGGAGGCGATCATTATAAATGGAGGCAGATGAGAACCTTCGGCATCGATGAAAAGTATATAACAGGTAATGCAGAGCCGTTTGAGAAATTCAGCGCATGGGCTCATACAGTCGAAAACCTGATAGGTAACCCTCTGTATCACTGGACGCATCTTGAACTTCAGCGCTACTTCGGCATTACCCAACCTCTTAACACAAGCACCGCAAAATCCATTTGGGATGAAGCAAATAAAAAACTCTCAAGCGCCGATTTATCGGTTAAGGGAATACTTGCAAAATCGAATGTGTATGCCGTAGGGACAACCGATGACCCTGTTGATACTCTTGAAGAGCATCTGAAAATTAGAGACGGTAAGGCTGCAATTGGGAAAATTGAAGCAAAAATACTCCCCTCTTTCCGCCCCGATAAGGCTCTGAATATTGATGCACCGGGATTTGCAGAGTACATTACCACGCTTGGAAAGAGCGCGGGAATTACCATACACACCGCGGAAGATGTCCTTGCTTCACTTGAGAAAAGGCTTCAGTATTTTATTAAGGCAGGATGCAGAGCAAGCGACCATGCCCTTGAAAACCCGCCCGTTCCCTGTGAAGACCCTGTAAAGGAAAAAGAAGTTGCACAAAAAGCACTTTCAAAAGCCCTCAGCGGAAATGCTGTTACTCATGAGGAAGCTGAAACGTACAGAGCTTTAATGCTTACACAGCTTGCACAGCTGTACAGAAAAAACGATATTGCCATGCAGCTTCATTTTGCAGCTATCAGAAACAATAATCCTGTTCAGGTGAAAAAGCTCGGACCGGATACCGGGTTTGATGCAAGCCATGACAAGACAATGAGCTATGAATTGTCAAAACTTCTGGCACGTATGGAAACAGACGGCGGACTTCCTAAGACCATCTTATATACTCTCAATCCAAAAGATTATTACCCAATTGGAACACTCATGGGTGCATTCCAGGGCGGCATGAAGGGAAAGATACAGCTTGGCTCTGCCTGGTGGTTCTGCGATCATAAGGACGGCATGAGCGAACAGATGAAGGTTTTAGGAAACCTTGGAATGCTGAGCGCCTTTGTTGGAATGCTTACAGACAGCCGCAGCTTCTTATCGTACCCGAGACATGAATACTTCCGCCGCATCATGTGTAATATCATCGGCGGATGGGTTGAAAACGGCGAGTATCCGTATGATAAAGAAAGGCTGTATGCAATCGTTAAAGCAATATCGTTTACCAATGCTAAGAAATATTTCGAGTAAAATAGTATAAGAATCAAAACCACAGATGAACCCAGATTCACACAGAAATAAGATTAGTTTTTGCCTGTTTCGCCCATTTTATGTGTTTTTGTGTTTTCTCTTCTTCTTTCCTGCATGTTCAGTGCTGATCTCAAGAGACTGGATATGCAAGGATTGTTTAATAGAACGAACGTTCGTTCTATTATTCTCCTTAGCAGTTAAAAAAAGACCCCGGAAAAGATCCGTTCATTACAGAGAGTTATTCGTGAACGATGAAGAATGAGCAGCTATTGTACTGTTAATCCCTGTCCGTAACGGATGCATCCTACAGGGTCATTCGTATATCGTTTATATATTTGCTCCATTTGAACGTATTACGTCATGATACCACAATCCGGAATCCTTTATTACTCTCTTTTGCGTTTCATAATCGACATGTATGAGACCGAAACGTTCTCCAAACCCTTCAGACCACTCAAAATTATCCATTACTGACCATGCAAAGTATCCTAAAACGGGAACTCCCTCATCTATCGCTTTCTTTAACTCCCGTAAATATCTGCGGGTAAAATCAATTCGCTGGGGATCGTGCACTTTACCATCTAATGATACCCAGTCGCTAAGCGACAGGCCGTTTTCGGTTATCATAATGGGAAGTTTATACCGTTCAAATAAGAATTTCGGCGTATATTTGAGAATTTGGGGTGTCACCGCCCATTTAAATGACGTTTGATCATATCCTGCCTTTTTAGGAGGGCATTCAGAGTGTCCATCCTTACCCGCTCTTACTGCAGTCCCCTGATACAGGTTACATCCCAGAAAGTCGATTGGACAGTATAATTCTTTTAAATTACTTTCTCTTAAAAGTTCCTCGGGAAAATCTTCTTTAAAAACCTCAATACCGTCCTGCGGATACTGCCCCAATAAAATTGGATCAAGCCACCATGTTGTAGGCCACAGACTCTTTGATTCAGCACTAAATGACAGTTTTCTTGCAGCTTCAATATCAGCTTTTGTTTCCTCTGCAGGATAATAGGAAGAAGGATTAGGAGCAATACCTATAAACGGTCTTTTTTTTGCATGACTGCGGATTGCCTTAACCGCCATACTGTGAGCCTTCAGAATTGTATTTATAAGTTTAAAACCTTCACGATACGTAACTTTTAAACCTGGTGCGCAATTACCGTCAATATGTCCGATGATGATGTGGCATTGAGCTTCATTAAGCGTCATCCAGTTTGTTACCCGGTCAGAAAGAGCAGTAACAACCACTTTAACATACTCGCTAAAAATCAGCGGCATCTGAGGATTAGCCCAACCGCCGATATTTAAAAGCGCCTGTGGAAGATCCCAATGGAAAAGGGTTATGTACGGTTCAATTCCGGCTTCAAGAAGTTCATCGACTAAATTACTGTAAAACTGCAAACCCTTATAATTAATAGTACCCTGACCTTCGGGGAGGATACGAGGCCAGCTGATCGAAAAACGGTAGGCTTTAAGTCCCATCTTCTTCATCAGAGCCACATCTTCCTTGTACCGATGATAATGATCACAGGCGATGTCTGCTGTATCCAAATTTCGGATATTTGTCTTTCCGCTTCCTTGGTGTATTCTCTTGTCATGTGAATACACATCCCAAATGGATTCACCTTTTCCATCTGAAAATGCCGCTCCTTCAATCTGGTAAGCCGCAGAAGCTGCTCCCCACACAAATTTCTCTGGAAAACTCATTGTATACCTCTTATATATTCGCAATAGTATCCCTTAACTGCTCCAATTACTATTCCTTTAACAAACTATGTATGAAAAAAAGATAGATTGCAAGTATGAGGAGTGCAAAGATAACCGCAATAACGTAATGATAGGGATTACTATCGGCGCTGCACCAGATCACGCCTCATCTGTGTTTATCAGTGATGATCGGCGGTAATATTCTTCATTCAAAAATAAAATCTTTTTCAGGTCCTTCAATTACAACGTTTTCGAATACCGGGTTTTCTGTATAAAGAATTCTAAAAGACTTTGTTTTACTGCTGCTAAGACCTGCATACATATCAGACTCAGATGATGATACTGAACAGTTTTCATCAGTGGAAAAAAATGAATTTCGTATGACAAGATTTTTTACAGGCATTTCGGGGAGCCCTGCGATAAATCCGGCGGATGCTTTGCTTTTTTTTGCGGTGACATTATCAATGTAGATATCATGTACAGAAGGAGTCGAGAAATCAACGGGAAGGGCCTTGAGGGTAAACAAATCTTCTTCTGTTCCAGCGCTTCCGCAGCGGTAATACATATTGATAGCTATGGGACACAAATTATGTTCCATAACCAGATTTTTAAACTCGAGATTATAAACTTCACCGCCTCTCTTTCTCCTCGTCTTTATTCTAATACCGCGGTCTGTTCCTTCAAACCTGCAGTCTTCAACTTTCACGTGGCTTATTCCCGCAGCGGTCTCGCTTCCGAATACAACACCGCCGTGTCCGCTTGTAACGGTACAGTTTCGTATACTAATATTTTTTGATTTTCTGTTTACTTTTATTCCATCATCGCCTGAACCTGACTTTACTGCTATTCCATCATCCCCTACGCTTATACGGCAGGAATCAATAAGAACTTCTTCACAGGAATCAATATCCATTCCGTCGGTATTGGGAGCGGTTACGGGATTTGTGATCACCAGATTACGCACCGTAATGTTTTGACAGAAAACCGGATGAAGCGTCCAAAAAGGAGAATTACGGAGCGTCACTCCTTCAATTGTAATATCAGTACACTCATGAAATTGTACAAGTGAAGGACGCAAAAACTGTGTGTTCCTTCCCCCGCCGCCGCCCGGCTGTTTTTCATAGCCGGGATTTAATTGTGCAAGGCGTTTTTCATAGTCATCGACGGGGCCTGTCTGTTTTTTCTTTTTCTTTAACAGCTCCCACCATACGCTTCCTGATCCGTCAATTATTCCCTTTCCGCATACACTGATATTACTCTGGCCGTCTGCAAAAATACAGCTGTGCATCGCATAACAGACAACACCTTCCCACCTCGTGAGCACCGGCGTATAGCGCTCAGGTTCAGGAATAAAGGATAGTACGCAGCCTTCTTCAAGGTTGAGTGTTATATTTGAGTACAACTCAATGGGGCCTGTTCTCCAAATGCCTTTTCCTACGACGAGAGTTCCTCCTCCATCGCTGCGTAATTCGTTAACAGCATTGGTAAAGGAGGAAGTGTTGTCAGTGCATAAAAAGCCGTCCGGTTCATTACTACTGCACGGCACAGCGCCGAATTCCAGTATGTTTATTATCTGTCTCATATTTCATCCTTTACTATACTTTACATAAGATGCCGTCAAAGGTATACTTACAGTATGCTTCAATTCGGTTTACGGGCTCATGATTTCGGCAAGCTTCCGCCGGAACAGTTAGCCCTCTCATTATCACAATTCAAACCCTGTTCTATTCAGCTTGCTTTGACAAAAGCCCTCAGCAATACCCCGGCTGGATACGGTATGCTCACCCCCGGGTATGCACGCAGAATCAAAAAAGCATTCGAAGAATATAACATAGACATATCCGTTTTGGGCTGCTATATTAATCCAGTTCACCCTGATATAGATATCCGCGAATCTTCGCTTAAAAAATTCGAAGAACATCTTGCCGCCTGCCGGGACTTCGGCTGCGCAGTCGTCGGCACTGAAACAGGTTCATGCAATGCCGACTGTTCCTACCACAGCGGGACACAAAACGAATCAACGTTTGACCTCCTGTGCACTTCTGTTGAACGTTTAGTATGCACTGCAGAAAAATACGGAGTGCGAGTCGGCATTGAACCGGTAGCGCATCTGCATACCATCGACAGTGCCGAGAAAATGAAACGCCTCATCGACCGCATTCCCTCCCCTAATCTTTCTGTCATTTTTGATCCGGTAAACTTGATTCCAATATCTGGCTTTGAATCAAGTCAGGAAGATTTTTTCAATAAAGCCTTTGAAGCCTTCGGCGATAAAATTGAAATCATACACGCCAAAGACTTTGTTATGATTGACGGCAGAAAAAAAGGCGATCTTCCGTCCGGTACCGGAGAGCTTAACTATGAAGTCTTTTTTAAGAAAATCATTGAACATAAACCGTTCATTGACGTTCTTCTTGAAAACTCTGTACCCTCAAAGCTTGAACAAACGTTTACTTTTCTTCAAGCCGTCATGACAAAAATAAAAGACGGCGTGCAGTAAAAGTTTTCCTGTGCAATCCTGTACTACGGCATCCCTATGCTAACGCTGTACGCGTCCCGATCCGTCGCCCTGTAAAAGAGAAAGAACTTCCGCCTTTGAAGAAAGATTAAAATCACCGCTTATACTGTGTTTTAATGCGGAGGCGGCAACGGCAAATTCCAGCGCCTTGTGCTCATCATTTTCATATTCCTGCAATGCGTAAATTAATCCTGCGGAAAAAGAATCCCCTCCTCCCACGCGGTCCTCAATATCTTCCAAACTGTATTTTCTGGAAACATAGAAACCTTTTTTCCCGGAAAGAACGGCAGACCAGTTGTTTTTATCGGCAGATATACTTTCTCTCAAGGTAACAGCGGCGATTGAAATATTTGGAAATTCTTTTTTAACCGCAGCGGTCAGCGCCTCATAATCTGAAGAATCAAGATGACCTTTTGTAACATCAACCCCCTCATCTCTTATGCCGAGGCATTTTTGAATATCTTCCTCATTGGCAATAATGACGTCCGCATATTTTACAAGCTCCCTCATAACCTCCGGTGCGCTCCTGCCGTAATTCCATAACTTCTTCCGGTAGTTTAAATCTATCGATACAACAGCTCCCGCTTTTTTTGCTTCCTTAACCGCTGCTAAGGAAGTGTCTGATGCAGATTGCGACAGGGCAGGTGTTATTCCAGTTATATGAAACCAGGCGGCTTCCGAGAAAATCTCGGTCCAGTTAAAGTCTTTTGCCTCTGCTTTAGCGATGCAGCTTTCTTCCCGGTCATAAACAACGAGAGAAGGTCTCTGACAGGAACCCGTTTCCAAAAAATAAATTCCGACCCTTCCCTTTGATTTTACTATAGAGTTTGTATTCACTCCGTATTTGCGCAGTTCTCTTACCGCAGCTTCTCCTACCGGTGTGTCCGGCAGGGCTGTAACAAAACAAGCATTTTGACCGAACAGGGAAAGAGAAACTGCAACATTTGCTTCTCCTCCTCCGAATGATGCTTCGAGTAAGGGGGACTGAAAAACTCTTTCATGAAATGGCGATTTTAAACGGAGCATAATTTCTCCGAACGTTACTGTTTTTTTCATTTTATCCTCCAATTAATATTCACAATTGCAGTTCTACCGGTAAGTGCACGGTCTTCAAGTACCATGTACTATCCCCTGGTTTTCCGTTCTCCATAATGAGTATGATTGTTACAGATTTTTTTGTCAAACTTGTTTATTGTCTCTTTCCGTACAGTTTTTGTATTATTCTGGAGGTTCAACAGCCTGAAACGAGGGTAGTATAATAGGGGAAATATCAGTTAAAGAATAATCATAGGGAATTATCTTTGCCGGTCGAGGTAACCGGAATCCTCAAGATATTTTTTTCGTGTAATTATGAGAGATATTAATTCCTGATACATATTGTAGTCTACTTCCAGTGCAATGGGAAGAATGAAGTATTCGGTTTCGTCGCAATACCGTTCAATAAACTCAGGTTTTGTAACAAACCCCAAACTTATCATATTGCTGATGCGGTCGGCGCATTTAAGTATTTTTGCTTTTTCACTGCCGTGATCAATTATGCCCCTAAGATAATCATTTTTCAACTGACCTTCTTTTTTTGTCACCTCAAGAACGAGGTCGTATACAAGGGGCGCTTCGGAATCCACTTCCAATATTGCATTGCGGTTATAATCAGGAACATCTTCTATGAGATCATGAATAACAGCCGCCTTTAAAAGAACACTGTCTATGTAGCCGTAATCTATGAGAATTCCCATGGTATCTATCTGATGCCGGAACATATTCCCGCCTGCATGACGGGATTTTCCGATTAATGCAGTGGCAAGCTGCATATAAGGGGCTAAGTAAATACCCTTTAGATGGAGCATTGCCTGTTTATTCATCTGCATGGGTTTCTCAATCTGCATAGACACTCCGGTTACAGGTTCTCAATATATGAATTGAGTTTTTCCACACGTCTTTGTGCGGCTTTCAATTTTTCTCTCTCAGTCTCAACAACGTCTGCCGGTGCATTCTCTGCAAATTTCCCGGAAAGTTTTGCTTCAACTTTTTGTATAAATGCTGTTTCGCCGGCAATTTCCTTTTGGAACCGCGCTTTAAGCTGTGCCGAATCGATGCCTTGTGAAGCCAGTAAAAATGCCTCAAAACCTGTTCCCACAGTTCCAATGGCTCCGCGGGGTTTAGTATCAATAAACTGAAGCTGTTTAACACCTGAGAGAAGCATAATTAAATCTTCTTTTTCACGGCATACCTGGGAAGGGGAATCAGGTGTGAGCAGAAGAGCAATATCAATTTTCAGATCCGGTGATATACCGCATTCTGCACGGAGAGCACGTATGGATCGTATCAGTTCCTGAAGCACAGCAAAACGTTCACTTACCGTTTCATTTATTCTTGCATCACTTGGAACCGGATACGGCGCTGCAATGAGCATGCCGGTATATTCACTCGATGAAGTTATTGCACAGACATTTCCCCTTGCACAGGAATTTGAAGAAGCTGCTTTTGCCCTGTTCCGGGCAATTTCTGCAAGGGGCAGCTTTTGATAAATTTCTTCAGTAATAAACGGGAGATAGGGATGAAGGAGACGGAGACTCTCTTCCAGAATATTCATCAGTACTGATACAGCCCTGTCTTTTTCTTCTTCGGATCCGTTTTTAAATGATAATTTTGTAGCCTCCACATACCAGTCGCAGAATTCATTCCAGAAAAATTCATAGAGAGCCTGCGCTCCCTCATTATACCGGTAGCCCTCGAGAGCTGAACGGGTGCTTCTTGTACAGCGTTCAAGGCAGGTGTAAATCCATACATCGAGTTCTGTTAAATCATCATCGGTTACGGGAACCAGATTTCTTCCCTCAAGATTTCCCAAAAGGTAGCGGCTTGCATTCCAAATCTTATTTGCAAAACGGCTTCCGAGTTTAAACGATTCTTTATCAACTAAAATGTCCTGTCCCTGTGCGCATAAAAAGCCGAGGGTAAACTTCATAGCATCAGAGCCGAATTCCCCGGTAATTTCCAGAGGATCAAGACCGTTGCCTAACGATTTGCTCATCTTTCGGCCCTGTTTGTCGCGGACAAGACCGTGAATATAAATATCTTTAAAAGGAGCTTTTCCGGTAAATTCAATCCCTGCCATTATCATGCGGCTTACCCAGAAAAAGATGATGTCGTATGCGGTTACGAGAGCGCTTGTCGGGTAAAACTTTTTAAAATCTTCCGTGCCGCCTTTCGTGATGTTTTCCGGCCAGCCGAGAGTTGAAAACGGCCAGAGCCAGCTTGAAAACCAGGTATCGAGAACGTCGGGGTCCTGTTTAAGCATATCTTTTGAAGCCCTGCACTTCGGACAGGTTTCAGGGTCTTCTGTAGAAACAATCATTTCTCCGCAGGTCTGACAGTACCATACCGGGATGCGGTGTCCCCACCAGAGCTGGCGGCTTATACACCAGTCCCGTATGTTTTCGAGCCATCTGCAGTAAGTATTTTCCCATTTTTTCGGGTAGAAAACAATTTCACCGTCCTGCCAGACTTTAAGAGCTTTATCGGCAAGGGGCTTCATCTTAACAAACCACTGATCGCTCAAGTACGGCTCAACGACGGTATTGCAGCGGTAGCAGTGCCCTACAGAGTGTACTATTTTTTCTTCACCTTTATAAAGACCGAGCTCAGTTAAATCCTCAATAACACTCTTTCTTGCATCGGTGCATTTCATTCCCCGGTATTTTCCGGGAACTTCACCGTTAAGAGTGCCGTCCGGGTTTAGAATATTTATAATAGGAAGATTATGACGTTTTGCCACCTCCCAGTCATTCGGGTCATGGGCAGGTGTTATTTTTACAATACCGGTTCCGAAAGCACGTTCAACATAGGTATCTGCAACAACCGGGATAGTTTTCCCTGTAAGAGGAAGAATAACTCTTTTACCTATAAGAGCCTTGTACCTCTGATCATCGGGATGAACCGCTACTGCAGTATCGCCGAGGAGGGTTTCAGGCCTTGTCGTCGCAATTTCTATTCTTGTACCGCCTGCAAAAACGGTTCCGTCCTCCAGAGTCACCGGCGGAATTGCTTGTCCATCTGCTATTTCATAGTAAATATGGTACATTGCGCCGTTTACATCGCTGTGATCTACTTCATCATCGGCGAGTGCTGTTCCGCAGGAGGTACACCAGTTTACAAGGTAGTTCCCTCTGTATACCAGTCCGCGTTCATACAAGGTAACAAAAACATTGCGGACAGCCTTGGAAAGACCGTCATCCATCGTAAAGCGCTCCCTGCTCCAGTCAACGCTTGCGCCTATTTTTTTAAGCTGTTTTGTTATTATAGAATGGTGCTCATCTTTAACGGCCCAGGTTCGTTCAAGAAATTTTTCACGTCCCAAATCGCGTCTTGATAATCCTTCTTTTTTAAGTCTGCGCTCTACAACGTTCTGAGTCGCAATGCCTGCATGATCCGTTCCCGGAACCCATAGAGTATTTTCCCCGTTCATCCGGTGATAACGGACTACAATATCCTGCAGTGTATTATTTAAACCGTGTCCCATATGAAGAACGCCGGTAACGTTCGGAGGAGGAATGACAACCGTAAAAGACTTTGCATCTGCTGCCGTATGTACAGGAGATGAAGCATCGGATTTAGGTTTAAAATACCCCTGTTTTTCCCATGCTTCATATAGTCTGTCTTCAAAATCCTGCGGATTATAGGCCTTTTCGAGCTCAATACCTTTCATTTCTTCACCTCAATAGAACAAATTCTGTGCTGCCGTTCATATTACTGTTTTTTTTTATGATATTCAATGGCTTAAAAATAATGGATTGAGGCAATTTCAAAAGTCAGACGAGTTTTGAAATTGCTACTTTAATGTAGCGACAGAATTTTTACAACTAATTATATCAAAAGGAGTTATAAAAATTCTGTAAAGCCACTTGAGAAAATTAACAGACTTTTGAAAGTGGCTCGATTTATTGCTGGTATAATGGTATACTTAAACTTCAATGATACATATTCTTCATACAGCAGACCTTCATCTTGGTAAAATAATCTTTGAATTATCACTTTTACAGGATCAAAAGCATGTTTTAAACCAGCTGCTGACCGAAGTCTGCAAAAAAGACTTGGAAGAAAGGGATTTTTTCTATTCGGCTCTCATCATTTCAGGCGATATTTATGACCGCTCGATTCCGCCTCCTGAAGCCGTTGAACTTTTTGACGAATTTCTGACCAGTCTCCGTAAATCACATCCTTCCCTCCATATTTTTATAATCCCGGGAAATCATGACTCAGCACAGAGATTATCATATGCATCAAGAATTCTTTCAGGACAGAACATTCATATAGCAACAACCCCCCGGGACACGCGTTCTTTTACCATACTCGAAAAAGGGGAAGAAAAACTGGGCGTGTTTCAAATACCGTTTTTAAGTCCTTCCTTTTATTCAGGCGGTGATGAAGACACCAGCAGGTCTCTATACACTCAGAATGAAATATTGAAATCGGTTATTCAAAATATAGAAAAGGTATACAACGATGAAATAGTCCCGGAAAAAGGAGCCTTACCCTGTATAGTTTCGGCTCATGTTTTCACACTGGGCTCACAAACCAGTGATTCCGAGCGTGCCTTTCTGGGGACTGCAGAAATTGTCAGCGCACAGCTGTTTGACTTCTTCAGCTATACCGCTTTGGGTCATATTCATAAGCCTCAAAAAGCAGGTAGTAGAGCATACTATGCGGGGTCCCCTTTAGCATATTCATTCTCAGAAGCAGGAATAATCAAGTCATTTTTACATGCCTCATTTGACTGCACCAGTGCCTCAGCAGATGGAGGTCTTATGCCTCTTGCGCCTTTCGAAATCGAAACTATTCCTGTTATTCCCCTTCATAACGCAAGCAGACTCAAAGGGGAATTCAATGATTTTTACAGCGGTACCCGGTTTGACAATTTTAAAGATGATTATTTGGAAATAAACCTCACCGGAGACTGTCTGATAGAAAGCCCTATGCTGCTTTTGAAAACAAAGTTTAAGAATCTTCTTTCGATACGGCAGGGTGAAGCGCTTGACGGCAATCACAATCAATTATCAGCCATGAGCGAGGGCAGGAAAACCGCACTTGACGGAGGGAAAGCCCTTGATGCTGTTTTTGAAGCCTTTGTCCGCGATATATATCCGGAACCTGAGAGTACTGATGTAATCTCGCAGCTTCTGGATCTTTTTCTGGAAATTGCCAAAGAAACTGAACAAAAGGAAAAAGAACTATGAAGCTGATATATTTATCCATGAAAAATATAGGCGCCTTTAACGGGGAAACCGGCATTGATTTTTCAAGTCTTTCCGATATTTTCCTTATAAGCGGTAATACAGGTTCAGGTAAGACGACTATTTTTGATTCAGTAGTTTTTGCCCTCTACGGGAAACTTCCGGGTTCAAGAAGCAGCTTGGAAATAAGGCGATTCCGGTCCGATTTTTCAAACAGCGGCGAAGAAGCCTCGGTCAGCCTTGTATTCTCCGTCAATCAGGATAGATATAAAATTTACCGATGTCTTCCGGTGCAGTATACTAAGCGTGACGGAACAACCGGATATAAAACAGCGGATCCTGTATTTTACAAAAAAATTGAAAAGCTAAACGAACTCGATTTTACCGGAAAAGAAGAATGGACAATCATTGCCGATTCGTCTGACAGCATTAAGGAGAAGATTGAAAACCTAGTGGGGCTGAACTGCGATGAGTTTTCAAGAATAGTACTTTTACCGCAGGGAGAATTCGCCGATTTTCTAAAGCTTAACTCAGGCGACAGAAAAGACGCATTAAGTAAACTCTTCCCCATCGGACTGTTCTCTTCTATTATTGAAGCAGTGAAAAATAAAAGTTCAATATTCTCTTCTGATATTAACTCGCTTTCACAAAGAATTGAGGATTTAAAACACTCAATCAGCTCAGATGAACAATTTCTTGAGGGTACTTTACAAAAAGAAATTAGTGAATTAAAACAACAGAAAATCAGATTTACTGAGGAGTTTAACAGCACTGTTGAAGAGAAACAGAAAAATGAAACCATACTTTCAGAAATTGAGAGCAGAAAAGAATATGAAAAAAAACATGAAATTCTTATTAGTAATAAGCATGAAATAGAACAGTCAACGGAACGTGTTAAAAAAGCAAGGCAGGCTCTGCTCCTTCAGGCAGAAATACAAAGCTCAGCCCATGCTCAAAAAAAATTTACCGAAAATGAAACAAGGTTATTGCATATAGAAGAGCAATACGCATCAGCACATGAGGAGCACACTGCCCTTTCCGGCCGGAAAGCAGATTTTGAGAGTCTTGAAACAGATGTACAGACTATTAATTTTGCAGTAATTGATATTGAAGAGGCTGCAGAAGCAGCTTTAAAGTACAGAGAATTGAGAGGCACCAGGAGTAAAGAAGAAGTTTTATTGCAAAAAAAAGTGCAATCGCTTGAGGAACTGCAAAAAGAATTAGCTGCTGCGGATGAACAAAAAAAAGCTTACAGTGAAACTGCAAAACAGTACAGTTCAACCATGGACCAGAAGCTGGAACTTGAAAAAAAATTCAGTGCCGTAAATGAAGAATACACTCAAATTGTCTTAAAAGAAAAATACATTACTGATCTTTTTGAACTTGAGAAAACATATACTGCCGAACAGGAATCTGCCGCAAGAGTATTAGAATCTATTACTACTGCAGAAAAGAGTCTTGAAGATTTTGAAACTGCATTAGATACGCTTCGTATGGTTAATCAGGCCTCGCTGATCGCACAGAAACTGGAAGAAGGAAAACCATGTCCTGTCTGCGGCTCTGTTCACCATCCCGGTAAAGCACAAAAACAAGAAAACACTAGTGATCTTGAACAAAAAATTGAAGCCCGGAAAACGGTAATAAACAGCGCCCGGAATGATTTATCCCATATGCAGTCGCGTATATGGAATTATTCGGGACAAATACAATCGCTGAAAAATAACGCATCCCAAATTCATACGGAGCTATCTAAAGCTGAATCAGAAGAAAAAAAAGAAACCATCAGGCAGCAGCTTGATGAATGCAATTCTCTTATAGCAATTCAAAAAAAAGCTGAAACGCAAATAGATGTGCTGGAAAAAAAACTGCAGCTTCTACATAATCAGATCTCGCTTCTCATATCGGATTGTAACGGTATAGAAAAAAAGCTCGGACTTATTGAGCAGGATGAAAGACGGTGTATAGAATCTTTTGAAAAAAGAATTAAAGCCCATAAAGAGTTACTGCAAAAAACCGTTCCTCAGATGGAAGATAGTAGTATAATTTCTTTTCCCCCGGGAATTACCGGCATACTTAAAGAGCTCAGCAGTGATTACAGCAGAAAAATTACCGCTTTCAAACAGAAATTAAAAGAATCGGAAGAAAAAATGACCGTTCTTGAAACTCAAAAAAAGGAAATCGAAGCAGCATTAAGCATCAGCCTTACTGAAAAAAATGAAGAATCTGCCAAACTGGAAAGATCCCTGCGGCAGACAGATTTTAAAACAGAAGAAGAGGCAATGAATGCGTATCTTGAAGAGAAAATGATTGCCGACCTTGAAAAAAACATAGCAGCATGGAATGAAGAAACTATTTCCCTTGCATCCCTCATAGAAACCAGTAAACAAAAGTATCCTTACACCTACAGCAGCATTCAAAACCAGACAGATTTGTGTAATAAAAAGTATAATGATCTTAAAAACAGAATTGATGAACTTGAAAAAGTGCTTGAGGAAAAACAGCACCGCTATGCAGCGCTCGAGAACACCAGACAACAGATTGAACTATACAATCAGGAATTACTGACAATGCAGGAAACAGGCGGGAAGTATTTGAAACTCAATATGCTCTTAAGCAGCCAGAATCCGAAAAAAATACCGCTTGATGCCTGGGTATTGGGACTCTATCTTGAGGAGATAACGCAATATGCAAGCAAGCGTCTCCAGAGAATATCTGACGGCAGGTATACGTTTCTCGTGAAGACTGAAGAAGAAGGCGGCAGAGATAAAATAAAAGGTCTTGATCTTGAAATCTTTGATTCTTTCACCGGGAAGAAAAGACCCTGTGCAACTCTCTCAGGGGGCGAAACATTCATGGCATCGATCAGTCTTGCCCTGGCCCTTACCGATGTCGTTCAGTCCAAAGCAGGAGGCATAAGTCTTGACTCCCTTTTTATAGACGAAGGTTTCGGTTCTCTCGATGATGCATCCCTGGAAAAAGCCCTTTCTATCCTTGATGAAATACGCGAGAAAAGAATGGTGGGAATCATTTCTCACGTAGGGGATTTACAATCAAGAATACGGTCTCAAATAGTTGTAACAAAAGGGCAGAACGGAAGCACTATAAAGTTATACATGTAAATTCAGCATGTAAAAATACCGTTTCTTTTATTCTGCCGGTTTTATAGATACATTATCGATGGTTATTACACCTTTGGTATTTCCAATGCAGAAGTTTAAACGTCCATAAGAATTACTGTAATTACCCTTAATTTCAAATGGTAATGTGAAGACCGTCATTGTATTTGTTACATCAAAAAACTTTGATTCCCAATTAGAGTAGGCATTTCCATCCCCATTCACATCTACACCGTTTTCACCTATAATTAACTCTATTGAATCATCCGTAGTAGAAGAAGCTTCAAAGGAAATCATATACTTGACACCTTTTTTATATGCAGACGGGCTATCTGTATGAAGCTGAATACTCCAGATTTCCGTACCGCGGTTTTTTTCCCGTAAACTAAATTTTCCATCTGAAAAATCTCCTATGCCTCCGGTTTTTGTAAGATCAGAATAGGTATTCCAGAAATTAGAACCGAGATCGAAATTACCGTTATATAGTATTTCAGGCGGACGGGGCTTCCAGGAGCCGGTTTTCGTAAGAGAAACAGCATCAATTTTAATTACACCCTTTGTACCTCCGAGGGCAATGAAAAGCGCTCCGAGAGGGTCATCAAATTCCCTGGTAATCAGCCGTGCCCTGTAGGTTTTTAATTCGCCTGCGAGCTTAAATACTTCACTGGACCATACTGAAAAATTACTCGTATCGCCGTCAATATCTTTTTCATATTCCTGAAGCCCGATTTTAATAACATCTCCAGCATCAGTCGAAGAAGCTTTAAAGACCAGCTCATATACTGAGTATTGCGTCAGGTTCAATTTGCTTTGCTGCATTCCAATATTCCAATCATTAACACCTCTCGGACCGCCGCTCAAGGTAAATACACCGGAAGAGAAGTCCATTTTAGCATCGGCTCCTTCATTTTGATTATAGTTCCAGAAATTGGATCCAAGATCGAAATTTCCATTGTACAATATTTCACTCGACTGATTCTTCCAGATACCCGCTTCTTTAAGGGAAATATTATCTATAATAACTGTTCCTGATGTTGTACGGCCGAGATTAAAAATTAAAGAGCCTTCAGGATTATCATACTCCTTTGCAATAAGCTTAACAGCATAGTTTTTCATTTTAGTGCTCAGCTGAATTTTTTCACTGGACCAGATTGTCCATGCATTTCCGTCGCCGTCTATATCTTTATTATACTCCTGAAGGCCGGCTCTAATACTGTCCTCAGCATTAGTCGAAGAAGCATCAAAAGAAAGATCATATATGGTATATTTTTTCAAATGTAAGTTTCTCTGCCGCAGACAAGTATTCCACTCGTCTGAACCTCTCGAACCGCCGCCGCTTACTATAAATGCGCCGGAAGTAAAATCTGGTATTGAAGAGGCATCTTCAGATTGATCGAAGTTCCAGAAATTGGAACCGAAATCAAAGCTGCCGTTATGTACCACTTCCTCATCCTGCATTTTCCATATACCCTTTTTTTCAAAAGAAATACTGTCTATTATTATATTCCCTTGTGTTTTACCAAGAACGAAAAAAACCGCTGCTGAAGAATTGTCGAAATGTTTTGTTATTAACGTTGCCTTATATGTCTTTTCTTCAGAAGTAAGATTAAACTCTTCACTGGCCCAGGGAGTATAAGCATCACCGTCACCGTCAGTATCTTTACCGTATTCCCGGATACCCGCTCTTATACGGTCTCCAGGATTAGTCGAAGAGGCTTTAAAGATAAGCTCATACATTGAATTTTTTGTTAAGCTCATGTTTTTTTGTGAAATTCCAATGTCCCACTGATTTACACCTCTGGAACCGCCGGTCAACTTGAAATTTCTTTCCGAGAAATCCAATTTTGCATTCCCCTCATTTTGATAGTATTCCCAGAAAATGGAACCAAAATTAAAATCGCCGTCATACATCATTTCCCCATCCGTTCGTCTCCAGGATCCTGTTTCTTTGAGAGATACATTATCTATAGTAATTGTACCCGAAGCAGTACGGCCGAGGTTATATACTAAAGCTCCTCCGGGATCATCATACTCTTTGGTAATTAACGTAACTCTGTATGTTTTTAACGAAGTGCTCAATGGAATTTCTGTGACCGACCAGAATGAATATGCATTTCCGTCGCCGTCAATATCCTTGCCGAATTCCTGAAGGCCGGCTCTAATAATGTCATCTGCATTAGTCGAAGAAGCATCAAAAGAAAGCTCATACATTGTATACCGTGTAAGATTTAGTTTACTCTGAGCAAGTCCTATACTCCATTCATTTGCGCCTCTCGATCCGCCTTTTAATACAAATACACCTGCTGAAACATCTATAGTTGAGGAAACCCCGTCTTCTTTATTTTGCCAGAACTCCCACTTTGCGCTGCCTTGTGAGAAATCATTATTGGAAAGCTTTTCCGGTGCAGAATATACTGAAGAAGGAATATCGGTTTGAATCTTTTCATCGTCCCTTTTACTTTGGGATGCGGGTATTTTCTGTACTGTACCGATCACCGCTTCTTTATTAGTTATGATTTTCTCAACAGTAAATGAGTTAACTTCCGATGAGTACACCGCATCAGTTTGTGTAATTTCATAAACCGGAATTACTCTCCAGTACCAGATTCCTTCGGGAACCGTACTTACATAGCATGATTCAGATTGAGAGGTCTTAACAACAACCGGATTTACCATATCTTTATTATCTGCCACCTCCACCTGATACAGTGATACCCAGTCATTTCCTTTCCATGAAAACCGGATTTGGGGTGTTTCATTTTCAAAAGAGAATGTTCCGTCTTTCGGCGTAATAACAGAAGGAGAAGGAGCATCAAGAATGAGAACTTGGCCGCTGTCGTACCTGGTTCCTGCGGAGCTTCCGTTTACAATAGGAATAAGCTTCCAGTAAAATATTCCATTTGGAAGCGCAATATCTTTTTCGCTGATATTTGTCACATCATAGGATGAGTATTCATGAGTATTTCTCTTATCGGTATAAAGATTTAATAAAATTTTCACATCATCAGTACGGTTTTTTGTCTCCCAGGTGAAAACAATATTTGTTAAAGAATCCGAATGATTTAAAACACGGTAGTACTGAACAGGCTCTACCATTATTACAGAGGGCTGTTCAAGGACTAGAGGATCTTCTGAGAGTTCTATTACATCCCCGGAAGTTAAAACTGCAGTGCTGGTATTTGATTTTATCTCCGCATTTCCCTCAAGAACCTGAATTTTCTGAACGGAGTTTTTAAGAGAAATAGAGAGGTTCGATTTTGACTCAACACTGACGGTTCCAAGTTTTGATTCAACTACAACACGTTCATCATCACTTCCGGTACTGATTGAAAGATTCCCCCGCGTAAATTGTATTGATACATACCCTTCTTTTCTCTTTGTAAATATTTGTGCAAGAGTGTTTTCATGAAAATCCAGTGCACTCCCGTTTTCAAAATAAACGGTTGCTTCGGATGCAGAAGCAGTGCGTATGGTGTCTCCATTATACAGCGCTGAGTTATTTCTCAGTTTATCCCAGATAACTCCGTCTGAAAATTTTCTCTGTGCAGAGCGGTATTTAAATGTAATTACTGCAATTCTATCCTCTGTATTTTTTACAAGTTCTTTATTAATATTGCGGAAAAACAGAAACAGGCATACTAAAAATGCGGAAAAACAAATCAAAACAGCAGCTATGTCAATTGATTGTGCTTGAGTATACGCTTTTTTCTGCATGTAAACCACCTCTAATAAATCCGCTGTACTAACAGATGAAGAAGGGCGTTGCTAAATATCTAAAACTGACAGAGCCGCTTTTAAAGTAAGCGGCTCCGTTATCTTAATAGGGGTTAATATCGAAAACAGTGAGCTTGTACAATCCAGGCTTGGGCGATACCGGAGCAAAACTGAAACTCGATATTTGATCAGGCGCAAATGCGGTAATTTTCTTTCCCGAAAACTGTTTGAACATAGTATACGGTATATCAAATTCCATTACTATTCCAGCCTGTGTTGCAAAACGGCATTCATACTGATCTCCGGTATTCGATGTACCGAAACGCACTGAATATTCATTTCCATCTCCGACTAATTTAAACTTAATGTTTTTAGCCTTACGAAGAGAAGAAGGAATGTCCATATTTGACATATAGAGCGATAATCCGTACTGCTTTACTGAAGACTGTTTAACATTACCTGCAAGCTGAACTCCCGCAAATAAAGACTCCTTATACAAAACCTCTACAGTATTAACAGAGGCCGTCGATTTTCCGCCCGATGAAATGTCGCTCCAGGCTCTCCATGAGAACGAGTCGGAATAATCATTTTCAGTAAGCGGAAGCGCCTTTGTAGCCTGTGTTTTAGAGCTGCTTGTAATTCTTTTAATCAAAACTTTAGGAGGTTCAGTTTCAGTAGAAATATCGATAGACTCTTCGTCTGTATCTTCCTGCTCAAGTGCAACTTCGTTAAAAACAATTTTCGGCGCTACTATCTCCGTTGTTTCAAACACAACGGTATTCTCCTTGGGACTAGGCTGCGTCTGCTTTGTTTGAGCCGGGACATCGGAAGCTTGTGCAGAGGGAACAGCTTCAGTTATTTTTTTCTGAACATCAGATTCAGCTGAAGATATCTTGTGCTGATCAGAAGAAACACTTGAAGAAGAGATTTCGGCAATAGGAGAGGCATTCGGCACTGCTTCCATTTCCGCTGCAGCATCAATATTCACCTGTTCTGTTGCTGTTTCCGGCTGTACTGGAATGCTCTGAGGTTTACTTTTTACGAGTGAAAAAGAATGAACATCGGAAGAAAAGACGGAGTCTGTTTTTTGAATAGTATAAATTGGAACGATGCGCCAGTACCATTTTCCTTCCGTCAGATTTCCAATAAAACACGATTCTGAAGACGATGTTTTTACAGCCGCCGGATTTATCATGTCGCTGTTATCAGCTACCTCAACCTGATACAGCGAAACCCAGTCGTTTCCCTTCCACATAAAACGTATTTGAGGAACATCTGCATCATATTCGAAAACAGTATCCTTAGGTGTAATAATGGAGGGAGACGGAGCATCGAGAATTAAAAGCTGCCCGCTGTCGTACCTTGTTTTTTGCGATGCATCACTCAGTACAGGATAAAGCTTCCAGTAAAACATGCCGTTCGAAAGTGCTGTATCTATACCCTCTGCATCTGTCACATCGAAGGATTTATATAAAACAGATAACCTCTTGTCAGTGTATAGATCAAGAAACAACCTTGCATCCATAGGCATATTGCTTGTCTTCCAGCGGAAAATTATATGCGTCAATTCCCCCGAGTGATTAAGCCGTTTGTAATTTTGAATAGGCTCAATCATTGTTACTGAAGGTTCTTCGAGAACAGAGGGGGTATCCGATGTTTCAATGCTGTCGCCTGTCGAAAGAACCACGGCTTTATTGCCGGAAACGACCTCGGCATTGCCTTCAAGAACCTGTACCTTCTGAATCGACTCGTGAATGGAAACAGAAAGACTTGTTTTTGAATCAATGGTTATAGTACCTTTGGAAGATTCAATAGTAACCCTCTGTGCATCATTGATTGTCTGCAGTGCAAGATTCCCTTTGTCAAATAAAATTGATATTTCTCCTTCCTTCTTTTTAGTATAAATCTGGGCAAGCGTATTTTCATGAAGATCAAGGGAATTGCCGCTTTCAAAAAAAACTGTCGCCTCTGAAGAAGAAGCAGTACGTATGGTATCTCCGTTATACACTGCTGAATTATTCCGAAGCTTATCCCAGATGACACCGTCGGAAAATTTCCGCTGAGCTGAACGGTATTTAAACGTTATTGTCGCAATTTTATCTTCCGTGTTTTTTACGAGTTCTTTATTAATATTGCTAAAAAAGAAAAATAAACATACAGACATCGCAGAAGTGCAGATGAGTACAGCGGCAATATCGCTAAGCTTTAATTGAATATTTCTTTTCTTCTGCATCAACATCTACCTTTGTTAAATCGGGAGTAACAATACCTAAAACAGAGCGGACCTGGGCCATTGTTTTAGGACCTTTTTCACCGGCTCCTTTAATATCATCTGCACCGGGAATATTCACCACGGCAAAGAGCCGTATGGGATCTGTCTTTCCCTTCACTGTTACCGAAGGCATTTCTTCAACAACAACAGAATCCTTAATTAGTTTGTATGTGTTTTCAGTAATCAATATATCAGTTCCCAGCGGTTTATTAAGCGATTCGGTACGGGAGGCAAGATTAACAGCATCGCCTATGACAGTATATTCCATCCGCTCTGTCGATCCTATCTGTCCTGCAACAACGGGGCCTGAATTAATTCCGCAGCCGATTTTAATAGGACTCTTATTTTCTTTTTCCCGCAGTTTGTTCAAGGTAAACAGTTCAGCCCTCATCATCATGGCAGAGCGCACACAGTTTAAAGCATCATGTGCAGTGTCTCCTGAAGATACAGGTGCACCCCAGACAGCCATTATTGCATCACCAATATACTTGTCTACAACCCCTCCAGTCTCATTAACGCAGCGAACCATCCGGGTCATGTAATCATTGAGAAATTCAACAACCTCATGCGGTTCAAGGTTTTCAGACATTGCGGTGAAGGACCGTATGTCGGAGAAAAAGATAGTGGTAAATTTATTCTCGCCGCCGAGCGTTAATTCCCCCCGCATTGCCTTCTCCGCAATCTCTTTATTAATGAAACGGCCGAATGTATCCTTGAGCCGTTCTCTTTCTGCAAGTCCTTTTCCCATGCTTACGAAACTGTCTGTGAGTACTCCAAGTTCATCATCCCTCGGGTGGTGAAGATCAATAATAAAATTTCCTTCCTCAATCCGGTGTGCAGCAACTGCAAGATTTTTAACAGGAGTACTTATGGATTTTGACCAGAACCAGATGCACAAAATTGAAAGAAATAAGACGGATGCTGAAAGATATGAATTGCGGAGCGTTGTGTCAGTAACAGAGCTGAAAATAACGCTGCTTTCTACGGTGGTAATAACAGCCGTATCGCCGAAATCAAGTTTGGAATACGAAGCAAAGTATTCTTTACCGTCATCATCGGTTATGAGAATTTGCCGGTTATCATCATTATTCTCCCTCATGATCCGTATGAGTGGTTTTTTCGAATAATCCTTACCCTCCAGAACAAGTTCATAATCGGGATGGAGGATGAGAGAAGACTGATGATTAACGATATAAGAACTGTTTATGGTGCTGCTTGAAAAACTCTCTGTTAATGCATTCATCGAGTAGAAAATAACCACCGCTTTTCCTGTTCCGTCAATTTCCACAGGACAAAATAAGGCGCAGACAAGCTCGCCGAAAACCGGGGAAGCATTTAATGCAGCCGATCCTCCGGAAGCCGCAAGGTTCAAGGCATCGGTATTGCGCTGTATGAAAAAGGAAGGAGTGGTGGATTCAAATAAACCTTGAGCAAAATAAGAAGGATTCTGCAGCTCTGTTCCGTCAGGAAGCGATATAGATATTATCGAAGGATTTCTTTCAAAAAAGAGGCTTACCGTCTGATTGCCCAGATTTTCAAAGGATGAAGAGGCATTGAGCATATCAATTAAAAGAAAAACATTAGACTGTACCGATGTAAAAGCGCTGTTGACTTCAGAGGCGCTGCGGCTGTTAATAGTATGATTATTCTCCTCTGCTGTCCGCCGTACATCTTCCGACATAAAGTAGGTTACAAGAACAGTAATAATCCCCAAAGCAAGGACTACAAGAATGCTGAATATACTGATAATCTGCAGGCTTATGGGATACTTTACTTTCTTAGGCCGCGTATTTTGACTTTTTTCTTTCATATCTCCTCCATACTGTAGGTCATACTACCATACTTCAAAGCCTCTTACAATTATTTTTTTTGATTTCCGCTCTCTGCATACCGTCTTTACACTCTTATAATATACTTATACAATTAATCTATGAAACACTTTACAAGCATTGATGCGGATGACCTCACAGAAAACAGCATTAAACTCATAGGACAGCAATGGATGCTCATAACAGCCGGAACATTTTCCGAGGGACAGAAACAGACCGATAAAACCTTCAACACAATGACCGCCAGCTGGGGCGGTCTGGGCTTTCTTTGGAATAAACCCGCCGCCTTCATTTTTGTCAGACCTCAGAGGTTTACGTATACTTTTACTGAAAAAGAAGATGTTTTTACCCTTTCTTTTTTCTCCCCTTCATACAAAGAAGCCTTATCGCTTTGCGGAAAAGTATCGGGTAAGAATACCAATAAAGTGTATGATGCAGGATTAACCCCTTTTGCCTGTGAAAACGGATCTGTCGCTTTCGAAGAGGCATCCCTTATACTCGAATGCAGAAAAATGTATGCAGATGTTATAAAAGCGCAAAACTTTACAGACTCTTCAATTATTTCCTCTGTTTACAGCGGGAATGATTTTCATAAAATGTACATCGGCGAAATAACCCAAGTTTGGAAACAAAAATAACCTTACATATTGGAGGAATCTATGTCTTTCACCGCAAAACCCCTCTGTCCGCCGGCACACAGCGCCCTATTTACCGATTTTTACGAGCTGACTATGGCGCAGGGCTACTGGAAAAACCACATGGACAGTACTGCCGTATTCGATATGTTTTTCCGCCGGCAGCCGTTTGAAGGAGGGTTTTCAATTTTAGCCGGTATAGAACCTCTTATAGATGCATTAACTTCCTTTTCTTTTTCGGAAGAAGATATTGCATACCTTGAATCCCTTAATTTCTTCGAAAAAGATTTTTTAACCTATCTTGCCTCATTCCGCTTTTCAGGCACGGTCTATGCGATGGATGAAGGATCGGTAATATTCCCGAATGAACCGCTCATTCGTGTACACGCTAATCTCATAGAAGCTCAAATTATTGAGGGACTTGTTCTAAATACCATTAATTTTCAAAGCCTCATTGCGACAAAAACCGCGAGAGTTTGGCTTGCAAGTAAAAAAGGCAGAATAATGGAATTCGGACTCCGCAGAGCACAGGGGAATGACGGCGCACTCAGCGCCTCACGCTCAGCGTATATCGGAGGAGCATCGGGGACAAGCAACACCCTCGCAGGCAAACTGTACGGAATACCGGTACAGGGTACGATGGCTCATTCATGGATTATGTCTTTTCCCACCGAGCTTGAGGCATTTGAAGCCTATGCCGATCTTTATAAAGATAAATCGGTGTTTCTTATTGACACCTACGACACACTCAATTCCGGAATTAAAAATGCCATTACTGCAGGCAAAAAACTGACGGAACAGGGGTATAATTTCGGAGTACGCCTCGATTCAGGGGATATTCAGTATTTAGCCGCAGAAGTCCGTAAACAGCTTGATAAAGCAGGTCTGCCCGATGCCTTTATTACCGTTTCAAATGAGTTGACCGAGGAAATAATAGAAAACCTTTTACTTCAAAACGCGCCGATTAACAGCTGGGGAGTTGGAACACATATGGTAACAGGCGGAAACGAGGCTTCCTTTACCGGCGTCTATAAGCTTTGTTCACGGATGGATACTAAGACACATAAAAATGTTACCGCAATGAAGTTTTCAGATAATCCCGATAAAACAACAAATCCCGGAATAAAAAATGTATGGAGGCTCTATGACAAGGACGGCTCTGCAAAAGCCGACATTTTAGCCCTCAGCGATGAAGTTTTACACACTGATATAGAGACAACTTTTTATCATCCGTCGGGAGATTACCGGCAGTTCAGCTTTTCCCCTTCAGCGATCGAACCGCTTTTAAAAAAACGCATCGAAAACGGGAAAAGAACCGGCAAATCCCGGGATCCGGAGTCGACTCTCAAAGAAAGCAGACTAACCATGATACAGCAGCTTGAAACATTTGATAAAACCTATAAACGATTACTAAATCCGCATGTGTACAAGGTATCCATCACAGAGAAACTCAAGAACCTGAAGCTTGAACACATACAGAACAGAATACACCAGCAAAACTGATAGTACCAGTTACGTTTTACGGAAGATACTCGCTCTTAATATTCTGTAAGGCCTTAACTATCTTCATCTTTACATCATATTTACCCTGCGTAAGGTCAGCAATTTTTTTACGGGCATCTTTACGGGCAGAGTTATCCTGATACGTGCAGGTGCAGGTGGCGCTTTTAAACTGATGCTCTACAGCATGTGAAATAATCGTTTTTTCATCGCACAGAATAAGCGGCCTGATAACAGTCACAGGGTATTTTTCATAAGAAAGATACGGAGGCATTGTTGAAAGCTCTCCCTTAGAAAGAACATTCATTACGAGGGTTTCAAGCATATCATCAAGATGATGTCCTAATGCAATCTTATTGAAACCGTTTTCAATTGCATAACTATTCAGTTCGGTTCTCCGCTGTGTGGAACACCACCAGCAGTTCATTTTCTTTCCCTCTTTAAGCCGCTCAAGAACGCTTATGCGCAGTATTCTCAAGTCAACATTCCATGATTTGAACAGAGAAACGAGCTCTTCCGACAAAGGAGGGCTTATATCGGTATGTATATGAACAGCAGTAAACGAAAAATCTTCCCTTTTTTGAATCCGTCTTTGAGAGAAGTAGTGAACAAGCGAAGTCGAATCCTTCCCTCCCGAGACTCCAACAAGAATGTTGTCGCCGTTTTCGATGAGGTTATAATCAAACATTGCTTTATCTATAATACGGAATAATTTAGGCTGGCTCATTGCTCTTACTATACCATAAAAAAAAAGGACTATCCAGTAAATGAAGTGCCCGGCGTATGCCTGACATCTCATACGGATAATCCTCTTCAAAGTAATTACGCAAGAATTACTCTGTAATTTCTTCAGCCATTTCTTTTATCTGTGTTTTCTTTTCATCATCGCTCGCTTTCCAATTTCTTCTAACAAGGGCAACGAAGGCTCCCGTGATGAAAATGGTCGAGTATACACCGGAAATCATACCGATCATCAGGGCAAAAGCAAAATCTTTCATGCTTCCTGAAGTAAAAAGATACAGCGATATAACAGCTAAAAGCGTCGTTACTGTTGTGATTATCGTTCTGCTTAAAATCTCTGTTTGAGAAAGATCAAGAATATCCTTGAACTTTTCAACCTTGACAAGCTTAATGTTCTCACGGACGCGGTCAAGAACTACGATGGTATCGTTGATTGAATAACCAATAATTGTAAGAATTGCTGCAATCGTTATTGAATTAAATTCCATCTGGGTAAAGGTAATAAAAGCAACCATGATGAGAGCATCATGAATAATTGCAAGAACAGCACCTAGGGCAAAGTCCCATTTGAAACGTATGGTCGAGTAAATCCAGATCATCATAAGAGTTGCGACAACAAGAATGATTACCTGGGCAGCGAGGGATTTTGAAAACTGTGATGCTACGTAGTCTGTTTTTACTACTGCAATTCTATCCTCTCCGAATTTTTGAACCAGAAGTTCATACACCTGTGACTGGATCTTCTTGCTCATTTCTGTGTCTGTTCCGTCATCACCGACACGGACTTGAAAAGCATTATCAGCCTTATTTCCTACAGATTTTACTGATGAATCCGTTATACTCTGAAGTGCTGAACGGACATCCTCTATTTTAATTTCAGAGGAAGGATCAAAATAAAATACATTAATCGGAGCTGTGCCTAAAACGTTAGAAAATGCCGACGAGGTAAACAGTTCCGAAGCAGGTGTTGAAGAGGGAGCCTTTAATACGGCGCTCACACCTTCTACAGTATTAATTGACTGAACTATTTCACCGATGGTCTTGTAGTTAATATATCCGAAGGAATGTGTTGTTTTTTCTGAACCCAATCCGCTTACAACCAGATCAAGCCCCTGAGCGGATGTTTCGATTGTTATTGATGAAGCACCCTTATAGCTTATTTGAAAAGCAGTATTGCTTATACGGATCTCCTGAATTAAACCCGGTCTAAAATCAATACCGAAATTAATTCCCGTTGTAAAAAGCATGACAAGACCGCCGAGAATAATTGCACTGCTGAATATTACAGCCGGAATAAAAAATTTACTAAAACGGATTACCTTTTTCATTTTCCAATCCTCCAGCTGATGCTTAGTTTTTCGCTCTTAAGTACCTGTGTACCAAAGTCGAATATCAGCCGTGATACAAATAAAGCTGTAAAGACCGATGATATAACACCTATTGCAAGGCTGACAGCAAATCCCTGGATAGGACCGGAACCAAGCTGCGAAAGGAAGATCGCTGCAATGAATGTCGTAATATTCGAATCCATAATAGCCCAGAAAGCACGGTCAAATCCTGAGTTCACCGCTGCAGCTCTGCTCTTTCCAAGCCGGAGTTCATCTTTAATACGCTCAAAGATAACAACGTTGGCATCTACCGCCATACCTATAGTAAGAATCATACCTGCAATACTCGGGAGCGTCAGCGTCAGGTTGAAAGCCGAGAGAATACCTATAAGAAGGAAGAGGTTCAATATCTGTGCAACAACCGCGTTAATACCGGCACCCTTATACCAGATAAGCATAAACACCATGACAGCAAGAATACCTACCGCAAGGGCGGTTAAGCCTTCTTTAATCGCAAGCTCGCCAAGAGAGGCGCCGATTACCTGCTGACTTTCAACAGTGAGCGGTACATTAAGCCATGCAGTCTGAAGAACCTTCTTTATTGCATTAGCTTCCTCTAGCCCGAAACCTGAAAGAGCAACCTGTCCGCCTGTGATAGGCTCCTGTATTGTTGCATACGATTTAATTTTATCGTCAGATACAATGGCAAGCGAGTCGCCCTCATGCGCTGTGGTAAAGTCGCCGAAAATTGTTGCGCCTTCAGCATCGAGGATGAAATTAACCTGGGGTTTCCCGGTATACTGATCGCTTCCAATTTCAGCAGATTTGATGTGTTTACCGTCAAGAACTACTTCTTTTTTTACAACAAGATAGCCGATTCTTTCATCAAGGTCGTATTCATCCTTCGAATAGAGTCCTAAAACTTCAGTATCTGAAGGTATTATCGAAAGATCGAGCAGTTCACCCTTTGCAGTAAAGGTTTCGGAAGGATGTGTACTATAGTAGGTGTTGAATGCTGTTGTCGCTTCAGTGTCCACCAGACGGAAATTAAGAATACCCTTGCCCATGATGATGGAATTGATGCTGTCTGCTTCAGCGGCGCCGGGAATTTCAATATAAATACGGTTCTCGCCCTGTTTTCTGATTACCGGTTCTGTCAAGCCGAATTTATCAATTCTGCCGGTTAACGTTTCAACAGCCTGAGCCATGGCATCTTCTTTGAAAAGGGCAATCTCATCGGCTGTCAAACCTTCCTGCGTCGCAGCAGCAGCATCAAGATCTGCTTTTACAATAACACTCATACCGCCTGAAAGATCAAGACCGAGTTTAACAGAATTATTGTATTTGCTCTTATCGTTGAGTATTTCACTTCTATAGCGTGTTTCCACAGCGGACAGAAGTTCAGCTTCGTTGGAGAACGATGCTAACACATCACGGATAGTCATATTTTTCGGAACGGCTTTATCCATGCCTTTATAATTTTTTCTGGCTTCTTTTACAAGGTAGGAATATTGTTCCGGAACTTGAGACGAAGGGTTGTCTCTTGTCAGAGCCTTTAATTCCTTAACATCTTCAGAGGCTTTAACCCGTGAATAATCCTTGATCGATTCCAGCGAACTAAGGGCTAGTGCCTGATCTTCTTTCGGGGTACGCAAATACCAGTTAATTGAAGGCCATAAAAAGGCAAAACACACACCGATTATTACCAGAATGAGAAGAAAACGGCTTCGTTTACTCATTTTTTTACTCCAGACTTATTTTTTTTCTTCTTCAGCTGCAGCTGCTGTATCTGCTTCAACAGCTTCGACAGCATCTTTCTTTTTATTGTTTGGTTTCTCTGCCTTGTCTGTTACCACAGTTGCAATAGCAGAGCGCAGGAATTCAAGCTTTGTATTGTCATCAACTTTCACAATAACAGTCTGCTCTTTTGTGGAGCTTACAACACCGTGAATCCCGCCGATTGTGACAACTTTATCGCCTTTCTTCAAAGCGGCTATCATTTTCTCTGTTTCTTTTTGCTTTTTATTCTGCGGGCGGATCATAAAAAAATAAAAAATGACGAATATTAACCCGATAGGTAATACCGTCATTAATAATGAACCGGAACCTGTTGCAGGTGCGGTCTGTAATAAAGAGATAAAGGGCATAGAACACTTCCTTTTAAACAAATAGAATTAGGTCTATGCAGGATATCATAATACTAAACAGACCGTCAAGACAGCCCTATTCTTTTTCAAATGCCGATTTAGCCACTCCGCACACCGGGCATACCCAGTCATCCGGAATATCTTCAAAAGCCGTCCCCGGTGCAATGCCGCCGTCAGGATCTCCGACAACAGGATCATACACATAACCGCATACAGAACATACGTATTTAGACATAAAAACCTCCAAAAGAAGTATAATGATTTGTCATACTGTCATGACGAAATGATTGTATACCAGCCTGGTTTAATTCGCAAGTAATTTTTCTATTTCCTCATTAAGTTTTAACAGTCTTTGATCGGTGGAATTGAGGGATACAACCTGTTTAAGGTAGTACTGGGCTTTTCTGTAATCCTTCTTTTCAAAATACAGTTCATAGAGTGCAAATAATGCCTCATCGTTGCGCGGATTTGATGTAAGGCTTGCACGGAGATCAGCAAGTTTTGCCTCATCGCCGGTCGCAATTCTGCTTCTCTCATAATATAAAATGCTCTTAATTCTGGATACGGGGTTTGAAGAAAGCATGGATTCAATCAGGGATCGGGCTTCATCCGCCCTGCCCTGTGCAATAGAAAGTTTAATTTTAACAAGGGAAACTTCATTTACATCCGCATCAGTCTCAGATAGCATTGTATATATTTCCCCTGCTTCACGAAGCTCGCCAAGATGAATGCAGATCTCGAAATGGGAAAAAAGAATAGATGAAGAGAATGTTTTACGCGCAATTATTTTTGTACTGTATTCATATGCCTGCTCCCAATTCTGCTGGCGGACATACTCATTTACCGTAAGCTGCAATGCCTCGCTGTTTTCCGGATCCTGTGAAAGGATTTGAGAGAGCAGTTCCTGCAATGTTAATTTTCCGATTTTTTGACCGCTTTGAGCCGAAAGGGAAGCGGCAAGAAGAAGCACGTCAATATCAGACGGATATAATGTCAAGGCCTCCTGAATGGTATTCGAAGAAGCTGCGGTGTTTTTATTCCAGTCGCGCTGCAGGCGGGCTCTCAGCAACAGATACTCCTTGCCGGTTTTATCGGTTCGGGCATACAGATCGAGCAGAGATGAAACCCGTATATAATCGCCCTTGTCCATGAGAATACGTGCCCGGAAAAGAATATACTCGTTATTATCAGGCTCCTTTTGAAGTACCTGAGCGACATACTGCTCTGCCGCATCATAATTTTTGTTTGAATAGCTGATAAGGGAGCAGATTTTTAAAGCCTCAAGATCGCCTGATGACAGGGTTAAAAGGGATTGGGCAACATGTAAAGATGTACCGGCATCGCCTGTATCATACAGAAGTTTCATGTATTGACGGTCGAGAGAAATATACGAGGAATCCTGGCTGTATGCCTTTTCATAACAGGATAAGGCCTTTTCTTTGTTTCCAGAACGTTCCGAGACCAGAGCATACAGATAAAGAGCCAAAAAACTCCCGTTTTCCAGAGTTAAGGCTTTTTCAAGAGAAAGAGAGGCTTCTTCATAATAATTTTGAAGAGACGGAGCCGTTAAAAGAACAAGAGAGGGAAGCATGAGGGTAAAAAAATCTGAGTCTCCCGCGCTGAAATCGTATACGCCTTTTTTGGCTGAATCCAGTGAAGCAGTATAAGGATTTATAACCGTAGAAGAGGAAATATCCACGGCGGCAACTGTTTCATTGTACACGATTGACTGCAAACCCTGTATTATAGTAATAAGCACTATTTCATTATCCGTGTACGATTCAGCAGATTTCTTAATACTGCCGAGAGCAGACTGAAGATCAGCTTTTGTTCCGTTCTTAACCTTTGAAACGACTGATTCATCGATGCCTTCGAAAAAGGATTCTTTTTGTTTGGCAGGAGTAAGAGCCGTGGCATTCTGCTCTGCGGTGGGGGTTAATGTGGTATCCGGCGGTACAGTACCTGTCTTTGTAGAGGCACATGACGCGAGGAAAATAATCACTAAAAGAAAACCCGGACAGAGGAGCTTCCGCTTCATTACATAGAATCCTTCTTTTTACCATAGAAAAAAAGAGCAACAAGAAATAACCCTGCCAGAATAAAAAACAGAGGCCACCACTGTGCTGAAAAACTTATAAAACTCACCGGTATTATATCAAGCGAGAATAGTAAAAAGAACACTCCCATGAAAAAAATCATTACAGCAGGAACTAAAAAACGGCTTGTAACCCTACCCGTTTTATATATTCCCGTCGGAACGAGCATAATACCGCTGAGCATGACCATAACAGGCCAAATTTGTATGAGCTTATAGGGTATTAATCCGATGTCCACAGCTATAATCAAAAAACCGTTGCATAATATTACCAGGGAAATGAAGAAAAGAGATGAAAGTTTTTTACCGGTCATTGACCGGTAAAAAAGAATACCGCCGACTAAAAAAAAGAAGAAGGCGCGGAACGCGATAAACGAAAAAACATCCAGGGATTCCTTTAAACCGAATAAGAGAACGCCTGCACCTATGAGTAATAAACCTGCAGCAAGAAGGATTTTCCTTGGTTTTGAAAACAGTATTCTGCTTTTTTCTGATTCCTGATTAGTATCATTATTCATTCCGGACGCCCCTGCACAAGCCGTATTGATCATATTGCAAGTATTGCCAACCGGCACAGCAACATGATACTATAACTCTATGTCTAATGTTACTAAGGTATCACGTTTTTTTCTTTGTGTATATATTTTCTGTTTTTTTTCCTGCACCGTTTCAGATAACGGTTCTGATCCTCAGAATGATCTATTTAAGCTTCTCGAAGATCCTTCTATTTCTTCCGAAAGCAAGTTTTCTGTAATCAATCAAATTGCTTCATATTATAAAAGCTCCGGCAACTCGGCCGGCCTCATTCTTTTTTTAACCGACTATGTTGAAAAGCATCCTCAGGATTCCTACAATGCCTACTGGTTGCTCCTTACCGCGCACACGTACATGGAGAACGGTGCCGATAAGGTTGCTGAATACTATTTTGACCGTATCATTCAAAATTACAGCGATTTACTGGTTAAGGGAAAATCTGTTCATGTTGTCTGCCTCCAGAATTTATTAAACATCAGCACTTCATCAGAAAACCGTGCCGATTATTTTAACAGACTTATTTCGCAATATCCCAATGATGTTAACAAGACAGAACTGTATATGAGACTCGCCATGGAATATGAAACCCTCGGCGACTGGGAGCAGGCTCTGAAAACCTACAGTCTTTTTTTGGAACAGCCTGATGCAACCACAATTCAGATAGCCGGAATTCCTGAAGCATACAGCAAGGCGAGAAGACTCATCGATTTAAATAATTCTGCAAAAGACTGGACTTTTGAAAGTCTTGAGGCTCTTGAATCCGCCGTCAAAGATGCTATTTCAAAAAATAACTTCTCCGCACTCGACCGCTACCGTTCAAAGGTTAATTTCTTCGCGATGTCATGGAAGCAGGATGAAACTGATGACAACAGCCAAAAAAGTTTTTCCATGAGCGATTACGGAAGAGGCAACAGAATCAGATTCGATGCAGAACTCGATGAATCATCAAATCCTAATGAAGCCTACCTTAGAACAACCGGTTGGAACCGGTATATATCGCTATGGTACTTATATTTTAGAAAAGTGAATTTCCCCCTGGATCCTGAAATTCACGGAAGATGGGAATGGGCGGGAATTTATTTTGGTGAAAAATTATGAAAAAATTGCTTTTATTTTTTTTGTCTCTCACAGTGTTATTTTCCGTTGAAGCCCAGGATGTTCAGACTGAGGGAGAAAGAATTGAAACTCAGGATATAGAAATTGCCGCATGTAATGCCGGTGAAGCGCCCGAGCCTGCAGAAGAAGTCAAGGAAGCTGAACGAGGCGGGACTTTACAGCTTGCAGCAATCGATATTGAAGTTCCGGATCATGAACTCGTCAGCTACTATAAAAAACAGTACCTTACGGATTCAGCAAAAAAATGGCTTTCGGGTGTAATGAATTCAGCATCGCAATACAGGGCTTATATTATTAAAGAACTGAAAGACCAGGGGCTTCCCCTATGCCTGCAGTATCTTCCTGTTATTGAATCGAATTACAAAATATCAGCACTGTCAAAATCGGGAGCGGCCGGATTATGGCAGTTTATGAAAAACAGTATATCGCCTTTTAATATACGGATGAATGACTGGATGGACGAACGGCGCGATCCGTGGCTTTCCACTTCGGCTGCACTTAAGAAACTTAAAGAAAACTACGCATACTTCAATGACTGGTACTTAGCCCTCGCCTCATATAACGCCGGTCTCGGCGCCGTTTCAAGAACCATTAAGACTGCCGGAAAAAAAGATTTCTGGTACCTTGCAGAGAAAGGCCTTCTAAAAAATGAGACTAAGCAGTATGTTCCCAAGTTTTTAGCAATTGCAGAGATTCTTGAAAATCATGAATACTACGGGATTGAGTTTTCAGAACCTGATCTTGAAAACGACAGTTCGGTCCGTTATGAGGAACTGGTCGTAAACCAGGCGATAGCACTCGATCTTCTCGCTCAAAAAGCATCCCTCGATCAGAAAATGCTGTCTTTCTATAATCCGGCTCTGTACTATGGAGTTACGCCTCTGGACAGTTCTTACCGTTTAAGACTGCCGCAAGGATCCCTCGAATCTGTTAAAAGCCTGATACAGGACGATGCCTTTTCACTCATGAGGTACTCCATGTATACGGTAAAATCAGGCGATACGCTGTATGCGCTTTCACTGCATTACGGTATAAATGTAAGCCTCATACAGCAGGTGAACGGCATGACTACTTCAAAAATAATTATTGGACAAAAAATCCTTATACCGAGCTTTAAAGAAGTGGCTGAATACAAGGGAAGGAAAGCAGATGAAACACTCACATTTGACGGTTCCTATATTGTACAGAAGAGCGATACCCTTTGGAGCATTGCGCTTGCTTACGATATTCAGGTGGAACAGCTGGCCGAAGAGAATAATATGTCCATAAATGATATTTTACGCACAGGTTCAAGCCTGAAAGTGCCGATATTGGACTAGAGGATTTGTATGCCGAAAAAAATTCTGGTTCTATTAGTATTATTTACGGTCTCTTTATGCGCCTATACCCAGGCGTACAGCTCACAGAGCAGCGTGGATTGGACTCAATACAGTTTTACATCACGCGTTAAGCTCAATATAAAAGAAGCAGGCATCATTATTCCATCCGGAAGGGGTGCTGCGGTTGAGCGGATGAATATGCAGATACCGAACCTTATAAAGGATCCTCTCCTGTCTCTTTCTGTCGATTCTTCCAACAAACTTGGCGATATGGTATTACGCGACTACATAACGCTTGAACAGCTTACGCTCTTGAGCGACAACGGTAAAAAGTCCCCTGCAGTATATGTTAACAACGGCAGGGATCTTCAGATGAATCATGCTGTTTCCCTCACCGATATTGCCTCTCTCATGATAAAGCATAATGTTCCCTATACGCCGCCTCTTCCCATTGAAAGAGTATCCTCACGCTCCTATACGGGTATTCTCATTGATGCACGCGGAATGCTTCCGGTACAGGGAGAATTTGTCCAGGATAAAATGTATCCTTGCCTGTTTCCAAAAATCTGGGACGAAAGCATGGAGCTTCTGTATGAAAAAAATATGACCGAAAGCAGCATTGCACAGAAAAACGGCATTGTGCAGTATTCGTCATCGATTGATGAGTCATTATTTTCCGACCGCATAGGAACAGATCCCTTAAGAATTTCAGTAAGAAAGGTATTCGGCGTTTATAGAACGGATCCGGTAATATCAAGAAATGATGCCCTTAAAATTCTTTCAGTCCCCGCAAATCTTGAGCTTCTCAGACAGGGCAAAATTGTCATACTCCTTGATAATGATGTTCTTGTACATGATGTTTCAGCCCCGGAAAAAACAGCGTCCTATTATGTCACCTTCCGCGAGATTCAAAACTTTTACTACGAAAATAAAATTCCCGACATGATCACCGATTCATATAAAGGAATTCAAATAACAGCGCATATCAACTTTATAGCAGATTCCCCGCTTATACTTCCTGAGGAAGCGGAACATATTGATGCAATAGCAGAACTTTTACTGAAGCACGCTCAGACAAACGAGTACACAATTCAGATTGAAGGCCATACCGCAAGCGTCGGCAAACCCTCAGGTGAAATGAATCTTTCGATCGAACGTGCAAAAGAAATTATCAGTCAGCTCACGGAAAGAGGACTTAA
Organism: Spirochaetota bacterium; assembly: GCA_023398165.1. Lineage (GTDB taxonomy): Bacteria > Spirochaetota > Spirochaetia > Treponematales > Treponemataceae > JAAZLA01. The sequence goes on along the minus strand of JAEWSQ010000007.1, from coordinate 382,528 downwards.
TGAAAACCTCTTTTCGTATAAAGGTTTCGGCGGAACGGTTCCCCTCGGCGATAATGCCACAGAAGAAGGCAGAGCTATGAACAGGCGTGTGGAAATTATCGTAACGCCGAAGGCTACGTATATACAAAGAGCAGATTAATAGGTTTTAAGACCTGATTCTGTCCGACAGCAAAACGAGTCCTTCAACCATGGCATCGTGTTCCAGGGGTGCGATGCGTTCATACAAAGATTCAGGCGTGTCGCCTTCGAGAATGCAGACTTTCTTTTGAAGAAGAATTTCACCTGTATCGCAGCCGCCGTCAACAAGATGAATTGTGCAGCCCGACTCTTTCTCGCCTGAAGCAAGGACCGTTTCGTGAACATGATGGCCCCACATCCCCACCCCGCCGAATTTGGGCAGCAGAGCAGGATGCAGGTTGATAATTTTTCCTGAATACTCATCGATGATAGATCCTGAAAGGACCGTTAAAAAACCTGCTAACACTATTACTTCAATATTCTCTTTTCTGCACAATTCAAGAACAGCATCCGAGACCGCTTCTCTTTTTTCATCGCGGCTTGCTTCCTGCGCCTTGTCTTTTCCCATAACTGAATACGGACTGCATACTTGAGCCTGTATGTATGATTTCTTTGCCCTATCCAGGGCATAGGCATCTTTTGTGCTGCTTACCACAAGAGAAATTGTATAGGGACAATCGACATGCTCTTTTTCATAATCAATGAGCGCTTGAAGATTTGTTCCGCCGCCTGAAACAAGCACTGCGGTTCTTACAGGAGTTTTCACGATCTTTTTCCTTTGAAGCGTATATAAAACCCAGGAATCTTTTTTCGTTCCGCTGCGTTTACGGTACACGCTCATAATTTCGCCTGTTTCAGTTTCAAATACATAATAATGCTTATTTATGTATTTCTCACCCGATCCGTTCCGGCAGTTTCTAAGCGATTTTTCAGTTTGAAGAAGATTCTTAACCCGGTATTCAGTACCGCGCCACGTAAAAGAAGACGGGAACCCCGGGTCTCCGTAAGCCATCGACCCGGCATTAAAACTGGAGTTAAGAGGAATAATATCTTCACTGATAAATTCCTGTTCAAGCGGTTTCAAACAGAGACCCTAGTTTTCAAATATAACAGCGTCGGCCTGTTCTTTAACTTTCTTTTGTGACTTTGCAACACGGCCTATTATATACGCTTCCTGATTATTCTTTTGAAGTTCCGCAATAATACCGGCTGCTTTTGATGCTTCTGCAGCCATCACAAAACCGATTCCCATATTGAACGTATTATACATGCGGCTTGGATCCGCACCGCGCCGTACCAGTTCCCCGAAAATTTCCGGGATTTTCCAGGAATTCTTTTTAATGACAGAAATGAGCTCCATAGTGCCGTCATCATCTGACGGATACATGCGGGGTATGTTTTCATAAAAACCGCCGCCTGTAATATGGACCATGCCGTGAACTTCTTTTCTGAATTTTTCAAGAACGGAGAGAACCGGTTTTACGTAAATCTTCGTAGGAGTGAGCAGAACCTCTCCTATTGTTTTACCGGCAAAGGGAGTATTAAAATCTGTCACGAGTTTTCTTACAAGTGAAAACCCGTTTGAGTGAACGCCTGTTGACGCAAGACCAATAAGCACATCACCATCTTTAATAGTTTCTCCGGTTACGATGTGTTCTTTTTCGATGATGCCCACGCCGAATCCTGCAATATCGTACTTGCCTTCATCGTAAAATCCGGGCATTTCCGCAGTTTCACCGCCTAAAAGAGCGCAGTCAGAGTCAACACATCCGTCGGCAACACCTTTAACAAGATCTGAGGCAACCTGTGCATCGAGTTTCCCGCAGGCTATGTAGTCAAGAAAATACAGAGGCTTTGCACCGGTGCAGAGAATGTCGTTAACACTCATTGCCACGCAGTCGATGCCGACAGTGTCATATTTTTTCATTGCAAAGGCGATATCGAGCTTTGTTCCGACTCCGTCGGTTCCCGAAACCATTACGGGGTTTTTCATGCCGGACGGAACTTCAAACATTCCGGCAAAACTTCCCAGCCCGCTTAAAAGTCCTTTCACCTTGGTTCTTTTCGCATGATCCTTATATTTGGAAACGGCCTTGTAGCCTTCTTCAATATCAACACCAGACTGTCTATAATCTATCATTCTAATTCTCCTTCTCTTTTATACTTATGCCATCTGTATTCAACCGGTTTCTCTTAGTTCACGGTATACAGTTTTACAGACGTTTTCCGGCGAGTTCACCGGGAACCGGAACCGGATATTCTCCTGTGAAACAGCCTCTGCAGTATGTGCATCCGGTATTATCCAGACCATTGATTGCCTCAATCATTCCTTCGATGGAAATAAAAGCAAGGGTATCCGCGCCGATCTGCTTGCATACATCGTCAACACAGTTTGCAGACGATATTAAGTCAGCCCTGCTCGGTGTATCGATGCCGAAGTAGCAGGGAAACTTGACAGGAGGAGAAGAAACTCTGAAATGAACTTCCTTAGCTCCTGCACGGCGCAGAATTTGAATAAGACGGCGGCAGGTTGTTCCCCGGACTATTGAGTCATCTATAATAACGACGCGTTTTCCATTAACATCGCTTTTAAGGGCATTGAGTTTTACGAAAACCATTTTCTCCCGGGCTGACTGGGTTGGAGCTATAAAGGTTCTTCCGATGTATTTATTTTTTACTATTCCCATTGCATAAGGAATTCCTGCTGCCTTGGAGTATCCCATTGCTGCTCCGAGTCCTGAATCAGGCACACCGATAACGACATCGGCACTGACACCGCTTTCCCGGGCAAGGACTGCGCCCATTCTGAGTCTTGCTTCCTGTACAGGGATTCCGTCCATGATTGAATCGGGACGGGCAAAATAAACATATTCAAAAATGCATGTCTGCTTGGATGTATGCTCTCCAAATTCGAATGACAGCACTCCGTCGTCATTAATAATAACAATTTCACCGGGTCTTATGTCGCGTACAAGTTCCGCTCCGATTGCGTCCAGAGCGCAGCTTTCACTTGCCAGAACCCATCCGTTATCAAGCTTGCCAAGACACAGAGGACGGATGCCGTGGGGATCGCGTGCCCCGATAAGGCAGCTCTCTGTCATCACCGCCAGGGCAAAAGAACCCTTAATCATCTGGATAGTATCTGTCAAAGCCTTTTCAAGACCCTTTTTGTAATTCTTGGCAATGAGTTTGATGATAACCTCGGAATCGCTTGTTGAAACAAAGGTTGAGCCTGTTTCCTCAAGAAATTCTTTTAGCTGAAGATAATTAACGAGGGTTCCGTTGTGGGCAACAGCAATAGAGCCGAGCTTAAACCGGTTAACAAAAGGCTGGGCATTCTCAATATGTGCAGCTCCTGATGTTGAATAGAGCACATGTCCCACAGCAATCTCACCCTTCATTTCCTCTAGTTTATCTGCTTGAAATACTTCAGATACCAGCCCCATTCCCTTGTGCTGGTCAACCTCTCCGTCATTCATTACCGCAATACCGGCACTTTCCTGACCGCGGTGCTGCAGAGAATAAAGGCCGTAATACGCCATGCGCGCTGCATTAAAATCATTGGAATCTTTTTTATTAAGATAAATTCCTACTATTCCGCATTCTTCATGCAGTTTGTCAAAATCAGGTTCAAACATATTTTCCATAATTCCCCCGAAAAGAAAAAAGCTCTGTTCAACCGGACTGCGGAGGACAGAACTTTCTCTCATTAATCTTACTTTTTTGTTACACGGTTAAGGATTTCCACATAGGCTTCCTTAACATTTCCCATATCCCGTCTGAAGCGGTCTTTATCAAGTTTCTCGTTTGTCTTTGCATCCCAAAACCGGCAGGTATCGGGGGAAATCTCATCGGCAAGAATTATATTTCCGTCTTTATCTTTTCCGAATTCGAGCTTAAAATCGATGAGTTTAATCCCGAGATCCAGAAAAAATGACTTAAGAATATCGTTAATTTTTCCGGCCAGGGTATAAATAGTTTTCAATTCTTCCCAGGTTGCAGCGCCGATTGCCACTGCATGATAGTCATTAATAAGCGGGTCGCCGAGAGCATCATCTTTATATGAGATTTCGAAAATAGTCGTTTTTAGAGCGCTTCCTTCCGGAATACCGAGTCTTTTACTGAATGAACCCGCCGCAACGTTACGGACAATTACCTCGAGGGGCACAATTGTAACTTTTTTGCATAAAACTTCACGGTCTGAAAGCTGTTTAAGAAAATGTGTCGGAATACCCTTGGAACCGAGCATTTCAAAAAGGGAATTGGAAATTTTATTATTCATGACTCCTTTTTCATCAATGGTGCCTTTTTTTTCACCGTTAAATGCGGTAGCTGAATCTTTATATTCCATGATAACTAGAGAAGGATCGTTTGTTGCAAATACTTTTTTAGCTTTTCCTTCATACATCTGCTCTTTCTTTTCAACTTTTAAACCGTCAGTCATAGAGTGACTCCCATACCGCCGTTTTCGGCTGCCTCTTGGGCTAGTTTTTTTCTAAAATCTTTGAGTTTCATACGAAGCTCAGGATATTTTACTGCGAGTATTTCTACCGCTAAATATGCAGCGTTGGCGGCATTATTAATGCCCACAGTTGCAACGGGTATCTGACGGGGCATCTGTACAATTGAATAAAGCGCATCAAGGCCGCCTAATCCGTTGGAGCCGTTTGAAATGCATTCAAGAGGAACACCGATAACCGGCAGAACAGTATGAGAGGCAATAACACCGGGAAGGTGAGCCGCAAGCCCCGCACCGGCAATTATTACTTCACAGCCGTCATTTTCAATTTCTATGATTTTTTGTTTTAGAAGATCACCGGAACGGTGAGCAGACAGGACAAAGGCGCTATAGCCCACACCGAAGCCGGCAAGCACGGAACTTGCCTTCTTCATCGTCTCAGTATCAGATGTTGATCCGAAAAAGATTGCTACTTTCATTTACAGACATTAACACAAATACTGTATTTCATCAAGAGGTTTCCGTATCTTCACCGTCAAGTACGCTATATATTGTGTTTTTTAAAAGCAAAAAAGAACAAACAGCAGTACAGGCGGAGTTTCGTGAAGATGAATGCCGTCTGTTATTTTTTCTTTGCAAAATATGACAAGCCGTGATATCCTGTATGCATGCCTATGATTACAACCAGAGCAGGAGATTTTTATCCTCTGCACCTGATATTTAAAAATGCCTCGCTGCTTGCGGATGAGAAGACAGAAGACCTGCCTGATGACCAGACAGTTTTAAAATGTCTCGATCATCTTCTGGTAAAGGATTGGTTTTCAGAGCCCGAGCATAATTATACGGCTCTCCTTCTGGAAGACAATGCACCCGCACCCGCAGGATACAAATTTATACCGCTCCGGTCCCTCTTTGTTGAAGATAAACCGTATTCTCAAAAAGCTTCCCGGGCTCATGCCTTATTGTGCTGGAGATCAAGAACTCACTTCTGCTCAAGCTGCGGAGCACCCCTCCAGGATGATAAATTTGAAACAGCGAGAAGCTGCATGATGTGCTCCGAGCAGTTTTTCCCGACAATTGCTCCTGCCGTTATCGTATTGATTGAAAAAGAGGGTTCTGTGCTCCTTGCGCGCCATAGTCAGAGAAATACCGATGTGTACACGTGTCTTGCAGGCTATGTTGAACATGGTGAATCCGCTGAAGAAGCCGTTGCACGTGAAGTTAAAGAGGAAGTCGGCATAACGATTCAAAATATACGCTACATAACGAGTCAGAGCTGGCCGTTTCCCGATCAGCTTATGCTCGCATATAAAGCCGACTATAAAGAAGGAAGTTTTCACCTTCAGGCTGATGAGATTGATGAGGCCAAATGGTTTACCCGGGACAATCTTCCCTCAATTCCCAAACCAGGAACCGTTGCGTATAAACTCATTATGGGACTTATATAGTCATCATTTGAGTAATTTACGCCGACGGTACATAGATACTGCTGTTATACTATGAATAAAGAATACAACTGGAAAAAAAACGCTGTCTTCTTCCTCGGCGGGCAATCACTTTCGCTGTTCGGCTCATCGCTTGTGCAGTATGCTATGATGTGGCATCTGACTCTTGATACACAGTCAGGCTTTGTGATGACAGGCTACATTATTGCAGGATTTATGCCGGCCTTTGTATTGTCGCCCTTTGCAGGTGTTTGGGCAGACCGCTATGACCGGAAAAAGATTATTGCAATTGCGGATGCTTTTATAGCTGTTGTAAGCGTTATAACAGCGCTTCTTCTTTCGTTTAATATATCTGAAGTCTTCCTTTTCTTCACTGCAGCAGCGCTTCGCTCACTGGGCAATGCGGTACATCAGCCTGCCGTTGGAGCCTTTTTACCCCGAATAGTGCCTAAAGAACAGCTTACACGGGTGAACGGGATTAACGGAACTCTGCAAAGCGCACTCATGCTTGTCTCCCCCATCACAGCAGGAAGCCTCCTAGCAGTTCTTCCCATGAACTCAATTTTTCTCATAGATGCCCTTACCGCTCTTTTGGCAATATCAGTATTGCTTTTTTTTGTACATGAACAAAAAAAAGAAGATACCGGTGTACAGACTGACGATACACAGCCCGATGCCTCATCTCCTGCCCCTGCAGCCTCCGACGGATTCCTAAGCGATTTCAAAGGCGGCTTATCATACATAAAAAACCACCGCTACCTTCTTTCTTTTTTCGCCTATAATGCAGTGCTGTTAATCCTCGTTTCACCCGCAGCCTTTTTAACACCCCTGCAGACTGCCCGTTCTTACGGCAGCGAAGTATGGCGGCTGACCGCAATTGAGATTGTTTTTTCTGTCGGTATGATGGCTGGAGGAGGTGTCATTGCGGCGTGGGGCGGATTCAAAAACAGGATGAAAACCATTCTCAGTGCTAATACCGTAATGGCTTTTTGCACCTTCGCACTCGGACTTTCGCCGTTTTTGTCCAGGATTTTAGGGCTTTCTAATTCAACTCTTTTTGGTATTACTAACCTTTTGCCCTTTATTATGTACCTCTTTTTTATGCTGATATTCGGCATTGCGCTGCCCTTAATGAACACCCCTGCAACAGTCATGCTTCAGGAACACATAGAAGACGCCTTTCTGGGGCGTGTATTCAGCATTTACGGTATGCTCGCACAGTCTTTGATGCCGCTTTCAATGCTGCTCTTCGGTCCCCTTGCAGATACTGTTTCAATTGAAACAATACTCATTATAACCGGAGCGGTTATGCTTTTAGCAGCTGTAATTACACCGTTTAACAAGAGGCTTATGGAAGCAGGTGAACCTATTTAAAGACAGAAACCTTTGTGGACAATTTTGCGAACCTCTCCTATACTATTAGTGTATTCTTTTTTTTTCGGAGACAAGAATGAAAAAAGTAAAAGCCCTTTATAAAAAAATTACTCAGTCGGTGTTAGCCCTCATAGGAATCGGCACACTGACTGCCTGTTACGGCTCCCCTCCCCCTGCAGGCTTTATTGAAGGTTCCGTGCATTTTATACATGATGACGGGACACCTATTCCGGTAAAAAACATAGACGTTACGTTTACAACCGGAGAAGCTTCGTATTACGGAATTACCGCAAATGACGGAAGTTTCTTTATTCAATCATATCATTATGCACAGGTGCCTATAGAACTAACATTTTCCGATACCGACGGGGATGCAAACGGCGGAGATTTTAAGACAGAAGTGCTGCATCCCGATTCTGCATCGGTATATGACACCACGTATAACATCACCCTTGAAAAGAAATAAACTTACTGTACGACAGAAGATTGAACTCTCACTTTTTTCTGTCTACCGCAAACGGGAAGTACAAAGACACACCTTAACGTACCTTTTTTGGGAAGCCACGCTGCGCTGCAACTTGTCGTGCCTCCATTGCGGCAGCGACTGCCTGAAGCAGTCATCCATACCGGATATGAATACCGCTGATTTCCTTAAAGTCCTTGATGATATTGCTTTCTCATATACTCCATCTGATATTTTTATCTGTATAACCGGAGGGGAACCGCTTCTCCGCAAAGATTTGGAAGAAGCAGGAAGAGAAATAACTGAAAGAGGTTTTCCGTGGGGAATAGTGACAAACGGAATACTGCTTACTGAACAGAAACTTATTCATCTTCTGCAGGCAGGAATGAAATCGGTAAGCATCAGTATTGACGGTCTGGAAGATGATCATAACTGGCTGCGGCAGAACAAAGAAGCATATGCAAAGTCAATGAATGCCGTAAGACTGTGTTCAGAAGTATATACACAAAATAAAAACTCATTCGGGTTTGACGTGATAACCTGCACTAACAAGCGTAACATACAAACACTCCCTGATCTTAAGAAAGTATTGGAGGAAAATAATGTTCCTTCATGGCGCATATTCAGTATTTTTCCCTCAGGAAGAGCTTCCCGAAAATGCGAGCTTGTCCTCAATCAGGAAGAACGTACTAAACTGATGAATTTTATTAGTACCGCCCGTAAAACATCATCGATAAAAACAGCGTATTCGTGTGAAGGATTTTTGGGAGTGTATGAAAAAAAAGTCCGCGATTTCTATTTTTTCTGCAGATCAGGAATATCCACAGCCTCAGTAATGTGCGACGGATCAATCACAGGCTGCCTTAGCGTGAGGGAGCCTCAGTTCATTCAAGGTTCAATATACACTGATAATTTTACGGATATTTGGGAACATAAATTTTCTATAATGAGGGACCGTTCCTGGGCAAAAAAAGGGAAATGTGTATCCTGCCCTTACTGGAAGCACTGCAGAGGCGGCTCACTTCATCTATACACTTCACCACAAGCAGGAAATTCTGAAAACCGCAGCGCACTAGAAAACCCTTGCTGCACTGTATCTGTCGGGTAGCTATCAGTTTTACATAAAAAAGTCAGCGTCCAAGGAACATGGCAAAAGAGACAATTAGCGGCATCGTAATAATAGAAAACAGAGTCGACACCGAGACCATGGTCACAGCGAGAGCGGGATCCTTATTAAACTTCACCGCAAACATGACCGTGTTCACTCCGGTAGGAGCAGAGGCGGCAATTATCACAGCCGTGAGAAGGACTCCCTTTACACCCATAAAGTATAAAGCCGCAAGGCTGAGAAGAGGTACTATTACTAAACGTACACAGAGGCTCCACAGCAGTTTCGTATCTTTAAAAAAAGCAAGACTTGTGATCTGAGAAAGATAAAACCCGACAACAACCATGGGAAGAGGAGTATTAAGGGCGGCAAAGTACTGCACAGGTTTAAACAATAAAAAAGGAAGTTCAAGCGGTGTTAAGAACAAGAGGAGTCCGATTCCCACTCCTATGACACCGGGATTTAAGAACATCTTTTTGAAAGCAAGAAATTTTGCACCTTCGTCCATAAGATTAATACCGTATGTCCAGACAAAAATATTAAAGACAGCTATAAAAGCAGCGCCGAAAAAGACACCGTCGGAGCCGAGAAGCGCAGACTGAAGAGGAAGAGCCATAAAGCCGCAGTTAGAAAAAACCACACCGAACTGAAGAACTCTTTTTCTCGATTCCTCTTTATCCTTTATAAAAAAAGATACGAGGATAATAGTCAAACCATGAACAAAGACAGCACATAGAAGTGCGGTAACAAGGGAAGAAAGCATTGAAGGATCAAAGGGACGGTTAAAAGATTCAATAATAACGCAGGGAGTCACCACATATAAAATAAACGCTGCAAGGTTAGCAATGCTTTCCTTTGTAAAAAAACCCTTTTTTGCGGTGATAAAACCGACAGAAATAAGAAGAAAAAGGATGATAACCTGCTGTCCGACCGATAAAAAGCTGATGAGCATACAACCGCCTGAAATTGATAGTATAGCTGCTACTGTATCAAAAAAATATAAAAATTGATATACTCATAAGAAGTATGAATTATTTATCAGTCAGCAGTATCGCACGCATGGGTCGTGAAAAACCCTTATTTAAAGATGTAAGTTTCGGTTTAAATGAAGGGGACAAGGCTGCCCTCATCGGGAAAAACGGCTCAGGAAAGAGCACGCTCCTCCAGTGCATCGCAGGAACACTCGAAAGCGAAGGCGGAAGCATAGTTATTAATAAGGAAGCAGGCGTATCGTATCTTCCCCAAAATCCCGTATATGAAAAAGAACACACCATCGAGGAACATATTTTTATAAGCGACAGCCCCAAACTCAGGATTATCCGCCGGTATGAAAATATACTTTCAATGATGACGGATTTTGCTCAGAATAATCCGGGACTATCCATACCTCTTCCGCTCGTCAGTGAATGTAATGATCTGACAGAAACAATGAACCGCAATGAACTGTGGAACTATGAATCTGATATTAAATCCATTTTAACAACGCTCGGCATACACGATCTTAAGCGGAAGATGAGTACATTATCGGGCGGAATGATAAAAAAAGTCTGCCTCGCTCAAGTTCTCGTAGAAGATACAAAGCTTCTCCTCCTGGATGAACCGACAAACCACCTCGACATAAGCACGATCTTTTTTTTGCAGGAATACCTGCGGACGACAAACCGCTCTGTACTCATGGTAACCCATGACCGCTACTTTCTTGATGCGGTGTGCAATACCATTTATGAACTCGACAGAGAACGGGTAAAACTCTATGCGGGAAATTACTCGCAGTATCTTGAGAAAAAAGAAATCGAAGCGGAAATAGAAAAAAACACCGACAGAAGAATTGAGTCGGTACTAAGAACAGAACGGGATTGGCTCTTACGGGGACCCTGCGCCAGAACAGGAAAATCGAGAAGCAGAATAGATAAAGTTCATGCAATGATAAACCGCGAAAAGTTTAAAGAAGACAAGGGATTCAGCTTTGAAGTTGCGGGTAGAAGACTCGGCGGAAAGGTGCTGGAACTTCACAGCATCAGTAAAGCCTACCCCAAGGGCGGATACCCTAAAGGGGGTAAAGACGGAGAAATTTCCCCTGTACTGGATTCTTTTTCATACACCTTTACCAAGGGTGAAAAAATTGGCGTATTCGGCGATAACGGAACAGGAAAGACAACTCTTTTAAATATCATCACCGGAAGAGTGAATCCGGACAGCGGAACTATCATAAAAGGCGACAACACAGCATTCGGCTATTATGAACAGAATCCCGTCTTTGAAAACACCACCCTCACCGTCCTCGAATACATACAGGAAACAGCTGAAAACATAACGCTCAATAACGGGAAAACACTGAGCGCTTCTTTAATGCTTGAAGAATTCGGCTTTGAAGGGAAAATACAGTATTCGCAAGTGTCCACATTATCAGGCGGGGAAAGAAAAAGACTCTACCTCGTTCGTCTCTTAATGACAAACCCCAATTTTCTAATACTCGATGAGCCGACAAACGATTTTGATATTTTTACCATGTCAGTTCTGGAATCTTTTCTGCAGAGTTTTTCGGGCTGCCTCCTCGTCGTAAGCCATGACCGATACTTTATGGACAAGGTCGCAGACACCCTTTTTATTCTTGAAGACGACGGCTCTGTTTCGGGTTTTGTCGGCAAATGCTCAGACTACATCCTTTTGCGCAATGAACTTAAAGATGCACAGGAGACTGAGAAAAAAACAGAAAGAGAAAAAGAAAGAAATTTAAAATCAGAAGATGCTAAAAAAACACAATCCATACAAAGCGATAAGAAAAAATTATCTTTCAAAGAGCAGAAAGAATTTGAACAGCTCGAAACCGATATTGCTTTGCTCGAAGAAAGAATTACAGAGCTCGATGCGCTCCTCGCAGGCGGTGAAACTAATCATGTAAAACTTGCACAATACGGAAGCGAATATGAAAATATACGTAAGGCGCTGGAAGAAAAATACTTGAGATGGGAAGAACTGGCTGAAAGAATGTAAAGCACATCATTTTCAGCCGCAAAAAAAGTGCCCTTGCGCTAAGCGCAGTTTGGTATTATCGGCTGAGGATTTCTTTATTCCCGCTGCGAGACGCGCGAAGTTCACTTTTTTTTTGCTTCCGTAATGTGTTTACTTCTATCAGAATACTAGAATTATCGGCTGAGGATTTGTTTATTTTCACTGCGAGACAGTCGCAATAACAACATCCTTGTTATTATTGCTTCTCGAGTTTTGCTATGCAAAACTCGTCCATTGTTATAAGCGGTTCCGGTGCCGTACGCCCCTTCGGGTCGTTAATGTAAGGAAACTATGATACTGGATTTTTCTTTTTCATTATATTCACTGCGAAAAATCTGATTATGTCGGTAGATGTACCTCCTGTACATCTACCTTCTCGAGTTTCACTTCGTAAAACTCGCAAGTCGTAGTAACCAGCTCCGGTGCCATACGCCCCTTCGGGTCGTTAATGTAAGGAAATTATGATACTGGATTTTTCTCGTTCATTATATTCACTGCGAAAAATCTGATTATCCCTGTCAATCATGTCGTTAGATGTACTTCCTGTACATCTAACTTCTCGAGTTTCGCTGTGCAAAACTCGTAAATCGTAATAACCAGCTCCGGCGGCATCCCTGCCGATCCTCAATTCATTTTTTTTGCTTCCGTTATGTGTTTTCTTCTATCATATTGCGGAAATAGAAAACTAGTTTTAAGCCAGGATATAATACCGAACCATTGCTAATTACTCTTTTACTGCTTTTTCTATAAAATTATTTATTGATACCTTTAGTTTCTTTGCCGCTGCAATTTCACGATGAAGCTCTGGAGAAAGCCGTAAACTAAATTTTCCAGAATATGGTTTTTCCGGCTCTATACCATCTTCCCTGCACAAGCGTATGTAATCGCCGATCGATTCTGAAAAAGCTTTTTCAATTTCTTGTACTGTTGTTCCTTAAAATGTAATCACATCCCGGGTATTTACAACATCCCCATGGAACAGCTTTGCTTCTGAATCATATTCAACAATTCCTATATATCCTTTATATTCCATGTAATGTTCAGGAAACAGTACCTATTGAATAAAGACAATAGCATAAAATTTAACAATGACTGTAGTCTGTTAATATTGTAAAAGAAAATATGAAACCTTGACAGTTCCAAACACTGCCGCTATAGTTTAAAAAAATACAGAAACGAAGTTTATAGAGAGAGTACTTTGTTGTATGTTTTTGTCAAATTTATTATCATACAGCGATTGTATTCTTTCTCTTTAAAAAAAGAGAGATTACAATATGAGTTTTAAGAAGATTATCCTTGTCTCAATTTCCCTATTTATTTGTTTATATTTGTACTCACTGGAGATTTCTCTTCTCGTCAAGGACGGAGATCTTAATATTTCACTAGAGAGCGTCCATGTTTATCTTTTAGAACAAGAATTTGGTCTAACAGATGTAAATGGTCGTTTTACTCTTGTACTTCCCGATGAAATCCAATACCCGTTAAATATCAAGTGCACTACGCCTGGTTATACTGACACCTCTGTAGTTTTAAAATCAAAGGAAGCGTATACCATTGAAAAGCCGCTCGTAATTGTCATGGGTATAGACACTGTTCTTGAAGGGAATGAACTCGTCGTTGAAGGTAAGCGACCGGGAAAATCAGACGAAAAACCTGGAGTTTCCATAGTTAGAACAAGTGAGGAGATGGAAACAACTGCCCAAATTGGTATTGTAGAAGACGTTATGAGTTCGGTGTCACTTCTACCCGGTGTAGGATTCAAGCTGGGTATGAATATGGAACCATCGATCAGGGGTGGGTATCCCAAAGAGATGGGAGTTACCTTTGATGGAGTGTATCTTCTTGAACCGTTTTACTGGGATGGAATGGTTTCGATACTTAGTCCGTACATGGTTGATACGGTCAAGCTTTCTACCGGAATATTTTCCGCGCGATATGGACAGGGAACTTCAGGACTTCTTGATACAACAAGTGTGAAAATCGGTGATGCGAAGAAGTTGACTATCAATATTTCAACCATATCTGCAGATGTGGCTGCAGAGCTTCCTCTTGGAGAAAAGAATGATCTTTTCCTTTACGCACACGTAACCGATTTATCCACAATAAAATGGGTAACATTGGGTATTTTTGAACTATATAATGAAATTAATGATGTTAAAGAGGATTTAAGTTCATTAAATAAAACGGTTAATGCAATGACCTATATGCCACATATATATTCTGTATATGGTAAATGGAATTTTAAACCAGTTTCTGAATTTTCACTTACCACAAACTTGTTGTTTGCTTATGATGGTATTTCTATGGAGCTTACAGATCATAATACGACTTTAGATCCAGAGGATCCAATCAACCCAGCAAATTATAGCTTATACCCACCTTATACAAGTATTTACAAACTATCTTACAATGATTTTCAAGGTCTTTTTGGACTTCAATTTGACTGGATGTTATTAAAAACAACATTACTTCATGGTTTATTTTCGTATACAGCACATATAAATAATCAGAATGATCATCTTTATAATTTATCTTGGTATGGAGAAATCAAAACGGTTTATGATGAAAATGGTAACCCTATGCCAGAAGCGATCTACACATATACTAATGATGATGTAGTAACTAACGAGACAGCTCAAACGCAACAGATACAAGGTAAAATTTTTTCAGAAGTACAAGTTACAGATAATTCTATTATAGATTTCGGTATCGAAGAAGTTTTTACTACTGTAAATTATACAATCAATAATCTGAGGAATGAGTCATTTTGGCTTCAATTACCAAAAGACACGGTTATTGCAATCCCTGGTAAATTGGTAATAGACAATTCATCTCTCTCTGGAAATAACGTATTAAATAGTTGTGCCTTCGTTTTTTGGGATTATGGTTCAGATAACTCATTGCTCAAAGGAGAGATTGGTATTAGGACTGAGCATTTCTACCTATGGAATAATAATGACAACATATATCTGAATAATTACCCTGTGATAAATCCAAGATTTAACCTTGTATTCACTCCTTTTCGTGATATTAACTTTTTAGATACTATTTCTTTCAGTGCTGGAAGTGGTCTTTATTCAGCCTTATCTGAATCAACTGTTGAAATCAGTAAAGATGCCCTAACAGATAATTTTTCTCTTGTACCTGATACTGCCTGGACTTCAATTATTGGTAGTGATGTTTTCTTCACAAACGGAATACATATTTCTCTTGAAGGATATTATAAATACTACATTTCGCGAACTTATGTGTATGCTGATAAACGTGATGGCGAAAATGTAGTTTATCATGCTGGATCAGATGGACAGGGATTTGCAACAGGTGCAGATGTGATGGTCGAAAAAAACATTAGCAGCTGGTTCGATGGTTACATCTCTTATTCCTTCTTGTATGCACGGTTCTATAATCCAGCTTCTGCACAATACGAAAGTCAGACAACTACAACCGGTGATCCCTTAGAGATTTGGCATTACCCTAAGTACCACCGATTTCATACGATAAATACTGTACTAAACTTCAGGCTTCCAAAAGATTGTACTCTGACACTAACTGGTTCGTTTGCCACAGGAACTCCTAGTAAACAATATGTTGATAAAATTGATGAATACCTTGCTGGTACTTTTTATGACCCGGGATTGAATGAGTACATGTATCTGGAACTATATAGTGATGTGCTTCGGAATCTTACAGATTGGCCTGTTGATATCCGCTTTAGTAAAAAAGGATCGTTTAGGAATCCAAAATATACTTGGGAGTGGTATGTTGGGGTAGAAAATCTGCTTGGGCTTCTTGCATATGATTATAAAATCAAAAATCATAAGGAAAATTATGGGTTCGGTGAATCAAGTGGATGGACAATTGGTGAAGGATTATTGACAATCGATATGGGGCTTTTCCCTATCCCATCATTTGGTATTAAGATGCAATTTTAGCACGATTTAGTGATGTATATTATCGTATGGTAATATAAATAAATTAAGGAGGGATAATTATGGTAAAATTATCCATGAAAGCAGGAATGCTTTCAATTTTAGTCATACTCGGAGCACTTATGCTTGGAGGATGTGATTCCGGTATTCTAGCTGTAACTGAAGCCAACACTATGATGTTAAATGGCTGGACGATTACATCTACAGAAGGAGTTAAAGCTTTAGAAAACCTTACAGCTCTTACAGCAACCGCCACAAAAAAACAACCCTAGCAGGTAAATTGTTTGATGTTACAGTGGCAGGAAATGCTTTGTCTGTCATTGATTGTGTTCGTAACCCCTTTTTTGCTGATGAAAACGTTGATTATGATAGTGAATATGTTAAAAACTTTATAGCTACACCGTATAGTAGTTTATCAACTGAGGAGAAGTGTGTTGAAATTGGTATTGTCGAACATAGTGAAGCTAGATACACTCTACAAAAAACTATGTATGTTGATATCCCAGCAAATACATTTGGACTTCCTTTAGGTGCTAGAACAAGCCAAGTTCATATAGTATTTGAAATTCCGGCTGATTATAGTTCTACGGACTTTTCGGGTGCATATGCAAGATCCATAATTACTATGTGTGACTATCAGTATGCTGGAGGTGGAACAGGAATTGTTAAGTATGGTAATACTTCGATGCGCTCTTCTGGTTTCTATTTTGGATGGTGGGATTGGGCATTGTTGATTACTGTGAATTCTCCTGGTCGAACGCATATGTCTATGTATTGGACCTAAGATACATATCGTTTTTTGATAGAAAAGAATCGAAGGGTTTATATCATTGCTCAATCTTTCGATTATTTTCCTAGCAAAATATGTATCCGTCAAATAAACCGCATCTTCTAATTTGAAACAAGAGCCATTATACTGCATCTTCAGAAAAGAGGGAAAACAGATGAGGATTGGAACAAGCTGTTCCCTAACAAAACCACGCTACAACGTAAACTTAACACCGAATGAGGGAATGGGGAAAAAACCAAGATCTATAATGGTCGGCTTTTCACCGATTGTCCATTCAGAGTTCAAATAATATAAATTCTTTTTTTTAGCAATGTCGTAATTGACTGCGGCTCTTATTAAGCCGGTTATGTTTTCTACGGCAACATACCATTCCCAGCTGTATTTAGGATTCTTCTTAAAGACTCCCTTTTTACTAAAACGTATATCCAGAGGCCAATTCATAAAACCCCGCTCAGTGTCGCTGTATAATTCCAATAATAAATGATCGTTCAATCCCGGATCACTGCAGGTTCCGTCAATAAATTCCTGAGACTTATCGATGTATTTTTTTTGAGGAGTTCCCGACACTAGTGAGCCGTTTAACGAAATAGAGGCATCATTTTTCAAACGGAAATTGAGTACATAATGCACCGTGTGAAAACTATGATACATTGGAAAATACCATATACCCAAAGGATCTCCGGTTGTTGTTGTCTGACTATCGTACTGGGCACTTACAGGATTATAAAATCTGGCATATAAAAAAGAATAACTGATATAACCGTCAAGTATGCTTGATATCTTTTTTTCCAGCATGAGATCCGCTCCAAATAAAAATCCCTGCCCGTCATTTTTTGCATAGTAGGTAACTTGTTCACTATTACGCTCATCGGCATACATATAAAACCGTGAAAAATACTTTTTTGCATAGGCTTCAAAACGGATTGAATAATTACTGGTAAAAGCAATATCGGAACCAATATTACATAACCACACGGTATCCGGCACTGGATCGATATTTTTATATTGTTCTTTTCCCGCCGTATACGCTGCTTCGTTTAATGATGAAAATAAGCCGCTTCCTGCACTGAACGTCACGTAATTAACAATTTCAGTATCCTTCCAGGGTGTATACGAAATTGTTGCACGGGGGTTAAATACCGGAATACTATTTTTCTCAAAGCCCTGCGTTTTATTCAATATATAATAGTGAAGAGCACGAACTCCGGCTTCTCCCTGCAGTAAAGAATTTTCAGATCCGAAATTCCATACCGTGAACACATTTAAGTTAAAAACAGTATTCCCGGGAGAACTAATGTCTGTAATAAGTGTTGGTCCCTGTGCAGGAAGGTAATCTATGCTTAGTTTTTCAAACACCATCTGTTTATCAAAGCAGTTATACTCTGAAGAAGCAGATCGAATAACTTCTTCTAAGCCGATCGACAGAAAACTAACACCTGGAAGTTCTATCTCGGTTTCTACCTTTGCCTGCGTCTGATTAGTATTTTTTATAAAGCTTTCAATTTTATCCTGCTCGCCGACGTAGAGTTTTGCTTCATCTTCATAAAAGGCAGAGGAAACAACATTCAAGTAGTAGTTATGCAGTGTACTATTCATGCGATGACCTGTGTATGAAACAAGAAGATTCAGCAATGTTTTTGGATTAAAGAGATAGTTAATACCTAAGGAACCTACACCCTGCATGCCTGAATACCCGCTATTGGAAAGCTGGGTATACGGAGGATAGTCGCTGTATTCATCACTATACTTTCTGTATAGGCTGCCTTCAGGCTGTATGACTTTCGACTCAATACGGTAGCCGTCAACAGAAAAAAGTCCGTTGCATACAATGCGCAAACCTAGAAGCGGAGCTGTCTCCCATTTTGCATATAACGAATAAATATACGGCATTCTAACAATATTCTGAATAGAAGAAAGGGCCCCTAAGAGCATGTCGTCATCTGTAGTTTGTTTTTTTAATTGATTATATATAAAAAGACTTGAATACTTTACTAAAGATAAATCGGTTGCGTGACCATATACGAAAAGATCGTTTTTCATCCCAAGAGGAAGTTCAGCGGCAATATCAGCTGATATTGTAGAAATAGTAATCGTAATCTTTTTTGCATCAGAAATTTTTGTACTCGTTGTATCAAGAAGACCCGAGCAGCCCTGACCATACCGGGAAGAAAATACTCCTGTCGAAAGTTTTACGGTATCTACCATGTACGGGCTTAGTATAGAAACCATGCCGTCCCAAAAATACGGTTCAAGAAGATACACTCCGTCAAAGGTTACGCCCATTTCTTTCGGGTAGCCTCCGCGGATAGAAGGCTCCACATTCATGCCAAGCTTAAAGCCGACACCAGGCATCGTTGCAATAGAGTTCATAATATCTTCAACAACACCAACCTGTGCAGTGCTCTTCATCTCTTCGTTTGTCCTCACTAGAGTAACGCCGCTTTTTTCTTCCGCCTTACTGCTTCTTTTCCCCTGCACAACAAGTTCTTCCCCTTCTACTACCATACTTAATCCCATGCCAATAATAAGCGGATTACGACTGCTAGATAATAAAACCTGTTCTGTAAGTTCTATGCGGATATCATCATAACCCGGTGTTGCAGCGGTTAGTATAATCGGGAAAGACGCATCATCACTCAGAGTAATAAGGACAAAGCCGGTTTCATCCGTTATAAAAGAGGTGATTTCTCCTGCAGAATACTGACACCTAATTTCGGTTCCTTCGAGCGGAATTGAAAGTTCGCCGTCTTGTACATAAACCGGAATGTCGAGGGCGAAAATTACGGTTATTACAAGAATGTAGATACCTATTGTTATTCTTTTTTTCATTATTCCACCCTTCCAAGAACATTAAATATCATTTTTTATTGTCTTTATTAAATTATAGAATCGATGACATACACAGACATTTCTCATTAGAATATACTTAGATAAAAGGCAAGTTACTATTAATTATAATATCTTGCCTTTTTACTTAATAATGTTCTATTATTTTTATTTTACCAATAAATATCCACATCAGCATAGCCGGAAATTGCACCTTGAAATCGAACTGCCCACTGCCACAAACCCCATGTCATCCTTACTGATTGAATGTACTGAGGGTTACTTATTGTTATACTATTTGGGGAACCACCTGCAGATGTGTATTTTTCTAAATCAGATACAAGAATTGGTGCAACAAATATTTGACATTTATAGGCTGTATTTGGATAATATGGAGATACTTTTGCATTAACATCAATTGCATTTCCCCTGCAACCAAGATAAAACTTTTCTGTATACCCTACAGGAATTTCATAATAATCTGTTTTCCGATATGTAACCCTATCTGGGAATACAGTATCGACAGGATTCGCAGTAATATGAATAGATCTTGTTCCAGTTAATGAAGGATCTTCTTTTTCAACTTTTGCTAGATATGCTTGAACTCGAGGATCACTATAATCAGCTGTTCCTTTTCCAAAAAAAGGATCCTCCACACATTCTAGTACAGATTGTGAATTACCTTTTAGTTCAATAAGATATAGCACATCACCTAACTCTTCATTCTTTGATGCAACAACATCAGATGCTGTGCAAGATCTAATTGCTTCAATTCCATCGGGAGAAGTCAATTCCCATCCATTAATTAGGATGGAATTATCTCCTTCTTCCATCTGAAATCCGGAATCACATCCAGCTACTGTTAACAGTACAAGAACACATACTGCCAATACGACAATTTTGGATAACACTCTCATGTTTATCCCTCTTAAACAAATATATTATAACACCAAAAGGCATTATTTTACCTATTCTTGGAGAGTATTTTTGGAAATGAAATGAAATGAAATGAAATGAAATGAAATGAAATCAGAGCAACTCTCACAAAACTCTGTTACTACAGAAAGTATTGCAATTTTTACTTATTCTGTCAAGCCTTTTTTCTTCACTTGACGGTAATAGCCATGCCCTTTACAATTAGAACATGACTCTTGAACACATTATTACAAACCTGCATTCCTTATTCTCATCCAGAAGTGATATTTTGTTTATTGTCATATTCGGCTCAAGAGCCCGTAAATAGGAGCTCATTACTATAATATGGCAGCGGAGGCTTTGTATGCAGAAGAAAAAAAGCCAAAGACTTGATGAAAAAATCCCGGATCTGGGTATTTTTTAGCAGTTCATCTCTGATATATAAATAGTTGTCGTACTATAAATGCAGAATTTTCTTTCTGATAAAAGAACCAAGAATAGGTACGAGTTAACACTGAGTTACTAATATCATGGGGTAATAAATCAATACTTAAAATAGAACGAACGTTCGTTCTATTTTAAGTATTAAAAAAAATTCTTCACTTACTAGCAACCTGAGGCGAAAGCTGATGTAACGCCGATACTTTCTGATATACCCAATACATTCCGGAGAAATGACAGCGGCGATACTTATCTATGAACTCTATATACTGAGGGGGTTAAGAAGAACTATTTGATGATCGGCATGGATAATCAGATTTTTCGTAGTGAATATAATGAACGAGAAAAATCCAGTATCATAATTTCCTTACATTAACGACCCGAAGGGGCGTATGCCGCCGGAACAGTTTTTTCGACGGGCGAGTTTTGCACAGCAAAACTCGAGAAGTTTGATGTACAGGATGTACATCAAACGACCTCCCCTAGTATCACATTGGCGTATACACTACCGCAAGGATTTTTGCTTTTTCATTTTTTGCGGTGTGCACATGGTGGGCAACGATGGAATCATAATAGATGCTGTCGCCGGGATTTAAAGTATATACATCCTTACCGTACTTAATTTCTATTGTACCGGATAACACATAGATGAACTCTTCGCCCTCGTGTGACGACATTTTTATTTCCTGTTCTGATGATGGTTCAATATCTATAACAAAGGGATCCATGTGACGGCCGGCTTTATTCTGGGCAAGAGAATAAAAATCGAGGTCTGAACTTATGGCATTTGTTCTGTCTGAAAACCGTGCTACTGATTTTTCTTCCATACTTCTCGTAACAACAGGACCCACATCTTCCTGATCGTCCATGAAGGTACCGAGTCTTGTTCCCAGGACGCGGGCAATTTTAATAAGAGGCGTCAACCCCGGTATTAATGCACCGTTTTCAATATTTTCTATGCTTTTAACGCTCAAATTGCATCTTTCTGATACATCTTCTATTGAAAGCTTTCTGCTTTCACGTATAAGGCGGACTTTTTTGCCGATTCTATTTTGTTCAGACATGATTAACCTCTTTTATTAATAAAAATAACATTTAAAGACTACCACAGCTTTAGTGAAAATGCAAGAGATTTAGTATTTGTAAAATAAGTGACCATCATTCTTGATACTATTTTCTTTCATCTATATAAAAGAAATCAGCTGTTCTTTAAATCTCATATGACTCTCAAAAATTATATTCTTTCTTCCAGGAAAATACGTTCCAACTTTCTTCCATTACCAACAATAGTAATCACCCAGTTACCTGTAAGCTCATCTTGTTTTGAGTAGATTTCATAATCATCAAAGCCTTCAGTAGACAAAATATCATTATTACATTTAATAAGCGCCGGAATATCAGGAAATTCACAAGTAAACCTTCTTGAAAATGTAAATTCCCAACCCTTTTCATTTCCCTGTCCGATACATCTTTCCTGAGAATTTAAATCTGAAAGTATCTTATTCAACGAACTCAAATTATCCATTGATAATTTCTCTTCAGCAGCACTCGCCGTTTTTAAATCATTATTAATTGAACAACTAAAGAATACGAAAAAGCTCAATAGTATTAAATACGGTGTTTTCATTATGTTCTCTCCCGTAATAGTGATTATATAATTCATCGTAGTACTGTCAATAGTAATCAAACTTTTCTATTTTTATATCCTCTTTTGCTTCCAATAAAGAAGCCGTCCCCTGTAAGAGAAAACGGCTTCTAATATTACTTCCCTGTTTATCCAATCGTGTATTCTTTACGAGAATGCAAGATTTAACTTTTTTTATCCTTTTACTGCTCCGCCTGTAAGACCTGCCACGATGTATTTTTGAGCTGTAACAAATAGAATAATTGCAGGAACCATTGCAAGCGTCAAATACGACAGGATCATATTCCAGTCTGCAGCATGCTGTCCCTGAAAGGTCATTACTCCCATGGGCAGAGTAAAATACTTTTCTGTATTGAATACAAGCAGAGGAAGGAAAAAGCTGTTCCAGCTTGCAACCAGTATTATGATTGATGTGGTTGCAAGGATCGGAGTCGACAGGGGAAGAACCATTTTTAAGAGAAAGCCCATCGGTCCGTAGCCGTCGATTGCACAGGCATCCTCAAGATCTTTCGGAATTCCCTTGAAAAATCCGATGAGCAGAAGTACAGTCATCGGTATCTGGAAGGCAGCTTGCGGTATTATTACACCCAAATATGAATCAATTAATTTTAGACTTCGTATTTGTAAATACAGCGGAAGCATTGCCACCGTCAGAGGAAAAAGAAGACCCATCATAAAAAACGTTCTAAAAAATGAGGCTGTTCTAAATTTAATCCTTGCTATTGCAAAGGCTGCCATTACCGCAATCACTAATGTTAAAGCAACCGTACCGGCTGCAACAATAACAGAATTCATAAGCGACTGCCAAAATTTACCGACAACACCTGTTATTATATTTCCATAATTTGCAAGATATACTGGATTAGGTATTCCAAGGGGATCTATTAACAATTGTCCGTTAGATTTCAATCCTCCGAAAACTCCAATGTACATCGGCAGCAGGATAATGACTGATAATATACCGCAAAATAAATAGTGTAACGTTTTTGTTACTATCTGCCGTGAAACTTTTGTTTTCCGCATAATTATGACTCCTCCTTTCCTAATAAAAATTTATTATAAAAGAGACTGAATACCAGGCAAAGGAAAAATATTGTAACTGCTACAGCGCTTCCATATCCAATATTGAACCTCTGTAAACCGAATTTATATAGATACGTGACCATGGTTTCTGCCGAGTTGACAGGATCTCCTTTACCCATAGCCCAAATGATGTCAAAAATCTGAAGGGATCCAACGATAGAAAAAAATACAGAAATGAGGAGAGTAGGACGCAGAAGAGGCAGCACAATTTTACGGGTAGCTTGACCGTCGCTCGCTCCGTCTATTTTTGCAGCTTCCTTCAATTCTTCCGGAATATCCTGAAGACCTGCAATAAGAATTGACATATGAAACCCGAAATACTTCCATATGACTGCCACCATAATAGCTCCCAAGACCGTTGAAGGATTTCCAAGAAGAGCCGGAACCTGAGTACCCGGGGCGAACCAGGTAAAGACTGCCTTCACAAATCCATATTGAGGATTATACACAAACTGCCACAACAAACCGGAAATTACTTCAGAAAAAATATACGGAAGAAAGAAAAAGGTCCGGAATAAAACTGCCAGTTTGAAGTTTCTGTTATTTATGATTAACGCCGCATATAATGCAAGCGGAACTTCCACGACAAGCGATACCACTGCGATCACAAGGTTATGCCATAATGCTTTTTTAAAAACGGCATCCTGAAAAAGTATCTGAAAATTCTTTAAACCTCTAAAGTCTGTAATAGGTCCTAAACCGTTCCATTTGAAGAGGCTGAAATACGCAGCCTGGAAAACCGGTACAACTACAAAAAAAGTGAAAAGTATTGTTGCCGGAGCCAATAAAAAAATAAGGAGGGGAATTTGATTTGATTTTTTTTTCATGTTTCTTTGTTCCCGAAAAAATACAAAACCGCCGAAGAAAGCCTTTTTTCCCCGGCAGTCTTTATTGTTTTTACTGATTAAGTACAAATCAATAAGCAGCTGAAAAGATTCAAACTGTCTTCAGTTACACTGAAGACAGCTGCATCATATTACTGCAGGTATGCACTCTGGATAGCAGCGCATGCCTTTTCAGGTGTTGCTGTTCCGGCAAGCAGTGTTTGTACCGAATCGTTAAGAGCTCCGCCGGCTGCCGGGGGCAGGAACTGATCAGGATACAATTGGAAGAAAGTGCACTGGTCTACAATACCTTTTACGAGTTTTAAGTTGGCATCTTTCATTCCTGCATCTGCACCCTTTACAGTTGGTATAATGCCGCTGACTGAAGCCTGTTTTGCATTGTTTTCTTTATTAAACATGAATTTGAGGAAATCAACAGCTTCGGGAGGAGCATTCTTGCCGACTGCCATACCGCCGCCGCCGCCCATAACTTCTGTAATTTTTCCTTTACCGCCTGTTACAGCAGGGAATGGAGCGCAGCCGAGTTTATCGCCGAGCCCCAATTTGCTTGTTGAGCTGTCTGTCTGGACGATTGGAGCCCATTGACCCATAAGTTCCATGGCAGCCATTCCGTTACCCATTAAGGCGCCCTGATCGGTGTAGGTAGCACCGAGGAATCCATCCTGGAAAGGTTTCATTGCTGTTAAATCTGCAACCATCTGCGCAGCCTTTATGAATACAGGGTCATTGAAGCCTTTTCCTGTTGACAGATTTGCGAAAGCATCTGCGCCGCCCAGTCTAAGTGCGAGATATGAAAAATAATACATTGCAGGCCATTTATCGCCGCCGCCGAGTGCGATCGGAGTAATTCCTGCAGCTTTCAGTTTATTTATCAATACAAGGAAATCATCCCAGGTTGTCGGGAATGAGTTATAGCCGACTTTAGCAAGAAGATCTTTGTTGTACCAGAAGGTAACGCCGCCCATATCATTTGGAGCGCCGTACTGTTTTCCGTTTGCTGCATACACGCTCCAAACACCGGGAGCCATTGAATCGCCGAAAGCAGTTCCTTTTACGTCGGCTGTAATATCCTTGAGGAGTCCTGCATTTGCATATTCAGCAAGAACACCGCCGCCCCAGCTCTGAAACAGATCAGGAGGATTTCCCGACTGCATAACAGTTGTCAGCTTACTCTTGAAAGCTTCGTTTTCAAGAACGGTTACCTCAATAGTTACATTCGGATGAGCTGTCATGTACTCTTTAACAATGGCTTCATAATAAGCCCTGTCAACATCGGCTGTACCAATATTCCAGAATGAAAAAGTTACCGGTTTGTCGCCCGCCTGTGCTGCAGGGGAGCCTTCCTTTTTACCGCCGGCAAAAATCATTGCACATGCAAGTACGAGAACAAACAGTGCAATACTAAGTTTTTTTGAAAACATCTCGATTCCTCCTATTATTTTGTATCAACAATACGTTGACCAATTTCACAAAATATAGCCGCAGCTACTAATAATTATCTTCAGAGTATGCAGTTTTTTTATATCAATATATAATGATACGTATCTGTATTTTTGGTAATTTAGATTATAGATACACTGTAAGGGATAAATTTTGGTTTGTCAATTTTTATTTCATAACGATCGGCTTTTTTTTAGCTATTATGGCCTTACCGGTGCTTTTTCATGCACAAAAATAGAAGAATTGCCTATTCGCCGTAAAAATATGTATATCAACAAAACACAATACATATCTGTTAATATGGAAGTTTCTTGTATGGGTACACTGTACGTGATAAATTCCGGTTTGTCAATTTTTATTTTGCCAGAATCGGCTTTTAAAGAAAAAACGGGATGATACAGTCAGGGCGTACCGGCAGGGGGACTATAATAAAAAAGCCGTCCTCTCTTTGAGAACGGCTTACAAGGATTCAGAAAAAATTTACACGATCGTGTAGTCTTTTTTATATGCAGTCTCTATTGTTGCAATATTCACCGGATTAAATTTCTTATTGCGTGCCGATATTGCCTCATCGAGTGCGTACTCAAATGGTTTTACACTCGACACCATCTCGGGGAATAGTTTTGCAAGAACACCGAGGACTACCATGTTGGCACCGCGGTCATTTTTACATTCAGAAGCTATATCGTTTGCAGGAAGGGCGAGCGCTGTAATATCAGTTCGAGAGGGCTTTATATCAATTAAAGATGAATTATAAATAAGAAGTCCGCCTTTTTTCAGCTGTTTTTCAAACTTGATCATCGAAGGTTTGTTAAGGGCAATTACAACATCGGGGTTTTCAATAACAGGAGATGCAACTTCATCATCGGAAATGATAACTGAACAGTTGGCCGTTCCGCCTCTCATCTCGGCTCCGTAGGATGGAATGTGTGAAACATACTTGCCGTCGTTCATACCCGCAAGGCAGAGAATTTTTCCCGCTAGAATTACACCCTGTCCGCCGAAACCTGCAAAAATTATTTCTTTTGTCATTTGTTTTCCTTCCTCTATGCTTTGCGTGATGCAGCCGATGTAGATGCGGGTGCTGCTTCTTCGGGTACAATTCCTGCCGGTATGTCGCGGAACAGTTTTACAGGATAATACGGCTCCATAGCGGTTTTAACCCACTCGGCAGCTTTTACTGGATCTGCGCCCCAGTTTGTCGGGCACATGGAAAGCACTTCAACAAATGAGTAGCCCTTTCCTTCCTTCTGATACGTAAGCGCTTTTTTAATTGCCGCTTTTGTCTGATTAATATGTTTTACGTCGTACACTGCAGTTCTTTCTATATAGACTGGCGATACAAGCGTATTTAAAAGTTCGCAGGCCCGGATAGGATACCCCACATCGTCCGCCTTGCGGCCGAAGGGAGAAGTCTTTGTAACCTGGCCTTCGAGCGTGGTTGGAGCCATCTGGCCTCCGGTCATTCCGTAAATCGCATTGTTGATGAAAATTACAGTTATGTGCTCGCCCCTGTTTGCCGCGTGAATTGTTTCCGCAGTTCCTATTGCTAGTAAGTCACCGTCGCCCTGATAACAGATAACGACCTTGTCTTTGTGAACCCTTTTTAAGCCGGTTGAAACAGCAGGGGCTCTTCCGTGGGCGGCTTCGAGTCCGTCAACATCGATGTAATTATAGGCGAGAACCGAGCATCCGACAGGAGCTACCAGCAGAGTGTCTTCCCTGATGCCGAGCTCATCAATAATCTGAGCAATAAGTTTATGAACAATTCCGTGACCGCAGCCGGCACAGTAATGTGTTTTTACATCGCGCAAAGCTTCGGGTTTTGTATATATTTTAGACATAGCGTTTTACCTTCTCAATAATTGCATCAACCTTTGGAAGTATTCCCCCAGGGGTTCCGTAAAAATCAACCTCATCAGGGTTTTTACCCGCATTGAGCCTGATGTCGTCTACCATCTGTCCCATGCTCATTTCCACGGTGAGAACTTTTTTTGCATTCAGAACAGCTTCTTTAAGTTCCTTTTTCGGAAATGGCCAAAGAGTTATGGGGCGGAAAAGCCCTGCTTTTATACCTTCAGCCCTGAGTGCCTTTACCGCTTTGCGGCAGATACGGGCAGAAGTTCCGTAGGCGGCGATAACAACATCGGCATCGCTGCACATAAAAGTCTCGCTCATCGTCTCGTTCTCTGCAGCCAGCATATACTTTTGTGCAAGATGCATATTGTGTTTAAATAATAAATCATCCGGAGCAAGTTTAAGAGATGCCAGAGAGCGGCCCTTTCTGCCTTTGGCGCCTGATAATGCCCAGTCTTCCTTTGAGGGGATGTTTTTCACTTCTTCGGGAAGTACTAAGGGTTCAGACATCTGGCCGAGGTAGCCGTCGCCTAAAATCATAACAACCATGCGGTATTTATCAGCAAGCTCGAAGGCTTTCACCGTGTAGTCGGCAAGTTCCTGAACGTTTCCGGGGGCTATAACAATAGTATGATAATCCCCGTTACCGCCTCCTCTCGTTGCCTGATAATAATCGCCCTGAGAACCGGCAATATTGCCGAGTCCCGGTCCGCCTCTCATCATGTTAACGACGACGGCCGGAAGTTCTGCACCGGCGAGGTAGGATAATCCTTCCTGTTTAAGCGCAATTCCGGGAGAGGAAGAAGAAGTCATAACGCGGGCGCCTCCTGCGGATGCACCCATAACCATGTTAATTGCAGCGACTTCACTTTCCGCCTGAAGGAAGGTGCCGTTGACTTCAACCATACGTTCAGCCATGTAGGCGGGAATTTCATTTTGAGGCGTAATAGGATAGGCAAAATAATGGCGGCAGCCTGCAAGTATTGCCGCCTCACCTATTGCCTCGTTGCCTTTCATTAGAATTTTCTTATTCATTATTAGTCTTCCTTAATAATATCAATTACCATATCGGGACATATTGTTGCACAAAACGTACAGGCAATACACTGATCTTCATTACTACACACAGGATAATGAACACCCTGAGAGTTTGTATCTTTTGACATTTCCAAAATTTTTTTCGGACATGAAGTGATGCATAATCCGCATCCCTTGCATTTTTCGACGGAAATTTCCGGTCTTCCCTTAGCCACACTATACCTCCAAACCCCGGTATGAGGTTATTTTTTACCCGCAATTAAAGTTTCATTATAATAAACTGACTCGTTTCATACAAGCAGGGCGAGTTTAAATTATATACTATTAGACAATCCTTAACTCCTAAAGTTGCGACATTAATACACTTATTGTCTTATTGTTTTATAAAACTTATACTATACTAATATCATCACAAGAAAAAACATCTTGATATCAGCAGAAAAAAGAAGTACATTTACCTCATGAATGATATTAACCGCAGGGAAATACAGGACGTTCTCGTCATAATCGATCAGATTCTTCCCCTTATTGATCAGGCCGAAGATAAATTCCGCAGCGCCCGCAACTGGGGATTCCTAGATATTTTGGGAGGGGGTCTCATTGTCGACCTTATAAAACACTCAAAGCTCGGCTCAGCAAGCGACATTATGAACCGCATCAATTATCTTCTCCATGATCTGCAGCGGGAACTTAAGGATGTTGTCGTACCGACAGACTTTTCCATGAACACTGCAACCTTTGCAACCTTTGCAGACTTTCTCTTTGACGGGATTCTGGCAGACGTGTACATGCAGTCAAAAATAATGTCGAGTATGGAACAGGTACGGGAACTGAGAAACAGACTTATTTATTTGAAAGACAAACTCATGGATCTGCAAAGAAGATAGAAGAACCGGCCGGCGCAGCCTCCGTTTCGACTCCCATTATATGGGGTACATTGATTAGCGGCTAATGGGAGTCGAACCCACCTATCAACCTTGGGAAGGTCGTGTAATACCGATATACGATAGCCGCAGTTATACCACAGTATCAGCAAAAATTACGTGCTTGTCAAGTTTTTCAGCGTTAAAAACTGCACATCGGTATTATTGTATTTTTCAGGCTGAATATGGTACTCTACAAATATACATGAATACTTCACAGAGAAAAGAAAAAACGCATTTACAGTCGCTTTTCTATATTTACCTGTCAAATATACTTTTCGCTGCGACCGCGCTCATTATCAGTCTGCTGTCTAAAGAATTTGACGGATACTTCACCACATTTTCCCGCTTTGCTGCCGGTCTTGTTATAGGTCTCGTACAGCTCGCTGCAACAAAAACACCGTTCAAGATTGTGCGCGTTAAACCGTGGCTGGGACGCGGTTTCTTCGGCTCGCTTGCAATGATGCTCTATTATGTTTCAATTTCCATCGGTTCGCCGGGACGCGCTACATTTTTTAACAACAGCTTTCCAATTTTCGTGGCAATTATTGCAATAGTTTTTCTTAAGGACAAGGTTCGAATTACAACCTTAATCGGAATACTGATTGCTTTTACCGGTATGTATTTGGTGCTTTCAGATGATCATTCATCAACCCTCACGGCGAACATCATTGGAATCTCAAGCGGATTTTTTGCAGGTATTTCGTATCATTTTAATAAAAGAGCATCTCTCACTGAACACCCGGTAGTAATTTATCTTGGAGTGTGCATTGTCGGCCTTTTTATGACAGGCTTTTCCGTTCCGCAGGCGGTAAATCTTGATCTTAATTCAGTCATAATTCTCATACTTGCAGCTGCCGGCGCCTATTTTGCCCAGATTGCACTGACTATAGGACTGCGCGATATTCCTATCACCGAGGGAAGCATTCATACCTTTGTAAAAATTCCCATGACGAGTCTCGGCGCCCTCATTTTTTTCAACGATCCGGTTACCATTGCACTCATCGCAGGAACAATGCTTCTTTTTCTAGGAATATTTCTTGACAGACTGGTGAAACCGGGAGAAAAAAATCCGCAGATGAGGCAGATAAGAAAAAATCACAGATGAGGTGCGAGACGTCGCAGCGCTGACACTAATCGATAAGTCCCATACTTTTCAAAATATGCGTGATTAAGGAATTGCCACTGATGAACTCAGATTATTTTTCCGGTTTATATGTGAAGTAACTTACTTTTTATATCTTTAAGCTTCTTCAGCTCTACCCTATAATCTGTGTGTCCTAAGCTCGAAGAGCTTTAGGACCTGAGGTTCTTCTTTTTCTTATTCACAATGCCCATTGTAAAGCAAGCCGGGGAATAACAATAAGCATATTGAATCATCCTATGTGTTTTCTTGTATTTCCAATCCTGTTTAACAGTGCTATTTTTTATAAGGAATAGAAGAACCACAGATTCACACAGATAGCTTTTCATAATTCAATTAATTTCTCTGTTTCATCATTTTAACCTAAATCTGTGTCAATCTTCGCAATCTGCGGACAATTTATTCAATTTGCAATAAACTTTTTTTGCTCCGCTTTCTTGCAAAAGAAAGTCTTAGCCTTTATACTTAGTCTGATGAGTACAAAAGGAGTCTTTACAACCCTTCCGGAAAACTTTTTCTCGCCGCTAGCCAGTCCTAAGAAGGAACACTATGCAGCTCTTCTAATCATTTTTTACCGGCTTTTTCAAGAATCTTCTCACGGAATTGAAAGACCTGTTCTAACCGCACGTTTTATGGACTACATTGCGCTTCATGAATCAAGCTTTATTAATGATGATGACAATACAGAGCTGATATCAACTGGCAATATTTCTACTGACTTATTGATAAAGGTGCAGGATGAGGAAACTAAAGCAGAAGAAGAGGATGAACAAGAAACAGGGAACGCTCAGACTTCTCTAGATCCTGTGAGAGCAGCATCTTCCAAGTACCTTCGAGTCTTTATTAAGTGCGGATGGATGAAGGAAGAAGTACTTCCCGATTATTCCAGGATAATAAATATGAGTTCATCAGCAAAACCTTTTTTTGAGTCCCTTGCAAAAGTAGATGAGGGCTTAAAGACTGAATATGAGAGTCACATTGTTTCCATATATTCACTTATTTGTAGTGACGCAGCAGTCGATAACGGTCATTATAGTGTTCTAAATGCTCATTCACAAACGATGTCCCTCATAGATTCACTAAAAGTTCTTTCTCAAAATATTCATGCATATTATGAAATTGTAACCGAAAACGAGACAAGCATAAGCGGTCTATTGGAACTGCACTTCAATCAGTATGCTAAAGAAATCTTAGACGGTGCATATAAAAGATTAAAAACTTCAGATAATTTGTCGCGCTACAGACCGAAAATTCTTAAACGCATTGGAGAGCTTATAACCGACAGCCAATGGCTTGAATCGAGTGCACTAAAATTTTCCAGACTTGGTTCTTTTACAACAGAGGAATCGAAAGACAAACTTAAAACATTTCTAGAAGAAATTAGAGATACACTAAAAGCGGTTGATCCTCTCTTAGAAGAAATTGACAGGCGCAATATGCTCTATTCAAAGGCAAGCATTGAACGCATTAAGGCAAAACTTGAACCAGATTCTACAATCACCGGGAGACTGTATCAGATTATTAAAGAACTGATGGTAAGACCCCATCTTAAAGCCCGATTTAAACACAGCATATATGGTGTAAGGACGTTTTCATCAGATTCGAGGTATAAACGCTGGAATAAAGAACAGCATGAAATTCTGTTTGAACGTGTTTCCGGTTTTTCAGATGCAGAACTTGAAGCGGAACACAAAAAAATTCAAACCCGCTTAGATAAACAGCTAAGTCCGTTAAAAATTGAAGATTGGCTTAATTCTTTCGGTCTGAATAAAGAAATTCTTCTTCCATCTGATATTATTAGCGACAATCAATCATTCATTAAGTATCTATATGCAGTTTTATATTCTGAATCAGACTCGCGTAAATTCCCCTTCACACTCGAACAAAAAAGTGCTGGCCGGATACATTTTTTGCATTATGATATTCCCGACATAGCTTTTAGGAGAACCCTTGAAAAATAGACTTGAACTTGAAAAAATTGATCTAATGACCGACTCAGAAACCGATCTTTTTAAGTCATGTATAAAAACTCTTTTATCTTCTTCTTTCATTATTAGAGGATATAAAAATAATGACCGCCTGTATACGTTTGCTGTCAGGAACTTTGATTTACTGGAAACATGGTTCAGCTATGCTGATATTGACTTAAAAAAAGACGAGGCATTAGGAGTTATTGCAATTCGATCGGGTGCAGATATGAGAATTCGCTTAAGCCGTGATGAGACTTGCGCGTTAATAATTATTCGCATCATGTACGAGGAAAAGCGGAATGAGATTTCTCTTTCTCAATTTCCTTCCATTCTCATTTTTGACTTTCTTCAAAAGTTTAAAGCAGTAACTTCTCTGGAGTTGAAAAAAACACGGCTCAAGGAAATTCTAAAAAAACTGAGTGCATTCAGCTTGATTGAAATTGAAGGGGATCCTTTTGAAAGCGAGGCATTAATAATCCTCTACCCCTCCATACTTTTTACCATTGACAATTGTATGATAGACGAAGTTTTTTCAGGCATCGAAGCTGAATCAAAAAAAGGCAGGGAAAAAACTGATGATTAGTTTGAAGAAAATAAGACTCATAAACTGGCATAATTTTATTGATGAAACAATACACATAGATGAAAAAACTCTCCTAGTTGGAGACAATGCTTCGGGAAAATCTACGCTCATAGATGCAGTTCAATACGCCCTTTCGCCTAATTTACGTAAGGCAAAATTCAATTCTGCAGCAGGTGATAAACGGGGTGGAAGAGATTTAATAAGCTACACCAGATGTAAACTAGGAAGCGACACTACAGAATATGTGAGAGGAAACACGATTACTCATATAATGCTCTTTTTTGAAGATGGAACAGAAGGATTTACGTCCGGGATTTTTATTGAGTCTTTTACCGATTTAAAAACACTGGAACACTTCTGGATTACCCGCGGCTGCATGACTGATTCTGTAACAGTTTACTCTGATGAAAAAGGCTTTCTCAATTACAGACAGTTTAAGAATGCACACGAAGGGCTCATATCAGATTTTTATGAAACAAAAAAAGAGTATACCCGTCAGCTCACTTTTTATTTAGGCGTATTCCGTAGAATGAGCGAGTATAATCCCTATCTCGAAGCCTTAACCCGATCTGTTAGTTTTTCACCGCTTCTTTCTGTAAACAATTTTGTATGCGACTACATACTCGAGGAGAGGAGTCTGGATGTCTCCACCATGAAATCAAATTTACAAAGTTACAAAGATGCGGAGGAAGCTGCTGTAGCAGCAAAAAAAAGAATTAACCTTCTTATAAATATTCTTCGGGATATAGAAGAGTACCGAACCTTTGAACTCCGCCTTATTCAGCTTGCATACCTTAATGTAACAGCAGAATATGCGCTTGCAGAGGAAGCACAAAAAATTGATTCAGAGAAAAGAAAAATAACTGAAAAAGATCTGCTGAGCAGCCGGACGGAAGTAGATCGTTTATTAGTCAACAAAAAAACAGCTGAACTTGATTATGAAAACATTTTGTCTTCCCTTTCTAAAAATGACAAGTATATTTTGTACAATACTATACAAAATAAAATAGCTCATATACAGGAAAAATACGAGTCGGCTAAAAAAGGAAGCGAATCTTATAAACTCTGTGTTGAACAATGCAAGGCGTTAATAAAAGTTCTAAAGAATTCACTTACAGACTATACAGTTGAGATCGATGAGAGCGATATTGATAAAACAATAGAAGATATAGAGGTAAAGCGTTCTCAAATTATGCAGAAAATATCTGATGTTCAGCGTAAGCTGGACGACAAAATAAGCGAACGAAAAGAAGTAAGCGAAGAACTTGAGGATCTTCTAAAAGGAATAAGACGGTATCCAGAAACTACACAGAGACTTTTAGAGGAACTATCGTCAAACGATATACAAGCATGGGTTTTATCCGACCTTGTGGAATGCAATGATGAAGAATGGACAAATGCCGTTGAAGGCTATCTTAACACCTTGAGGTTCGCAATTATTACTGAACCTCAATGTTTTCAAAAATCTCTTGAGATCTATAATTCACTCGGTCCAAGAGTAAGCGGAGTTCCTCTTCCTAATATCTATAAAATGAAGCAAAAACTTTCTGAAGGAATTTCAGAAAAAACAGTAAAGGATGGAAGTCTCGCGTCCCTCATAAATACAGATTCTCCCTATGCAAAAACATACATTGACTATATTTTAGGCGATGTAATGACTGCTGATATTGCAACGCTTAAGAATTACCGGAAGGCTATAACAAAAGACTGTATGAGTTATACTAACTTTACCGCATCAAAAATTAAAGAAGAAGTGTATAAAATACACTGGCTTGGCAGGAAGGGTCTGGAAAAGAGGAAAAAAGAACTTTTACTAAATAAAACCAGTTTAACAACTCATATAGAGGAACTTAATACAGCATACCAGGATTTTTCAAACATTAAAGATATTTTGTATCGTATTTATTCAGCTCTTCACGATGCACGCCCCTTAGCCTCTTTTGTGGAAGAATCTGTTACACTGCAGCGTGAATTACAAAAAACAGAGAAAGAACTACTCGATATTGATACAAATGAGTTTTTGGATCTCCAAAATAAAGCCGATTCACTTAAAATACATATAAACGAGACCGATGCTTTTATTCAGCAAATGTCGAGAATCATTGGCCAAAAAGAAGGGCAGTTGGAAGATCTGATCAAAAGAATTAAATTTCACGAAGAAAAAATTAAAACCATTAAACACGACATTACAGAATTTAGAAATCTTAATGAACACTGCATTTTGCGGTGCGAAGAATATGCCGAACAAAAACTTGCAAATTCCCTCCCTTCAGAAATACTCGCTTCGTATGAGAAGCAGAGAAAAACAAATGAAACAAAAAAAGAAAAATCGTATGAATCTTTTGCACTTCATCTAAGCATGTTCAACAGAGATTTTTCGAATATCATTCCTTCGCGCATTGAGGAAGAAGAAAACCTGAAAGCTATGCTCGACAGGCTTGAAAAATCTGAATTGCCCTTGTATCATGAAAAAATTGAACAGGCGCGAATGGACGCAGAAAAAGAATTCAAAGATCACTTTATAGCAAAATTAAATGAGTATATTGAAGAAGCCCGTATCAGCTTTAAAGAAATTAATAAAACATTAAGCAGCTTAACATTCGGCAACGACCAGTACAGCTTTACACTCGAAGAAAGATCTGACAGAAAGGGTCAAATCCGCATTCTTAACAAAGCAGCAGAAATTACAGCGTATGAGGACAGTCTCTTTGAGCAGTTTATTAATCCGGATGAAAAAAAAGCAGCAGAGGAATTATTCGACTCTATTCTGCATGCAGATCTTGATTCTGAACAAATGAGAAGCATCTGTGACTACCGGACATATTTTACCTACGATATTAAAATAAAAAATACAGCGTCCATGGATCCAAAAACAGGAAAACCTGTTGAATTAAGTCTGTCAAAGGTTATTAGAGAAAAATCGGGCGGTGAAGCACAAACTCCGTATTACATAGCAATCGCCGCAAGTTTCTACAGATTTTTCATGGATAAACCGGAAAGCACAATACGGCTTGTAATGTTTGATGAAGCCTTTGATAAACTTGACGACGAGCGTATACGGAGAATTCTTGAGTTTTATGCGACAATGAACATACAGCTCATTGTTGCAGTACCGACAGAAAAACTTGAAACCATCGCCCCGTCCATGGACAGAATTCTTACCGTGATAAAAAAAGGATACACCGCACGCGTGAGAGAACACATACAAGGGAAAATCAGCTAATGGACGGGACAGCCTTTATTTGTAAAGAAATTTTAAAACGTTTCCCGTCTTCTGCCGCAGCACAAGGCGGTAAAGAGCTGCGTCTGAACGTTAGTAAAGTATTTCCTTCAATTGGAGAAAAAAATCCTGATGAACTCGAAACATTTTTAGAAGCTGCTGAATTACTTGAAAAACAAAACATTGTTTCCCTCATTTGGGGAAAATATAAAAAAGGTGAAAATCTTAAAACTATTATTGTTATACACCCTGAACAGGTGTATCGATTACTCAACGAAGTTTTTCCTGTTGAAGGGTGTACCGCAGCCAGGAATAACGCAAAAGAAAAAGCAGAAAGTCTTAGACAAGAAAATAATCCATCTGCACATTTTTTTGAGTTGATGGCAAACACACTAAACAATGAAGACTTTTCAAAGGGAATCACTACAGATGTTATAGATAACCTTTATCAGCTTTTTGTAAATCTTTCAAATCATATTTCAAACAATGAACTTTTATATACACCGCGGGCCTTATCCATACAGATTTTTAATGATTCGAAAAAAATTGAAAGCCTGCTTAAAACCGCTTCTTTTCTTTTTAATAGAGCAGCAAAAGAGGGAATACAGGTTGAAGGTATTTATTTTTTTGAACGTAATTTCCCGGAAGTCCTCATAACCGGATCTCTATGTTTTATTGGAGACAATGATTTTGCTATTACAAGCTCAAAACCTTCAACTATCAGCTTAAGTCTTAATACTGTTTTACAAATCACAGAAATTAACTTACACACTGATATTACCTTGAGTGAAAACCACAAGCGCGTTTTGTGTATAGAAAATAAAGAAACGTTTTATGCACTCTCAGCATCTTATATACATAATTATTTTACTGCGTATGATGTACTGCTTTATACAGGAGGTTATGCAAACAAAGCGGTATTATCAGTATTAAGTATATTGTACCAATCCGGGTTTTCACTCTATCATGCAGGAGACCTTGACCCGGACGGTATTCTTATTTTTCAAAATTTGTATGACGAACTTGATGGTAACATTCATCCTGTTTTTATGAATGCTCAGATTTTTTCACACTATAAAAAGTACGGCAGAAAGCTTGATAAGAAAATAGTTTCCAGAACAAAGCTTATTAAACCTTCTATACGTTCAATTTCTGATATGCAAAATCTCATACAACTTATTGAACTAACCGGAATCGGAATAGAACAGGAAATAATCGATTACAAAAGTTTCACCGAGGATTTTAGTAATAATACCACAGATGAGGCGTAAGCCGGCGTAACGCTGATACTTGCCTCTGTGCCCCATACATTCCGAAGGAATACCACGGACTGCTAACGCAGACACGGAACACACAGATAACTTTTTTGAAATTATGAAATTTTCAAATTTTATCAGCTTGATGATTTATAAGAGTGTTAACTAGTGACTAAACCCCTGCTTCCCTGCTTCCCTGCTCTACCCTAACATCTGTGTCCGCGTAGCGGTCGTGTGCATCAGTGGTGGCATCTTTGCGTGAGCTTCTTATTTTGTACATATTTAAATTGACTTTCTGTACAGATTACAGTACAATATTTCTAAGGACGGTGATGTATGGTAACTGAGATGACAATTACAGAAGCAAGGAAAAGGATTACATCTCTCGAAAATGAAATAGCATATGATGATACAATAACCATTACTAATCACGGCAGAGAAGTTTTTGCCTTAATGAAATGGGACACCTATGAAAGTATTCAAGAAACATTAGAAATTCTAACTGATAAAGAATTAATGCATGACTTACAAACAGGTATTAATCAAATAAAAGAGAATCGGCTCGTAGATTTTGAAAAGTTCAAGAAGAATATATAATGTACTCAATAAAACTTACCAATATTGCAGCTGAGTTTCTAAAAAAGCTGGATAAAAAGTCGCAAAGTCAGATTATTGATAAAATAGAATTACTAAAAGAAAATCCCCTTGAAATCGGAAAGCAGCTGAAAGGAAATCTTAAAGACTACCGGTCAATCAGATCGGTTGGTCAGCGTTATAGGATTATTTATCAAGTCTGTGAAACTGAAATTATTGTAGTTATTGCTGCTATTGGAATAAGAAAAGACGATGATAAAAAAGATATTTATGAGTTAATGAAAAAATATGTAAAAATCGGTTTATTTGATTAATTACACTGTTTTTCCGCCCCACTCCCGCGAATGTTCCCTTTCAAATTTGAGTGCTTTTTCAAAGTCGGCATCGGGACTGCAGTTTCTTTCGATGGTAAGTGCTGTTGTATGCAGACGCTTTATACAATCTGATTTATCGGTGTAGCCGAGTTTCGATTTTTCTATGCTTTCCTGAAGTACGCGTATGGATTCATCATATATTGTAAGAGGTACGGGGAAGGGGTGTCCGTCTTTTCCCCCGTGAGCAAATGAAAAACGCGCAGGGTCGGTAAAACGCGAGGGGGTGCCGTATAGTACTTCACTTACGAGAGTTAACGACTGCAGGGTTCTTGGTCCAAGTCCAGGTGTTAATAATAAAGATTCAAAATCCTCAATATGTGTTTCATACGCCGATGCAAGGACTGCGCCCAGCCGTTTTGTGTCGACATCTTCTTCTCTCACTTCGTGGTGTGAGCTCATAACACAATCTCGGGAATTAAGCAGCGGAAGTGTATTCTGCATCTTTTGAATTTCTCCAAGAATTACCGATGGTTCCTGCTGTGCAAAATCGACAAGACGGCTTCGTAGCGGGGAAGCTTCTTTTGAAGTAAGATTAAGAATTTCACCATTATTTTCACCGACAACGGCAGTATGAGGTTCTTCGGTAAAAGAGCGGAGATTTTTTGAACACCAGTGATACCGGCGTGCAGCTTTCTGGGCGGGATTCATTCCCTGCTGAACTACTGCCCAGCTTCCGTCAATGGACAAAACAAAATTATGCTGATACAGCTGATATCCGTCCTGAACCGCCGTGTTATCGACCTTAGCACTCAGTTTGCTTGCCCTTATAAGCTCATCACCGTTTAAACCGGTCTTACCACAAACATATTTAAGCTCATCGGGAGTCTTTCTCGAGTACTTGCCCCTTCCTCCGCACACACAGATACCCAGTTCATGAGCTCTCGGGTTTAAGCCGCGCTTTAAGGCATACATTACACTTGTCGTTATGCCCGATGAATGCCAGTCCATTCCCATCACGGCTCCGAAAGACTGAAACCATAGAGGATCGCTTAAGCGTACAAGCACCTCATCGCGCCCGAAATTAATGATAAGAGATTCAACAATAAGCGCTCCCAGCATCATCATCCGGTCTGCAAGCCATTTTGGAACTGTTCCTGAGTGGAGCGGAAGATCCGCCCTTCCCGTTTGCTTCATACTGATACTATACATTCATAAAGTACTTATTTCAAGAAGAATAAACCGTAAAACTTTCAAAAATCATCCGCAGATGACGAAGATTTCGCTGATTAATAAATTGTTCTATATTTTATTTCTACTGTGTACATTTTAGGATAAGAGAGTAGTACTGGAATGTTGTACATGTTATCATAGAACGAACGTTCGTTCTATGATAAGAAATCATTGACACTATCTCTATTGTCTGCGTGTCTGTATTTCGAGTGAATAGCTATTGTAGTGTATACTGTGTTCTACATAACTATATACTAAAAGAATCAGTATAGGCGCTGCGTTATCCGTACAACCTACTACTTAGTACAAAACCCTCTCCCCGCCCTTAATTTCAACAGACTTTCCATTAACATTAAGCCAGAGTGACAGGGCATTAGGATTTTCTGCAAAACTGAGATCCGCTGAAAAACGGAGACGTTTAAGCGCGTTCATGTAGTCGACAAATTCGATATTCGAGGCATACCAGATATCAGCGTTATGTGAAACAAGATGCAGAAACTCTTCAAACTTTGCCATTGCGTTATCTTTAACAATGTCCCAGCTGTGTCCGTACACGCTCAGCAAATATAAATACTGCGGTTTAGAGAGTAATAAAAATTCCTGTGCTTTTTCCAATAGGGAATGAGAATGATCACAGGTAAACTGCCACTGGTAAAAATCTTTTGGAATTAAAAAATCTCCCGAGCAGCCTGTAACACGGGCGTAGTCAATGCCGAGAAACGGAAGCATGCTCTTTATCTCGTCCGTCCACCCGTCGCGGTTCGGGTATGCCATACCGCGGACCGTTTTACCGGTAAGGCGTTCAAGATTTTTCCTGTCTTCCAAAATTTCACTGATGATTGTCTCTTTCGGACAGCGGGGAAGCGTTGGATGATTAAGCGTGTGAACCGCTACTTCGTGTCCAGCATACGCGGAGCTGATATCAGTTTCGCTTACATGCATTCCCCATCCCTCATCTTTTCCTAATAGCCCCGAGTTGATATTGAATGTGCATGGAATATCGTACTTATGTAAAAGTTTTATGAAATCAAGATCATCAATTTTTCCGTCATCATAACTCAGTGTCAGCGCCTTTGTTTTTCCTTCCGGGAAACAGCTCAAAATTCTGTTCATCTTTTATCCTTTTTGCAAAAATCGCTTCTTGTTTCAGCAGTTTCCAGTATATACGGTTTCAAGGTATTTGCGTGCAGTACGGGCTAATTCATATACTTTTTCCACGGGAGTTGCTTCTGCATCCGCCATTTTCCACATGGGGAAAAACCTTGAAACATGAAGCGGTATGGTTTTATCCACTGATGCCACCCAGGAAGAAAGCTTTTCCATTTCTTCCTTTGTATCATTGAGTCCGTTAACAATCAAGGTTGTAAGTTCTATATGACTCGTTGTATTTGCAAACCGTATAAATTCCTTAACCGTTTCGAGATCCCCTTTCATTCTTCTATAAAAATCAGGATTAAAGGATTTTAAATCAATATTCAGGGCATCCACATGGGGAAGAACTTTTTCTGCGGTTTCTTTTGTAAAACAGCCGTTCGTCACCGCTATAATTTTTAAATCTTCTTTATGCGCCTCATGCGCGCAGTCAAGCAGATATTCATAGCCGATAAGCGGCTCGTTATAGGTGAACGCAAGGCCTATATTACCTTCGCTTTTACTGTCTCCTGCTATCTGGACAAGCTCTTCATAAGGTATGAAAGCACTGCGTACATGATCCCCGTCCGTCATTGATATTTTGTAATTCTGACAAAATTCGCACATCATATTACAACCCCAGCTCCCTACAGAAAGAATTTTTGAACCGGGATGATATTTTCGTAAAGGTTTTTTTTCAATCGGATCGAGAGCTATTGAGGTAATCATACTGTAATTACTGCAGATGATTTTGCCGTCTTCATTTTTTCTCGCACGGCAAAATCCCGTTTGTCCCTCCTCAAGGGCGCAGCGGTGATGACAAACCAAGCACTCTGTTTTCATCTTCTCTCCCTGCAGCACTGCATTTATTCTGCAGCAGGTACTTTACCTTCTGCAATTTTTTTCTAACTATATCAGCTGTGTCTGATTACTTCAAAACGCTCGAGTTTTATTTTCTCGCCCGGCCCTATTCCTGCTTTCCGCCGTGCAATATCAATCTGCTTTTCCACAGTGTCCACGCCTTCGAGATTCGGCAGAAGCAGACCTCTTTTCATTCCTGAAGTTACAATAACTCCATACTGTACAGTATCCAATTCATCTTCACTTTCCACTTTTTCCACAGGCCCCAGAACATCGACACTGTACACAAGATCATCAAGCTCTTCTTTTGTCACAGGATCAAAACGGTGATCATGGCAGGCAGAACTTACGGCATTGTGGATTATTTCCAATGCGATCGAATCATGAACCGGACTGATGGTGCCTATACAGCCGCGCAATGCGCCGTGTTTTTTAAGCGAGACAAATACCCCGGCCTTATTAAGCAGTTCGGAAGAAATAGCATCCGGCGCAGGCATAATACTGCCGTTCTTCACATAGTGCTCCAATGACCGGCGTGCCAGCTGGACAAACACATCCTCTTTCGCCCTTCTATCCATAGCTTTCTGCCGTTCGTTTTCGAGTGCCTGTTCTGCAAAATTGCGCGAATCATCCTCCTCAATAGGAGAGAAAGCGCATACGCCGTAGCCCACACCGAAAGGTCCTTCATACGACAGCTTTTCGGGAATTACTCTCGTCCGGTCAAGAACACCCGCCATGATGCAGAACGACCGGTGTCCGCACTCGGCCGCGGAATCGCAGAAATCCTCGGAAAAACCGAACAAAGAAAGAAAATCCGCTTTTGACATTGCTTCCATAATTCTTTCATCATATACAGGACCGTCTTCCGAAAAACCATACGGTCCTTCGGGAAGCAGTTTATGGGAAAGATCCCCGCTCGCTACTATATAGGCAGAACGTCCGAGCATTGAAACGGTATGAGCAATATACTGACCGAGCTTATAGTGTTCATAAAAGGAAAGGGATGAAAGCCCTATCCTGACCAGTTCATAGCCGGTGTAATACTGATTAATAAAATATAAGGGAACCATGGTGCCGTGATCGAGGGTAGCTGTTTTATCTCCAAGAGTGCCTGCCGGAAATTTTT
The DNA here is from genome assembly GCA_023398165.1 of Spirochaetota bacterium. GTDB lineage: Bacteria > Spirochaetota > Spirochaetia > Treponematales > Treponemataceae > JAAZLA01. Next base: position 339,488 of record JAEWSQ010000007.1, on the reverse strand, counting down.
GAGCCTTGCACAAATTTTCCAAATTCCTAACAAATTCCTCATCAAAAACACAGCTCATGGCAGTTGTTTCATCCCCGAACTGATAAAAATCCCCGTAAGCGGTTTTACCCGGTGAAATATGAAAATAATCGGCATACAGAGGCGCATGAGGTGAAATTACAATGATTGTCTGAGGCTGTAAAAGCGATATGCGTTTCGCTTCCTTATGGTAGGCTTCGATCGTTTTTTTTACTTTTTCCCGTTTATCCTTGGCGGAGGAGAGCGCTATAAGCGGGGGATGAGGGACCATACATGTTCCTAAAATGGGCATAGGTACTACCTCCAGAACTCTTCTTTTTGGTAGTATAATACACATTATTCCGGACTGCAACAAAGCATCCTCATTAATAACGGTAATCTTTTATTCTCATCTGATGTTCTTTTTTATATAGTATACCGCTGCCTTTTTTCCGTTAACTAAAACATTTGTTTTAAATGATTCATACGTACTGCTTTGTGTAAAGTAGTACGATGCTGCGACAGCCTCTTCAAATTCCTTTTTGGCTCCGGTAAGAATAACAGCCCTCCCCTCCGCAGTTAAAATACGGTCGAATTCTGTCAGCATATTTTTATACAGCTGAAAAAGACCGCTGCCGGATAAAGAACCATCATAACTACCCCACGGAGGATCAGTTACAATAAGATTTACAGTGTTTTTTTGTATATGGAGCATTGAACAGGCATCGCAGGAGGAAATGGTGAAACGGGATGAATCTGTAAACTCTTTTTCAAGACGTTTAACAAGTTCATTATCAATATCGTTAATATATATATGGGCAAGGGGGTTAAGAAGAGAAATCCGGCGGGGAATTGAACCGTAACCTGCAAAGGGATCGCAGATGACATACTCATCTTCCATTTCTGCTATGTGTAACATTAATCTCACAATTTCGCCTCGGAGCTCCCCTTTTTCATAAATTTTCTCGGCTGAAGTTTTTTCGGTAAGTTTAAGTCCTGCAAAACTGATATTTTCTCTCCGTATAATAAAGTGAATCTCTGTTTTTGCATTAAGCCGGTCGGGAGGAATCCCTGCTGCTGAGCTGAGAGATTTTTCGAGACTTGCTACAAGATTTTTATCAACAGAGCAGAACTGGTTTTCTTTTGAAAACCGCAGGCGGTAACTCGTTTTACCGTATAAGAAAGGTTTAAGCATGTTTTTCAATGAGGAATACGGTATGTTATTTTTCATGCCCGAAAAAGACAGGCTATTGGTATTCCATACAGCGAGACAGACAAAGAGATTATTCAAAAAAGGGAGAGCAGTATCTTCGAGGATGATATCAGTTGAAAAGATGACAAGAGCTGATTCAAGATTTTTTATAACCGCCGATGGAACTTCTTCTTCCAAAAGAGAGGGAATAATTTTTTCAAATCCCGCGGCAAAGGTGCCTGCATACGTTATCATACAAAAACTGCCTATGCGTTAATTAAATTCGGCGTGTTTTCCAAATTCTCATCTGCATAGTGACCTCTTTTATCCTCAGGCAGTAAGGCTGCGATACGGCACATAAGCTGAGCGGTTAGTTTTCCCCGAAGAGCCGAATCCAGTTTTTCACCCCGGGTATCTATGAAAAACGGCCTTCCGACGTGGAAGGTAAACCTTGTTCTCCTGAATTTCTTTAAATTTTCATACAGTTTTTCTCCGCCGGTATGCACAAGAGGATACACAGGAACATGATTATGCACCGCAAGCAGCACCGCACCGGCATGTCCGCGCTGTAGTATACCTGTTTTACTTCTTGTTCCTTCAGGCGCCATGATTAAGATTCCGTTATTTTGAAACACCTTTTCCGCCGCACTGAATGCGGAAAAATCCGATACGCCCCTTTTTATTGGTATTGCATGCCAGATGCCCGCTAAAAAACGCAGTAAAGGATTTTTCCAGGTTTCAATCTTAATAAGTGAATGAACGACGCGCGGCTGAACACAGGTGTAAATAAGGGGAACTTCCAGGAAATTGACATGGTTGGTCACAAGGAGACAGGGGCCCTTTTCAGGCAGTTTGACAAGCTCGGAGGCATCCACCCTGCAAAGAATATTGAGCACTACATGAATAAAACCGGTTACAATAAAATGGATCACTCTTTTAATCATGCATCAGCCCTGGCCGTTACGGATAAAGGTACAGGAAGACCGGGTTTGGTGAATATCCGTAAAGCGGAAGGAACACACTCAATATATAAGTGAGTTCCGTCAGTACACACCGTTTCGCCGTCTGCATGACAGACAAGCCCTCCCTGGGCAGAAGTAATCTCATAGGAAAAGGCGCGGGCAGTCTTCATCAGCGGGGAAAAAATCTGTGACCCCCGGAAGTATTTTAATATGAGCCTTAGCATTTGAAACCGGGTCAGCGGCTGAACAGTCATGCATAGATCAAGTTTACCGTCTGATATGTCGGATTCAGGAGCCATATAAAACAGTCCTCCCATACGTCTGCCATTTAAAATTGATATCTGGTTAAACTCATATTCTTCAGTCTTTCCATTATAGGTAATTGTGGTTTTGGGTGCAGTATGAAAAACCTTAAAAGTGTCAATAACACCGGCAAGATAACTCATCGCTCCATGAAGATTCTTATGTTTGGCAGCGTTAAGGCCGACCACGGTATCAAAACCGATGCCTATGCCGTTTGCAAAGTATTTACCTTCCGGGAAAAAACCGCCTGTGATGCGGCCCACATCAAGAGCTCTTGTAGTCTGATCTGCAATAATTCTACAAGCCTCGGCCACATCTTTCGGGACTCCTGCTCCGTATGAAAAATCGTTTCCCCGTCCAACCGGTATCACCGCAAATCCGGGACACGAACCGCCGCTAATTTTTCTATATGCCATGATGCCGTTAATTGCTTCATTACAGGTACCGTCCCCTCCTGCCACTGCAATAACATCAAACTTGCTGCAGTTCTCCTGTGCTATACTTTGCGCATGACCGGCCCGTTCTGTCTGGAAAAGCTCATACGGTATACCAAGATTTTCGAAGCTTTTTCTAATGACCGGGAGTAACTTTTCCGCATGACCTTTCCCGGCAACGGGATTAAAAATAAGAGCAACTTTTTTTTCCATAAACCTCAATCCTTTTTAGACACATCAAATATTTTTGATGTTCTGCGTTCGGACAAGATTAATTATACATCACAATAGTTGAATTTTCTATTATATAGATGACAGTTTTTTCTATTTTGTTAAAAAAATAAGCTGTACTTTCAGATACCGGGACAGCTTCATCACACCGTTTCGTCTAGATCGAGGGCAGCTATTGCCTTGTAAATTTCATTATGTATTCCGCTCCGAAATAGTGAGTAATTGTAAGAACCGTGCCCGATTCAGATAAAGTGTAATCAAATGAGTATTTGTGTCCGTCAACTATATTGGTGCAATAAACCTTCTTACTGTCTACTTTCTCAACAGGCCACTCATCTCTGACCCAGGAAGTGACACCGTCGGTATGATAAATTGCAACCTTTCGATCTGCTGTAAAAACATACTTACTATCGGGCCAGCTTGAAGGTTTTTCGGTAACAAGCCACTCATACTGCAGTGCAGCATAATAATCCACATCCTGATTGCAGCCTGAAAGTAATAAGCTCAAAAGAATAACCAGGAACACAAAAAAGAATTTTCTCTTCATCACATTCCTCCCGGCAGTTTTTTAACTACCTTTCACACATAAAATATAGCACGATTCTTTAAAAAACAAAAACCGGTACTCATTAAGAATACCGGTTTATATCATCAGAAAACTAATGAATTTTCTTACTTATTCATTGCTTCAGATATTGCTACAGCCACAGAAACAGATGCGCCTACCATCGGGTTGTTGCCCATACCAATAAGCCCCATCATTTCAACGTGAGCGGGAACCGAAGAAGATCCTGCGAACTGTGCATCTGAGTGCATGCGTCCCATGGTGTCAGTCATACCGTAGGAAGCAGGACCTGCTGCCATGTTATCGGGGTGGAGTGTTCGGCCTGTTCCGCCGCCTGAGGCTACGGAGAAGTATTTCTTACCCTGTTCATAGCATTCTTTTTTATACGTACCTGCAACGGGATGCTGAAAACGGGTAGGATTTGTCGAATTTCCGGTAATGGAAATATCGACACCTTCCTGATGCATTATTGCAACGCCTTCGCGTACGTCATCCGCACCGTAGCACCGTACTGCTGCGCGTTCGCCTTTTGAATATTCGAACTCTTTAACGATTGCAAGTTTACCGGTAAAATAGTCAAACTGTGTCTGAACATAGGTAAAACCGTTAATGCGGCTGATAATCTGTGCCGCGTCTTTTCCAAGACCGTTAAGAATTACACGGAGCGGTGTTTTGCGTGCGCGGTTGGCAGAACGGGCAATACCGATTGCACCTTCTGCCGCGGCAAATGACTCGTGTCCTGCAAGGAAGGCAAAGCACTTACAGTCATCAGAAAGAAGCATCGCTGCAAGATTTCCGTGACCCAAACCTACTTTGCGGTCGTCGGCGACAGAGCCGGGAATACAGAATGCCTGTAAACCTTCACCAAGAGTTTTTGCAACTGCGACAGCGGTTTTATCACCTTTTTTAATAGCCATTGCAGCGCCAACAGTGTAAGCCCATTTTGCGTTTTCAAAACAGATAGGCTGAATGCCTTCAACAAGCTTAATCACATCAACGCCTTTGTCTTCGCAGATTTTTTTACATTCTTCGATGGAATTAATTCCATATTTTTTTATTGCCGCAAGAACCTGTTTTTCACGGCGTGCATAACTTTCAAATAATGCCATTGTCTTACTCCTTGCGGGGATCAATAAGTTTTACAGCACCCTGATCTTCAGTAGTGCGTCCATAAGAACCGCGTGCCTTTTCCATAGCTGTGGCGGGATCTTCACCCTTCTTGATTGCATCCATCATTTTTCCAAAACTGATAAATTTATAACCAATAATTGCTCCGTCCTTATCGACGGCAATTTTTTCCACATACCCTTCTGCCATTTCAAGATAGCGCGGACCGGTCTTTGTTGTTGCAAACATTGTTCCAACCTGAGAGCGGAGTCCTTTTCCGAGATCTTCCAATGAAGCGCCTACTTCGAGTCCGTCTTCAGAGAAAGCTGACTGAGTGCGGCCGTATATAATCTGGAGGAAAAGTTCACGCATTGCAGTATTAATGGCATCACAGACAAGGTCAGTATTCATTGCTTCAATAATTGTTTTGCCTATAAGAATTTCACTAGCCATTGCTGCAGAGTGGGTCATTCCTGAACAGCCGATTGTTTCAACCAGAGCCTCATGAATAACACCCTCTTTTACGTTTAAAGTAAGTTTGCAGGCACCCTGCTGGGGAGCACACCAACCCACACCGTGAGTAAAACCGGAAATATCTTTAACTTCCTTAGCCTGAACCCATTTTCCCTCTTGCGGAATAGGGGCAGGTCCGTGATAGGCGGCTTTTGCCAAGGGACACATGTGTTCCACTTCTGCCGAATAAACCATATTGGTCTCCTGAAATTAATGTAAAATCAGCCGGACGAACCGGCTGTCGTATGAGGCAAAGTATAATAAATTATAGATAAATAATCTAGACTGCAGAACGGCTGTTCTGTGCCGTTTCATTTTTCATCCATTCTTTAAAAGCATTGAATATTTTCTGATCAAAATTAACACCAATAAGTTTTTCAAGCGACACGAGCGCTTCTTCATGGGAGTATGCTTTTCTATACGGGCGGTCGGATGCAAGGGCATCATAAATATCGGCAAGGCTTATGATCATGGCTTCCCAGGGATAATCCCCCAGATGCTTCTCATAATACCCTGTCCCGTCGATTTTCTCATGATGATAGCGTATTAAATCTCTTATTTCCGAGAAGAACCCCGAATCATTGACAATATCATAGCCTATTTCGGTATGCTTTTTTATTTCTTTATATTCGTCTTCAGTGAGACTTGATGTCTTCGTTATGATTGAATCGCTTATGCCGATTTTGCCAATATCGTGAAGAATGGCAGCATACCGGATGCGGCGTATGGAATCATAGGAAAGATTAAGAGACTGCGCCACTCCCACAGCATACTTCATAACGCGTTCCGAGTGACCCCTCGTATAATGATCCTTGGCCTCAAGAGCCCTCGTTAATGAAGATACGGTGGAAAAGTAGCTTTCTTCGAGTTCAGTATACAAAAGACGGCTGTTCATTTCGGTCGCTAAAAAAGAAGTAAGAATCTCCAGCATGTAGCGGTGTTCAACACCGAAAATATCTTTTTTACCCGATTCCCTGCATAATGTTATAACACCGAGGACCCGTTTATCGGTCTGTACCGGAGCCGATATAAATGAGCCTTGAATAAATTTCTCGTCGGACATCGATGAAAAAGACGGATGCTTTTCCCTGTCCGGTATGTAGAAGGCTCTTTTTCTCTCAAGTGTAAGACCCGATATTCCTTTTCCCCCGGGTAACGGATCCGGTTTTATTCCTCCGGTTATCCAAACATCGGGAAGAAGAATATCGAGATACTCATCGTAATGATAGTAAATTCCGTAATCAAAAGAAAGTTTTCTGCTCACATCTTCCAAAAGATGCTTTATGAGTATGTCCAGACTGGCATAGCTGTGAAGAATTTCCGGGTACTCTGACAGCTCTATGAGATCTCTCTGGCGGTTGTCGGCAATGGAAGCGGCATATAAATTTGTCCGAAGGCGCGAGAGCAGCTCGTTGAAAAAAGCTTTATGTTCGTCCTGAAGATCTGAAACAGAAATTAAAATAAAGGCGAGGAGGGAAAACCGGTGTACAACGGGAATTACAAAACTTGCTTTATATGTTCCGCTCAGCAGATCATAAAGCATCGAATCATTCAAATTATAATCGGTAAAAACCGAATCAAGGGAGCTCCCGGAGGACTGCATAGAAAGACAGGCGGTAAACAGGGAATCATCGGGAATTGAAGACAGCCCTTCCCTGTCAATTTCCCGGTACTCGCGGGCTTCGCTTACATGGACAAAAATGTGGGGGTTTGAATCGGGAACTGTTGACTCTATCATGACGAGCGCGGATTCAATAAGCCCTGCGGTTGTAATCCAGTCATCGAGCAGATCCATGGAGTATTGTTTTTCCAGACGCACTAAATCATTTTGAATACTGTTTGCAAGAAGCTCATCCATAACTGTATTTCATTGTAAGTTCAGAACATTGATATGTCAATGAATATTAACTTCATTATTTTATATTTTTTTATTCATTCACTCAAGTATAGTTATTTCAACACGTCTGTTTTGAGCCCTGCCTTCACTCGTTGCATTATCGGCTACAGGGTTTTCTGCTCCGTATCCGGCATACAAAAACCGCTCTTCGCTTATACCCCGTTTGACCATCTCGCTTATGATTTTTTTGGCACGCTCAACCGACAGTTTTTTTTCACCAGAGGGATTCCCCGTTGAAGCGGTGTGTCCTTCCACAAGAAAAAAGGAATCGTGAACAAGACGGAGTACCTTTGCAATTTCATCGAGCCTCCACTGTTCTTCTGAAAGGATTTGAGCGCTGTCGCTTACGAAGCGTATGTCGCGGACCGAAAGGCGTATTCCGGTTTCAAGCTGTTCGACTACAATAGAAGATTCTAAGGAGGGAGTTTTATCAGTACTTACTGCAGTACCGTCAGCACCTATACCGGCATTCACAGAATTTGTTTTGATGATGCCTGTATTATCAGCTGAAAGAGACGTGGATTGAGGAACGGAAGCAATACTGTCCTGTCCGCTTAATTCTTTTAAAGCCGTATAGACGGTATCTTTATTAACGGCAGGCGGGAATTCAGTAAATAAAAGGGTTGAACCGGCAAGGCGGACCGAAGAGCCGTCTTTATAGAAAAATGTTTCATCCATCACGTCTCGTATAAGAATGGCAGCTCCGGTGTCTTTCAGGACAAGGATGTCGGCATCGTGAGTGCCTGTTGCAGACTGCAGACTAGGATCTCCGGAATAATCAGTATATTGAACACCGTAGCGGGTTGCCCATTTCGCCCTTATTCTATATACATCTTCGCCCTTGTACACTTCTTCTCCTGCAAACACATATTCAACGTATATAGGGAGCCTCGTATAAATTCCTGTATTATACGGATCCACCGCCCGGACTGCCTGGGATCTCCATGAATCGCCTGGAGAAACCGGTTTACCAGGGAAAGAGGGGAAACTTCTGTATGAGGGGAACCCGTTGTCATTGACGACGGTCATGGTGCCGTCGGGAGCTATATGAAATAGGGAAGGAACCGAACCTGACAGACCCCGGGCGGTTTTCTGCATGTTTGATTTTGTTTCTTCGAGCACATAAAAGTGACCCGAAAACCAATTGTTGTTTTTCAATGCGGAAGCCGCGTTTGCCGGGGCTTCAACGGGCGAAATAAAAGAGCGTACTTCACGGCTCGTCAGCCCTGAAAATTTACCGTTATCGTACCGTCTTATATCAGAGCGTTCCACCATGTAGTATGAAGGACTCTGGTTATAGGATATAAGCGATTGAGCAGAGACGAAACCGGCACAGAGCAATAACATGTATATTAAGAGATTTTTTTTCATACTGTGTATGTCGGCCGATCCGGCTGTAAAGTAAAGAGCCACGAGCAAGCACAGCTTTCATCCGTCACATCCGGGAAGCAGCTTACACACTCACAGGAAATTCTGTCGTCTATTGTTACAGATTTAAACCAGACCCCGTCCATTGCAAGCCAGTTTTTTGAATACATATCTAAAACGGACAACAGCTCTTCCTTACTCATGGTTTTATATAGGTCATCTGCCACTGGAAACTCCTTTACAAGAAAGCTGGATGTATAGTGAATTTAGTGCTTAATTGAAACACTTTTTCTTTCGATACTTATACTATATACCATAGCACACCAGGAGTCAGTTATGTTACGTAAAAATATATTCAGATTTATGTCCGCACTTTGTACAGCGCTGCTTGTAACCGGCTGTCTTTCCACTAAAATTGAGCAAAAACCTGCCTCTGAGGATCCTGTAAAGGAATCTTCCTCAAAGCAGACAATTCAGCAGATGATTTTATCGGGCAAAAGCAGCGAAGCTAAAGAATTGTTCCAGGCTAAAATTGATATTAACTCGATTGATGACGATGGAAATACAGCGCTCCATGCGGCAGCACAGGTAAATGACAGCGAACTTGTCACTTTTCTCATTTATAAAGGTGCTAATACCGAGTTAAAAAACCATCAGGGCGACACGCCTCTTCATCTTGCGCTCAAAAATGACGGAAAAGAAAGCGCGAAAATTCTTGCAGCTGCCGACGGTACTATTTTTGCTCGCGACGGTCAAAATAAAACTGCCCTCGAGCTGGCTGTCAGCAAGGGGCAAGAGTATTACGACATTGTTATATCAACGAAAACAGGCCAGATGCGCGACGTAAACGGCAGAAATCTCGTTCACTACCTCGTGGACTGGGAGAATACCGCTGCTTTGGATTATGCAATTCAGAAGAAAATTCCTGTATCGGTCGAGGACAATAACGGATTAAGCCCGCTCGGTCTTGCCTATTCAAAAAATAAGAGCCTCGTTAGTGTTAAAATTGCAGCCTCTCTTCTTATGGCCGATGCAGCACCTCTGCGCGGATATTACAGCTACTTTGAGGATTCCGTAAAAACCAGAAATCCCTCTCTCCGCTTCGATGACGGTCAGACGCCTCTCCATCTTGCTTCAATTTTCGGACATACTGCGATTGTTCAGTATCTTCTTGAACGCGGCGCACAGACAAAGGCAAAAGATATTTTAGGCTCCACCCCTCTTCATGAGGCATGCCGTTACGGACAGACCGATATTGTGTCTCTCCTTCTTTCATCCGGCTCTGATCCTAACTCTCAGGACAGCCTGGGAAAGAGCCCTCTTCTGCTTGTAATCGATTCTGCAAAACGCATTGAAATTTATGACCTTCTTTTAAAACACAAGGCGAATCCGAATGCAAAAGACATGTACGGCGATACACCGCTTCATATTGCCACAATGAACAGCATGGATCTGGAAGTTTTAAAGCTTCTTCAGCAGTACGGAGCCGATGTAAATGAGCGCAATAAGCAGGGTATTACACCTCTGGCGCTTGCTATAGACAGACAGAGAAAAGAGCATGTCGAATTCTTTGCAAAAAACGGTGCGGACATTCATGCCGAAGATATTCAGGGAACCTCCCCTCTTTCAAGAGTGCTGAGTCCTTCACGCAACGCGACGATGCTGGAACTTCTTGAGATTCTTGTCAATACTGATAATATTTCATCCCGCGACTCTTACGGTAATACCGCGCTGCACCTCGCTGTGGAAAACAACGCCTCACTTGATCAGGTTAAATACCTTCTGTCGCTTACCAATGATGTGGATGCACGCAATAAAAACGGAGACTCGGCACTCTACATTGCAGTACAAAAAAATAGAAGGGGCATCGGAGAACTTTTACTTGCCAAGAAAGCTGATGTTTTTTCATCCAATAATGAGAATTATTCACCCCTGCGCCTCGCTCTCATGGCAGGAGGCGAAGTTCAGGAATGGATACTGACATCGGAAGTAATTAGATCCATTGACGGAACCGGCAACACGCCTCTTCATTATGCATCTGAATGGAAGCTTGATAATGCAGTTTCTGTTCTCCTTGAAAAGGGTGCGAATCCGAATGCTCAAAACTCAAACGGTGAAACACCTCTTTTCAATGCAGTAAAATCGGACACCACTACAACAATAGATCTTCTGGTAAAAAATAAGGCCAATAAAGAAGAGCGGGACTACCTGGGAAATACAGCCCTCCATGCCTGCGTCCGCTGGGATGCAAAAAATTCTGCAATGAAGTTAATTCAGCTCAAGGCGGACTTGAATGCAAAAAATCTTGCAGGAAAAACACCCTTATCGCAGGCAGCCAGGTCTTCAAGAATAGCCATGGCTACTCTTCTTCTCGACAGCGGTGCCGATATTGATGCCTACGATGCAACAGGACGTACAGTACTCATGGATGCTATACAGAGCGGTAATGAAGGAATAGTCGCTCTTCTCCTCCGCAGAGGCGCGTCTCCGTTGGTGCAGGAAATGTACGGACGCAATGCGTATCATGAGGCTGCGGAAAGCGGAAATATTGAACTCATAAAGCTCGTTAAAAGCGCAGGAGGAAATCCTCTTTCACGCGATGCCCACGGAACAACGCCTTTTTCTCTCGTACTCGATAAGGACACTAAAATTATTACTGCTGTTCTTGGAACAGATGCACGCCTCATTGATTCAGACGGCAATACGCCAATCCATATTGCGCTCGACCGGAAGGCCTCTCCTGCGGTCCTCTCGCTTCTTCTTTCCCTTCAGTACCCGGTAAATACGCGAAACAGGGAAGGAATTACACCGCTTGTCACGGCAGTGAAAAACGGCATGAAAGAGCATGTACAGCTTCTCATAGAAAAAGGGGCCGATATGTTTCTTGCCGATAATTCAGGGGATTGCGCTCTTTCAATAGCTCTTACCAAACAGACTTCCATGCTTGACAGTATGGTAAAAAATGCAGGAAGTAAAACTGATATTGCCGGGGAAGGAATACTTCATTATGCGGCGCGCCTTGCAGATACAACCGTACTGCAGAGGCTTCTTGGAATGGGACTGGACAGACAGATGCGCAGTATATCGGGGGAGACACCGCGGGATATTGCAGTCAGATGGCAGCGAACCGAAGAGGCAGAATTATTACGATAGAACACAGGGCTGTGAAAACAGCCCTTTTTTATATTTTTTTTGAAATATCGAGCATGCGGCGGAAGGCGCTCCCTTCTTTCTTAAGTTCCCGCGATCCTCTGGTAATTTTGCACAAACTCATCCTGAACATCCTGGCAATATCACGCTGAGTTGTTCCTTTTTCAATTTCACTGACTAAAAGCCATCTTTTGCCAATATCGTGAAGCTCTGCAGGAGTGAATAAACAGGTAAAAAAATCTTTTAAAAATAAAGGATCATCAACAGAGGCCACAGCTTTTAAAAGCTGATCCAGTCCTTTTTGGGATCTTTCATGAATATCATCATCGCTGATGACGGAAATATCGGTTTGTTTCATATCATAAGTATACTTGATAACCCGTAAAAAAAACAGTATATTCTTTCCATGAGTGAATCAACACAATGGATAGATGATAAATACAACGAGGTTTTCGAAGAAGAATTACGGGGACTTCAGCGGCGCTGTGAACACGATCCATCGTGCACAATAGAAGATTTACAGGGAATTCTTGACGGTCTTTATATTAATGAAGGCAGCGACTGGGTAGGACGGGGACCGCTGGGAGATACCGTACTTGCCGCAAGCATAGCAGCATACGAACATTTTATTACAGAAAAAAAATCAGTCCAAACAAAATAGTCGGGTAAAATTGTTTTTTACAACAGCAGACAGAGATGCTGTATCCATACATAATGCCTGTGAAACGAAAGAATACGTATCTTTTATAAAAAGGGGCGTGTTTGTTTTTCCCCGGTTCGGAACAGGAGCTAAATAGGGTGCGTCTGTTTCCAGAAGCAGGCGGTCCTTGGGAACGTATCGTAAAAGTTCATTCATTGATTCAAGTTTACTTCTCTTTGTATACGTGACAGAACCTGAAAAAGAAATATACCAGCCTAAATCAATAAATGCCTTTGCCTCTTCAAGCCCGTACGAGTAGCAGTGAATTATTCCTTTGTGGTATGTGCAGTTTTTTATGCATGACAAGGTTCCGTCAAACGCATCGCGGCTGTGAACTATTACCGGAAGCGTAAGTTTTTTTCCAAGTTCAAGGTGCATTTCAAACATTTCAGCTTCCGCCTTGAGTAGAGAGGCAGAAAATACTCCTTTATCGCGGTTATCGGGACCGTCTGGATTCCAATGATGATCAAGACCGCATTCTCCGACGGCTATGAGAGAAGAGCCTGCAAAAGATGAAGAACCGTTTTTCAAAAAAGACTGAATCTGGTGTTCCAGTTCTGCAGTCTGGGAAAAACGGTCAGCAATAGCTTCCGGAGCAGGCCAGATGCCTGATGCAAAGTAAAGATTCTTTTTTATATGATCCTGCGCATCTTTTTCGTCCGCTGTAAATGAAGAAAGAATAGATTCTGCAAGAGAAATGCGTTTTGGAAGATCGTCGCAGTAGGTTCCTATATCCAGGAGAAAAGGAGTCTTCTCCTGTGCAAAAGAACGCATCATAGAAGAAGTGTCTATGCCGTATGAATCGAGATAGGAAAGGTGAAAATGGGAATCGCCATACATAGGGTTTCATAATATCTTAAAAAAACAAAAGTATCAAATGGTGGAGAAAAAGTTTTGCCCCTTGGCTCATGCATTCCTTCGGAATGTATTGGGCACAACAGAGAGCATCGCCGCTGCGACGTCTCGCGGCTCATCCTCACTTCACTCGTCAAATGAGCAGAGGGTGCAGCAGTAAATAATATCGCAGCGTAAAGAATTATTTTTTTCCAGACAACCTGGAAAAGAAAGATTTGGGTTTTACATAATCATCGGTTTTGCCGTTCTTTAACCAGCGTATAACATCCGGATCATTTACTTCGTACGTTGCTAAATCCATAGTAGTACCGTCATTATAAGGGATATTTTGATTTGCCCCGGAATTAAGCAGCAATTTAACAATTTCTTTTTTGTTTTCACGGATCGCAAGATGAAGGGAAGTAAAACCATTTTGTTTCACATTTTGTATATTCGGATCAGCACCATTCTCAAGATAAAATTTCACCAGATCAATTGAAGATCCGTATGTTACTGCGTATGAAAGCGCTGTCCATCCGTATTGAGGATTTATACTATTAATATTCGTACAATACGGGATAAGGTGTTTCAGAATATCTATGTCCGGGCATTTCGTAAATGCGGTACACGTTATCCGAACACCCTTAGCCAATAGAGCATCAAGCAGCTGAATTCCAGAGTTGTAGTTTTCTGAATCTTTATCTGATGCGATTCCTGATAATGTATACGTTACCGCTTCTACTGGATAATAATTCCATTCATCATGCTGACAATTGACATCAAAACCCTCAATAAATAACTTATATGCAGCAATAAAATCCTTCTCTCTCATTACACACGTAAAAAAATCATCAAGCTTCTTTTCTGCCATACTATACTCCTATACTAATAGATTCATGTTAAACCATTTCTGAACTAAGTCAATTTAAATCACTCATCTTCTTTTAAAACCGGGATCAAGGGTTTGCCGCAGCAGGGTATGCTTTAAGAAGTTGTAAACGGTCATTCTCCAATTTCAGCTGCAACCTTGTCATAAGATCATCATTCACGGAGTCTCCAATCATCCAATAATAATGGCCAGCTGCTGCAGCGGTATTCTTGCCTGCTAATGTACATTGGTATAATTGTTTTATCTGTTTCTGCTGTTCTGTCTCATTTTCTGCTTTTATTTCAACAATAAGTAAGGCAATTTGCGAGTACTGTGAAGTTAACAGCATATACGTATCCGCCATCACGGTAAAAAGGTCTTCATTCATATACTCATCAGGAATTACACGTCTGCAGGAATCCAGCTCCAGTGTAATTTTTTGTAATTCTGATAGATGACTTTGATACGAATACTTCGTTATCTCTCTATCTAATTGACTTATGAGAATCGGAATGCGCTGCTCTAGTACTGGTATTGTTTCTAATGCTTTTTGTCTGACTTTCTCTTTCTGCTTATCCTTATATTTCGCAAGTACACTGCTGTCACCTGCCATTGCATATAATTCTGCGGTTCTTTCCTCCATTCCTGCATTTTCCGCAGAGATTATGGCATTGAGTAAAAGGCTCGTATCTTTTTCAAATGCCTTAGATTCAGGGTATAATTTATAAAAATCTTTTCTAAAAAACTCATTATCTTCCTTATAAAAAAACCGTGTATACACTTCTTTTAAAAGTGTATCTGATGCATCCCTGTACGCCTGTGAAAGTTCGCTTGCAAAAGGCTCGAGAAATACAGCATCTTCGCGCAGCAGATCGACTGCTTTACTGCCGTTACCGCTAGTATATCCCGAGGTATAACGAAACATGCAGTCTTTAACGGTATAATCAGGATTTGCCAATTCTGCATGGCATCTTTCATGAAACCAATATACCGCTCAAGAACAATAACCGCTTCTCTATCTTCCATCCATAAAGAAGGATCCTCATTTTTAAGAAATTCTTTATTTCCCTGTTTTAATGAAAAAATATTGAGCTGATATTGTATTTTCTCCCAGACTGTAATCACTCTCATTTTGAGACAATTGGGGAGGCGGGTATATGTTTTCAAGGGGAACCGAATTAAATACTCTGCTTCCGCAGGCGCGGATCTGAGGCAAAAGATCTGTACGATTGTTATTAATACTGATGCTTGATGCACGGCGCAGCCATTTTACTTTATCTGCAAAAGTAAGGTTGTGTTCATTTTCGCCTTCTATTAGTTCAATAACGTTTCCAACCCAATTTGTTAAACCGGAACCGGTTTCTGAGTTCCCGGATCTCCATAGGTCTTCAAGTCTCTGTGCTCTTTCTGCTTCCGCCTGGCGGAGCCTGTTTTGTTCCATGTTTTCTGCAAGTGATTCACATGAAACCAGGAACACTGCCAGTACTGCACAGCTTAACCATAAAACTTTTTTCTTTGTCATTTTCCTCTCCTAAGTAATAATAGTTGAATGAACCGGAAACATCTATAGTGTTATGTTTCCACAGCAATGAGCGGTATGCTCATTTCTTCTTTTGTTATACCTGCGTGGTGGCTTTTAAACCGGTTTGAGTTTTCACTCCACAGGAGAGCCTTACTGCCTGATGCAACCGCTAGGAAATCTCCAATGCTGGCAGTGTGTTTTTTCAATGTATGTTTTTCGAGAGCAGCGGTACCAAAGAGTTTTTTTCCGAGAACCTCATCTTTTGTTAAAAGAATAAAGTCTTTGCCGAAAAGCTTCAGAAACAGCTTCTTAAAGGGTACTATACAGCCGTCTTTCACAAAAAAGCTTACTGAACGGGGTTCCAGAGCAGCAGGTCGTTTAAGCATCGCAGTGAGTTCCGGGTAATCAGAGAGGAGAATGTTTTCAATATCGGTGTGGCCGTGATCGGCTGTAATGAATACAAGGGTATCTTTAAGTTTTGAGCAGAGCTTTTCAATTTTCTTATTAAGTTCCTTCACCACAAACCTGACCTTCTGATCCTCTGATCCATACCTGTGCAGAGAATAATCGGGATCTCCCCAGTAAGCTACGGTAAAACCCCTTCCCTTCTCCTCCCGGATAACCCGCTCTATTTCATTACACCAGTCATCGAGAACAGGAAAGGGATTTTGACCGAAGGGATAAATCCTGTGGACCGACGCTGAATGAGTTTCGTCTATTTGACTATAAATGCTTTTATAGTCAAAATATTTCTTTGCAGCATGATACGGAGCCGCCTGAATATTACTATCTTTAATTGTATTGTAAAAAGCATTAATGACCTTATCCTCTTCAGGAAAATATAATGACCAGCCCAGCCACCCGTGTTCAACAGGTTCAAGACCTGATTCCAGACTGGTTAATGCTGCGGTAGTCGTGGGGGGAAAAACCGACGAGTATTCATGAATCAGATGACGGCGTAAGAAACTGTCTTCGCTAAGATACCGGTTCAATACTGCAATACCCAAACCGTCAAGAAGAATAACCGCAACATGACGGGGATTTTTACCGAGAAGCGCATCTGCTTCCGGCAGCGTGGTATGAAGCGGTTTAACACCGTAAAACGCATAGATTGAATTAGTAAGGTTAACAAGGCAGTCTGCGTAATCGGGATATTGTATCATAAGAATGAGTATACCCGATTAGCACTGAACTGTCGATTTATTTTTCTGCCCGTACAAAGTCGTCCACTATATCAAGAAGTAACGCAAAAAGTACCAGTCCCATCAAAAACAGAGAGATACTGCTGAAAAAGACAGATAGTGATGGAAGATCTTCGGCAAATAGAGAAGACATAAATGAGTAAAACTCCGGGTTGAATATCTTCCCGTCAGAGAGTAGTAGAATTGTAAACGGAACAGCTATACTATTGCAGATAAAACCTGCTGCAAAGGTTTTAAGCGTTCTTTTATATGCATAAAGCCGTATAACATCACGCATAACGGAACACAAAAGTATTACCGTAAGAAAGAGCCATCTGCTTTGAATTACCTCAGAGAGAAATACAGGAAAATTGAGTCCCTTGTCATCAAACACCCGAAAGATTCCGCTTGCTGTCAGGAACAGCACAAAAAAGATAACCGAAAACACAATTGATACAATACTTTCCACTTTGCCGTATGTTTCTTTTTTCTGCGGTACTTCCGGAAGAGCATCCAAAGACTCTTCGCTCATAGAAAAATTAATACCCTTCTTTTGGAAAATAACAAACATAAGCGTTATCATCCCGAAAGCCCAGAAGGCGCCGTTCACTATAGAGAAGAAAAGATTTGCGAGAAAGGTAAGCCACAGGGGTATATACTGCGGCACTGATCCCATATCCTGTGCAATATTTTCACTGAAAACTGCCCCGAGCACCGCTGCAAGCGTAAGACCGAATGTTAGGGCAGCCATTACAATCTTTAACAATAAAATATACTGCGGGTAATATGCAGGTCCTATGAGGTATGAGTCTCTGTCGTTCCGGTATTTTCCTGCAAGACTTGACGGAAGGCCGAGCTCCGTCAGCACAAGACGGACATCCTGTATATCCTTTTCAATAAATGTCTTTCCTGCTTCTGAGAGCCGCTGCTCAAGCATATCCGATATAAGACTGCGTATTTCTTCCTCTATCTCTTTTCTATTTTTTAACGGAAGAAGTCTTCCAACCGCATAGATATAGCGGTTAATAAGATCATCAGCTTTGCCTGTTTTTCCGTTTTCTTTATGTTCCTTACTCATCGCTTCCTCCTTTGTTCTGATACAGTAAATCATTCATCCCCAATGATACTTTCTCCCATTGCGACAGGAGAAGGTCATACACACTTTTTCCCTGCTCTGTAATTGAATAGTACTTCCGGGGTTTAGCTCCCGTTGTTTCCCATAAACTTTGTAAAAGCCCCTGGGATTCAAGGCGGCGCAGGAGGGGGTACAATGTATTTGCCTCAACCGGCATTCCCTTTTCTCCCAGAATCTGCACGAGAGAATACCCGTACATTTGGTTTTTAAGCTGACTTAATACGGCAAGCACTATTGTACCCCTTCTCAGCTCCTGCAGAAAACCTGCAATAATCTCTTCATTTTCCATAGGCACCTCTGATGGAATGCTGATGCAACACTATAGTGTTATATATTTCACTATTGCTTATACTATACTGTGTATTATACAGTATGTCAAGAATAAAATATCTTTCCAGAAGACAGCGGGTTCAGTATACGGGGTGTGATATTAAACTTTTTACCTGGTTTTTCAGTCTAGTTTTGGATCCTTTAATAAATCCCAGCGGCTCGAAACGCCTAATTTTTTATAGGCATTTGACAGATGATTCTTTACCGTTGCATGTGAAATATTTAAAAGGAGGGCAATCTCTTTATTCGAAATTCCTGTTATGGAATGTTCAATAATCTCAATTTCTCTTGCAGAAAGAAGATTAGCTTCTCGTATTCTGTCAATAGGCTTTTGCATCGGGACAGCCGGTAAAACAGGTTCCAGATGCATTAATGCTTTTAAAACATTAAAATGACAGAGTATTGATATTCCTAAAAACATAAACCATTGAAACTGAAATCCCGAGGGGAACATTGTGTAGTACTGTTGGAAAAAGGTTGAAGCATCTTTAAGTGTATATGAAATCTGCTCAAACGCAATCAGAGGGAGGAAAACGCCGATTAGAGTCAAAAAAGATTTGAGCACAGATTTTATTATTCCTTTTTCCAAAGAGGGTAATAAAATGAGTGTAATGATGCTTATACAGCCCAATCCTCCATAGACAATTATTGCAAAGAAAATAGAAAATGCGGTACTGATCAGTGTAATCATTCCCAAAGGTTTACCCAGATAATTGAATAGAAATAAGACTGCAGTAAAAATTTCAGCAGAAATAACTAAACCTATGCATACATAGGTAATTACCTTCTTGATTTTTCCAAATACTTCCAAAGAGAATAGCTCTTGCAGTATTCCGGCTGCGAAGGGAGGCAGCAGAGCAGGAGAAAACAAATTCAGAATGAGTATGAGAGGATAAAAATATGCAAACAGGCGGGGCTGTCCGTAAAAAGAAAAACTGGAAGAGTATACTGCGTTATTTTTGTTAAATAAAACTGTAATAATCCAGTTTAATGAAAAACTTACAAAAAGTATTACAAAGAAAACACCATAAAACTGAAATACACTTTTTGCAAGAGAAGACTCTGTTTTTTTCCATAATATGTATAACAGGATAACTGATGAAAAACTTCCTATTAAAATGAGAACCTGAAAAGCCGCTAAAACACCTGTTGTCATACTGTTCATAGTAATTTATGCAGCAATTACCGTCAAGTACATGATTTCCAGGAGATCAATGTGTATGTTACCCGATTCCTATTCATACATACACACACCATGACCCGATTCCTATAGCACTGCAGATCCTTCCAGGCGTTAAATAGGTATCGTGAACGCAATAGTTCAAGTACGCCGGCTGCAGGAAGAAAAAGAAACTCTGTCTGCACCGCTAAAGGAGATACCGTGAAAAAGATGTATGTAATTACCTGCATGCTGTGTGCTGCAGCACTGACAGCAGCGCAGGAAAAGTGGAGTTCTGTTGTGCAGAACTTGTCTGCACAAACACCTTCCATTGAAGGCGTAGGCACCTGGATGAATGTGACTACAGAAGGTAAAAACCAGAGAGTAGAAAATCTTTCAACACAAACCATCAGGAAAACAAAAGACGGGGAATGGGAATTTGTAACAGAACTTCCGTATGCCGGAATTCTTTGCAGACTTGGAAAGGATTTTCAGTTTGTTTCAGAGGAGCAGATTATTACAGCTCCTGAAAAAATTCAAGAATATGGAATTGACAGACTTTACTACTATGTGAATGACGGTAAGGTTATGATTGAAATGTATTTGAATGGAAAACTGATGAAAACCAGTAAAACAAGCTTCGATAAAGAGACTGTAGTCGGCAGCGGATTTGCAGTTCAGGTATTTGCATTGGCGGCTTCGGGTCATACTTCTGAGATTAAATTATCAAATATTTTGGGAGGTATGGAAACAAAGGGAACGCTGAGTTTTATAAAAACCTCAGATCCATTATCAGTTTCTAACAAACCATATGATTTCCCCAAAGCCATGAAAGAAGCCTTGGGAAGCGGGGACTACATAGTTGCAGATTACAAATTATCAGGTGTGTACGGAGCAGTATACCCCCATCATTTTTATTACGCCTTCCGCCTTGGTTCCGATGTTGAATACGCCGCAATATGGGGCGGCTCGCCCGATAAAGCTTCTTTTCAATGGAGAACAAAATGAAAAACGAAATTATCTTACAAGCAGAAAACGCAGGGAAAAACTATAACGATTCAGGGAGAATTGTTACCGCAGTTGATTCCGTAAATCTTGAAGTACGAAAAGGCGACTTCGTGATTATCATGGGGGCATCGGGTTCCGGTAAATCGAGCCTCTTGTTTTTACTCTCCTGCCTTGAAAAATGTGATTCTGGCAGTATTTTATTCCGGGATAAAAGAATTGATACAGCCCGTCCTGCAGAACTCGCCGGGCTGAGAAGAAAATCATTCGGCTTTGTTTTCCAGGGTATTCATCTGGTGCCTTATCTTTCACTGCGTGAAAATGTCCGCATAGCATCCCTTACTGCAGGAAATTCAGTCAGTAAAACAGATGAAATGGTTGCAGAACTCATGGAAAATTTCTGTCTGGGAGAGGCTCAGTACGGTCTTCCTTCAAGGGTTTCAGGCGGAGAAGCCCAGAGAGCTGCAGTAGCACGGGCAGTAATCAATAAACCGGAAATTCTTTTTGCAGATGAACCGACCGGTTCACTAAATCACTCAGCAGGTTCGGCAATTCTCGAAACATTTGCACAATTGAATGCAGAAGGACAAACAATAGTATTGGTTACACACGAGCTGAATGCTGCCTGTTATGGAAACCGCGTTATTTTCATGCGTGACGGGAAACTTCATGGAGAATTGAATATGAAAGAGGCGTCTTTGGAAAAATCTTCATTTGAACAAAGAAGAATGAAGCTGGTCAGCTGGCTTGATGAAAGAGGATGGTAATGAAAAGTTTAATAATCGTAGCCGCTGCTTCATTCAAACGGCGCATAAAAATGCTTATATTAACCGGTATTACCATTGGACTTGTAACCTTTCTTGCCTGCCTTGCAATACTGCTCTTAACATCTACCGGTTCTCCTGCCGAGGCTATGATGAAGCATGCCATGGCTCCGGATCTATTATTTGTAGATTCTTTCAATATCCGCAATGCAGAAGATTCTGTAGATTTTTGGACAACAAGAGAAGAAGTAAGCAGCGTAGTACAGTACCCTGTGTATCTTGATTTAAAAACAAGTCCCCGTCTGAACGGAAAAGTAATGAATAACGTGAATCTTCTTTTGAGCGAGGCTGTTAATGAAAATTCATATACAGATCTTGTAATTCCGGTACATGAGGACGGTTCAATAGAAAGGAATCCGGTTCTGCCCTGTCCCGGTGAAAATGAAATCTGGATTCCGCAGATGTTTGCAGAAACGTATGATATTACAATACATGACACAATAGAGATATTCACTGCCGGAGGACTTGTAAAACTTGATGTATCGGGCATTGTACTGGATCCGATGTTTAATGTTCCTATTATGAATCCAAGACGGGTCTGGGTAAGTCCGGGTTTTCTTGCTGCAAATTTTCCGGTTTCAAAAATTGAGTCTTTCGCTCTGGCAGTCACATTCAAAGAGAACACCGATCAAAAAGTGCAGAATACATTATGGAAAGAATATTTAGGCACATCCGGATTCACAGGAGTAAGGTTTAATAAACCTGAGATGAGCGCAGGATACGGCTTCTTAACCAACATTATGGCGGCTGTCTTATCTGTGCTCTCAGTGGTTGCTTTTCTGGGAGGACTGGCAATTATTTCCTCCAGTATAACCCAGGTAATTCATTCGGATTATAAGATCATTGGTATTTTTCAAACTATAGGTCTGACTCCTAAGAATATTGCAGGCATCTTTCTTGTACAGCTGCTGCCTGTATTTCTCATTTTTTCTGCTCTCGGAGCATCACTTGCACCCTCAGGTTTTACCATACTTATTAAATCCATGCTGAAGGCAACTGGTACGGAAAACCCGTCTATTACTATTGCACCCGTACTTATTGCAGGTTTTACTATATCATTACTCACTGCAGGATTTACTGTATTGATTTCAGCACATAAGGCAGGTTCTGTCCGTACAGCCGATGCTATCCGCTTTGGAGAAGCAGCATCCAATTCCAAGTCATCAGCCTCCTCAAAGAAGCTTTCTTCTTTCCTTCCCGTTTGGGCATCCCTCGGCTTCAGGCAGGCAAAAATCGGCGGGAAAAAAGCATGTGCTGCAGGTCTCACAGTTTTCATTGCAGTATTCTCAGCATACCTTGGTATTGCCTCTCTGGGGGCTATGAATAATTTATCCCGGAAACCGAACTTTTTTGATATGAACGACTCACAGGTAGTTCTGCAGAGAGATGCTGTACGTTTTAAGGTGGATCATTCCAGACTGATGCAGGAATTGAATTCGGATCCTGCAGTAGAGCGGGTACTATGCACAGGAATTACTTTTGCAGCGCTGCCTGCACTTGGAGACGGACTCCCCAAAGAAATTGCCGCAATAGTTTTGGAAGGAGATCTTGATAAGGCCGGAATTGAAACAATATACGGTGTAAATCCTTCGAAACTGCTCGAATGTGCAGTTAATTCCAAAACAGCACAAGAATACGGCTTACAACCGGGATCAACAATAGACGTGCTGATAGAAGGAATAAACACTACCCTTGATGTAACCGGTATTTATCAGAGTATGAACAATATGGGACAGGGCATAAGAATCTTATCAAATACTATGAGATCTCTTACTCCTGTTTACGATCCGGTAAGCTATGATGTGTATCTTAATGAAAACTCAGATCCGTCTGTATTTATTAAAAATATTACAAATAAATATGGAGAGGGTGTTACCGCGCACTTAACAAGCGAGGCAGTCGGAGAATTTGTAGACTCAATTTTGTCGGGCATGTATACGGCTATATTATTTACGGTAATTTTCTTTGTCTTCACCTGTATGGGAGCAATGGTCAGCGCCTCCTTCCACGAGACAAAGATACATTCCCGCTCATTTGCTGTATTGAGCCTCATCGGGTTCGAATCTAAAACAATACAGCGTGTTATTGCAAGCAATATGTTCATCATTTCAGCTCTAGCATCCATTGCAGGAATTATTACAGGAATAATTGCAGCCCCGGTAGTATTGTTCCTCATCATCAAAAATATGGGTTTATTAAAAATGCCTTTATTTTTTAATCTTCCGGCAGCCGCTGTAATTCTTACTAGCACAGTAATGCTGTCTGTTCTTGCCTCCTGGATAACAGGAAAAATAACATTCAAAAGTACTATCCGCAATCTTATTACGGAGTAAATGATGAAAAGAATGTTTTTGGAGTTATATTATGAAAACTATAGATAGAAGACCTTTGTTGTTTTGCACCTTTGTAATCCTCTGCAGTCTCTGCTCCGCACAGGTTACAAAGGACAATTTTCCTGCGGAAAAAATTGATCAGTACATGCAGGACTATTTTAACAAAGCCCCTTTCCCCGGCATCTCGGTTGTATTCTCAAACCGTGAAGGCGAAATCTGGTCAAAAGGTTATGGTCTTGAACAGATCGACAAACCTGTACCAATGACTGCCTCCAGCTCCGGAGCAATCGGTTCCATAACTAAATCTTTTACGGCGCTTGCAGTTATGAGGCTGTGGGAACGCGGCGAGATTGAACTTGATTCACCGGTGACTAAATACCTGAGCTGGTTCCGTACAGCCGACAAGGAGAACTCCGACAAAATAACCGTCAGGATGCTTATGCAGAATGCTTCGGGTATTCATACAGGAGACGGGCAATACATGGAAGATGCTAATGATGATCCTGAAGCAATGGAAAAACTGGTGCGGAGTTTAGCCGGTATACGGACAGTAAGAGAACCGGGAGTATCTTTTGAATATGCTAATGAAAACTGGATTATTCTTGGTGTAGTTATAGAAAAAATAACCGGCATGCGTTATGCGGATTTTATGGATAAGGAAATTTTCCAGCCGCTCGGCATGAATAGAACTACAACCGATCTTCATACACTGGATGAAATCGGTGCACTGAAAGGTCATTATCTAGGGGTTGAAAAAGCATTCCCTGCAAAGAGGCTTTACTGGACAGCCGTTACACCCGCCGGAAGCCTTCTTCATTCATCAGCCTCTGATCTTGCTAAGTATATGGCACTGTATCTTTCTGAGGGCACATTGCCGAACGGGGAACAGTTTGTCAGTAAAAATACTATAAAAATGATGACAACCGGATACCTACCCCTGCCGGGATTATCGGCCGATATGGGCGGAAACGGGAAAGATGATTATTACGGATTCGGGTGGTTTATTACTGAGGCAGATAACCGGATTCTTGTGCAGCATGGGGGTAATGCAGTTACACAGTCAAGCATGATGACCATGGATTTTAATTCCGGAATCGGTGTTTCTATCTTATTCAATTCCGAGTTTTACAATCAAGGTTTTACCCGTGATACAAGATTAACACTGACTAATAATCTTCTGCATCTGGCATTGAATGAACCTCTTTCTGCTTACGGAAGACCTCTTATACCGGACCCTAATTATGCCGACCCGCCTGTAGAAGTGACAGCAGAACTGCTTACCGGCATACCCGGGACATACAAAAATAGTAAAGGAGATACAGCAGTTGTAAGAGCAGAGAAAGGACAGATACTTGCCCACATTTATGAATTTCCGACTCAGCTTGAAGTAAAAATTCTTCCCACTATAGGGAACCGCTATATTGCAGTTAATGCGGAAATGTCTTTACCCGGATTTTTTTCCCGTAATCAGGAAGGTATAATTACTGTATTTAATTGCGAAGGAGTTTCCTATTTCCGGGTTCCCGATTCTTCTTCGGCATCTGTGGTAAAAGATGAAGATAATGCATTTTTCTTTACAAATCCGGGCAGTTCACTAATCTGGAACGTGAAGAAAGGTTCAGTATCGGCAGAGGTAGCAGGCGGAACTATAAATGTATCGATCCTATCGAACGGAGATAATGTACAAAATTATAGGGAAGAAGGATGGATAGAGGATTCTGTAGAGGGACGCATATGGATGGAACAGACCGTGTTCTCCTCTGATGATAGAGCAATCTTTACTGCAGTACTGCCTGGAAAGTTCAAAGTAACTCTTGAAACAAATACAATGAAGCTGACTGCTCTAGCATCCGGTTATATCCCGGTACTTTTAAAAACCATTCAAACACACGATGCAAATATGGATATACAACAATGAAAATGATCTGTATTACACTGATAAACCTAAAAAAACAAAGAAGCAGGGCAATAAGAGTATTTAGGACAAGGAAAATTTTTCTTTACCTTCTTTTTACTCTATTGTTCTGCTTGAATGTCTTTTCTGAGAATATTGAAGTCACTGAAAAAAGGGAGATACCAGAAATTCCGGAAAGAGATTTTACCTTTAAACCTATAGACGGATTTGGATTCGGCACAGATTTTCTAAAACTTCTTGGACTGGACCTTAATGTAAACTTCTCAGGCTACAAGCAGCTGCTTGGTACTAATTATACCTTTTTCTCGGCAGGAGTCGATGTTATGCCCCTTTCAGGCGGCTACTGGCCCTACACGGCAGACGGGAAAAAGCTTAACTCTACTGAGGTAATGACTGATCCTAGTACAAGCTTCAAGCAATATGCCATGAAGTGGGATTTCACTCTCTATCAGGGTCTCTATTATGATATAGATCAGCCCATTGCCCAGTATATTAATGTACTAAACCTCTATGCCGGTTATACAGGTTATTTCACCCGCTCGTATACCGGCAGTAATGAAAATGCCTATTTTTTCAAGTCGCAGCTGGAGGAAAGAGAATCGTGGCTGGGCCAGATTCTTAAAACCGGGATTATGTATAACGATATTAAAATAAATCGTTTGATTAACGTAAAAAAAGGGTTAGGAGCTCAGATACAGGCAGAGTGGGCTCCCAAATTTCTCTGTAACGATGCAGCAGGTATCACCGATTTTACGAGACTGAGCGCGGCGGAAAATATTAATATTCCCTTAGTTTCGTTAAGAGATTTTTCACTATACCTTTACGACCGGATCGGCATGGACATTCTTTGGGGTAGTTATATTCCTGCAGCCGCCAGCTATGGACTGGCAGCGTTACCCCACACTATAGGCTGCGGATCGATTCGGGGAAGCATTCTCTGGGATGCCCTCATGCACGGAGTACATACCCTCGAACTTCGCGGATCATTTCCGACCTTATTTGAACCGGGTCTGATGCCGGGATTCAATCTCTTCTGGGATCTTGGACTATATAGTAATGAATCCTATTCATTTACTGCAGATCAGACGGTTAATTCTCTCGGACTCTGCTTTGTACTTCACATGGATTCGGCTTCAATCATTCCCGATGTAGCGGCCATTCTCGATCTTCAAATGGGCTTTGTCTACAGTTTTCAGACGAATAACGGAACATTCTATTTTGGTATGAATCTGCCTCAATAAGAAACGGGTAATAAAGGAGAATATGCAATGAAAAATAAATGTTTCAGAATGACCGCAGTACTACTTATCATTTTAGGTGTACAAACTATTCAGGCACAAACAAGCCCAGATATTTCCTCGTTTTTTGACTGGAATAGAAACCTTCCGCCCGGCACACTGCTGCACTATGAAATTAGTACGGCAAAAACTGATAATGACGCTAGTCAAAAAACCGATTTTTGGATTTACTATGCGAGTGATACAAAAATTGAAACTTTCCATAAAGAAGAAAACCTGGGTACAGGAAACGGCATCCTTCATGATATTTGGATAGTAAATCCTTCCAGCGGTCAATTTGAACGGAATATAAGGCAGAATCTCAATCCCCCTGAGAATCAGACACAAATGACAATCGATTCTTTCTATGATGCTTCCGCCAGGAAAATAAGAAAACAATACATCAATACAATCAAAGGGAAGGAAACCGTTCAGTCTGAAGAAATCCCCATGGTATGGTCGCCGATGGTAATGCATAAAGATCTCGGCTTCTGGTTTTTCGCCTTCATGCCTCATATAAAAAAAGAAGCAGAAGAATTTACTGTCTGCTTTAATTCCTATTCCCACTTAATCTTAATGGATGTTAGCCCCGGAGAGAAGGATGATCTTGAAGGTACAGCATGTACAAAATATACAATGAGGGGACTCGGCTTACTCTCAGGATTGCTTCACAGGGGAACAATCTGGATGACCGATGAACAGATGGCGGTAATTCAAAAAATGGATATACTAATAGCATTATCATGGAAACTACCTCGTCTGCATTTCCAATTAATCCAAAAGGACCTGGTTTCTTATGAGGAATGGCTTCAGATGATGGAACTCTGATTTGTATTCCGGTTCGGTAGACCCTTTATCTTGACTATGAAGGCCGTTTATGCTATAAGTTATGCTCATGCTGTGTGCTTTTTATGCATAGAGCACTGTTTAATGTCAAATTTTGAACTTTATTACTACAATTAAGTTCATTTGGAGGATACAAAGTGGTTAAAATCAGACTCATGAAGCTTGGAACCAAAAAAAGACCTTACTACAGAATCGTGGTACAGGATTCACGCAAACCCCGTGACGGCACGACAATTGAAGAAATCGGCATCTATCATCCTATTGAGGCTGAAGATAAACAGATTTCCTTCAATGAGGAACGCGCACGTTACTGGTTAAGCGTCGGTGCCCAGCCCAGCGACACAGTCCGCAAAATCTTCAATAAGAAGAGCTTTACAGTAAAATAACTGAACAGAAGGAGTAAGGGGAATGGAAAAAGACCTGATCGAATACATCGCAAAATCATTGGTCAGTGATCCCAGTGCTGTTTCAGTTCAAGAAGTCGAAGGCGAACGGGGTCCTGTGATTGAACTTCGTGTAGCAAGCGGCGATATTGGTAAAGTAATCGGAAAGTACGGCCGCATTGCTAAAGCATTACGGACTGTATTAAGTGCGTCTGCCAGTAAAACCGGTAAGCGTTACAGCCTGGAAATACTGGACTGATGGAGCAAAAAGAAGAACAGCCTGTAAAGGCTGCGCAGTCAGAAATGATTGCAGGATTTATCCGCGGGCCTCACGGACTTGCGGGTACATGTAAAGTTGAGAGTACATCGGGTGAATGCAGTCATTTTTTTGAACTTACTGATGTAACTTTGAGACAGGGCAGTACTGTAAAACAATTCACTGTTGAATCTGTTGAAGGGTGCGTCTCTTCTCTTCTAATGAAATTAAAGGGCATAGAATCACCGGAGGAAGCAAAAAAATATACCGGTTATGAGATTCTAGTCCCCCGCGGCAAAGCCTGTCCTTTATATAAGGACGAATACTATGTCGATGACTTAAAGTCTTGCTCTCTTGTGTATTATGAAAACGGCAAAAAGACGGGCAAAAAAGAACTGGCAGAAAAATCTGAACCCGTAACGGCGGGTTACATTACAGACGTATTGGAAGGCGGTGCAGGCGACCTTTTAGAGGTTTCCCTAACCGAGAGTTTGGACGGTTTACTCGACAGCACAGATAACAAAGACCGCAAGGTTTTAATTCCTTTCCGAAAGGAGTTTATCGGTACGGTTGATCTAAAAAGTAAAACAGTCCAACTGATGCACCTCTGGATTTTGGAGTAAACTCATGAAATTCCATGTGCTGACCTTGTTCCCTGAAATACCGCGTGCTTTTTTTGAAAGCTCAATCATGGCAAAAGCGGTACAAAAGGGAATTATTGCCTACGATCTTGTGAATATCCGGGATTTTGCCCTGGATAAGCATAAAACTTGTGATGACAGTCCTTACGGCGGCGGTGCCGGTATGGTTATGATGACCAGTCCGCTCGCCCTCGCGCTTAATTCTGTGAAACCCCGGAAAAAGCGTGTTATTTACGTAACACCTTCGGGAAAACCGTTTACACAGAAGCTTGCGTACGAATTAAGCCGGGAAAGCGATCTTGTACTTCTCTGCGGCCGGTACGAAGGTATTGACCAGAGAATTATTGATTCGTATGTTGATGATGAAATTTCAATCGGAGATTATGTATTATCTTCCGGTGAAACTGCAGCAACAGTCATTATCGATGCTGTATACCGCTTAATTGAAGGCGTTATAACAAGCGAATCACTTGAAGAGGAAAGCTTTTCCGACGGGCTTCTGGAGTACCCCCACTATACCCGGCCGGAAGAATTTTTGGGGAAGAAGGTGCCTGAAGTGCTGCTTTCCGGGCATCATGAAAATATCCGTATCTGGCGCTTACGGGAACGGCTGGCAAAGACGCTTCGTGTAAGACCGGATCTCATAGCCAAGGCAAGGGAAAACGGAAAACTGACAAAAGAAGCCGAAAAAATGATTGAGGAAATAACTCATAGAGGAGAACAGTAAGATGGATTTGATTAAAACTATTGAAGAATCACAGAAGAGAAATGATATTGCAGATTTTAAAGTCGGCGACAATGTAAAAGTTCACTTCAAAATTGTTGAAGGAAAAAACGAACGTATTCAGATATACGAAGGCCTTGTAATCTGCTTTAAAAACTCAGGCATAGGCAAGACATTTACTGTACGCAAGAACTCTTACGGCGTAGGTGTTGAACGCGTATTCCCGTTCCACTCACCCCGTATTGCTAAAGTTGAACTTGTACGTCCTGGTAAGGTTCGCCGTGCAAAACTGTATTATATCCGCGATAAGATCGGAAAGTCTGCAAAGATTAAAGAACTTATCATCAAAAAAGCTGATAAAGATTCAGAATAACAAAGGGAGTCTGCTGTACAAACAGCAGACTTTTTTTTATACTTTTACCGCTTATGGAGAAAGAGCTTTTAACCGGTAAACCGGTACTTCAGACAACGTATTCAAATCCGGCTTTAAAAAACGGCGACGCAGTATACGTCCGTGTCGTAAGCGATCAGGGAGACGGAACATATACCGTATCATTTGCGGGAAACAGGTGTACCGTGACATCGCTTACCCCTTTAAAATCCGGGGAATCTTTCAAGGCGCTTATCAGTGTGGAGAATTCGTATATCACCCTTAGACCCCTGCTTGAGCATACAGGGTTAACAGAACCAAACAGGACAATTCCCTCATTTCTTTCCCGTATCCGCATGATCGATGATGATATATCAGTCCGTATTATTCAGTTTTTTCAGCAGCATTATCTAAAAATTGATCTTCCTCTAGCCCAAAAGGCGCGGAATACCGCATTAAAATTCAAGGGCAATGAAAAAGATGCCGCGGAAGCTGCGCTGTTTTTATCTGATAAGGGTATTGATATTACAGAAGATCTCGCGGGTCTTGTGATGCGTTCTGTCCGCGCCCGGGGAGAACTGAATGAAAAGGATACGGCTATTCTATCATACATAAATCATAAAAAAGGCTCTCACAAACATTGGATTATTCTGCCGTTCCATACAGATCCTGAACAGCCAATAAGCGGAACAGTAAAAATTCTTTGCGACACAGAATTAAAAAAAGCCGAAAAACTGATAATTGAATGTAATACGGCTGTGACAAAATTTATTTTTATGCTACAATTATATAATTATAGTAATAAACAGTTTAAAAAGGTTCTGGAATATACTATGCAGCCTCCTTTGAATGATGCAGATACACATGTGTTTTCCAATCAATTACTCGCGCTGCTCGGCAGTGAGGGTATTACGGAAGTCCGCTGCAACAGAAAGCTTTCTGAAGACGGATTGTTTTGTCAAAACGGAGACCTGAGTTATTATCAGGGATCACTATGAGAAAAACGGCTACTGCATTACTGTATCAGCAAGGCTGCAAAGCCCCTTTGATTACGGCACAGGGTAAAGGAGAAACAGCCGATAAAATGCTTGAAATAGCACACGAGCATAAAATTCCGGTAATTGTTAATCCTGAAACCTCGCAAGTACTGTCATTATATGAAATAGGAGACTATATTCCTGAACAAACCTATGAAATCATTGCAAAAATTTTGGCATTTGTACGGAGAGTTGAGACATGAAAAGAATAAAAACCGAGGATCTTTACGAAGGCATGATATTTTCTGCTCCTTTATTCTTTGATGACGGGGTTAATATGTTTCTTGCTAAAAGAAAGGCCCTTAAAAAGTTTCAAATGGATGCTTTAGTTAGATGGAAAATACCCTTTGTTTTGACATATGGAACGCTGTATACTGATCCTTCAGCTGCATTGGAAGATGAGGAAATTCAGGAAGTCGAGGAATTTGAGGAACTGGCAGAAGAGGCAGAGGAAACAGGCGGTTCAGCGTTTCCATCCCACACTACGCTGCTGCAGATTGCACAGAATTTTTCATCAACAAATGAACTCATTTCGAGGAACATGACTTCGGCAGTGAAAAGGCTTCAAGCTGCATTTGCTTCCATACTGTCCAATGCACCGGTTCCCAGATCGGAATTTGATTCAATATCGGAACTTATTTATACGCTTATTTCGCCCAACTGGATGGATGCCATCAGCTACATAATGACAGAGATGAAACCCGCAGGCTATGCTCAAAAAGCAGTTGTATGCGCTGTTTTTTCAGGCGCAATTGCGGAATATAAAGGAATTCAAAAAAGATACACGATTCAAATAATTGCAGCTGCCCTGCTTCATGATACCGGTATGCTCTCTGTTTCTGATCAAATACTTCAAAAACAAACACAGCTGTCAAAAAGCGAGTATGATCTTTTAAAACTGCATCCCCTGCGTTCTGCACGGTTTGCTTCGGAAGTTCTTTTTTACCCCAAAGAAGTCGCTCAGACTATCATGCAGCATCATGAACGGTGCAACGGATCAGGATACCCCGAAGGTTTAAAAGACGAACAAATCCAGATGACTGCACGAATTTTAGCCGTCACCGACACGTTTACCAGCATGCTGTCCCATAAAACATACAGTAAATCGCTGGGGGGATTTGAGGCAATGAAGGTGCTTCTTTTAAACGAGGACTCCAAATTTGATCCCGATGTACTTCAGGCATTTCTCAAAGTAATGGGCTATCATCCTATAGGAACAATAATCTTATTAAGCAACGGCTGTGTAGCTCAGGTAACAAAAGCGAATGAACAGCTTCCCTTCCTCCCGGTATTAAAAATCCTCTCAAGTCCGGTTATACAAAAAGTTCCCGGAATTGCCATCGGCGACAGTATTGACCTTAATGATTCAGGAAAACTATGCATACTCAGGGCTTTAAAACCCGATGAATACAAGGTATCCGCATAATATGAGTACCCGGGAATCGGGTATTGACGGTGAAAACAAGGCCGCCGCTTTTCTTTTAAGCAGCAATTACGCAATTATTGAACGCAACTGGAGGACAAAACAGGGGGAAATTGATATAATAGCCCTCGATGGTGATATTTTAGTCTTTGCGGAAGTTAAGAAAATCCCTAACGGCACTATAGATACGCTTTCGCACATACTCGGTAAAACAAAACAAAAAAGAATTGTAGAAACGGCTAAATGTTTTCTTCAAAAACATCGACAATATAGTAACAGCTTAATCAGGTTTGATGTGCTTGTTATTGATATGCCGGAGTTTGAAGCGGTACATCATATTAAAAATGCCTTTTCGGAGCAAGTATGATTGCAGTATCTAAACAAAAGAAAACCACAAAGAACGAGTCTGATAGAGTGCTTGAAATGCGGCAGAAAATCCGTGATGAACTGTACATAGACTGCGCAGTTCATCGAATCGCACTCGTTTTAAGCAGAAAACTTGTTGAAAACCACGAAGTTATAAGGAAATAAGGCATGGAAAGACGAGGAAGCAATCAAAAAAATAAATGGCATAATAATCAAAAACGCACCGATAAACCTGTAGAGCAGGTAAATACTCAGCAGAATAAAAAGAAATTCATTCCTCCCCAGGCTAAAAAACAAGAACAGCTTCAGCACATTGAGTTTGATTCCTATGTATGCCCCCGCTGTTCCCAGCCTATTACAGACCTTCCTTCCGCACTCGCAGATAAAAACACCGGTGAACCGGTACATTTTGACTGCGTACTGCAGTTTCTTCAAAACGCCGAGGAATTAAAGCAGAATGAAAAAATTACATACATAGGTCAGGGCAGATTTGCGGTAACCTATTTCGAAAATCCTCATGATTTACGGAAATTCACGATTGTACGTATAATTGACTGGGAGGAAAGAGAAAAGGCATACCCCTGGAGAGATACAATATCCGGGTTGTTCAGCCAGATAAAATAGCGAAGGATAAAAAAGGCTTCAAGATTACGTATCCTGAAGCCTTCTATGTGCCGGGAACCAGAATCGAACTGGCACGGCGTGATTAATGCCGAGGGATTTTAAGTCCCTTGTGTCTACCTATTCCACCATCCCGGCAGCAATTACAAAAATGTGATTTCTGCAACAAAGCTATAGTATATAAAAAGACGTTTTTAGTCAATACTGCCGGATTTCAAGAATGAGAATACTATTGCTGCTCAAACCGGCTTAAAAAAGCTTTCGTTCTTTCTTGCCTGGGATTGGTAATAATTTCCTGTGAACGTCCCTGTTCGACAATCAGTCCCTTATCCATAAAAATGATTGTATCGCATACATCGCGTGCGAAGGTCATTTCATGAGTAACAACAACCATGGTCATCTTTTCTTCCGCCAGAGACCGTATAACTTTTAGTATTTCACCGGTTAATTCAGGATCAAGTGCGCTTGTTGGTTCGTCAAAAAAAAGAACCTCGGGATTCAGCGCCAGAGACCGTGCGATTGAAACCCTCTGCATCTGTCCTCCTGAAAGCTCGCAGGGGTAGGCATCAGCTTTTGCCGATAACGACATTTTTTCAAGAAGAATTCCTGCCGTCTTTCGTGCCTCATCCTGAGTCTTCTTTAAAACACGCACCTGGGCTTCAGTAATATTGCGCATTACAGAAAAATGAGGAAAAAGATTAAAATTCTGAAAAACGAGTCCTGCTTTTAAACCAATTTTTCTCTGCATTTCTTTTGACGCATAACAGGGCTTACTAGTACCCTTGTGGACACCGTCTGTTACAAGCACATCGCCGCAAATACGGATTGTTCCGCCTGTAACCTGCTCCAGCTGGGTGATGCAGCGCAGTATTGTGGATTTTCCGGATCCTGAAGGTCCTATAATACCCAGAACCTCCCCTTTCGTAACAGAAAATGAAATATCTTTTATTACTTCAAGAGTTCCGAATGATTTCTGCAAGTTTTCAACTGCGATTACTTCCATACTGCTCCATTTCATTTATAATAGTTAAGTTTTTTTTCCAGACGTATAAATACTGCAGATACTGCCCAGTTCATTACAAAGTAGAAAACACCTGCAATAAAAATCGGCATTGTTGAGAATTCCTTGCTTGAGGCGGTTTGAGCAACGCGGAATAATTCTGCAACGCCTATAACCTGTGCAAGGGCGGTATCTTTCACGAGCGTTATAACTTCATTACCGCTTGCAGGCAAGATGCGTTTAATAACCTGGGGAAGGATTATTCTAAAAAAAGTCTGCGGCCTTGTGAAGCCTAACACCTTTGATGCCTCATACTGCCCGTGAGGTATTGATTCTATGCCTCCCCGGTAAATCTCGGCAAAGTAGCAGGCATAGTTAATTGAGAATGCAATAATGACCGCAGTAAAACGGTCATATGAAAGTTTTAGAAGATAGTACGGAGCGAAGTACACAAATATCAGCTGTAGAATAAGCGGTGTTCCCCGTACCACAAGAAGAAGAAACTGTATTGGTTTCTTTATGAGTGTCTTTTTGGACATTCTGCCCAGAGCTATTAGTAGTCCCAAAGGCAGGGAAAAAAGAAGCGTAAGGGAGAAGACCTCGAGGGAAACCAGTGTTCCCTTCATCATTTGAAGTAAAAGCTTATCCATCGAGGCCTTCCTTTAGTTATTTTCCGACGACAGAAATATCTGTGTTAAACCACTTAATTGATATTACCGCAATGGTTCCGTCTGAAGCCATATCTTCAAGGGCTTTTTGAACAGCATCGCGGAGGGCCTGATCATTTTTTCGGAAACCGACACCATATTTCTCCGATGCAAGATGTTCCCCGAGAACAGTAAAAGGTTTGCCGGTTGTTTTAATACTGTAGTTTCCGACAACCATATCCATGATTACCGCATCAACTCCCTTGATTTCAAGATCCATAAATGCCGTTAAATTGTCTTTAAACTCGACAACACCTTTCAGAGAAGATTTGAATGCCTCATTTGCATCAAGCGCATCGGAAGCGCTGGAACCTGCCTGCAGGCCGACTGTTTTACCCTTAAGATCGGAAAGCGTTTTAAAACCGGAGTCTGCTCTTACTATCACAACCTGCGCATTATCAAGGTATGGTTTTGTAAAGTTTAGAGCTTTTTCTCTCTCAGGAGTCATGGTAAAGCCGTTCCAGATGCAGTCAATTTTTCCAGTGTTCAATTCCTGCTCTTTAGCAGCCCAGTCTATAGGCTGGCATTTAAGTTCAACGCCAAGACGTCTGCAGACTTCCTTTGCAAGGTCTATGTCGTAGCCTGCAATGTTGTTGTTGTCATCCCGGAACCCCATTGGAGGAAACGAGTCATCAAGC
Organism: Spirochaetota bacterium; assembly: GCA_023398165.1. Lineage (GTDB taxonomy): Bacteria > Spirochaetota > Spirochaetia > Treponematales > Treponemataceae > JAAZLA01. The sequence goes on along the minus strand of JAEWSQ010000007.1, from coordinate 303,674 downwards.
CCCAGAACAAAGACGCCGCTTTCCTTGATTTTTTCAAGAGAACGGTCTACCCCGTCTTCTCTTTTTCCGCCTGCTTTTAAAAACGAAAAAGCGCAGACAAAAAGTACTACCGTAAGCAATTTTTTCATAGTAATTTCCTTCTTTTTTTTACCGTTGCCGGCATAGTTACAATTATTTTTTATTGCAGTTTTTTCATGCAGTCTACGTAATACTTATGAAGTTTCACAATCTGCTCGTTTACCCGTTCAGGAGAAGGTCCTCCTGTTGTTTTCCGCGCCGTCATACACGCTGTTGGTGTAATCAGCGTAAAAATATCAGATTCAAATAGAGCGGAACAGGATTTGAATTCCTCAATTGTTAAGTCTTCAAGATTGCATTTTTTTTCAATACACATACGGACCGCGCGTGCTGATACCTCATGCGCCGTTCTAAAGGGTATGCCCTTTTTTACAAGATAGTCCGCAACATCGGTTGCGTTTGCGTATCCTCCGGTACAGGACTGCGCCATGCGGTCAACATTCCATTTTGCCGTTCCTATCATTCTGGTAAAAACGACAATACAGGAAACGGCAGTATCATAGGCGGCAAAGAGACTCGTTTTATCGTCCTGCATGTCGCGGTTATACGACAAAGGAAGCCCCTTCATCATTGTCAAAAGCGCCACAAGGTTTCCATACACCAGTCCAGTTCTGCCGCGTATGAGTTCAGCGAAATCGGGATTTTTTTTCTGCGGCATTATGCTTGAGCCGGTTGACCACTTTTCAGATAAATCAATGAATTTAAACTCTTCAGTTGACCACAGTATTACCTCTTCGCAAAACCGTGAGAGATGCGTCATTAATAACGCAATTGCAGAAGTTATTTCTATGCAGTAATCCCGGTCGGCCACAGTATCCAGCGAATTTGATGTAACACCTTCAAATCCCAGTGTTTCTGCAACTTTTTCCCTGTTAAGAGGAAGAGAGCTTCCTGCAAGAGCTCCGGCACCCAGAGGAGATAATGAGATACGTTTTAAAGCGTCTGCAAGGCGGTCATTATCGCGGCTGAGCATCCATGCCCATGCGCAGATGTGGTGAGCGAGGCTGACAGGCTGTGCCCGCTGAAGATGCGTATAGCCCGATACTAAAACCTCAGTATTCCGGGATGCAATTTCAGTAAGCGTTGCAATGAGTGTTAAGATACGGCGCTGCAGCTCGGGAACCGCATGACGCAGATACAGCCTTTCATCAAGAGCTACCTGATCGTTCCGGCTTCTTCCCGTATGTACTTTTTTACCAATATCGCCCAGACGATCTGTGAGGACTCCTTCTATAAACGAGTGAATATCCTCAGCAGTTTCATCGATGGCGAGTTTCCCGCTTTTCAAATCCTGATTAATGTTTTCAAGTTCTTTAACGATGGCTTCAGCTTCCTGTTTAGGAATAATGTGCGCTTCTCCGAGCATTGAAGCATGAGCCTTGCTGCCTGCAATATCATCGTACACCATACGGGAATCTATAAAAATAGATGTTTCAAAAGCGACAGCTTCAGAATCCGGACCCTCTGCAAAACGCCCATGCCATAAAGCGGCATGATTACCGCCGTCAATTGCCGATTGTTTTTTTGACATAGCTTCCCCTTTTTTCCTGGTTATCTTTTTACTGAAACCTTTGCCATGAACTTTTCTATGTTAACAATATAACGCTCATGACCCGCCCTTCCTATTTCACCCGTCTCATCGGATGCGGTAATAGTAAACACAAGACGCCTGCCGTCAACTTCATCTAGAACGCTTGTACAGCTTACAGTCTGCCCTATGCCTGAAGGTTTTACATGGTATAAATCTATGTGAGATCCGACAGTTGTAAAACCGCTTTCAAGAAGAGAACTCACACTTAAAGAAGCAGTCTCTTCCATCAGTGCAGCAAGAGAAGGGGTTCCAAAAACCGGCAGTGTTCCGCTTTTTAAAGCCTGCGCGGTCTTATCCTGCGTCACAACACACGTATGTGTCAGGCTGATACCTTTAGTAATCATATCTAGTATACAATCCTATTCTGTCGGACGTTTTTTCAGCTTTTTACTGTCAAAAACCGCCTGACCCTTGCCCTCTTTCTGTTCCATCATTGCTCTTACTTTCAAAGGCAGACCGAACAGAGTTATGAAACCTTCAGCATCATGATGATTGTAGAGATCTCCGGTTGTAAAACTTGCAATGTTTTCGTTATACAGCGAATACGGAGAAGAAGAGCCTGCACCCCGGATAGAACCCTTATACAGCTTGAGTTTTACCCAGCCGGTAACATTTTCTTCGGTCTTGTCCATGAAAGCCATGAGTGATTCCATGAGAGTGGTAAACCAGCGCCCGTTGTAAATAAGCTCGCTCATTTTAAGGCTTACCTGCTGCTTATAAAAATAAGTATCGCGGTCGAGGCAGAGATGATCAAGCATTTCGTGTGCGAAATACAGAATTGCGCCTCCCGGAGTTTCATACACACCGCGGCTCTTCATTCCAACAACACGGTTTTCAACAATATCTATAAGGCCGACGCCGTTTCTTCCGCCGATTTTGTTTACTTCTTTCATGAGCTCCAGAGCGCCCATCTTTTTACCGTTAACCGATACGGGAATTCCTTTTTCAAATTCAAGCGTAATATATTCACCCTCATCCGGAGCTTCTTCGGGAACAGTGGTGAGCTGGAGCATATGTTTATAATTGGGTTCATTTTCCGTAAGCTCAAGTTCAAGACCTTCATGAGACAAATGCCAGATATTTTCATCGCGGCTGTATGACTGGTCTTTTTTCATCGGAACCGGAATGCCTCTTTTTTCAAGGAAGGCGATTTCCGCCTCACGGCTCGGCATATCCCATTTCGGGTGTCTCCATGCGGCAATAACTTTTAAATCGGGTGCAAAAGCCTTGATTGCAAGTTCGAAACGGATCTGATCGTTGCCTTTTCCGGTAGCACCGTGGCATATTGCTGTTGCACCGCACTGACGGGCATATTCGACAAGAATTTTTCCGATTAACGGACGTGCAGTGGAAGTACCTAAAAGATAACGGTCTTCGTAAACGGCATTTGCTTTAAGAGCAGGCCATATATACTCTGTAATGTATTCTTCGCGTGCATCGACAACATAACACTCTGATGCACCTGTTGACAGTGCGCGTTTTTTGATTGTATCCCAATTATCACCCTGTCCGACATCAATACAGACAGCAATAACATCATAATCAAAATTCTCTTTTAACCACGGAATAATAACGGTGGTATCGAGTCCGCCAGAATACGCTAAAACAACCTTTTCTTTACTCATATGTCTTCCTTCTGCTGATATAGGCTCTTAGTAGTGAGTCCATTAATGCGCCATAGTATAATGGTTTTAAGCGCTTTCTTCAAGATAAGATAGGGGAGGAAACCCATCTTTTGCGATGCGAAGGTTTTCCTCCCCTAAAACCCCACCTTCCCTTGCAGCGCTTTAAAGATTTAATAACATTATTGTAGGTACAAAATGTAACTGTATAACTTGGAAGGAAACAAAACCAAGTATCGCCGCTGCGACGTCTCGCGGCTCATGTGACGCTTTAAATGCTTGAGGTTTGAGATATTACTGGATTAAGGGGTGAGAACCTGCATCTCATCCCCCCTCTGCGTCTTTGAGAGAGGGTTTTTAGCAGAAGAAACCGCGGTACGTATGGAATAATTTCTCTTGAGACTTTTAAATCATCGATGCAGACTACTGTGCTTTTAAATACTGCCAGATGAGCGCATCCTCCTGCCCAAGGCGCCAGAAAGCTACCGACTGTACATCTTTTTCTTTATACAGACAAAGACGCGAGTATATAGATTGAATATCTTCATAGTAAAATGTAAACGTGACTGTTTTTGAAAAAGTAAACGAAGGAATTCCCAGAATTCGATCCGGTTCCCGTATACCCTGCTCCTCCATAACCCTTTTTACTGAACTGTTTCTATACGCTCCGGTTGTGTCGTCGTCCGACCAGGCTCTTCCGTAAAAAGGAAACCCCATTACGAGTGTTCGGTCCGGTATTACACTCATGGCATACGCTGCAATAGTGCGGCACCATGATAATGACGCAATCGAACCGGGTTTGCTCCCGCTCCAGTGTTCGTCATATGCCATAACAATGATGCGGTCTGCAATTTCAGAAAGAACTTTATAATCATAGGCATCATCAGACAGTGTTTTTGTCCGTGCAGGAACTGCGGCGCTGAGTATTTTACCATTTAAGCCTTCTTTGAGCTCTTTTAAAAACGACCAGAAATATTCCTTGTCGGCAGGCGAAACAAACTCAAAATCAATCTGCACTCCGTCGAAATTTTCTGCTGCCTGTATGATGGAAGAAAGAAGTTCATTGCGTACGCTGAATGAGGGATCAAGGCAAAAGTGTGTTAAGGATTTACTATTGTCGGCTATGACGAGATGAACACGGCCGGTATATTGAGAGAGGCGTTTGACTGATGGCACACCGGTAAGTTTGCCGAAAGTGCTTAATCCTGCCCCGAAATAGCCTATGTCGGTAACCGGATACGTCTTTTTTAAACTCGCCTCATCGTAGTCAATCAGATACGCCCAGATTTCAGAAAATTCGAGAGGCTCATAGATTCCGGGTAGGATTTGAATCTCCTGCGTTTCTACATCCATGGCGGTGTCGTGTTCGGCCATAACTTCCTGGTTATGCACAGGATCAGAAACAGAAACCGTCTCTAAAACAGGCTGAACTTCCGTACTTTCTTCGGCCGCTCTGGATCCGCAGGCCCCGAAAAACAAAACTAAAAAAAGAATCACCGGTAAAACAAAAAAATATTTTTCTATTCCAATTTTTTCCTGCACACTCATCCTGCCTCATACGTATTTTCACCAGTATACCATAATAAAACAGATAGCGGAAAAAAAACGGCTGTCCCGTATTACGAGCGGGACAGCCGTTTATCAGTATAAAAGGAACCGTACTTTATTGAACACTGCTGTTCACATCAAGAAGTCCGTCTTCAGGACTTTGTGTTGTTTCTGTTTCTTCCGCCGCCTCAGTTTTCTTAGTTAAATCTTCTACAGATTTCTCATAATGAGAGCGCAGATACCCGGAAACGAGAACAACGTCGTCCGAACCGTCTATTTTTGCATAGGTCTGTGAACCGGAAGATGCAGCCTTTCCCAGTTTAACTGTCCGGACCGTTTTTCCGCCTTTCTGTGCGGTAACAGTTATCAAAGACAACGGATTAAGGCCGTAGCGTTCAAGTTCAGCCTCATCAGTTACCGAGTTTGCAACGGTGTCAATTATTTTCAATGTCTTGATCTGTGAAAACATTGCCTGGGCAAAGCTCACATCGGCCTCTATTGAGCCGTTAATGATATAGACATCATCAGCTTTTTTTGCAACCTGTATTGCTTCACTTCCGTTTTTTTCCACAACGACAAGTTCAGCATCATCTTTCAGATTTATATACCGAACCTTTGATCCGCCTGAAAAAACAAGCTGAAGCACCAGTACCAGTGCCAGAATCAGAATACTTCCCAAGAGTATTATTTTTCGCGTTTTCATGCATTATCTCCCATATACCGTTTTTGAATCTTTCTGCGCCGTATAACACGGAGTCTCCATACAACAAGACCGGCAAGCGCAATAAGAACAGGTAATCCGTAGGTGTTTAAAGATTTTAAAAGAGCTGCCTGATTCGGATTTGAAATTGATAATACGTTGAGTCCCAAACCTTTGGTTCTCATCACGCATAAATCAGCGTTTCCGCTCATGTAGTCGACGGCATTACGGATAAAAATAGAAACAGGCTGGCTGCCGTATTCATCGATGAGCATCTGGCCCGTTATGTACGAGCTTCCCGAAACAAAAATTCTTCCGTTCTGAATGCTTTTTGAAAGGTGGTTTCCTGCTGATAATTGAGATGCCTCTTTTTGAGCTTTTTCATCGCCCGACAAAGACTGTTCGGGAGCCTTGTCAAAGGCGCTTGAAAATTTACCCTCGAGAAGCACTACAAGATTTTCCTTTTTCAGTGTGTCCTCGGACGGCACCGTCAGGTACATTGGATTGGGCATAAACTCTGTTCCGGGAACAGTCCATGCCTTGTCTGATGTTGATGCAAGAACCTTCGCGGTTTTATCGGCGGCAGTTTCCGCATCGGTCAGTGTAAGCTGTCCCATTTGATACAGAAGAACGTACGACAGATTTGCTGATATCGGACTATCCTGATTTAAGCCTTCCTTATGAAGCATAGGTATGTAGTAAAAATTAAGTTTACCGTATCCCTGCTGATTCGATGTATAACATGATGAATCAAGAACAATGTTTTTTTCAGGTTTTACGCCGTATTTTTCAAGAAGAGTCTCAAGTCCGGTATTATTCTCAACATACTCAGGCATTCCGGTGTATTGATACATTTCACCCTGAACTTCACTGTAAGGGTCAAGGAAAACCATAAGACTTCCGCCCTTCATGAGGAACTGGTCAATCTTATACAATTCCTCTTCGGCAAACTGAGTCTGCGGTCCATTGATAATAAGATTTGTAATGCTTCCGGGAATATCTTCTTTTACAAGATCAATTTCTGTGAAGGTATACAAATCTTTTGTCATATTCTTAAAATTTGCAGCTCCGTTATCAGTATCGAAAAGATCTTTTTCATTGTGCCCGGTAATATATCCGATTTCAGTTGAGCGAGAGACAAGAGCCTTCAGGCTTTCACCGAGATTCGTTTCGAGCTCCTCAAGACCCGTAACCCCGTGACCTCCGAAAAATCCGCGGGCGATCTGAAGAGGCACAAGCCGGAAAGTATCGTTATAGGAAAGTACAAGTCCCAGGGTCGCTGCTTTTTCCTGAGATGATTCATCCTTCCATGTAATGACCTGAATACCGTACTGAGAGGCAAGAGACGTTATTTCAGACTGGGAAGGAGTCACTTTTGCGTAGCGTATACGGTTCATGTTTTTGGTATTAACCGCTGAAAGCGCTTCTACAACCTTTGACTCAACGGAAGAAAAACCGGTTATGTTAAACTGTGAAAGTTCAGGATTAACATACAGGGTTAACGTTACCTCGCCTTCAAGACCGGAAAGCGCGCTTGTCGTTGAAATCATCTTGCTCATTGAAGTTGTCAGTTTGTATTCAAGACCGTCTGCACTGGTGAGGCCGTCGATTTTTTCAATACGGTCCGCATATACAAGAACAATGCCCATATAGGCATTTTTAAAACCTACTTCTGTGTCGGTTACTTCCTGAATCTGCACCTGTTCCAAAAGATAGTTGCCCGCTAGAACTGCATTTTCCTCTTTTGAGGTGTCGAAAAACTCATAGGAAAAATACTTGTTCGCCTCGCCCTTATATTCAATAAGCAGATCCTTAAGATACTGGCTTACGGTATTATACGGAGACGGAAGGTTCTCGGTAAAAAATACTTTTACAGAAAGCGGCTGCTCGAGCGTCTTCACAAGCTGCCTGCTCTCATTTGAAAGAGAATAGGATCTGGAATTTGTCAGATCAAGCCGTGCAAAAAAATTCAAGCTTACAAGATTAAGAAGTACGAGCGCTATAATAAAAAGAATAAAGTCGCTTTTATCGCTCAGTATCCATGTAATAATTTTTTTCATTATACTGCCCTCCGCGTATCGAGTACTTTAACCGTCAGCGTAATAAACGCCGCAGTGAGCGATACAAAATATACTAAATCGCGGGTATCAATAATACCTTTTGAAATTGATGTAAAGTGGCTTCCTGCGCTGAAGTACTGGAGGAGTCCGACTATCGGAGCCGGTAAAAAGACCAGAAAGCTGTCTGCAAGAGCGAGGAAGATGCATAATGCAAATGCTATGAAAAATGAAAGTATCTGATTTTTTGTCACTGCCGATGAAAATATTCCGATGGCGGTAAACGAAGCGGCTAAAAATACAGCACCTAAGTATCCGCCGATCAGGGGGCCTGCATCAGGTTTTCCGAAAACAAGCAGCGTAATAACATAGGCGATAGTCGGAACAAGCATGCACAGACTGAAACAGAAGGCTGCAAGATACTTTCCTATTACGACATCAAAAGAGGTAACCGGAAGCGTCAGGAGGGTTTCAAGACTGCCGCTCCTGCGTTCTTCCGAGAAAAGACGCATGGTGATGGCAGGAATAAAAAAGGCAAAGAGCATGGGCAAATTCGAAAAAAACTGTCTCAGTTCAGCTCTGTTCTGCAGGAAGAAGACTGCAAAGAAAAGAAAACTTGAAAACACTATAAACAAGCCCGATACAATGTAGGCGATGGGACTTGTAAAATACGATGAAAGTTCGCGTTTTAAAATTACCAGTTTCGGATTTTTCATTGAGCGCCTCCTGTTGTTAAGGTTCTAAAGACATCCTCGAGGCTGTTTCTCTGCAGGGCTATTTCGTATAAGACCCAGCCCTTGTCTGCAATAGAGGCAACGATATCTGGTCTTATTTCACTGCCTCCTGAAACTGAAACAAGCGCTCCGCACCTTTTTTTCGCAGTTGCGGGAATGGTAAGAGAATCGGAATCCTCTTCCATAAAGCGGACTGAACTTACCCCTTCAAAAGACATTAGAAGTTTTTCTATCTGATTTTGAGTACATCCTGAAACCTGTAAATGAATTGTCGCATTGTTGCCGAATCTGGTTCGGAGTTCAGATGTCGGACTGTCTGCTGCAATTTTTCCATGGGAAATAATAATAACCCTGCCGCACAGCATTTCAACTTCACTTAAGATGTGCGTGGAAATGATTACGGTTCTTGTTTTACCGATTTCCTTAATGAGATCCCTAACTTCTCCTATCTGATTGGGATCAAGACCGCTTGTAGGCTCGTCGAGAATGAGAATTTCAGGATCATTCATAAGAGCGTGGGCAAGACCTACTCTCTGGCGGTAGCCTCTTGAAAGTTCCGAGACATTTTTATGCATGACTTCTGTAAGTCCGCATGTCCTGCACAGCTGCGGAACCTTGACCTCTTCATCGGCATTCTGCATCGCTGCAACATACTTCAGGTAATCTTCGACAATCATGTCGCCGTACAGCGGTGCGGATTCAGGCATGTACCCGATCCTCTTTTTGGCAGTTTTTTCATCAATGGTAATGTCCTGCCCGTCAATCTTAATTACGCCGGAGCTTGCCGGAAGAAATCCGGTAATCATCCGCATGGTAGTTGTTTTCCCCGCTCCATTTGGCCCCAATAGCCCGACAATTTCGCCTGTTTTAATAGAAAATGATACGTCATCAACAGCGCGGAAAGAGCCGAAGGAACGGGAAACATGTTCAACTTCGATCATGTTGCCCTCCAAAACAATGTTACATATACTTTATGATATCAAAAAACACTATAAAAGAAAAGTTTTTTTATCAGTCCGGTAAAAAAACAGACGTAAAAGTCTTGCATGATCATCTTAAAATAATCTTAAACTGCAAGGGAATGGATTATAGATCCTGCGATCCGCATAATTCTGCTGGAAGATGATTGGGAAGATTCCTTCATGATGAAGCCTATGCTGTAGCTTCCCAGACCGCAAAACTGTTCGGGGTACTGCATCAGCCCCTGTGAAAATGGACCGCTTTCTAAAACAATGCGGGGCACAAGACCTATACCGAGGCCAAGCGCGCTTAAGGCCAGAACCGCTTCGTTTCCGGCAGTTTCCGCCGCAATATTCGGTTTTACCGATAGTTCCTTCATTTTCCTGTCAAATCTTTTCCGTGCCAATCCCATTTTAGGCAGAATAAAATGAGCTTTTTCATAGAGCTCATCTTTGCCGAGACTGTCAAAACGGCTTCCTCTTTTTGCAGTAAAAACAAGCGGCGTAGTCTGTATTTTAACACAGTCATATGAGGAAAATAGTGAATGAGAACTAAAAGATTCATCCATTCCCCCTTTTCCGGCATCAGGGATTGCAGATACGGCAATATCGCATTTACCCTCCTGCAGCGCTTCTTGAGCTCCGGCAGGGTCGCCTGTTTCGACCGAAAGAATAATCAGCGGGTACTGTGATGATATTTTTTCTATAAATAGAGGCAGTATTGAATAACAGGCTGTCACCGAAGCATATATACGCAGTTTTCCCGATACGAGGCTGTCTGAAACTGAAAAGCCCGAAAGCAGGTTTTCTTTCTGGTGCACCGTATCGCCTGCAAAACGTGCAAACTGTCTGCCTTCTTCTGTGAGCTTTACCTGCCGGGTATCGCGGTCGAGAAGCGTTACACCGGTCTCTGATTCAAGTCTCGCTATGAGTCTGCTCAATGCGGAAGGACTTAAATTAATTTTTTCGGCAGTACGGGCAAAGTGCAGCGTGCGTGAAAGTACATAAAAAGCATTCAGTTCAAAAAAATCCATGCAATAATCCTATAGTATTATTGAACCGTATGCAACAAAAATGTGCTCAGATTCTCTTCATTTATTCCCGCTCATGCATATTTTATTTGCTCCCGCGGATAATTGATGGTATACTATGTAAAAATGTATTTGTTGATAAAAGGAACACACGTGAAAACCAGCAGTCTCCGAAAACTTCCAGCTCTCCTGTTATTCCTGTTATACAGTTCTTTTTCTGCATATTCATATGAAACAGTCAAAGCAGGATATACCGATGACTGTGATTTCTTATACGAAAATGAAGGCTCATACTACGGGTATGCGTATGAATACTTAAACGAGATAGCAAAATACACCGGCTGGCAGTATGAGTTTGTTAAGGGAACAAAGAAAGAATGCTATGACCGGATTATTTCCGGAGAAATTGATATATTCCCCGGCTTCAAAAAAACACCGGCGGCTGAAGATATGGTATTGTTTTCTTCTCGCAATATAGGATCCTGGCCGTTAATGCTGTTCTCCAGACCCGATAATTCATACTACAGTCAATTTAATGATTTTTCCAAGTTTGATACGGCTGTAATAGGCTATCCCAAAGGTGCTGAAAGTTTTTATGTATTGGAAGAAAAGTGCCGGGAAGAAGGAATACATCCTGTTTTCAAAGAATATGATGATATTAACAAACTGAAAACAGCCTTAATAAACAGAGAGGCTGATCTTATCTTTTTCAGCAGTATTCACAATGATCCTGAGCTGCGCAGTGTTGCATCATTTTCACCCGAGTTATACTATATCGGGGTTTCAAAAAAGAAGAGTGAAATACTTGATGAACTTGAGACAGCGCTTGATTCCATTCAAACAAGAGATACTTACTTTACTTCCGATCTGCACAAGAAATACTATTCAAACATACGCTCTGCAGTACATGAATTGACTTCCGATGAGAAGTATTTTATACAGACTTCTCCTTTTGTGAAAGTTACGATCAGTTCTGTATACCCCCCTATAGATGCCGCCGACAGCGTGTATGGTTCCAGCATTCTCATGTCCATACTGGATTTGATCAGTGAAAAAACAGGACTGCAGTTTTCGTATATAATTTCATCGAACAACGAGGTTTCTTCGCAGAACATCATCGAGGGAAAAGCCCAGGTCATGGCAGCGGTGTTTAATGATTTTAGATGGGTTGATTCCCGCGGCATGTATATGACGAAACCTGTTCTGCCTATTCACCTTTACGAGGTTCATAATAAAAACGAAAAACCGTCAGATAAAAAGGTAACCTATGTTATTACCAAAGAATACTTTGAATCGAAGGTAATTTCACAAACCGGAAATATTCTAATTCTCCCTGATCTTTACGGATGTCTGAAAGCTGTTAATGAGGGTAAAATAGACAGGACATATACCAATCTTTATGCACTGCTTTATTTTTCCCATCAAAACGGTTTTTCCAATTTAAGCTACAATGGTTCAAGCGTATCTGTCAGAGAACTTTGCCTCGGGGTTTCCAAAACTGCAGACAGGAGACTGCTGTCAATTATTAATAAGGGTATAGCGCTCATTACTGATGAGGAGCTCCAGCAGGTTATTTATAAGAATACAATCCTGCATACCCAAAAAGGCTCTTTAAAGAATTTAATAAGAAACCGCTCTTTGGAATTTTCGCTGATTCTCTTTCTCTTTGTTTCAGCGTTAACAGCAGTTATTTTCCTAATCATTCTTAACCACTTGCGTAAGCAGAAGAACCTCGCTCTGGAAAAGGCAGCCAGGGCAAAATCCGACTTTCTTGCACGAATGTCCCATGAAATCCGTACACCGCTTACAGCTATAATCGGAATCAATGAGATGGCAATGCAAAAAAATACGGCTGATCCAACCCTCTCCGGCTATCTTGATAAAATAGATACATCCTCTAAACACCTTCTGCAGCTCATTAACGATATTCTTGATATGTCAAAAATAACCGAAGGAAAGATGTACCTTAAAAAATCGGTATTCTCATTAAGCGGAATTCTTCAGGCAATTTACACGGTTTATCACCCTATGGCCGAAAAAAGCAATATTCTTCTTTCAATACAAAAACAGTCCGCACTGCCTGATTCATATATTGGCGACTCTTTGAGAATTAAGGAAGTTCTAATAAATCTTATCTCGAATGCAATCAAGTATAATAAGAAAGAGGGAGTTGTCACCCTCGCGGTGGAGATAATTCCATCAAAAGAAGAAAAAAAGACGGCGACACTGCGTTTTACCGTATCCGATACCGGAATTGGTATTCACAAAAAAATACTCGATACCATTTTTGAACCCTTTGAACGCGACGACCTTGCCGATGTACGGCAGATCAGCGGAAGCGGTCTTGGACTTTCACTGAGCCAGAAAATTCTTGAACTGATGGACAGCACAATTCAAGTCACCAGTGTTCCGGGAATTGGAAGCACCTTCTGGTTCGATCTTGAACTGCCGGTTTGTCCCGATGAGAAAGTTCTGCAGCCTGCAAAAACAGATAAACCTCTTTGTTCACTTGAAGGCAGACGGCTCATTATTGCAGAAGACAATGACCTCAATGCTGAAATAATTGAAGATATAATAGTAAATCTTCATCCTGCAGAATGCATCAGAGTAAAAAACGGTAAAGAATGCGCTGTCGTTTTTGAAAAGTCGGCCGAATTTTATTACGATACTATCATAATGGATATACGCATGCCGGTTATGGACGGGTACAAGGCAACAAAATATATCCGCTCTCTGCCGAGAGCCGATGCAAAAAAGGTACACATAATTGCGCTCTCTGCAAATGCCTACATAGAAGACATAGAACTCTCACTCGAATCAGGCATGAATGCACACTGCTCAAAACCAATCGATAAGCAGGAACTGCAGATAGCACTCATGGCAGGAGCGTAATTTACTGAAGTCTGTATTTCCTCTGCCACCGGAGACAGTCGCCCTTCTCTATAGAAAACTTGAGGAAAAGCTCGGGACTGATGCAGTTTTTGTGTCCCCATACATCGCATGCGGAAGGTATGAATGATACTATTTCGCTTATCTGCACCTGTTTTTGGCTGTCCCGTAGTGTCCAGGAAAAGTTCTCGTTCTCATCTTTATTTTTAGTTTTAGCAGCATACAGACCGCTTAAAAAGAATTCATTAGATGGTTTACGTGTAAAATATAACGTTCCCCCTGTCTCATTCTGTCCGTCAAATGCGGTAAAACCTCCGGCAGATTCTTTATTTTGAACGTAGTGTTCATTAAAGAACCAGCTGAATAAAAGAGAATTTTTATTATCAAGGGGCTTCCTTCCGGGGCAGAAAAAATTATGACTGTATTCTGTTGTGGAAAGCGGTTTGTCTCCGGTGTTTTCTAGGTAATAATCAATTGTAAGCGAAGAAGAATCGACGGTGAATGTTTTTTCATATTCATAGGCATACCCGTTGCGCTCTCCCGAAAAGCATTTAAACGATGCAGAATCCGGTCCCCTCTTTTCATGCTCAAATTTCAATTGTTCCATTTCATACTGTGTATAGAAAAAGTACGGCTTGTCGTCCTTTTTAAGCCAGCCTGTCCCTATTTTCGGGAAAAATTCTCCGGTATTACAATCATCATACCCGATACAGTCTTTAATGCCGAACTCATTGTGAAGCCCCCGTCCGAAGATTCTCCTATTTCTCTTGAAAAGAGGTTTCTCTTCACCAAGAAGCGGTATATTTCTATACGAAAATTCAGTTGCGGTACCGTTCCAGTCAAAACGGCTTCCCCTATAATGTTCACCGGGTAATTCTATGGTTACGCGTATTGCGTCTGATTTTAAGTGAAATGACATAATTCCTCCATGTAAAAGTATACTGGAAACTTCCTTGCGGTGCAATTCACCCCTCTCCCGCATCAGAGTAATATACTTTTTATTGCATATTGCGCAATTGTTTATTGCAAATATTTCTCTTTACGCAATATAAAAAATGAAGTAGTATGATAAAGATTTTTACTGCAATGCATCAGCAGTACACTGGAACAGCAAAAAAGTTACTACTACCGCGTGACGGTAACTATACTGGAGGATATGTATGGAAAAGAAAAATTATTTCAACTCGATTCCCTGGAGAGAAGCTCTTCTTCAGCTTGGACACTGCCGTTTTATGGAGCGCGATGAATTTGCAGACGGCACAAAAGCGCTTACGGGAAAGAAAATTGTAATCGTCGGCTGCGGAGCTCAGGGGCTTCATCAGGGAATGAACCTCAGAGATTCAGGCCTCGATGTCAGTTATGCACTGCGTAAAGAAGCTATTGAGACAAAAAGACAAAGCTGGAAAAATGCAACTGAAAACGGTTTTAAAGTCGGCACCTATGAAGAGGTAATTCCCTCTGCAGATCTTGTGGGAAATCTTACTCCGGATAAACAGCATTCTGATGTGCTTGCCAAAGTAATGCCCCTTATGAAAAAAGGATCGGCTCTTTGGTACAGCCATGGATTCAATATTGTTGAAGAAGGAATGCAGATCCGCAAAGATATTACGGTCGTTATGATGGCTCCCAAAGGACCGGGATCAGAGGTTAGAACGGAATATGTACGCGGCTTCGGTGTACCGGCTCTCATAGCCGTTCACCCCGAAAACGACCCTGAAGGCAAAGGCTGGGCAATTGCAAAAGCTCTGGCATCGGGCTGCGGAGGAAGCAGAGCGGGTGTTCTTGAATCAAGCTTTGTTGCTGAAGTAAAATCCGACCTCATGGGCGAGCAGACCATTCTCTGCGGTATGCTCCAGACAGGAAGCCTCCTGTGTTTCGATAAAATGGTGGAAAAAGGAATTGATAAGAATTATGCCTCAAAGCTCATCCAGTACGGCTGGGAAACCATTACCGAAGCTCTCAAATGGGGCGGCATCACCGGAATGATGGACAGACTTTCAAATCCTGCCAAACTCAAAGCTCATTCTCTTTCCAAAGAACTTAAGTCAATTATGACAAAACTGTACCAGAAACACCAGGACGACATTATATCCGGCCATTTCAGCAAAACAATGATGGAAGACTGGGCAAATGATGATAAAAACCTTCTCACATGGCGTGAAGCAACCGGAAAGACGGCTTTTGAACAGACCCCTGCCGGTTCCATGGAAATTGCAGAACAGGAATATTTTGATAACGGCATTCTCATGGTTGCAATGGTAAAAGCAGGTGTTGAGCTTGCCTTTGAAACTATGGTAGACGCAGGCATCAAAGCCGAAAGCGCTTACTACGAATCACTGCACGAAGTTCCGCTTATTGCAAACCTCATAAGCCGCAAAAAGCTCTATGAAATGAACAAGGTCATTTCCGACACCGCAGAATACGGATGCTACCTCTTTGACAATGCCTGCAGACCTCTCCTTTCAAACTTCATGAAAAATGTTGATACAGACCTTATAGGAAAGGGGCTTAACCTTAAAAACAGCGGAGTTTCAAATGCGGAACTCGTCGCGGTAAATTCTGAGATCAGGAATCATCCGGTGGAAGTTGTCGGAAGAAAACTCCGCGGCTATATGACAGCTATGAAGGCTATTGTAGTCTGAAATACTTTTGTTTAAAATAAAAAAACCGGCACCGTATATGTACTATTGAAGTGTACTATGGTTACAGTACACTTCAATACAGAACGAAGAACGCCGGTTTTTTTTATTGAAAAAATGTAAAAAACCAAATCTTAATCGTGTTCCACCCATACAAAACGCGATGTATCGTAGCCGCCAAGCCGGGCAATATCAAGATAATTGTTCTTAACCTCTTCGGGAATTGTCTTTGTCCGTGAAAGGATCCACAGATAATCAAGACTGTCCCCTGCGACTAGGGCATACTGATAATTCTCATCAAGCGCTATAACGTTGTAGCCTGCATAAAAAGGTCCAAAAAACGAAACCTTCAATTCTGCAACATCTTTACTGCCCCGGAACTTAGCCTTGCCAACCGCTTCTTCCTGCTCGTTTTTAACATAATTGAATCCGCGGTTCACAACTTTCACCGATCCGTCCTTATTCAATGAATACTCCGCCGTTGTGTTATTTAAATCCTTTTCGAATGTAAAGTCAAAACGTGCAATTTCGTACCATTTACCAAGATACTTCTCAAGTTCAAAATTATTCACCGGGGTGAAGCCTTCAGGTATGCTTGCACAGGAGCTGAGTAAAACAGCTGCCAGCAGCACCAATAAACCAGTTTTTCTCATACTTCTTCCTCCTCGTTACATTTTACAATGTTAGTATGGGATGAACTATGTGAAATGTCAATGAATAGCACTCTATATTTCCGGTGACTAAATCACGGCTCTACAGCGGAAGATCTTTTTTCGTAAAATAATACATTCCGGCAGAGTATAATAACAGGGAAAGCGAGACAAGAATAAGAAGCTGAGGCATATACATAGAGTCCTTAACAATCTCGCGGGCGGGGAAAAGGGTATTAATCGTAAAATATTTAAAATTTTCCAAGGATTCGTCTGTATTTGCCATCATGTGTATAATTTGAAAAGTGAGCGGAAGTCCTGCACCGAGGGCTAAGGAATGTTTTGCGAGGTTGAAAAAACATGATGCAAAAAAAGATATTGAACTGAATGTCAGCAGCAGTATCAAACATGCGGCATTTAAAAGCACCCATTTTTTCATACTGAACGTTGCGGTGTCTTTATTAAGCTCTGATTTTCCTATTGTCTGATTAATGATAGAAACGATAAATACGGAATCAAAACCGGAAGCTTCCGCCGCTTTTGCAAGAGCCTTCTCATTATTTTTTATGAGAGCCATATTGCTTATGAGGGTTGTCACCTGCACTCCCAGTTCCTGGGATGCTGCAAACAGCGCCTTAGAAACGCCGTCCTGGAGCGATTTATTCTGCATCATATTCTGCACAGACATTTTCTCTGACTGCGTTAAATAGACAGAAAAAACTCCGGAACTCATGCCCATGACTTTGGCTCCTGCTTCGAGCGCCTCCTTATTACTCTTAATGAGCGATATATCGGCCTCGAGTTCTGACAATCCTATGCCTAAAACTCCTGCACTCGCCTCCAAGGCATTGCGCTTAATCTTTGCATTTAAATACTCTGCATACTCATCAATGTCCAGCTCCCGCGCACGGGCACCGGCTTTAAGAGCCTGTTCATTATTTTTTATGAGCTGAAGACTGCCGCTTAACTCTTTAGGGTCTATGCCGAGAACAGGAGAGGCCGCCTTCACATCTTTCGTATACGGGCTGACAATGATGGTTCCGAATTTAAACTGGATTACCGCAGAACCGCATAAAAAAATGACAAAGAACATCATGAAAAGCGAGAAAACCAAAAATAAGGCTTTGCTGAAAACCACAGATATGCGCGGAATTTTCGATGAAAGCGTATAGGCCATGGAGCCGCGGTCAACCTCGCCTGCAATGAGTCCGTTGGCAACAAGAAGTTCATAGCCGAGCGCAATGAAAACGGCAATTATACGGTAGACCGCTTCTGAAAGAGTTCCCAGGAGAGAGGTAAATGAAGCAAGCTTTGTTCCCACAAAATCTGCGAAGGTAGTTCCCTTGACAGCTTCAGTTATTGAGTAAAATGCAGAATCATCGTATACAAATATTATTGAGCAGATTACAAGAACATTAATTCCCGTAAATATTGCCCAGAGTTTCCAGTATTGAAGAATCGACTGCCTGAATATTTTTTTATTAAACAACATGACGAAGCTCCTTATAATGCTACAACGGTAAATCTTTTTTCTTAAACACGATGAAACTCGCACCGTACATGACGGCGCCAATCAGCGTGAGGATAACAAGAGGCAGAGCGTATCCTTCCGCTTTAGCGAGAGATTGTGTAACATACAGCGTATTAATGCTGAAATACCGCAGTTCTGTCATCGACAGATTGATATCTGATAAGAGTTTTAAGAGAAAAAAGGCAAGCGGAAGTCCTGCGCCAAGTATTAGTGAATGGCGCGTCAAATTAAACAGGCAGGATGCAAAGAACGATATACCGCTTACTGCAAACATGAGTAAAAAACACGCCGCATTTATAAGTACCCATGCTTTGATCTTAAAAGTAGAATTAGTGTCCTTTTCCACTTCCTGAAGCGCAATTGCCTGATTAAGAGCAGCTATGAACACCAGCTCATCGAGACCGCTGGCCGTTACCGCACTTGATAACGCCTCGGGGGATTCTTTAATAAGACTCATCTGCGACAGTAAAATAGTAATTTGAAGATCCAGTGTCTCAGAAGCCGCAATGAGGGCATCGGTAATGCGCTGTGTCATTTGCCCGTCATTAAAAAGAGAATTCTCTGAAAGTTTACTACTCCGGTCAAGGTACAGTAAAAACACCTTCTCTGTCATGCCCACGGCCTGCGCGGCCCGTTTCACGGCTTCCGGATTCTGCTTAATAAGTTCCGGGTTTTTCGCGATCTCCTGTGCGGTTATGCCCGCCGCTTGTGAAGCAGCACTATACGCATTTCTCTTCATCTTCTGATTAAGATACTCTATATACTCATCAGTATGAAGGTTTCTGGCTTTTGCCCCGAGAGCGGCAGCTTCCGGATTATTTTTAATGAGAATTAAATTATCTGATAATTCCTCTTTATCAATATGCAAGAATTTTGATACAGCCTTAACATCCTTCGTGTATTCGAATCCCCACATGTAGCCGAACTTAATTTGAATCGCAATGGAGCATATGCCGAAAATCGTAAGGAACATCATAGCAAGTGAAAATATGAGAAATACAGCCTTTGTAACAACGACAGACATTCTTTTAACCGGGGTTGAAAGAATATAGGCGAGAGAACCTCTGTCAACTTCGCTTGCAATAAGGCTGTTGGCAACAACAAAAGAATATATTGTAGCAAGAAGAATACCGAAAATACCGTAGATAGTTTCTGCAAGAAGTCCGCACAGCGTTGTTATGGTAAGAATTTTGTCGCCGGCAAGATCTTCTATAGAAGTACCTTTCACAGCCTGCATCAGCGATACGGATGTCGATTCGTCATATATACCGATAATGAGGCAGATAATGAAGGATATGCCGAGTGTAAAGGTCAGCCAGAAACGCCAGTTTTCTATAATGCTTTGCTTGAATATTGTTCTATTTAACATCGTTCTCTGCCTTGTAAATGCTGTTAAAATACTGTTCAAGAGAATACTTGATTTCCTTAAAAAAACGGACTTTATAAGAACACAGTAATGACATTAAAAGATTAATATTGCTGTCATGAATTCCGATGGTGCACTGTGCACATGATTCATCCACTCTTTGAATGCTGATAACCTTTTGAGCAACCAGATTCTCATTCAAAAACCTCGTCAATTCTCCGGAAGCTAGAAATTCAATCTTCCACGTTTTATTTCTGTTATGCCGAATATCCGCAGTTGAAACAGTGTCTACAATCTTCCCGTCTTTAATCATTGCAACCTTGTCGCAGGTATTATAGACCTCATCGAACATATGTGAAGACATGAAGATAGTTTTTCCTTTTTTCTTCTCCTCCTTCAGAACATCCACAAAGAGACTTCTCATGAGAGGATCCAGACCTGTGGAGGGTTCATCAAGTATTAAAACGGGAGGATTATGCATAAAAGCTGCGGCAATCGCTGTTTTTTGTTTCATGCCCTTTGACATGCGCTTTAAGTTGGCAGTGTCGTCGAGCTGTAGTTTATTTACAATATATTTGCAGTAGGATAAATCAGGAGCGTCGAGAAGATCAGCCTGTCTCCTTAGAAATTCAGCGCCGGTGGGAGCATCGGGAAATGCTATTTCGCCGGGAATATAGCCGACAAGCTGTTTTACGTGTGCCGAATCTTTCCAGCAGTCGAGACCGTTAATACAAACAGTGCCGTTATCCGGCTTTAAAAAACCCATCAGAAGCCTGATAAGCGTTGTTTTTCCCGCACCGTTTGTTCCGACAAAGCCGAAGGTTTCCCCTTCGTTTATGGAAAGGTTTATATCGAAGATTCCCCTTCCGTTTCCGTAATCCTTTGTAAGATGAGAAACTTCAATGAGCGACATTTTTTAAGCCCTCCTCAACCGAAAGATTCTCATCATAAAAATCCATAAAATAATCTTCAAGGGTAAACTTGATTTCACTAATAAAGTTCACAGAATACCCGGACAGCGCGCAGAAAAAAGAGTGAATATCTGCATCGTTAACAAGAACCTTTACCTGTCTTTTTTCGGCCTTTTTTGACTGAATTTCGAGATGCTCCTGTGAAATAAAGCGCGAATACTGTTCATCGCTTGAAAACTCGAGTTTATATACTTTGCTTTCGTTATGACGCAGACTGTCTGATACAACCGTGGATACGATTCTTCCGTCTTTAATTATGGCAATTCTGTCGCACGTCGCATCAACTTCAGAAAATATGTGTGATGATAATAAAACCGTTTTACCCTTGTTTTTTTCTTCCAGAACAAAATCGGTGAACACTTTCTGCATTATTGGGTCCAGACCGCTTGTCGGTTCGTCCAAAACCAGAATATCGGGATCGTGCATAAAGGCGGTGACAATGGCAAGTTTGCGCTTGGTGCCCAAAGACATTCTTTTAATGCTGCCCCTCGGATCAAGATCAAATTTCTTAGAAAGATATTCCATCTTAGACATATCCTTCAGACCTCTGAGTTCCGCCATCATTGCAATAAAATTGAGTCCGCTCAAATTCTGCGGAAAAGCGAGTTCGCCGGGAAGATACCCCAATGTTCTCTGTATTTCACTGGGATTTTTCCAGCTGTCAATGCCGGAAACGCTTGTTCTACCTTCATGCGGTTTGGAAAAACCCATTATATGCCGTATAGTTGTTGTCTTTCCTGCACCGTTGGGACCGAGGAAACCAAAAACCTCACCCTTATGCACAGAGAATGTAACATCGAAAACTCCCCGTCCGGAGCCGTAATCTTTTGTCAGGTGCTCAACTTGTATCATTTCCACAGTTATTGCCTTTATTTTCCAGTTCTTTTTGCAAAAAAAGCATAAAAGTTACTTTAAAATATAGTAAAATATACTATACTCTAACATATTAGAGCAAGCATAGAAACTAGACAAATATCGATTTTTTTAGATTTTTTTACCTTGTTCATCACTCTGTCATAACAAATCATGCCGCTTGAGAAATCGTGCCGGCAGCGCTGATTTATGGAGGAGAGTTATGTATAAGCCGTATGAAATAATTTTTGCAGCCTCAAAGCAGTGCAATCTTCATTGTTCCCACTGTTTTGTACCGAATACACCTCAGAAACTTGACATCCAAAGCGCGCAAAAATTTCTGAATACTGCACTCGATAACGGCATAGACAGGATTGGGTTTTCCGGCGGAGAGCCGTTTTTGTATCCTGAGTTTTTAATGAAGATAACCGAGACTGCCGTTGAGAAAACGATGTATTTTGACAGGATTATGACAAATGCCTCATGGTTCAATTCTACACAGGAGCTCCAAGAGGTTCTAAACGGCGTATATAAAGCCGGTTTTGACGGAACTATATGCGTCAGCTACGATGTTTTTCATAATCAGGATCCTGAAAAAACAGCACTGTTCATAGAAACCGTTTTTTCAATCTGGAAAGACAGACGAGTAATAGAACTGAGTGCTGTAAAGAGTATTCTGGATACGGAAAATGAAGCTACTGTTTCAATGATTGAGAAGCTTTCGGCAGAGCTTAATGCTTCAGTATCATACTATGATGAGGAGGGCAACAGGAAACGTATGCTTCCGTCTGAACTCGTTTTTTCAAAACCTCTGGAAAATGCATTTATCTACTACGAGGATGAGAACGACAGCATACGGATCAACTGGATTCATCAGACCGGATCCGTTCCATCAGATCCTGATTTCTGGCAAAGCAGGGAATGGTTTGCAGAGGATTACTGCGAAGGGCCGGGACAGCTGCTGTATGTTAATGCCGACGGTTCCATAGCACCGTGCTGCGGTTTTGCTAATGAGAGCGAAAAACTTACCATAGGCTCTATGTATACCATGACTCTGGAACAGGTTTTAAGCAATTCCAAAACCATGGGAATCATTGACACTGTCTTTGAAAAAGGCTTATTAAAAGAAGCAAAAAGAATGGAAGAAGAAAATCATGTATTTCCAGGCTGCGGCAAAACCGATAATAACTGCCAGTTCTGTTCATATTATTTGAGTTTAAAGAAAACCTGATAACCGTACCGTATTCGGCAGCTCATTGAGAGAAACATCAAAATCCGGTAAAAAGCTCCAAAACTTGTTTTTTTACAGTAATACGTTATAATTATTCTTAATATGAAGATTAAAAAAAATCATCCTGTTATAAATCCTTTCAGGCTGCTGGGACTCTCGGGGTTCCTGGCTCTGGGTATGTCTGTCGTTATTGATTACCTCTATGGAATAGATAATCCTAATACACTTGTTCCGTATGTTCAATTAACAACCTATTGTGTAAATGCATTTTCCATGGTCGTATGCATACTGATAATGATCTTTCCCTCCAAAAAAGAATTCACCCTTACTGTTGTTATTGTTGAATGCTTTTATACTGTTCTTATAGGGTATGAAATGCTCGGTATAATTCTATACGGCTTTCTTATGCTGCTGCTCTTTGCCTGGGGCTTTTTCGTCAGGAAATTTATGTTAAAAGTTGCAATTGTCCTTTTGTCATGGGTAATTGTACTGCTGTCGCTTTTTCCATACGGAAGCCACCGTTTTTTCTTTGCCTTAGGAATATCAGTCTTCAATATTTCCACCTATGTCTGCATCTATTCAGCACTATATTCGAAATTATCACATCTTCTCCCTGAATTTCCGCTGATATCACAGAAAGGAGATTCTATACTGCCCAAACCTGGTTCCCTCCTGGTCTTTCAGGATTATGATTTCACGGAACGGCAGATACAATGTATTTATCTTACCATGCAGGGTATTGCATCCTATAAAGAAGTTGCTGACAAACTTGCAATAAGTATTTCTGTGATCAAAAAAGAAATGCTGGAGATATTCCGTTTTTTCGGTGTAAAAAACCGGGAAATGCTGTATATTTTCCTTTCACAATATAATCCGGTGTATCCTGATTGTGTTGATAAACTAAAAGACTAACTGATTCCCTTGTGCTATACTTTCCATCGGGAAGGTTTGTATGAAAAGTGAAATTACGAAACAGCTTGAAAAGGCTCTCGCCGAATTATACGCCGCTGCAAAACCGGAAAAAGGAAGCCTCCTCATTGCGGGCTGCAGTACGAGCGAAATTGCCGGGAAAAAGATCGGAAGCGGCGGAAGCGCCGAAATTGCTGAAGAAGTTATTACCGTTCTATTCTCATTCTGCAAAAAGCATTCATTGTATCTTGCAGTACAATGCTGTGAACATTTAAACCGGTGTCTTGTCGTTGAAAAAGAGTATATAACAGCTCATAATTTAGTACGGGTAAATGCCGTTCCTGTTCTTCATGCAGGAGGCGCTGCGGCAGAATACGCATTTAAAACAATGAAAAAAGCAGTTCTTGTTGAAAATGTTCAGGCGGATCTCGGTATTGATATAGGGTTAACCCTTATAGGCATGCATTTAAAACCGGTTGCCGTACCGGTTAGAACCAGCATACAGAAAATAGGCAGCGCAACGGTTGTCTGCGCCAGAACAAGAGCAAAGTATATAGGCGGAAGCCGCGCAGTGTACGATTCTGAACTTGTCTGAAAATTAAAAGGAAGTGAATTATGCCTAGTATGATGGATTATCTTGCATGGAGAGGTGATATACCCTTTTCATCTTCTCCGCTTAATGAAGTTGACAATCTCATTTTTTGCGCTCTCTCCTATCTTGATTACTCGGGTATTCTTTCAGATTCATTTTTAAATGGAATGCCTTTATATGAACTTGCGGAGAGGTTCGCTTCCTCTGAAGACTTTGAGAAAAAATCGAAAACAGGTATGCTCATAAATCCGAAAACGGTTGAACTCCTTCTCTATGCCGCCCAAACCGCACGATTTAAAGACTGTATAGTACGCTCTTACGTTGACAAAATTGACGAGGCGACTGAAAAACAATTTTCCGCCCTCACCTTTACCTACATGAAAAATCATCATTTCACGGCATTCCGGGGAACCGATGATACACTGGTCGGCTGGAAAGAAGATTTTAATATGGCTTTTCTGGATGCTGTTCCGTCTCAGCTCGAAGCCGTTGCTTACATTACCAAAGCGTTGTCAGTTTTACGGGGCAGGTTTATTACAGGAGGCCATTCCAAAGGGGGGAACCTCGCAGCCTATGCCGCTTCCTGCGTACCGCCACTGGCAGCAAACAGAATTACCGCAGTATATAATAATGACGGCCCCGGCTTTCAAAAAGAAATATTAATAAAAAAGAATTTTCAGAACATGACAAAAAAACTTCATACCTTCATACCTCAGTCTTCGATCGTAGGACTGCTTCTTGAACATGAAGAAGGATATACAATTATAGAAAGTACCGAAACCGGCATTATGCAGCACGATCCTTTTTCCTGGCAGATCATGGGAAAGGAATTTGTTAGAAGCACATCTTTAACGGAGGAAAGCGTTTTTCTGGATAAAACGCTTAAAGAATGGCTGTCAAGGGTTGAAACAAAAGAGAGGGAACTCTTCATTGATGCCTTTTTTAACGTGCTCGAAACAACAAAGGCAAAAACACTCTCCGATCTTGCGAATAACTGGATAAAGTATTCCGGTTCAATTTTAAAATCGCTTGCTTCTATGGATTCCGGTACAAGGGATGTAATTAAAAATGCCTTTTATATTCTTATTCAGGCTGCAGGTTCCGTGAAAAAACAGCAGGCGGAGCAGAAGAAGAAGTAAAAAAGTACTACTCTCTTTCAGATACCGAAAGAAAAAACTGTTCAACGTCGCTGTATGAGTTTCTTCTGGCATAGATCAAAGGTGTAAAAAGCTTATCGGTAAAGACATCGTCGCGTATTTTAAGAGCTGAAAAGTCATAACCGCGCCCGGCTAAAAACTCAAGAGCCTCAATATTCCGCATCTTCACCGCAAGGGAGGCCGGACTATTACCGCTGCCGTTCTCAAGAACAGCTCCTTTTGAAATGAGAACATCGAGGGCAAAAGCATTACAGGAAAGAACCGCTGCATGAAGGGGAGTAAAAGAATATCCGCCCACGGTTGTTTTTTTAAAAATGTCAGCACCGTGAATCACAAGAGACTCAAACAGATCGTCATTATGACTGACAATAGCTGATATCAGCATTGTTTTATTTCTAGAATCGGTTTCATCTATCGCCACGGCATATTCTTTCATGAATACATCAATTTCCTCAAAAGACTGATGCTGAGCATTGCTGACAGCCGTTTCAACATAGGCATAGTGTTCCATAGCAGTTAAAAGGGACGCATCATCATTGAGGAGAAGATTAATAACTGAGGTTCTATTGAATGAAATAAAAACAGGTTTATCTTTCTGAGGATATACAAAATAGTACGTGATATTTGAACTTGTAAACGGTGCAATGTTTTTTTTCTCCCTGACCGGCTTCATGGTTAGAGGGGTAAAGCTTACTGCAAAGGGATCTTCGGCAGGAAAGAATTGAAGGGAATTATCAGGTGAAAGACAGACAAGCTCTATAACAGAATCATCGAGCGGTTCAAACGGAGCATCCGCTTCATTGGTAAATGCAAAAACAGCCTGAGCAATAGAATGATTTTTTTGAATAGGAACAAACCGCTGTTTTTCTTCTACAACTTTTTTTAAATTGTATTTAAAAGAGCCGAGTGAAACTGACACCGAGCGGGAAACTGAATACTGAGCGGGATCAGAAACCGGTTTTGAAGCACAGGAAAACAGTATACTGACCGCCGTTAATAGAAGGATAATTTTTTTCATTAAGACTCCTTTTTTGTACTCTAGCATTATTTTTTCCGGCATTCAAGTGAAATAATATTGCCTCAAAGGAAAAAGTATCGTACATTTAATGCCATGATTACCGATATTTTACTCCTCGCAGGAGCATCACTTGCCCTGCTTACAGGCCTCATAGGCTGTATTGTTCCCGTAATTCCCGGGGTTCCTCTTGCATGGCTTGGAATACTCCTCGCCTATTTTTCAGATAAGGCAGAGCTTTCACTAACTGTTGTGATAATCTGTCTTATTGCGGCAGTAATAGTTTCAATTCTCGATAATCTTGCCCCTGTCATTTTAACCAAAAAATCAGGCGGATCTAAGGCCGGAACCTGGGGCGCAACACTTGGGCTCATTGCAGGAATTTTTGCAGGTCCTCCAGGTATTATTTTGGGACCCTTTGCAGGCGCCTTTATTGGAGAACTTCTCCACGACCGCCGTAATACAAAGCGTGCTTTTAAAGCCGCCCTTGCAGCCTTCGCAGGATTTTTACTGGGAACAGGAATGAAACTCATAAGCGTCGGCTTTTTTATATGGATCTTTGTAAGGGCAATTGTACAATAAGAAGAGGCTCACGCGAAGACGCAAAGGCGCGAAGAGGAATCCGCAGGCGGCACGGAGTTTCGGGCAAAACAAGGGAGCTTAAGGGAAAGCTCAGATAGTTTCCAATATCTAATCTGTGATGATATGTTGTTTGTATTGATTAGCGTTTTTTAGAATGAACTAGAACTGTAACTTTACACCGAACGAAGGTATAGGGAAAAACCCAAGATCAACCAAAAGGAGCCCTTTGCCAACTGTCCAGCCGGATGACTCAAAATAAACACCTTCTTCTTCTGCCTTATTCATTTTAATAAGCGCTGAGGGAATGCTGGCGATATTCTCTACCCCAATATACCATTCCCATGTGTGTGCCGAATTTTTTTTGAATGATCCTTTTTTACTTAAGCGGATATCTACAGGCCAGTCAATATAATTGCGGTCAGTGTCGCTGTACAATGCAAGATACATCCGGTCATTGAGTCCGGGATCTGTAAAACTTCCTTCAAGGTATTCTTTTGATTTATCAATATATTTTTTACGGGGGCTTCCGCTTGCTATAGAACCGCTTACCGTTAACGTCACTTCTTTTTTCATCCGGACGTTGAATACATAATTACAGGTATGAAACCGGTGATACGACGGATAATACCACAGGCCAAGAGGATCTCCGTTTGTTGTCGTTTGACTTTCGTACTGCGCTGATACCGGATTCATAAAACGTGCATATAAATAAGAATACGTCATATAGCCGTCTATCCAGTCATTTATGGTTTTTTCAATCATTAAATCTGCACCGAACACCCACCCCTTTCCGTCAGCTCCTGTATGATATTCAGCCTGTTCTATAGTGCGTTTATCAGCATACACATACATTCGTGATACATACTGTTTATAATACCCCTCAAGAGAAAATTGTATGCCGTTTTGAAAATGCACAGAGGTACCCAATACAGAAGTCCAGTTGGTGTCGGGTGTAAGAGGTATAGAGGCATGGGATTTTTGAATTTCACAGGCTGCATCATTTACTGAAGAAAAAAGTCCGCTTCCTGCACTGAATGAAACTTTCTCGGTAATCTTTGTATTTCTAACCGGGGTGTACATTATAGTTGCACGCGGATTAATAAAGGGAACAGAGTTCATTTCAAAATCTGTGTTTTTGTTCCACAGGTAATAGTGTTCTGCGCGTAGACCAGCCTCCCCTTCAAAGAGCGATTTATCATTGCCGAAATTCCACACAGCAAATGCGCTGCTTGTAAGAAGGGAATTCCCGGGAACACTAAACTGACTAGTTATTGCCGGTCCCTGCAGGGGAAGAAGAGTGTCTCCATCCTTCTCATAAAACATCTGTTTATTATAACTATATTCTTCATTGTTCGATTTCTTTAAAACTTCTTCAAAACCAAAAACCAGCAATGAGATGTCTGCAATTTCTATTTCGTTTTCTAATTTTCCATGAAACTGGTGCATAATTGACGTTGAAATATCGACCTTGTCATCCTCTGCGCATCTGAATACAGTTGAGTAAGTGCCCTCTTCCCTTGTAAAAACAATGTCATCATATGCAGATAAATTATATAACCAGTTATCAATTTTTTCTGAGTGCAGTGTCCATGACAGAATACTATGCACCCGGATTTTTTTTGTAATCAGATAGCTAAAATCGAGTGATGCTAAACCCTGTAAATTCTTATACCGTAGTTGATAAATGCTGTAATAAGGCGGGTCTTTGCTGTACAATTCTGCATAGTATGCTTCTCTTGAATCATCATCACGCTTGAATTTTTCTTCGAGCCTGATACCGTCATGTGAAAAAAGACCGTTCACCGAAAAACGTATATCAGATACAGGAGAGGCATCCCACTTAATATATGCATTGAAAATATGAGGCATTTCTTTTATTACAAGAAGGTTTTCTCTCATACTCTGCCAGCCCGGATCAATAACGGAAGATAAATACTCTTCACAAAAGCCCAAAATACCGTAATTAATCCATTTGGCAGCAGTAAGCTCTGTTGCATGACCGTAGAGAAAGAGGTAATTTTTTTTACCAAGAGGGAGCGAAGCAGCAATATCAGCCGATATTGTAGAAATATTAAGAGTTATTTTTTTTGCATCCTCAATTTTTATACTGGAAGCATCAAGAAGTCCGGAACAGCCCTGTCCGTAGCGGGATGAAAAAACTCCGATCGAAAGTTTTACGGTATCTACCATGTAGGGACTCAGAATGGAAACCATCCCATCCCAGTAATACGGCTCAAGAAGATACACTCCGTCAAAGGTTACTCCCATCTCTTTAGGATACCCTCCCCGGATTGAAGGTTCCACATTCATTCCAAGCTTAAAACCGACTCCGGGAAGCATAGAAACAGAGTTCATTACATCTTCCACCACACCAACCTGTGCAGTACTCTTCATTTCTTCGCTTGTCCGTACCAATGAGACGCCGGTTTTATCATCTGTTTTTCCAACCCTTGTTCCCTGTACAACAAGTTCTTCCCCTTCGACTACCATGGTTAAATTCATGGTAATAAGAAGCGGATTTCTGGATGTTAACACTGCGTTTTTATGAGTCAATTCTATACTCGTTTCGTTATAACCGGGTGTTGAAACGGTTATGGTAACCGGAAACAAGGTATTATCCGGCAGAATAAGGAGTGTTTGTCCGGTTTCATCTGTTATAAATGTTTTGGATTCATTTTTTTTATACCGGCACTTTACTTCTACCCCTTCGAGCGGTATTAGAAGCACTCCGTCTTGTACATAAACCGGTATATCGAAAGCGAAAAGAGTAAAAGAACAACAAAACAGCAATACAAAAAAGAATCGAATATTTTTAAACATACTACTCTCCAGATTTGTGTAAAAACAAAAAATACTCTTTACTTCGGTCTATACCAAAATAAAGAGTATTGATTAATTCTGCGCGGTATAATCCCTTAGGCTTATTATAGAATCACCAGGAAATACCTACAAACACACGGCCGCTTACATTTCCCTCAACTTCGACTCTCCATTTCCACCAGCCAAGAAGGAAAGTTGATTGAATAGAACCTGGACTTTGATAGGTGACAATTCCGGTAGCACCCTTTGGTTTATAATCGTTAGCTAAAAGTGCAGCAGCTTGAACCTCACCGCAAAGCTGTGTTGCAGGGTGCGTTGAAGGAACAATGAAATCAACAGTAATTCTGCTGCAAGCAGCTCCAACATTGAAATACGTAGCTCCTGGAATAACGTCCATAAAAGTATTCTGATCATATTGTCTTGCATTTTGGACAGGACCTTCAGAAGGAATCATTCCAACAGAAATATATCGTTTTCCGGTTACTGAAGGATCTTCAATACCTAAATTGTTTATATATTTCTGTACGGCAGGATCTTTATAGTCTACCTCTTCTTTACCAAAAAAAGGATCTCTTACGCGGTCAAGGACTGACTGTGCATTTCCGTTAACTTCTAGCAGATAAATTGTGCCGTTGTACTCTTCATTCTTAGCTGCAGTAACATCACTAGCCGTACAAGAACGAATAGCGTCAACACCCTCAGGAGACTTTAACTCCCATCCGTTAATTAGAATGGAAGTATCTCCCTCTATCATTTGAAATCCGGCATCACATCCTGCGGCGATAAAAAGCGCAAGAAAACATACTGCAATAACGGTAATTTTGGATAACACTCTGATGTTTATCCCTCCTAAAGAAATATTATAACATCAAAAGATGTTATTTTCCAATAATTATGAGAGTTTAATTTTATGAATGAATGAATGAAAACAGCACAACTCTCAAAAATGCTGTTAACAAACAGATTGTGAAAAAGAAAGTATATTCTTTCAAGTAATATTTTACAGGAGAGAAGAGAAACCGCGGAACACACGAACCGCTTCGCAAACACGGAGCACAGGACGTGAGGGGTTTCAAAGGGGTAGGCAGCAAAGCTGCGTTAGGAAAAACTACGCGTCGCATGAGGCGCGAAACGTCGAGCGCCGATATTAATCTATTGACCCCGTACGGGTTGGTTTTCCTCCCCTTGTTTTCTATATTTTACGTTGACCGGAATAAATACAATACTCTATACTATAGTAGGTCAAGCAGTACCAATGCAAGAGAATAATTTTTCTATAGATTATTTGTCCTAATTTTAGGCGATAAAACATACACTTTGAGAAAGGCAGGTAATTACAGGATAATGTCTTACGAAGAAATAAAATTTCGAAAATCTATTATTGATGAAGGGCGGGCTATGATCCGTGTACGATATATTGATACCAAAGAATTATCTACTGCAGCTGTATGCCCCGGCTGTTGGAATAGTAAAGAAAGGCGATACGTATTATTAAAGAGAATGGAAGATATGGGAGTTGAAGTTATTACAGATAACGATGGAATTGATGGTGCATACCAGTCTGGAAAAAAACATCTATACAAGTGTCCTTATAATGACTCTCTAGACCCATGGACAAAAATAAAAATAAAAGGCCGAAATGCTATTCGCTATATCCCAGAAAAACAAAAACGTAGATATTAAAGCGGTTTTTATTAGTTACTCATAAGTGACAATATATTCATTATATTTTTTAGTAATACTCTTAGCATTTTCATAGGCACTAATTTCTGTTTGGTGATGGACCAGGCCCCGCGAAGGAGTTAAGGTGTTACGGAGAGATGTTTAAATGATTATTTACGACTCTTTTTAAACCGTCTTTCATTAGAGGGGATCCGAAGTTTATGAGAAGTCCGAGAGAAAGATTCATTAATCGTAAATATGTCAGTAACTGCTTTGGGTGTGCTGGATGGATAGTTTCAACAGATTTGAGTTCAACTATTAATATATCCTCTATCCCTTGTTTTTTTTCCCTTTTTTCGCTATTATCCGTTCAGCGGTCGCAACTACCCGCTTTACCAAAACAAGGAGATCTTTTCTATGAGTAACACTCTTAAAAGTGCAGACATTGCACCTGCCCCGTCATCACAGCTGATCGCTGTTTCGTCGATTGTCATCATAGCCCTCTATGCAGCCGCCCAGATGCTTTCTGATATTGGAAGCCTGAAAATCGGCTTTATTGCCGGACTAAGCATAGACGGCGGAACGTTCATCTATCCTATAACCTTTACCATCCGCGACATGATCCACAAAAAACTCGGTAAAAAAGCCGCCCGCACCATAATCATTATCTGCGCTCTTATTAACCTTGCAATGGCTCTTTTTTTCGCGCTACTTACAAAACTTCCCTCAGATCCTTCCTGGGGTCTGCAGAACGAATTTGCACTTGTTCTCGGCCCAGTCTGGAGAATTGTACTTGCATCTATTGCGGCAGAGCTGATATCGGAACTGCTCGATACTGAGATGTACCATCTTTGGGTAACAAAAATAACGACAAGGTTCCAGTGGGCGCGCGTTCTTTTTTCGAATGCGGTAAGCGTTCCTGTTGATTCTCTTATATTTGGGCTTATTGCCTTTTGGGGTATTCTTCCGTCCGATACCGTCTGGTCTATAATTCTTGCTAATATAATTGTGAAGGGAATTGTCACGATTATTAGTATTCCGCTTATTTATCTAGTATAACATACTAATCAAGTAACTCACGGCTAATACAAAAGCCCCTGAGACCGGGGTTGCATGGTTTCAGGGGCTTTGCAGTATTTCTTGATCTCTGGTACTATGCGGCGCCGTTATTGGGCACGGTTATTATAAACTTTGTACCCTTCCCTTTTTCAGACTGGAGCTTTATTGTTCCGCCCAGTTCCTTTACGCGGTCTTTTACAAGATTCAAGCCCACACCGCGTCCTGCATACATGCCGGCTTTTTCCGCGGTGCTGAATCCTGATGTAAAAATAACCTTTGTCAGCACAGATTTATCTTTTGCCTGTTCTTCTGTTATGAGATGCTGAATAAGTGCTTTTTGTGCTATTGCATCGAAGTCCAGTCCCTTGCCGTTATCGCGAAGTTCAATTACCATCACATCGCCGCTTGTTTTTGCAGTAAGTTCGATTAAACCGACCTTTTCCTTTCCAAGCTCTATGCGGTATTCGGGTTCTTCAATTCCGTGAAATACTGAATTACGCACAAGCTGTAAGAGTATTTCTTTTATTGCTCGGCGGTTTTTACCGCTTACAATCGAGGGATCAACAACAGGCGCCTCGAACTGAACCATCTTGTGTCCGCTTTCAGCCGCTTTTTCCGCAGTACGCTTTAAAAGTTCAACGAGAACAAATTCTTCCTGCATCTTCTGCGTACCTTTGGTAAAAGACGTAATCTTATCTATAATTTCTTTAAACGTATCTTTCACTTTCATGATGTTTTCAAGATCAAAAGTGATGCTCAAAACATCATCGAAGGATACCTCGTCTTCCTTATCGCGTAAATCCTTTATTCTATCTTCAAGATCGTGCAGTTTATTGCTGAAGCTCTCCAGTCCCAGAATCACCGCATTTGACTTTATTGCGTGTATAGACTGATACATTTCCATCATTACCTGGCGGGACGACATTGAGCGGTTTTTCAGCACCGTATTGATCCGGTCAAACTCGTAATCGGTATCTTCTATGAAGTCGTTAAGAACACGCGGTTCAACATGTATTACTTCGAACATTGTCTGCATCTCAGCCTGCCGTTTATCTTCCTCTTCAGACAGCTGCTCCTGAAGCTCGGCTTCCTTTGTCGCATCAGTTATTGAACACAGAATAAATTTTTCCCCGTTGTCACGCTCAAGAGAGGTAAATAGGGTACGCAGAGTTTTTGCATTTTTTGACACAGGATGGACAAAGCGGAACTGATAAATCGGATTAATGTCTTCCAGCATCTGCGCATCATAGGTTTTCTCGAGAACCATGGTAAAATAATCATGTAATGTCTCAAGCTCTTTTTGTTTAATGGAGGCGCTCAGTAAATCTATAAAAGATCTTCCTTCGAGTCCGCTTTCCATGAGTACAGATTCGAGTGCCTTTGAATACTGACCCTGTATGTGTCCGTTTGAATCCATGAGGAAAAGACCTACTTTCAAGTTATCTTTCATTGCTGTAATGGTGTCTCTTTCTTCTTTGAGCTTGGCGGTAAGGTGCATAACCCACTTGTCTTTCGCCATCTTTGTCTGCTCATACACCATAGTAAGCGCTGTAATAAGGACATATACGCTCAAAATACGGGACGCATAGGCTCTTTCAAAAACAACCGGTGAGAAACCGGGTAAGAGGGCGCAGAATCCGATGAAAACCCAGAGCACCAAAGAGAAAGCTGTACCGAATTTAATTCCGAGCAGAAATATTGCCATCATTGGAAAGGTGAATGACCAGAAAATACCCGAGAGCGCTGTTCCGCCCCCGTAAAAGAAGAAGGCGCACAAGATTCCAAAAGGAATAACGGTCATAAAACCGGAAAGAATGAAGGGAGCATTTGTCCTCAGAATAATAAAGGCGGCAACAGTGGTTAACCCCATAATGAAATCAACAAGAGCTTCTGCCGTTTTATCCGCGGCAAAGTTGCTGAAGGCAAAACCGAACAAGAGAGAACCGCCCATGAAAATGAGAAAGTTTAGAAGAATGTAGCGTACAACAATATCCATATTTTTCTCATCACGCACGGCATAATACTTACCGCTGGAGATGATATTTAAAAATATGTTCATCCTTTCTTTTGCCATACTTATACTCCTGTGGAACCGGATTCAATTGCAAGCAGCAGACAGAACGATTCTTTATCGAAGATCCTGAACGGTATGCATATAATTCGCGCCTGATCATTGGGCCATGAAATAGAATGGTGCTGCCCCCTAATAATCGTCGGCAGGGAAATTACGAGCCGGAACATCTCCTCCAGCCCCCGTTTTGCATTTCCTGCAATAATGTTGATTATCTCGCCGATTGCATCTATTACTTCATCATCAACCTCAGCATGAGGCGATTCCGTGAGCATCTCTGTCAGTTTGAGTGCAAGGATTTTTTTCATAGAAATGACCACAGCGCCCCTCGCCTCTCCTGTTAATCCGATCACTGCTGATATATCCCAGTCATGCTCATCTTTTTTATCCATGAAATAGGGCCGTTCCGCAACAAGATCCGCCCCGATAAAATCTTTAAAAACGCTTATGCAGACATCAATAAACGGCTGAATATACTTTTCCATACTTCTCCCCTTTTAAAATGAAATCTTTGAAATCTTTTCTTTAAAACTCTTTTCGCTGACCGGCTTAATGATATAATCGGTAGCTCCGCTTTTTAAGGCCTCTATTACATTGTAGCGTGCAGCCTCGCTGGTGACCATAATCACCGGCAGATCTGCATATTGAGGCATTGAACGGATTTTTTTAAGAAAATCGATACCGGAAAGCTGGGGCATGTTCCAATCAAGCAGAACAAGATCAAAGTGGTATTCTGAAATTCTCAAAAGAGCCTCGTTTCCATTGCAGGCTTCGAAAAACTGGCAGGGAATATTCAATGCGGTAAAGGTATTTTTTACGATGTTCCTCATAATGCGTGAATCATCCACAACTAACACATTTTTCATTTTATCTCCAATTTCTAATATAGCATTATATACATTTTAAACCGTTTGGAGAGTTTTGTCCATAATATCTGAAAATTTTTACATAAGACTCCCTCATACATCTTTTTCAGGTTTGAATTTATTAATTGCATTTTGAGAACATACAAAGTATACTATGCTTTATGGGCGGTATTAACTTCAATATAGCAGCCATAGCGATTCAGCTGATTTGCCTTGTTGTATATATGACAAGGAGTAAGCTGTTTATATCCGAGACCAGGATTTTTTTACGGCTCCTCGGGGTTTGTCTCATGACTGTTATTTTTGACACTCTCGGCGTTGTAACATACTGGTATGCCCCAAAACTGCCCTTATTCCTTTTATATTGTGTAAATTTACTCTATTTTTACTTTTTTAATACAATTCCAATTCTAATGGTTGTTTTCATACGGTCTTTGGGAACTGCCAAAAAACGTACAGTTATTGGATCGTATGCATGGGCTCTTCCATGGCTAATAAGCTTATTCTTAATTTTTTCTTCACCCTGGACATCGCTTATTTTCTCGTTTGATGCAGACAGAATGTATCACAGGGGGATCGCGCAGCCTTATTTGTATTTAATAGGATTTTATTTTTTAGTAGTTTCCCTGTTCTATCTTTTCAGGGAGCGGCACGTAATCCCCAAAAAAACGCAGTTTTCAGTCTTCCTCTTTCTTCCTCTTTCTGCAATACCTCTTTTTATTCAATTTCTGCATCCTGAACTCTTAATAACCAATTTCAGCATTGGGTTAAGCGAATTAATTGTGTTATTTACCATTCTTGATTTTGGTGAATACATAGATCAGGAGACTAACATCTTTAATAAGAGCGGTTTTTTAAAACAGACCGATATTCTCTGCAGGAAAAGAGCTGCTTTTTCGATAATAATTCTCTGTATAGATAATGACAGTTTTTTGCGCCATGCTCTCGGAACAGAGGTGTATTCAAGGTTTCAGCCGTTTATAGTGAACAGGGTACTTAAAAACAGCAGTGAAAACTGTTTTTGTGCTAAATTTGAACAGAGTAAATATGTACAGACAA
This sequence comes from Spirochaetota bacterium, assembly GCA_023398165.1. Taxonomy (GTDB): domain Bacteria; phylum Spirochaetota; class Spirochaetia; order Treponematales; family Treponemataceae; genus JAAZLA01. The sequence continues at coordinate 267,433 of JAEWSQ010000007.1, read as the reverse complement.
CAGCCGATGCACAAACAGCTGATGAAATTATTCATACAATCATCGCTTTTTTCTCCAAACCGGTAGAATTTGACAATAAAGAACTCCAGATTTCTGCACGCATCTGCAGGATTGAGTATCCTTCTGACATCACTGATATTTCATCGGTGTACACTGCAGTGTATCTTCTTGGAAGGCAAAATGTGAACTATCCAATAAACACTGTTTTGAGTGCGAAAGATGTTCTAAAAGAACAGGAAAACAGACGTATTATAATACTGAATAAACTGCGCAAAGCGCTCTTAGACAACAGTTTTATGATGTATTTTCAGCCTATTACCGATGCATCTGATCACAAGATGGTCAGTGCAGAAGCTCTCATCCGGTACAAGGATCCGGAACTCGGCTGGATTTCACCGGCAGAGTTTATACCTATAGCAGAACAGGCTGGCATCATTACCAGCATAGGAAATTTTGTCATGGATACTTCCTGCAGTTTTTTAGCTTCGGTTAGGGCGCACGGGTATACTCTTGATTATATAGAGGTAAATCTGTCACCTCTTCAATGTATGCAGAACAATCTTGCACAGGAAATGCTCCGCGTTGTTCAGACCTACGGTCTTTCACCGCACGATATATGCTTTGAAATTACCGAAACGGCAGCTTCATCGTCCAAGGAACTTATGCTTGCGTCTATTGAACAGCTTATTGAGCAGGGGTTCAGCATTGCTATAGATGATTATGGGACAGGTTATTCCAATATGCTTAATCTTCTTTCGATTAACTTCAATTATATTAAAATTGACCGCTCACTCATTATCTCCGCAGAAAAAACACAAAAAGGGTTAAAGGCGCTCACCGCAATTGTATCGTTATTTAAACCTTTAAAAACAGCCATCGTAGCAGAAGGAATAGAAACTGAACAGCAGCTTATGCTTGTTAAAAATGCAGGTGTTCAGCTTGTTCAAGGATACTACTTTTCACGGCCTCTTTCACCGGACGACTTTTTGCAATATATGGCAAAAATAACCGAAGGGAGGAAGTGATATGGACTTTTTAATAGAATTTGATATTATGGCATTCATTATCTCATCCGTTACCCTTCTTATGTATTCCGCTCAAAAACAGATTTCCACTAGGCAGAATGTTTTATTTATGTTTATGCTCATTTGTTCTGTTATTTCAAGTCTTGCAGGTTTTCTCAGTTCTATAATTATTAACTCTCTTTCAGGATCATCGGTCAGTGCCGCAGTCCTGACAACAGTATTTTACCTTAATCACAACAGCATACCAATCTGTGTTTTTTCGTATGTATTGACCCTTTCCGGCCGGTACCCGAAAAAACTCATCACGCGCTCCCTTCTCTGCATACCATACTTTTTCTCCGCGGCGCTCATACTGACAAATCCCTTTACCCGTTTTGTTTTTTACATTTCACCAAGCGGTGAGTATTGTAAAAGCTGGGGAGTGTTAGTGCTCTATATGACTGCATTTATCTATTTACTTGCAATTGTGTTTCTATTCATATTTCAAAAAGTAAAACTCTCTCAAGCAGTTAAAAACTCCATATTCATCTGCTTCATTATTCCAATAATTGCAATTGTAATTCAAATGAACATGAGCTACATTCTGCTCGAAAGTTTTGCCGGAGCCCTCTGCTTTCTCTATATTTTCATGAGTATACAGAATATAAAACACAACACAGATCCCGTGACACATTTTTATACAACAGATGTTTTTAACTTTCTTATACAGGAACGTATTGATAAAGAAAATGATTTTTATGTAATACTCATGCGCTCGCCTGATATTCCCGTGTTACAGGAACTTTTTGACTACAAGCACTATTCATCTCTTCTGCTCCTTTTTTCGCATAGGGTAAGCGAAATATGCAATAACAATTTTGAAATTTTCTGTATTGAAGAAGGCTTATTTGCATTCATACCAAAAAAAAGCATGGCAAAATCCAGTATCGGGAGCACCGCGCTGGAGCTGGTTAATACGCTTGAAAGGGTTTGGACATTCGAGACGATTAAAGTTGAAATAACCATACAGGTCTCTATACTGCATTATCCTCCGGATTTTCAAACAATGCAGGATATCAGCGAACGCATTGAACTATTATCGCGATTTCCAAGAAAGATCGGTAACAGACATATTTTCTATGGTAAAGATATTCAGCCTGGCGACATAAAATACAGGGCGCATATTATTACTCAACTCAACGAAGTTTTCCGCGCCAACTATTGTAATATCCGCTATCAGGGGGTTTATGATACGGAATTGAACCAATACACAGCTCTTGAAGTTTCTGTCTTCATGACTACCGGCGACAACAAACGCATAAGGCAGCATGATGTTTTTGATGCCGCTCATAATACCGGAAAATCAAAAAAATTAAACAGCCTTATTTTCCGTCAGTCCTTTTGGTGGTTTGTTAAGGAAAGGCTGACCTCGTTTGGTATAAGGAAACTCCAGGTGAAACTGCAGGAATCACAATGTATAAGCAATAATTGGGGAAGAGAAATACTTGATTTGTGCAGTGAATGCAGCTTTGAACCGGAGCACTTATGTCTTGAGATATCAGAATCCATACTCCGCTTTAATGAAACAGCTTTTTATACAAATATCAACATACTTAAAGACGCCGGTGTAAATTTTGCCATTGACGGCTTTGGTACAGGGTATTCGGACATGGAAAGAATTATTAGATCACCTGTAGACAGTATTAAACTCGATAAAGAACTCATTCACGAAAGCATAGGCACGGTTAAAGGGAAAAGGCTTTTAAAAGGTACTTTTGCAATGTTTACTCAGATGGCCTACAAGGTCGTTGCAGAAGGAGTGGAAACAAGGGATCAGTACGAGTACCTTCTACAGTGCGGATGCACGCTTTTTCAAGGGTACCATATTTCGAAGCCGCTTTCAGGAAGCGAGATTATTTTACTGCTAAAAACCTCACGTTCATAACTATTATACCATCGCTTGCCCAAAAACTTTATTAAGAGTAGTATAACGGGGCATAGTGGAGGCTTTGTACGGAAAATTTTCAGATTACTACACCTATTATTGATTTTCATGCCCATATATATCCTGAAAAAATAGCGGTAAAAGCAAGCGAAAGCGTCGGTCTCTTTTATGATGCGCCGGTGAGAAATAATGGACTTGTAAGTGAACTTATTGAAAGAGGCAGTGTAATCGGTGTTGAAAAATACTGTGTATACTCAGTTGCCACAAAACCGGAACAGGCGGCTTCAATTAACGATTTCATTGCAGAGGAAGTAAAAAAGGAACACAAGTTTATCGGATTTGCCTCTATTCACCCCCGGCAGACCGGTATTCTTGAGGAAATTGAACGCGCTGTTACACTCGGGCTCAGAGGAATAAAACTTCACCCCGACTTTCAAAAATTTCCTGCAGATACAGAAAGCCTTGATGATGCCTATGAGCTTATGTCGGATCTTGGATTGATTCTTGTTATTCATGCAGGCGACAAGAGGTTTAACTATTCCAATCCTGAAAAAATACTAAAAATACTTCAAAAACATCCGCGTCTTAAACTGGTAGCTCCCCATTTCGGCGGCTATACTGAATGGGATGATGTGCTGCGTTTTCTTGCAGGAAAGGATTTATGGTTTGATACTTCAAGTTCGCTTTGGAAACTGCCTCATGAGAAAGCCAGGAAGATTATCAGTGTACACGGGTATGAACGTTTTCTATTCGGTACAGATTTCCCCATGTGGAATCACGACGAGGAGCTGTGTTCCTTTCTAAGTCTGGGCTTATCTGATAAAGAAAATAAAGCCGTGCTTTATGATAACGCAAAGGCACTTCTGGGAATATAATAGCCTTCTGCTTATTACAAGAAATTCTCTACATGAGACCTTCGACAATCGGCTTTGCCATTTGCACAACAATGTAATTCAAGGTATTTGTTATTGCTTCGGTATTTTCACCAAGCTTTCCCTCCAGCCACTCCTGATACACTGCCACTATTCCGCTGCAGAAAAAATTTACTGCCACTTTAAAAGCACTGTCGATTCTAACCTTGGCAGGAACAGAACTGTCATTTGTAATATAGTTAAGCAGAAGTATTTTAAGCTTTGTCATGAAAGGTTCACAGCCTTTAGCTGAAGTAAGACGGCGGTAAAATTCTATATCGGTCTCAAAACACTGCGAGAATTTTTTAAGAAGCGGTAAAGGATCTTTTAAAAAAAGAGTAAATTGGAATTCACGCAGCAGCTGCAGGAATTTTTCAAGGAAATCATTGGTAATCTCTTCAAGAACATCCTGAGGATCCCTGTAATGTGCATAAAAAGTTCCCCTATTGATGTCGGCCTTATGAACAATTGCAGTGATGCTGATTTTACCGGCATCACAGTTTTTTAGTAAATCTACGTATGCTTCCTTAATAAGCCGGCGGGAACGTATTGCACTTTTATACTCTGCTTTTGTCCGGTTAATCCGGGAATCGTCCCCGGTATCTTTTTTGTCAAAAATCAACAGTTCCCCTCCTTTTATCTATTTTTGTACAAACTTCCTGCTCTTTGGATATTGAAAGAATCTTTTATTAGCAGTATAGTACAACTGCCTATAAAAAGCAACACTTTGTGTAATTTTGTAATTTATGTTACTTTTATACAGATAGTTTATTTATATACTTATTGTTGCTTTTTAGAAAAGGTTCTACTTTCAGGAGACGCTTTCATGACAAAAAAAATTTCTGTACTTATACGCTATACCGCCTTCATCCTTACAGCTGCAGGAATTATTATTTTCATACTGATAATTACAAATAAAAAAGGTCCATCGTATGAGGCGCCGCCTCCGGCCGTGGTTATTCAAAAACCCGAAACGAAGACAATAAGCGAGTCGATTACCTTATCAGGCTATATTGAGGCAAAATCCATGGTTCCTGTAGTTCCCATGGTAGGCGGCCGTATTCTTGAATATCCTGTCAAGGCAGGAGTTCAGGTGGAAAAAGGAAGTCTCATTGCTGTACTCGATGATGCAGCCTTTGAACAGACTATGCTTCAGGCGAAGGCAGCCTATTTCGGTTATCAGAGCACTTTTGAACGCGTGGAAAGTCTCTATAAGGCTAATGCCACAACCCAGCAGAATTACGATTCAGTAAAAGCTCAGCGCGATGCTGCGAAAGCCCAGTATGATCTTGCAAATCTTCAGCTGGGGTATACCCGTGTTGTGAGTCCCATAACAGGAACGGTTATATCTGCAGGAATGAGCGAAGGTTCCCTTGCAGGAACACAGGGATCGCTTGCAATAGTCGCAGATCTTTCAAATCTTGTTGTACGGCTCAATGTGCCTGAAAAATATTTTGCACTCTTCAACGAGCTTAAGGATTCCATGTACGCAACAATTACACGGCCTGCGACAGAAGGCTATACTGAACAGGCAGTTTCCACTGCACAGATAGACACTATAGATCCCTATATTCAAAGCGAATCGAAAGTCTTTAAGGTTGTGTTTAAACTTGAGGAAAACTTGAGCGAATTTGTTCCGGGGATGTATGTCAAAGTTTCCGTTCATTACAGGACATGGGAAAACGTAAAGGTGCTGAATCATGCCGTCCGTAAAATTGACGGTTCATGTTATACCTACGATGAAGAAACCCGAAGTGCGGTGTATCATTCCTTTACACCTGCAGCACAGGATGATGATGTTTTTATAGTACCCGATGAATTGGCCGATGCATGGTTCATTATTGACGGACAGGGTGTTGTCTTCGACAAACAGAAGGTCACCGTAAGGGAACCCGTGGCTCAGTCAAACTATGTATTAAACAAGGAATAACTGATGAAGATATCTCATTTTGCAGTTAAACATCCGACAATTATTTCAATGCTTCTCATAGTTCTTGTAGTTTTTGGTTTCTATTCTCTGTCAGGCATAAAAACAGAGTTCATGGGGGACATATCGCTTCCCTCTGTAATTGTTTTTACAGTGTATCCCGGTGCAGGTGCGGAAGATGTCGAAAAAGATATTACAAAAATACTTGAAGATAATTTTGTGACGCTTCCTAATTTCAAGAGTATATCGAGCCAGTCTTCAAATTCCTTAAGCTATATTACGGTAACCTACAGGGACGGGGTCGTTCCCGAAGACCAGCTTCCGGAAATCCGCAACAGGATTACCCAGCTTGAAGGCGATCTTCCCGACAGTATTGCAGGATCCCCGCTGGCGCTGGTGGGAGGCGCGGGAATGCTCCCCGTTCTCACCTTCACTGTCGACGGAGGTAAGGATACTGCACGCGTTACAGAATTTATCAAAGAAGAACTAACTCCTTTAATAACCCAAGTAGAGGGTGTTGCAGAAGTTTCTGTTTCAGGAGGAAGGGAGCTTGAATTATCCATCACGCTCCATCTCGATGATTTGGCGGCAAAGGGAATATCGGCGAGCAATGTGTACCAGATGCTTAATTATGGAAATATTTCTCTTCCGGTAGGAAATGCCGAGTATAAGAGCAGAACAATTGATGTCCGTTATTCAGGCGGATTTAAATCGGTCGAAGACATACGGGGACTGCCCGTGGGTTTTGGCGACGGTTCTGTTCCCATTAAGCTGTCGGATGTCGCCGATGTTGAACTTTCATACCCCGATCCTGAGTACTATGTTACCGACGGTAAAAACCCGCTGATAGTGGTGAGCGTTACAAAGAGATCCGACGGCGACACGATCAGTGTTGTGAACAGTATTAAGAAAATTCTTGATCAGACAAAGATAGACACAAACGGATCTGTCTCATACTACATATTAAGCGACGACAGCAAGACCGTTTCCCGGTCATTGAGCTCGGTTATATCATCCGGCGTCACCGGTATTATTATGGCAATACTTGTTATTCTTCTTTCACTTTCCGACTTCAGAGCTACTCTAATTATAGGTATTTCTATTCCGCTTTCTATTCTCTTCACATTGACCGGCATGAGAATTTTCGGGATGACGTTCAACCTTATGAGTCTTTCAGGACTCGTCATAGCGCTCGGAATGATTGTTGACGGTTCAATAGTTATGCTTGAGCAGGTCTACCGCTACTATTCCCTGAAAGATCAAAACGGATTACCCTCTTATACTGTTTCTTCGGCCGTATTCAGAGCCAGCGATGAAGTAGGCGGATCTATTTTTGCGAGCACTGCAACAACAATCGCAGTTTTCATTCCTATTGCGCTTCTTTCAGGCCTTATAGGAATGGTTCTCCGCGATATTTCCATAACCCTCATTCTGGCTTTGTCTGCTTCATTTCTGGTTGCTGTAATCGTCGTTCCCTTCCTGATGAAAATCCTTCTTGTGGAAGGAGGACCTAAAAATACCAAGGCAAAAGCATTTGACATCCTGCTTTCAAAATTTGAAAAGATGTACAGAAAAGCCTTATCGTGGTCGTTAAAACAATGGAAATTTGTTACCGCCATTGCAATTTCGGTTTTAGTAATAAGCATTTTCATTATGCAGGCGCTGGGAATAACCTTTCTTCCGTCAACCGATACCGGACAGTTTTATGTTGCAGCCGATTTTTCAAAAGGAACTAGTATTGAAACGACTCATTCAAAAATGATTGAAATATATAATCTTATAGAGGAATATGTTCCGGAAGCAGAAACTATATTATGCTATTCCGGAAGAGGCGAAAACGGTATGATAGGTGCGGCAGCGAATCATCAGTGTTATGCAAACGTTGTTTTAGTGCCTTCTAAAAAACGCGACAGACGTGTGCAGGAAATAATTCTTCAAATGCAGGAGATTGTTTCCGCCCGCATCCCGGATGCTAAAGTGTCAGTTACTAACGGCGGCTTCGATAAACTTGTAGGCTTTGTTTCAGGAGGCGGCGGTTACGGTTTAAAACTGACCGGTGAAAACATGGATCAGCTGTATGCTGCAGCCAGGGAGATAGAGAATGTGCTTGCAAAAGATCCCGATATTGTAACAACAAGCCTTGATACCTCCTTCGACATCAGCACTATGGTTATAGATATGAGTCAGGAATATTTAAGCTCCCTTGGAATTACAAGTTATGAAGCGGGAATTACAAGTTCTATTCTATTCCAGGGAATTGATGCCGGACGTTTTAAAAATGACGCCGACGGCTCGCGCTATAATATTCGGCTGAAGTCGGATATAACAGGAAAACACATTACCCCTGACGACATTGCAAATGTGTTCATTGTTAGTTCCCAGGGTGATAAAATTTCTTTTTCGAGCCTTGCTGATATACGCATCGAGGAAAGTGTTTCGCAGATAAACAGAAAAAACCGTGCAAAAACAATTACAGTATCAGGCTATCTTTCCACAGAAGATACCAGCGGTGTTAACGGCAGAATGAAATCTTATTTGGAAAAACACCCCCTGAGTGCCGGAATTAAAAGTGAAGAAGGCGGTATGATGGAGCTTTTAAGCGATTCTATAACACCGATGATTACGGGACTCCTTATAGCATGGTTTCTGGTTTATACTGTAATGGTTCTGCAGTTTGAAAAATTCCGCCAGCCCTTCATTGTCATGGCTACTATTCCTTTCTGTATTATAGGCGTTGTGCTGGGGCTGCTGCTTTTCGGTTCAACAATGAGCTTAATTGCGATGCTCGGGGTTATTTCTCTTGGAGGTATTGTAGTCAACAGCGGAATAATTTTAATTGACTACATGAATCTTCTGCGCTCTCAAAAAGAAAATGAAAATTCATCAGCGGATGATAGAATGCATATTCTGGAGGAAAGCGTTATTGCAGGCGCCTCAAGCCGCATTAAACCGATTTTCATGACAACGCTCACAACCATGCTTGGAGTTGTTCCTATGGCATTTTCCAGCGGTGAAGGAGCCGAAATGTATGCTCCTCTGGGTCAGGCAATCGCAGGCGGATTATTGAGCTCAACTGTCATAACACTCTTCATCATTCCTCTTTTATACTTTGTATCCGAAAAAAGAAATATACTAAAAAGCAGTAAAATAACAGCTGCGGAGGCAACAAATGAAAAAAACAATTAATGTGTGTATCTCTCTCATAGTAATTATCTTAGTACTGGCGGCAGTTTCCTGCTCCTCAGTTTTTTCTGCAGGAGTAAGCGGACGCGTCGTTGATGCTGAAAGCACAAACTCGCCTAAAGACGGAATCGCAGACGTCACGGTATTTGCATATACAGACGAGACTGCGCGGGATGCGGATTTTACCGGATGGACTGCAGGAACAAGGTTTTCTCCTGCGACAACAGAACACTACATAGGACAGACAAGTACAGATACTGACGGATCATTTACCGTTGGAAGAATCGTATGGGAATCAAAGTCTCCTGAATTCGGAAAGACCGCAGATTTTACACCGGTTTTTCTTCTTTTTTACCATGAAAACTTCGGACTTGTAAAAAATACAAACCATGCTGTTATTATGTCTGACAGCACTTCAAATGTAATATACCAGGAGATGACCAGCGTAAGAAAGCAGACTTCAGTCGAAATAGAAATACGAGATGCCGCAACGGATACTGCATTAACTACAGCAGTAAACGTCGTCGTAAGCATTCCCCAGCTTTCAGGTTCTATTACTTACGAACAGTCCATTACAGGGACAGCATCTGTCACCGTAAGCTATCCACGCTACGCTGCTGACGGGACAACACCTTTTACACCCGATGCTTCTATAACATTCAGCCAGCTTGGTTCCGACATAACCTATAAGGCCTGCTTCTACGATACTGAAAACAGCATCTACACTTTTATTGATTCAAATACAGTAGCAAAAACCATATCCGGTTCTACCTATCCGGTAAGGCTTTATATGAAAACACTGAATCACTCTATGAGCAGCATCTCAGGACAGATAAATTACGGCATACCTGCATCAGGATCTCTCGATGAGGGAACAACAGCCGACGACAATGTCGTAATAATGCTTGCATATGCAGGCGGCGGAAAACTTATTCAGTACAGTGAAACCTCTGCAAGAGTCAGAACGTCATCATCAGGAGACGGTTCTAATGGTTCAAGAATACGCCACGGCCTTTTCTCCGGACTGGGTGAAGGTATTACCTGGAAAAACTCAACATATGAAGGAAAATACGATACTAAAACCGTCTATGTCATTGTTGATAAAGATAATGATGAAAAAATTAGTGCCGGGGACTTCTATTATACAAAAACAGTCCGCTCCGATGAGGGAGGCCTGAACCTCGGTATTATCAGCAAGGGAACTCACGAATTAGTTACAGCGGGACAACTGTAATGAATAAGGGCAGAAAAATACGCAGAATAACTGCAGTCTTCATAATGCTTTCATCGTTCACTGCTTTTCTTCCTTCACAGGTCGCGCTATACTCTTATGACGATTTCCTAAGACTCATGGAAGATAACAACGCAGAAGTTCAAAAAGCAAAACAGGATTTTACGCAGAGCGTTCTCGACATAAAGGATGCAAAGGCAGGATTTTTTCCGCAGGCTGTTCTTACGGCAAGCGGAACCTATATGTTTAATCCCATGATCGACGATATTACAATTAATATTGATGATCTGTTGTCGGGCATCGATTTTCCGGCGGGCATGAAACCTGAACCTTCAGAGCAGTATATTACGCTCTATGAGGGAATGGAAAACACCCAGTATTCGTTCACACTCGATATAACACAGCCGGTATTCACCTGGGGTAAACTTACCAATGCGGTAAAGCTGTATAACGAGGTAAGCGACATAAAAAAACTCCAGCTTGACAGCAAACGAAAACAGCTTAGTGCGGAATTAAAAACACGCCTTGCAAGCGCTTATTATATTGACAGCATACTTACTTTGCTTGAAGAACAGAAGAGTAAAACGCACAGACTTTTACAGATTTCCGAAGAAGCATGGGGACAGGGGGCGCTTTTGTACCAGGATCTCCTTGATGCGCGTATTCAGTCCAAAGAAATTGATATTGCCTCCGTTGAAATTAATGAACAGTTTTCCTCTCTTCTTTTGGGAATTGAAAAAATTACAGGGCTCAAAAATCTTACCCGGGAACAGATAGTATTCACGCCGGATGCAGAACAGTATAAAAGAAAAGCTCTTGAAGACCGCAGTGAATTAATGGAAAAAGCCTTAAGCGATAAGCAGGAAAGCATAACTATACTTGCAAAGCTTGAGCAGGTTAGCATGTATTCCAATAAAATTGCAAAAGCTTCCGTATACTGGAAACCTGATCTTGCACTCAATCTTTCATTAGGATACAGCGGCCCGCGTTTTCCGCTTGTAGAAACCGACTGGTACAGAAAAAATGATTATTCTGCAAATGCAACAATTGCAATACGGACTACTGTCTTTGACGGCGGAAAAAAACTCAACGATATTCAAAGGACTCAAAGTGAAGCTGAATCTGCTGTGATTGACGCCGGACAGGCAAAAACAGTTCTACGGCAAACTCTAATTCAGCAGTTCAATACGATGGACCTTTCAATTGCTAAAATTGAGTATGAGACCTTAAAAATCGAAAATTATGATTCTAAAATAGCTCAGCAGAAACAGCTGTTTGACAGCGGTTACGGATCGGAAACAACACTCATTCAGGCGGAAATTGAAAAAATATCGGCAGAGATTAAGAGGATCCAGCATTACATCAGTCTTGCAAATGCATATTATACGGTTGAATATATCTGCACCCTTCCGTATTGACTTTTCCTGACCGAGCGTTTATAAGAGATGAAGTCATTTTCACAGCATTACACTACATAGAGCCGAGGTTTACATGTCCGTACGATTTCCCTTCCGTAATCAATTTGGAAGATCTTCTTCCTCCAGGGATATGACCGAAGGAGAACCGATGAAGCTCATCTTCATCTTCTCTATTCCGCTTCTTTTAGGAAACCTTTTTCAGCAGTTTTACAGTCTTGTTGACACAATCATCGTTGGGCGGCTTTTAGGCACCAATGCTCTTGCAGCTGTCGGTTCGACAGGTGCTATGAATTTTCTCATACTGGGATTTGTATTCGGATTAACATCCGGTTTTGCGGTCATTACTGCGCAAAAATTCGGCGCAAAAGACATGGACGGGCTACGGCGTTCATTCGCAGAGAATATAAAACTTAATGCGGTAAGTACTGTTGTTTTTACAGCGTTGTCGCTGCTGCTTGCGAAACCGGTCTTAATTCTTACCAATACACCCCTTGAAATTCTTTCAGATGCGTATGCATATATTGCTGTTATTTTTACCGGTATTTTTTCAATGGTACTGTATAACACTTCTTCATGCATACTCCGCGCCCTCGGCGACAGTAAGTCTCCTTTGTATTATCTCATAATAGCTTCAATACTGAATATTATTCTCGATATTGCCTTTATAGTAAATTTCAATATGGGTGTCTCAGGAGCTGCATGGGCAACCGTAGTCTCTCAATCCGTTTCCGGTATACTTTCGGTAATTCACATACTAAGGAAATTTCCTATGCTTCGGCTGCGGAAAAAAGATTTCAGGACGGACTGGTGGTTCAGCCATCAGCATTTAAAGATTGGTCTTCCGATGGCATTTCAGTTTTCCATTACTGCCGTAGGTGTAATTATATTACAGGGTGCACTGAATCTTTTCGGCTCGGAAAATATTGCGGCCTACACAGCAGCCCAGAAAGTTGAACAGCTCGTCGCCGTGGGTGCAGGCACGTTCGGTGTTACCATGGCAAATTATGCAGGACAAAATCTTGGTGCAAGACGCATTGACAGAATTAAGGAAGGTACAATCAAAGGTTCCATTCTCACCGTTGCTTTTTCACTCATAGCCATGGCCATAGCCCTGATCTTTCCGGACGAGCTCACATCCCTTTTTATTGATGCTTCAACTGCATCAGGACAGGAAGTTATAAAAGCATCGAGAACGTACCTTTATGGAACGGCACCTTTTTATCCTGCGCTTTTTTTGATTTTTATTTACAGAAATGTTCTACAGAGTATTGGAAAAGGCTTTATGCCGCTCATGGCAGGTTTTGCAGAGCTTATCGCACGCACCGTAGCGGCATATACCTTCCCTATTGTATTCGGTTTCCTGGGGGTAGCTTTGGCAGGACCTTTTGCATGGTTTGCCGCGGTAATACCCCTGTGTATTGCTTATTTTGTAATTATTAGGAAAGCGTCTTTGTACCGCGTCCCATAGCAGTTAGACCTGTTCTTACAAGTTCAATAATCCCAAACGGTTCAAGAAGACGTATTAGACTTGCAATTTTCTCTTCACTTCCGGTTGCTTCTATAATTAATGAATCGATGCCGACATCTACTATATGAGCGCGGAAAATGTTCGCAGTTTCTATGACACCTACACGGTTGGCGCCGGCGGCATTTACTTTAATAAGAGCCATGTCGCGTACAACAGTGCTTGAAGCAGCACAGTGTTCTATAGACAAAACCTCAACAAGTTTTGAAAGCTGTTTTTCAATCTGTTCTAAAATATACTCATCGCCCGTGACAACAATGGTCATGCGTGATTGATTAGGATTATAGGTCTCACCGACGGTTAAACTGTCAATATTGTAGCCTCTGCGGCTGAACAATCCTGAAACCCGGCTCAGTACACCCGCATGGTTTTCAACTAACACAGAAAGTACATATCTCATAAATCCTCCTTATGCCCAAATCAGTTTATTTCGTAATATTTTCCCAGGAGACGCACATCTTCTGCAACATTTATTAAATTGCTTACAGCCTTTTCAATTATACCGCCGTTCTGTCCGTTTTCCAAGGCAAGATCCGCATAAAACATATACCGCCAGGGCTGTCCCTGTATAGGGCGCGACTCAAGCCGTGTCATATTCAGATTAAAACTCTGAAATACGCCGAGACAGTGAAGAAGAGCACCCGGCTGATTTTTTGCGCAGAAGCACACGCTCGCCATTGCTTTGCCTTTTGCAGATGAGTATGCATTTGAAGAAAATCCCTTGGCATCAATACGTACTGAGCCGGTGTTGTTTGCACTTATAACAATGAAGCGTGTGTAATTATGAGGATCAGTTTCAATGCCGGTACGGATTACTTCAAGTTTAAAACCTTCGGCTGCGGTTGTGGATGAAATTGCGGCATTCTCGGGGGATGCTTTTTCTTTAACGAGACGTGCGGCATCAGATGTTGAAGCGCATTCAACCTGTTCCCATTTTTGTCTTTCAATATAGTCGCTGCACTGTGCTAAACCCTGAGGATGGGAATACACAGTTTTAATTGTTTTTTCAGAAGATCCCTTAACTCCTAAAAGAGCGTGTTCAATGCGGAGTTTAATGCTTCCGGTGATGCTTATGTCTTCAAATCTCATAAGATTGTCGAAATTTTCAAATACCGAGCCTGCAAGACTATTTTCAATAGGAATCATGCCGTAATCTGCCCTGCCGTCCTGAACCGCCTGGAAAACCTCACGGAAATTCTTAAGACTCAGAATAGTATTGCAGTGATCAAAATAATGAAGTACTGCAATTTCGGCATAGGCGCCCCGTACTCCGGAGTAAGCGCAGGTTATGCCTTGTCCTTCTTTTCCAGCCGTTTTTTCATTACCGCCTGCAAGTTCTGGAATCGTACTTCTGATGCGTGAAACTTCTTTTCCTACAACAGGCGAGAGAACTTCAATATCTCTCATAAGTTTTTCAAACTGCTCAGGATACAATGACTGGGGTCCATCGGACATAGCTTTATCCGGGTTATGATGCACTTCCACAATTATTCCGTCTGCGCCAGCCGCTATTGCCGCAAGGCCCATGGGAGGAACCTTATCCCGGATTCCTACTGCATGGCTCGGGTCAACTATAATGGGAAGATGAGTCATGGAGCGGAGAACTGGAATTGCCGAAAGATCGAGAGTGTTGCGCGTGGCCTTTTCGTAGGTCCGGATGCCGCGTTCACAGAGAATGACTTTATCGGTACCGGAAGAGAGTAAATATTCGGCTGCCATGAGCCACTCTTCGATTGTTGCAGAAAGTCCCCGTTTTAAAATAACGGGCTTATTAAGTTCGCCGACTTTTTTTAAAAGTTCAAAGTTCTGCATGTTTCTGGCGCCAATTTGGTAAACGTCAACATAATCTCTCATGACAGGAATATGCTCTGTAGAAACTATCTCGGTAACGATGGGAAGACCGAAAGCATCGCCTGCCTCTTTGAGAATTTTTACACCCTCTTCTCCCATACCCTGGAAGGCATACGGACTTGTCCGGGGTTTATATGCCCCGCCGCGCAGCATTACCGCCCCGCCGGCTGCAACGCGTTTAGCGATTTCCATCATCTGCTCGCGGCTTTCAACAGCACAGGGACCAGCTATGGAAACCACCCTTGTTCCGCCAATACGGATTATCTGACCGCGGTTATTGGGAACTTCGACAACAGTGTTGTCTCTTTTAAACTCACGGCTTGCCATCTTATAGGGTTTGGAAATAGGAATAACCCTGTCAACACCGGGAAGAATTTCCACCTCGCGGGGATCGATGGACATGCGTCCTACAGCGCCGAAAATAGTCTCTTCTTCACCGGCAATTTCATTTACCTTAAAATGATTTTTTTCAAGAAATTCTTTCAGGTTCCGTTTATCTGTTTCGGGAATTCCCTTTTCCAATACTATAACCATAGCAATACCCCTTTTAAGCTTCCATATTCCATGAGACTGTACGCAAAATGTCGCCGAATACACCGGCGGCGGTTACACCTGCTCCGGCTCCATAGCCTCTGATGGTCATCGGAATGGGAGTGTAGCGGGCAGTATGGAAAACAAAGGCATTTTCACATCCCTTTATAGTATACAGCGGGTGCTCAGGACCTACTTCAAGCATTCCTACGCTGCATTTTCCATTTTCGATGGAAGCAGCCATGCGCAGAACCTTATTTTCTTTTTTCAAGTCCGCCATTTTTTTTGCAAAGTATGCGTCAAGTTTCGGAAGATTTGTAATAAACGCATCGACAGAGCCTGAATCGTCAAAATCTTTCGGGAAAACCTTATTAATGGTAATATCTTCAAGCTCGACTTCCAAACCTGCCTCGCGGGCAATGATCAATGCCTTGCGGGCAACATCAAGACCGCCCAGGTCGTCGCGGGGGTCGGGTTCGGTAAAGCGTTTTTCACGGGCTTCGAGAACAGCCTGGCTGAAAGAGGCGCCCTCATCGAGACGTCCGAAAATGTAGGAAAGAGAGCCTGACATTATGCCGTAAAAACCGGTAAGCTTGTCGCCGCTTTTAAATAAATTCTGCAGCGTGTCAATGATGGGAAGACCCGCACCGACATTGGTTTCATACAGGAAGCGGCGGTGCATAGTATTGGCGACCTTGCGGAGTTCACGGTAATACTCCATGGACATCGAATTAGCCCTCTTGTTCGGAGTCGTAATATGCATTCCGGCTTTGAAAATATCTATATAACGGTTCGGCAGATCATAGGATGCAGTACAGTCGACAAAAATCGGATTCAAGGGTTTTGCCTCTTTAACGAAGTCAAGTATTTGATCAAGATCGGTAGGGTTACCGTGTTTCTGTACATCAGCTCTCCAGTCCTTCAAATCAAGCCCTTTTTCGTCCATTATCATACCGTCAATATTTGCGATGGCAAGTACCTTAATATCAATACCCTGGGAGAGAAGTTCCTCTTTCTGATCGCGGATCTGATCGAGCATAGCCCCTCCGATCGTTCCCGCGCCGAACGCGAATACTTCAATTGTCTGAGCCTGATTAAAGAAAAACAAGTGAGCTACACGTACTGCAATGTCCCCGTATTCGCCGTTGATTACAACTGATATTGAACGCTCTGAAGATCCCTGTGCTATAGCGAGGATATTGATGTCGCGCGATGCAAGCGAATCAAAGAATGTTCCTGCAACACCCCGCTTTTTCTTCATGCCGTCGCCTACAATAGAGACGATTGCGCAGTTGGTCTGAACTTCGACCGGATATATGAGCTCCTCCCGTATTTCAAGCTCAAATTCCGCAGAAAGCACGGAACGCACAAGAGAAGAAGCAGATTCCTTCACACAGAAACTTATAGTATACTCGGAACTTGACTGGGTAATTAAAAGCATGGAAACACCTGCACGGGAGACAGCCGAAAAAATACGGGCTGCAATTCCATGTTTTCCTCTCATGCCGGGACCCGAAACGCTGACCATTGCGGTATTTTTATAACACGAAATGCCGCGCACTGCTCCTGTTGTTGAGTAGTCAAAATCAAACGGTCCTTTTCCTATGCGTGTTCCGCGTGCAGAGGGATTGTGGCTGTTTAAACTCCATGCCTCAATATTTTTTGCAGCAAGAGGGGCAAGTGTTTTTGGATGCAGTACTTTTGAACCGAAAAATGAAAGCTCCATTGCCTCTTCATATGTCATATCATCAACGACAATCGCATCGCTGACAATTCTCGGATCCGCGGTATAAATTCCGTCAACATCGGTCCAGAATTCCACCTTTGAGCTGTCCAATGCGGCTCCGACGATTGCGGCGGAAAAATCTGATCCGTTTCTGCCTAAAAGCCCCATAACAGGTTTTGATTCCGGGTTTTTCTTCCAGCCGCATACGAAGCCGGGAAAAAGAAGAATACGGGCAGAAGAAGCCATTTTCCCATCGCGGTACGGTGCAAAGGCTGCAAAGGTATCGGTATATTCAGGATCGCCTTCACTCTGGTTTCCGAAGGTGATAATGACATTGCGTGAATCGATGAGCTCAACAGTCTGTTTTTGAGCTTCGAGAATTCCCTTCATAATCGGAGCGCTTAAAAGTTCTCCAAGCCCCATAATTCTACAGTGAACGGATTCAGGACATTCACCGAAGGCGGAAACTGCCGAAAGAAGCTTACCGTATTCCTGAAATAACGGTGAAAGCCGGTCGAGAACCGCATCTTTTTTAAAACCGGGGAGAAGTTTTTCAAGATCTGAGCAAATAGTTCTATGAGTTGTTTCTATATCTGTTGTAAAGGTTGCAGGATTAGTACCGGTCTGGACAGCATCAATGCTCTCCTGTAATTTATTTGAGACTCCTGCAGCAGCTGATACCACAACGCTTATGCGGTCAGTTCCGGCCCGGGAGATCATGATTGCGGCGGAATTCAACATACGCTGAGCATTAGCCATCGATGTACCGCCGAATTTTAGTGTAATCATACAAACCTCACAGTAGAATAAATATTTATGCAAAACTATACCAAAAAATGGAATAATATTCCAGTACTGCCTCCCGGAACAAATAAAACAGATCAGACTGTCTTGTTTTTTTGCCGGAATAAATCTATAATTTTTCCAGATACGTTTGTATACGCCGGGAGAGAACAAGGTGCTGCATACCATACAGTTCGAGATTAGCGGATTTATCATTCTTGCCGTACTCATCATTATCTTCCATTTTAAAAGAACAGCTCCGTCCTACCCTAATAGAACATTTACACTGCTCTCAGCATCTGCGTTTACCGCAGCATTTTGTGAAGTTTTACTCCATCTTCTTATTCAGCTTAAGGCGCCGCATGCAGTCTATACGATTGTCTCCGGCATCAGTTATCTTGTGCGTATAATGGTGCCGCTGGCCTTTACACTGTATGCTCTTGCAGTAACAGGTTCAATGTATTCCCTGAGCCGGAGAAAGATTAAACTGCTGCTGCTCCCTCCCCTCGCCGCCGTGTTTCTAATACTCAGCATCTTCACCGCTGTGCTCATTCATGAGTCCACGTCCGGTGAAGTAACAGCTTCGCATCTGATATTGAAAATAAGCACGTTTATTACAAGCCTTTATTATGCCGCACTCGGCGTACTATTGCTTGTGCAAAGAAAAGAACTTCTCCGACTTTTATCATTGAGTATTCTTACCGCCTCCGCCGCTGTTTGTCTGGCGGCAGGTATTGTCCAGTTTCTGTTTCCTCCCCTTAATGTGCTTGAATTTACTTTTTCTCTAAGCATACTTGTAGCTTCCCTGACGGTTCAGAAAAGCGAAGATACAAACGATTCCATCACCGGATTGTATAATCAAAGCGCTTTCGAAATAATGAACCACAGACGTTTTAAAACCGGGGAACAATTTCACATTATAGGAATACTGTATGATGATCTGCCGTTCCTCACGAGCACGCTTGGAATCCGGCATATACATGAAGTGCTGAAACAAAGTTCAGACTACATGAAGCATCATTTGAAACAGGCCGATGTATATCACTTTAATGACGGCAAGTTTTGTCTCGTGTTCCATGATAATAACCTTGAAACAGTATACTCGTGCATAGATACATTCAAAGAAAGGTTTGTGCAGCCCTGGATTATCCGCAATATCAGTGTAAAAATATTTCCGCGCATATCAATAATTTCCTGTCCCGAAGATGCCGACAGCACTGAATCGGTTATTGAATTATTCGATCTGCTGTCAAGTGCGGATATGTATAAAAAGGACGGCATCATTCTTGCCTCTTCCATGGATACAACTATCCGCAAACGGTCAGCCTATCTTGACCGTACGGTAAAGAATTCCATTAATGAGGGATTGATCGATGTTTTTTATCAGCCTATTTTCTGTACCGGAGATAATAGAATTATCGGGGCAGAAGCGTTAATACGAATGAAAGATGAACGGGGAGTCTATGTGTCGCCCGAAGAATTTATACCCGTTGCGGAAAAAAACGGCACCATCTTGCGGCTTGGTGAATTCGTCTTTGAAAAAGTATGCCGTCTTTTATCAGAGATAAAAGCAGAAGACTACGGCATAAAAAAAATAGATATTAATCTTTCAGTTGTACAGTGTATGCAGGAATCGCTTGCAGATCAGATTATCAGTATTGCAAACTTATACAGGATTCCCTTTTCGCTTTTAAATCTTGAGATTACAGAGACAGCCGCGGCTTACTCACAGGAAACCCTTAGAGCTAATATGAGCACACTGTCCGAAGAAGGAATTGAACTGTCCCTCGATGATTACGGATCAGGGTATTCAAACATGAACTATATGATTAATCTTCCGTTCGACATGATTAAAATAGATAAGGGAATTGTATGGAATGCTTTTACCGATTCAAAATCCTATACCGCCCTTGCCTTCACAATATCTATGATAAATGCCTTGAAAATGACAGTTCTCGCCGAGGGTATTGAAACACAAGAGCAGGCGGAGAGCCTTACTTCTTTAGGATGCCAGTACCTTCAGGGCTACTACTATTCACAGCCCCTTCCAAAAGATACATTCCTTCAGCTTTTATGGCACCAGAAAATTGAACTTGAAGCGGAGGGTGTTGTCTTCGATAATACACCGCTGAGCGTATATGAAAAGGATACTTCGTCAGAGCCGGTGTATACGTCCCTTGATGAAGGCGTTTTAAACGGGGCAGATGAGCTCGAAGAACTCGACAGTCTCGAAGAAGTAAACTGATATTTTTATAGAGAGGTACCGTAACTATGAAAGTGTTATTAATCGGGGCGAGTAAAAAACCTGAACGGTATGCATACCTTGCATTTCACCGGCTGCTTGAAAAAGAGCATGATGTGATTCTTTTTAATCCTTCTCTGGATGATGTTGAAGGATATCCTGTATGCAATAATTTAGAGAGTATTCACGACCGCATACATACCATAACACTCTATACCGGTGAAAAAAACCTTATTCCTCTCATTCCTCAATTAATTGAGCTTAAACCGGAACGTGTTATTTCCAATCCGGGTACCGAATGCAGCGCAATGAAAGACGCCTGTGAAAAAAACGGCATTTCATATATTGAAGCCTGCACGCTCGTGATGCTGAAAACAAATCAGTTCTAGGAACATACGAAACAGATGTTCTTAATTTTTTCTATTAATCAGTTTCGAAAGAAGACGCGCTATTGAAGAGGCGATCGCTATACCCAAAGCTATTGCTCCTGCAGCACCAAGTGTTGAAAAACCCAATGATAGTGCGGCATCCATATTTCCGTTTACCGCAGATCTCATTGTTTGGAACATGCCTCCCCCAGGTACGAGAGGTAAGAGACCCGGCAGTAAATACACTGTTGCCGGATTTTTTATAAGAACTGCTAACAATTCCGATGCAATTGCAACAATGAAGGCTCCTGCAAAATAGGCATACAGTGCAGAAAATCCGGTTTTTTGAATGAACGTGTATACCGCCCATCCCAGAGCACCGAGCAGCGCACCCCAGAAAATATCATATTTATTTGTATTAAAGTAAAATGCGCAAAACCCGGCAGCCCCCGCGGCATACAAACCTGCAAGGAGCAAATCTTTAATCATAGAAGGCCTCCGAAAAGAAGCATTCCGGCAACGGCACCGACAGAAAGGCCTGAGGCTATCATGAAGGCTTCTGCAAGCCGTGCGTTTCCTGCTATAAGGTCTCCTGCAATCATGTCGCGTATAGCATTGACAATAGCAAGGCCGGGCACAACCTGCATAAGTACAGAGGTTAAAACAGTTTCGATTGACGGAATAAGATTTAAACTAAATGCGGTTTCGGCACAGATTGACACAAGGGCTCCTGAGAGGAGCGATATAATAAAGCTGTTTAAGTGAGCCTTATCGAGAACGAGGAGGCTTATGCGGAGAATAAAACCGATGCAAAAGGAAGTAAGCGCTTCCCTGAAAATACCGCCGAACATAAGAGCGAAGAAAAAAGAACTTGCCGAAGCACCGCCTATAATCATCCATACCGGGTATTGCGGGGTATTATCTATTCTATCGAGAAGACGTTCAACCTGCCCCGGTTTTGTGATACTGCTTTTTTTTGCAAGACGTCTGGATAAGTCGTTCACCTGCGATATCTTTTTTAAATTAACGCCCCGCCTGGTTACACGCTGGACAGCAGTGTGGTAGCGTTTGTCCTCATCGGTATAGGAAACCTGTACAACCGTGGGCGTTACAAACGCTGTTGCCGTGACGGCACCGAGAGATAATGCTGTTTTTACCGCAGTCTCCTCGGCCCGGTAGGTTTCACCCCCGTTTTCCAAAATCATAGAGGCTGCTCGTATAGTGATGGCCAAAATTTCTTTGTGTTCCAAGCGTGAAAGCAAGGGTTTTCTAAACTGGTCTTCCATAGAGTCTTAAGTATATCAATTAATAGAAAAAATTCCACACTTATTTGTATTACTTTTTTTCTTTACAGGAGGGGCAAAGCCCCGTGAGATACAGTGTATGTGTATGTACAGAAAGATTGTGATCCTTTTCATAACCGCTGATTACCGAATCAAGTAAACACTCCCCCAAATCGGTAAACGAATGGCATGATTCGCAGTGAAACCAGTGGCGGTGGACAGTATTCGATGAATTATCTAGAAGTGAATAATAGCGCTCAGTTCCATGAGAAAGGCAATGAAGAATGAACGATTCGGTATAGCCGTTTTCTTCAAGAAAATGCAGAGCCCTGTATACGGTAGCCTGATCCATACAGTCGCGCAAGTCACTTGCAATAGCTGTGGCAGAAAGCGGCTGTCCCTCTTTTTTTTTTAAAAGCGAAAGAACCATTGCTCTTGCCTTGGTCATACAAAACCTCCATAAAATAACACAACCTGAATAAACCGGCAGTTATTTTTTTGCTTTCCGTCTTTTACTAATACTTTTTCCCGCTGCAAAAAATGTATATACAAGACCTGCAAAAACTACGGTGACAGCACCCGACGGCAAATCAGCATTCCAGCTTATGGCCAACCCCGAAACTGAAAATAAAGCCGAGAAAATACAGCCGCTGACCATCATAGTAAACACAGTCTTAGAAGTAATAGATGCAATGCCTGAAGGAAGAGTCAGCATTGCAATAACCATGACAATGCCGACAAACGTCTGTAGAAGAACTACAGAGACTGCGGTGATTGTCAGTATGATAATAAAGACAAGCTGAGTATTTACTCCGCGTACACGGGAGAATTCCTCATCAAAAGAGGATGAAACAAGCTGGGGATAAAAAAGCCAGGATAATACAATGACAAGAATATCGAGCAGCGCAAGGAGCCAAAGATCCTTTGAAGAAACAAGAAGAATATTGCCGAATAAGTAGCTTGTCGGATCAGTGTATCCGGGTGTTTTTGCCATAAAGAGAACGCCTATGCTCATGCCTATAGCCCACACCGCATTTATCACCGTATCCTCCCTCTGCTTGGCCTTCAAAGACACAAGGGCAATAATAAACGCAGCAATCAGAGCAAAAATTAGAGCACCGGTCATCGGTGTAATTGACGGTATGATTTTTACTGCTGATAAATACAGGGCCATGCCTATGCCGCCCAGAACCGCGTGTGAGACAGCTCCGGCAAGACCGGCTATGCGTTTTACCGTAACAATCGAACCAAGAACACCGAAAAGAACAGACGAAAGAAGAGATGCTATAAAGGCATTGCGCAAAAATGAATACGACGGATTAAAAAGAGCATCTATAAAAGTCATCATTTATTGCCTTCCTTTTTCTTCGCAGCAGTAAAAATCTGATACTGCCACATCATGGAGAACCTGAACAGCTTCCCCCCCGTACAAGGTTGAATGAGGGACAGGAACGGATGCAGTTCTGTGGCGTACAACAGTTCCGGGTTTTCCCTCGCCGTTCCGTTCACCTGCGCACAGAACGACATCGGTTAATGATGAAACAAAACCTGAATCATGCGTAACAATCAGTATTGTCGCTTCTCCTTTTAAAATCTTTAGGGTATTAAAAAGCCTCTGCTCGCTTTCCGCATCCATGTTTACCGTAGGCTCATCGAGAACAAGAAGCTTAGGGCGCGAGGCCAAAGCGCGGGCGGCAAGAACCCTCCTTCTCTGTCCCCCGGAAAGTTCGGCATACGGTCTGTTTTTAATATCCTGAATACCGCAAAGATCCATCGCTTCTTCTACGGCTTTTTCCTCTTCTCTGCTTAGAAACCGGGAAAAGGATTTGACACAGCCCATCGTAACAACATCCTTTACAGGAATCGGAAAAGAGGGATCATAGGAAGTTGACTGGGGCACATACCCTAGAAGGGACCGCTTTCTGCTCAGTTCACCTTGAAAAAGCTCGATGCTTCCTGATGAGGGTTTTTCCAAACCAAGGAGAAGTTTGAGTATGGTAGTCTTGCCCGCACCGTTTGCACCGACAAGAGCGCAGAACTCTCCTTCATGAATGTGAAAGTTGACATCTTCGAGTACTTTTAGATTTCCATAAGAAAAACAGACATTTGAAAACCTGAATGCAACAGGACCTCTGCGTATTTTTTCTTCCATAATTACTTATTATAAACATCCTTCAGCGCATTGCCAATAGAGAGAAGATTAGTACGCCAGTCTTCGGCTAAGGGATCAAGCGCAACAACTTTTGCACCTGTTTCATTTGCGATTTTTTGAGCGGCGGCGACCGGAAACTGCTTCTGTACAAAAAGTGCAGGAATTTGATCCTTTTTAACTCTGTCGATCAGTTCCGCTAAAATACGCGCAGAGGGTTCTTTTCCGCCTGTTTCAACAGAAAGCTGGAGTATACCGAATTCATCCAGAAAGTAGCCGAAGGAAGGATGAAACACAAGAATGCTTTTACCCTTTAAGGGAGAAAGCTGATCATGAAGAAGAATAAAGGTCTCATCGACCGAGGTAAGGAGAATCCGGCAGTTCTCTTCGTAAACATCTTTCATCGAAGGATTCAGCTCAATAAGACAGCGGAGAATAGTAGAGATCATTATCTTCGCATTATCTTTACCAAGCCATGTATGCCTGTCAACATCATGTTCACCATGTTCATCCCCTTCTGCTTCATGCTCTGATTCAGGTTCAGCTTCCCAGTCATTGAGCTTTCTGAAACTCATACCCCTTGTTCCGTCAATGACTGCAACTGAAGGAAACTGGGCATTGACTTTAGTAATAAATGAAATTTCAAAATCCGTTCCGGAAGTAACCCATGCTTTTGCCGAGGATAATTTTGCTATCTGCAAAGGAGTTGGTTCGTAGGAATGGGGGGATTGCCCTTCTCCGACAAGTACTAAGAGTTCAACACTATCTTTTGCTATTTCTTGTGCAAAATATGACTGCGGTAAAATGCTCACTGCAAGAAGAGGTTTTCCGGTCTGCACATCATCTTTTTTGCCGGATGCACTAAGGCTGATAACTCCTACTAAAAATACAAGCATTATTGAAACCTTTTTCATATAGTTCCTCCATGCTGTATACTACTGATATTTTCTCATATTTGCAAGTCATTCGCATTTTTTTGTCAAAAAAATTGACCGGACAGGCGCATCCGGTCAGATAACAAAAATTAGGGGAAAAAAATGAAGACAAAATCCCCGGCGCCTCAAGGATACTATTTCACTGTTTTGTACCTGACAGCGAAATATCAGTATAAGAATACGATGATACTGTATATAAGTACATGAGAAATTTTACTGATAACCGGTATTATTTTACGTAGAAATTTTTTTTCCGCTGCACTAGAACAGTATACGGTTTAATATCAACTATTTTTGTTTTATATCGGCTTTTACTTGACTAAACTATTACCTCCGGATTATCATTAGGACAGAAAGCCGGCGGCAAGGTTTGTTTTATTACGAATAAGGTAGACTATTTTACGGATACATACAATTCTTCTATAGAACAGACTATCAGCCGGAAAAAACTACCATTTTGCGTAATTTTTTTTATTCACTTAATAGAAAAAGAATTTATACTGTATGCATTAAGCGAGGTATGTCATGAGTTTTTTACCAGGAGAGCACTTTGTACTGGGAGCGGATTTCGGTTCCGATTCAGTACGTGTTGTTATACTGGACGCTTCGAACGGAGCGTCGATGGGTCAGTGCGTTTCGTACTATGAACGCTGGAAAAAAGGTCTGTTCTGTGATCCGAAAAACAACCAGTTCCGCCAGCATCCGGATGATTATACAGAAAGTTTAACGGAAGCAATTAAGGGTGCTCTCAAGGAGGCTCAAAAAACTGATGCTTCATGTGCAAAAAAAGTACGCGGAATCTGCATCGATACCACCGGTTCAACTCCTGTTCTTGCCGATGAAAACGGAACACCTCTTGCGCTGAAAGCTGAATTTGCACAGGATCCCGATGCTATGTTTATTTTATGGAAAGATCATACATCAGTGTCAGAAGCTGAAGAAATAAATACACTGTGCAGAACGTGGGGCGGCATTGACTACACCACATACTGCGGAGGCGTATATTCCTCGGAGTGGTTCTGGGCAAAAATACTGCATACAATCAGAAAGAATTCCCGTGTGAAAAAAAGCGCATACACAGCCGTAGAACACTGCGACTGGATTACCGCGGTATTAACAGGCAATACAAATCCTGCAACAATTAAAAGGAGCCGCTGTGCATCGGGGCATAAATGTCTTTGGCATGCAAGCTGGGGTGGCTACCCCTCTTCAGCCTTCTTAGACAAGCTTGATCCTGCTCTATCAAAAATTGCACAGACGCTCGGTAAAGAAACCTGGACTACTGAAAAAGTTCAGGGATATTTAACATCACAATGGGCAAAGAACACGGGACTGTCAGAAGGTATTCCCGTCTGCGTCGGTGCATATGATGCGCACATAGGCGCTGTAGGGGGGGATGCGGAAAAAGGCGTTCTTGTAAAAAGCATCGGCACATCAACCTGCGACATAATCATAGGACCGAAACCTGCTCCCGGTGAAAAAGAAGTTTGCATTCCTGGAATCTGCGGTCAGGTTGACGGCTCGGTCATTGACGGATGGATCGGGTATGAAGCCGGGCAGTCAGCCTACGGCGATTACTTCGGGTGGTTTAGAAATCTTCTTATGTGGCCGTACAAAAACCTAAGCAGTTTAAAAGAAGATGAACTTGAAGCATTTGAAAAGAAAATTCTCCCTGCTCTGGAAAAGGAAGCAGCCGGCATACCGGTGAAGGAAAACTCATTAATTGCACTTGACTGGATTAACGGAAGAAGAACACCCTATGCGGATCAGAGTCTAACCGCTGCTATTCAGGGTATAACCCTTGGAACCGATGCGCCTATGATGCTCAAAGCACTTCTTGAAAGCGCCGCCTTCGGAGCGAGGGCAATTATTGAATGCTTCGAGAAAGGCGGAATAAAAATCGAGAAAATTGTTGCAATCGGCGGTGTTGCCCGTAAGAGTAAAATCGGCATGCAGATTTTGGCTGATGTTACAAACCGCGAAATTCATGTTACCGCAAGCGATCAGTCTCCTGCTATCGGAGCTGCAGTCTTTGCATCCGTTGCAGCAGGTTTATACGGTTCCGTTTTTGAAGCTCAGAAAAAACTTACCGCAGGAACAGACAGAGTTCATAAACCGGATCCTAAGAATCATACGATCTATAATGTACTCTATGAGAAATACAGGAAGCTTGGTTCTTTTGAAGAACAGGCTAACAAATAAGTTTAATCAATATTTTGGAGGAATTATGAAAACTATAGAAAACATGAACTTCTGGTTTATTACCGGCAGTCAGGATTTATACGGGGAAGAAACACTCCGTCAGGTAAAAGAGGATTCACTGCAGATTGTGAATCAGCTGAACAAAGCTTCCCTTCCCTTTTCAATTGTCTGGAAGCCTACTGTAATAAGCAGCGCTGCAATAGTATCGGTTATTCAGGAAGCAAATACTGATCCTCAATGCGCAGGCATCATTTGCTGGATGCATACTTTTTCTCCAGCAAAGATGTGGATACGAGGACTTTCCATTCTTGCAAAACCGCTCCTTCACCTTAATACACAGTTCAATGAGCAGATTCCCTACGACACAATGGATATGGATTTCATGAACCTTAACCAGTCGGCACACGGAGACAGGGAATTCGGCCACATTACCGCACGAATGAACTGCAGCAGAAAGGTTATTGCCGGACACTGGTCTCATAAAGAAGTTCAGGACCGCATGAGTATCTGGATGAGAGCAGCCGCTGCGTACATCGACGGGAAAAATCTTGTTATTGCCCGCTTCGGCGACAACATGAGAGAAGTTGCCGTTACCGACGGCGACAAAGTCGAAGCAATGATACACCTCGGCTGGTCGGTTCCTTATTTCGGAATCGGCGATCTTGTCGAATGCATGGCAAAGGTTCCCGCTAAAGATATTGATGCGCGTGTTGAACAGTACCTCGAACGCTACGCTTTCGATGCTAAAGCAAGTCCTGATTTTGCAATGGAGCATATCCGCGAGCAGGCCCGTATTGAAGAAGCATTACGTTCATTCTTGAAAGATGCCGGAGCAAAAGCTTTTACCACAAACTTTCAGGATCTTCACGGTATGAAACAGCTTCCCGGTCTTGCATGCCAGAACATGATGGCAGACGGTTACGGTTTTGCAGGCGAAGGCGATTGGAAAACTGCTGCAATGGTAAGAACATTAAAAGTGATGGCTCACGGATTACAGGGGGGAAGTTCCTTCATGGAAGACTACACCTACCATCTCGAAAAAGGCAATCAGATGATTCTCGGTGCACATATGCTCGAAGTCTGTCCCTCTGTTGCTGAATCAAAACCGAAGATTGAGGTACACCAGCTCGGTATAGGCGGAAAAGCAGATCCTGCACGCCTTGTTTTTGACGGAAGAAAAGGTAAAGCCTTATGTACAGCTATTGTGGATATGGGTTCGAGATTCCGCCTTGTACTCAATGAAGTGGAAACTGTTAAATCTCCCAAACCTTTCCCTAAACTTCCAGTAGCCCGTGTTCTTTGGAAGCCGATGCCCGATTTTACCACCTCTGCAGAGGCATGGATTCTGGCAGGAGGCGGTCACCATACTGCCTATAGCGATGCACTTACAACAGAGTATCTGCGCGATTATGCCGAAATTACCGGAACCGAGCTACTTGTCATAGACAGCGGAACAAAGGTTTCCAGTTTTAGAAACGAAATACGCTGGAATAGTGCAGCATACTAGAAGGATACCCATGACACCATACACTACATTAAAAGAGGAAGCCCTCGAGGCGAACAAAGAAATACCCTTACGGAAATTAGCCCTGTATACATGGGGTAATGTTTCAGCCTTTGATAAAGATAAGGGAGTATTTGCAATTAAACCCTCGGGGATTCCGTATGATGAACTTACTGCGGACGATATGGTTGTTATGGATCTCGAAGGCCGTATTGTTGAGGGGAAAAGAAAACCCTCTTCCGATACGCCGACACATATTGAACTGTATAAAAACTTCAAGGGCATAGGAGGAGTAACACACACGCACTCCACCTATGCAACTTCCTGGGCTCAAGCTGAGCGGTGCATACCTGTGTTCGGTACAACCCATGCGGATCATAGTGCACACGATATTGTATGCACTCCCTTTATACAAAAGGAAGAGGTTGAAAGAGATTACGAAAAAGAAACAGGAATACTGATTGTACGTACCTTTTTAAATCCTTCCTCACTCGGTTTAAAAAGAGAAGTGCTTACTCCCGAAGAAAACCCGATGGTGCTCGTAGCAGGACACGGTCCGTTCACCTGGGGAAAGAATGCGGAAAAGTCAGTATATAATTCGGCCGTTCTTGAGGAAATTGCAAAAATGGCTTATATCAGCCTGTCTCTTAATCCCGGTCTTGGAGAGCTTCCTTCCTACATCATGCAGAAACATTATAACCGTAAACACGGTAAGAATGCGTATTACGGTCAATAGAAGCTATTAAAGATACTACAGGAGTAAACTATGAAGAGTACAATGAAAGTGAAAGAATTTTTTTTCATTCTTTTTTGTGCTCTTTTTTTATGCACATGCACAAAAAACCGCAATACAGAAAATGCAAATATAAATGCTAAAAAAAATATTATTGTCGGGTTCTCGCAAATAGGTGCGGAGAGCGCATGGAGGACATGCAACACGCAGTCAATGCAGGATGCTGCGGCGGAAGCAGGCATTCAGCTTTTATATTCCAACGCCGAACAGAAACAAGAAAATCAGATAAAGGCTATACGCTCGTTTATTGTGTATCAGGTTGATGTTATTGTATTTGTGCCCATAGTTCAGGACGGCTGGGATAATGTACTTCGTGAAGCAAAAGAAGCCGGCATTCCTGTAATAATTATAGACAGAAAAATGAGAATATCGGATGAATCATTATATACTGCCTACATAGGTTCGGATCACACTGAAGAAGGAAGAAATGCCGCCCGGTTTCTTTTACAAAAATATGAGGGAGTGAACAAACCCTTGCGTATTTTGGAAATACGGGGAACAGATGGATCTTCCGCAGCTGACGGCAGATATGCGGGATTCCGTGAAATAATTGAAAAAGATGAACGATTTACCATAACCGCAAGTGAAGACGGCGATTTTCTTCGCTCAAGGGGAAGAGAAATAGCAGAGGCCTATCTGCAGAAAAGCTCCACACTCCCCTTCGATATTCTTTTTTCACACAATGACGGCATGACACTGGGATTTCTTGATATTCTAAAAAATACATCAATAAAACCCGGCAAAGATCTTGTTATTGTAAGTGTCGATGCCGAACAGGCTGCAGTTGATGTATTAAAGGAAGGAAAAATTAACTGTCTTGTTGAATGTAATCCTAAAATAGGAAGTCTCGTAATAAATATGGTAAAAAAACTTACAGAAGGCGAAAGCATTCCACGACTAACCCATATTAACGAAAGTGTATTTACCGAATGGGATGATTTAAGCCTTCTTCCTTTGCGCGGATACTGACATGGAGAAGAGCAGCCGCAGTATAAAAAAAACAATTCAGTTTTCATACGTTCTAATCATTACACTGATGATTCTCCCGACAATCTATTCCGTGTCTGTTTCAAGAACATATACGAACCGCTATGATAAAATTATTACAAACGTAAGCAGAGCCAACAGATTAAATCAAATGGTAAAGATAGAAATATCAGATGAAATATGGGACATAGTTGCCGGTAAAAAATTATTCTCCGAAGGTAGACAGTACGAAATAATCAGCAATATTAGAGACGGAATAAAAGAAATGGCGGTGTCTACAGAACTTGTTGAAAACAGACAGTATCTTGAAGTTTCATCGAGAGCTCTTATTACACTTGAAAACTACGTCGACCTCCTGGGTAAACAGATAGAATCTTCTTCTCCTGTTGCCGATAACGAAATAATTTTGGAGGAAGTACGCGGTGTTGCCTCGCTGATATATGATATTCTCCAGGATTTCATCGTTGCGGAAATTGAATCTGCCTCAAAAACAAATGATACTATAAAAAAGTCATATTCATTTTTAACACTCATTCAGATGCTCATAACAGCAATAGTAATCGGTATTGCACTTTCCACATTGACCTCTGTTTCTGAAAAAATAAGAAAGCCCATAATGAGGCTTGAAACCTTATCATCTGAAATTGCAGAGGGAAACCTCGAAGCCCGCGCGGTAATGCCCTTTGTTAAAGAGCTCGATCACTTGACGCTGAACCTTAACGGCATGGCGGAAAAAATTAAAGATCTCATAGATGAAAATATTAAGGAACAGCAGAACTTTCAAAAAGCACAGATGAAGGCGCTGCAGGCTCAGATTACTCCCCACTTTTTATACAATACCTTTGACACCATTATATGGCTTGCAGAATCAAATAGATCCGAAGAAGTAATCGAAATAACAAGAGCATTTTCAAATTTTTTCAGAATTTCGCTGAGTAAGGGACACGAATGGATTACCGTTGAACAGGAAATTGAACACATTAACAGCTACCTCACTATTCAGAAGATCCGCTACCGCGATATTCTTGACTATTCTATTTTCGTTGAAGACGGTGTAAAAGGATATCCTGTATTAAAACTAATACTGCAGCCTCTTGTAGAAAATGCAATCTACCACGGCATTAAAAACAAGCGGGGAAGAGGTAATTTGAAAGTATGTGTTTCCATGGAAGACAATCGATTATATTTTTCTGTTGAGGATAACGGAATAGGAATGACCGAAGATACAATACATAACATATACAGCGAACTTAATTCCAGAGCCGACACAGAAAACCTGCAGTCGGTATACGGATTGTTCAATGTGCAGAAAAGACTTGAGCTTTACTATGATGAGAAAATTACACTTCAGATAAACAGCGGGTACGGAAAAGGTACTGTTGTTTCATTCAGTGTACCTGCGGAGATAAAAAATGTATAAGGTTTTTATTGTTGACGATGAAGTTATAGTCCGTGAAGGTATAAGGAATAAAATCCAATGGGATGATACTCCTTTTACACTTTCAGGTGAAGCCGCAGACGGAGAAATAGCGCTGTCAATGATTCAGGAAATTAAACCCGATATTCTTATTACTGATATTAAGATGCCTTTTATGGACGGGCTTCAGCTTTCTATGATTGTAAAAAATATTCAGCCGTGGATTAGAATAATTATTCTTTCAGGTCATGATGAATTTGATTACGCAAAGGAAGCAATAAAAATCGGTGTTGATGATTATATTTTAAAACCATTTACATCCGAAGATTTAATGAAATCCATGCTCAAAGCTTCCCGGAAAATAGATCAGCAAAAAAATATAACGCTGCGCAGCGGAATGATTGAAAGCGAAATTAAGAACAGCAGCTATATTCATGCGCAAAGTTTTCTCCGCAAACTTCTTTTTGAACACACAGAAACCTCAGACCTTCTTCTTGAAGCGCAACAAGCCTCAGTCGATATAGATGCTCCCTATTTTACTGTGTGCCTTTCACAGGTTCATTGCACTGAAAAAAGTAATACCATTTTTCAAAATATCCGGAACCGCATACATGCAGCAGTGGAAAATATGAATCATGTAATCTTATATACAATTTCTCAGGACCGTTTTGCATGCATTCTGAAAAGCAGCAGGAAAGAGACCATTGAAGAAGAATCATTTTCATTTGCACAGACTATAGAACATGAAGTTCTTCTTGAAAAAGGCTGCACGGTAATCACGGCGATAGGTTCTATAGCAGAAAACCAAAAACAGATATCCGATTCATTTTCACACGCACTGACCATATTAAATTTATGTAAAATATCGGGGAAGAATAGAATTTTCTGCTACGGCGATATTCACTCGCAGGACAATTCCAGTTTAATACTTCAAGAACATGATCCCATTGTTGAACAGCTTAAATATGCATCCTCAAGCGAGGTGGAAAAAATTGTAGAAGGATATATCAGTCTGCTCGGCGAGAATCCTGGACACTTCAGTATTATTGCCTCGTATCTTTTAATAGAAGTTATTATGGCAGTATCGAAACTAGTTGAAGAGCTTGGAGACAGTATTCAGACAGTAATGCCCAGAATTCTTACCCGCGATTTTGTCATGCATTCTGTTCAGACCCCGGAAATTCTTATTCAGGAAGTCAACAGCATACTTCACGATACTATAAGCTGGCGGGATAACCGGTCTTCAGGACGCTATGCGGATGTTATTTTAAAAGCAAAAAGATTTATAGAGGAAAACTATTCCGATCCTTCAGTATGTCTTCAGACTGTTGCATCACATGTTTGTTTAAGCCCGAATCATTTCAGTACGGTTTTTTCGCAGGAATGCGGAATAACATTTATTGAATACCTTACCGACATACGCATTGCGCAGGCAAAAAAACTTTTAAAGACAACGCCAAAGCGCAGTACCGATATTGCCTATGAAATAGGTTTTTCTGATCCCCATTACTTCAGCTATATTTTTAAAAAACATACCGGCATATCACCCAAGGAATACCGTCAGTAATATGAGGCAATTACAGTAAGAACTTGATAATAAACTCATTTACCAGCTCAGATCTTTCCATATTGAGGGCATGACCCGCATTAGATAAAATTGAATATGAAATAAGATTATTATCGAGAAACCTGAAGTACTCAGTTCTCTTCTCCTTATTATAATCTCCAAACAGGAAAAGAATATCTTTTTTTACTGCATCGGCTTCACTTCTACTAAATTTATTCAGTTTATGAGCAAACATCGCTTTTTGATTATGAGCTTTCATTATATCAATTAAGTAATCTGCGATTTCGGGATGATTCGAAAAAATTGGAGAAAAAGGCGAAATCATCTTTTTAAATATTTTCATCATGTTCTTTTTTACAGGAAATAATATTTCGGGAAACAAAAGTCCAATAGTACGTATCATAGACTTCATGGGATTGAGAATAATTCCGCCTTCTATACAAACAGCGCGGCTTATCCTTTCACTATGGCGGGCAAAGTAATTATACGCCATGTAAGCTCCGTTTGAAACACCGGTTAAATACACTTTAGGAAAGGAATAGTAATCAAGTATGGATGTAATCCATTGTTCCTGATTAAAAGTTTTTGAATACTCATCATTAATAGTACTTTTCCCCGGACCTCCAGGAGTATCGAGTGCTACACAGAAAAAATGCTTTGAAAGTTCTGCCGCATTCAACAGCCACATTACGGCTGAATTATCACCCACTCCGTGAAAAAGAAATAACGGAGGATTTGTATTACTGCCTGCTTCAATACAATGTGTTGTTCCCCATTTGCCTGAAATATCTTTTTCAGTATACGGAACACCCCATTGTGACAGGAATTCATCATACCGTTTAAGAATCTGCTGTTTGTGCTTATCAGTTTTAAAAATATTCATATAGTCCTTCCTTTCAATTGTATTCCTCAAAAGTTCAGGCTAAAAGAGACCTGATGCGGTTTACAACACCTGTTTTTCCAACTTCGTTCATATGATTAGCTTTCATTTCTTTATAAATTGTTGAACCTTGTATTGCTTTATGAATTTGCAAAATATGATCTTCATTAATCATATCATGTTCGCTGTAAATAATATGAACCCTTGTTCGAATGGAAGATAAGTCCTTAAAACTCAGTCCAATATCGGTCAGCATCAGATTAAACCTCTTAATCCATTTATCAGTATTAATACCAATCTTTTTTAGAAATCTATACACTTTTTGAAAAGCGTTAATTAATGTCAGGGTTTTCTTTTCGGTTCCGGAAACAAGGGTATTCGGTGAAAGAGCGATAACATCGGTAAAAAGATCGGGTGCGTTTTTTGCTAGAAAAAGTGCAATATTTCCTCCATCGCTAAAACCTATAACAGAAGCCTTTGGTATATTTTTAAGGCGGCAAAACTCAATGACATCATTGCTCATTTGTTCTATAGAAAGATTTTCACCGTTCCAGGAGCTTTGACCGTGAGCACGGGAATCGAGAGCGAAAGTATGAAAATCCCGAAAATACTCCGTTTGATACTTTTTAAAGATTTCTTTATTCTCAGAATTACCGTGAAGAAGAAGCATAACATTCCCTTCACCGTTTTCTGTATATGCAATGTTCACATCCTTACATTGAATAATCTGAGTTTTTAGAAAAATTCCCATATAATAATCATCCTTTACTAACAGCTCCATTATGACTTCAGTGTATAATTCTGTCAATTTATAAATAGAAATTTATTGATTTATTCATAGACATATGATATATTTTTACTGGAGTGATGAGACAGATTTAGGGAGCAAGACAGCACATATGGATACATCAGAAGATGATGTCACATCGAACTCATGGTCTTCATTCTGCACAAGACTTTCTATCTTTCTTCATTTTAATGAAAGTCAGGCAGAAAACCTGGAGCAAAATCCATTTGCGAAGCTCATTTATTCTCTGCCCTTTTTCGCACAATGTGTAGATGCCGAAAAAACGGCTCTAGTACATATACTTTTATATTGCTCGGAAATTTTTTTTTTTCGGATCCTCAGGAAATCATACCCCGTCCGATGATGCCGATATTTTTCACCGTCTCCGCTTTATATCGCAATTTGAAAGCGGAAATGAACGTATGATAAAACACGGTATGGCCCTTCTTGCATTAGGAATGCTCGGAAACTACGAGCGCTCAAAAGAAAGTGATTCAGCGCAGGGGTTATATAACCCTTTAAATAGCGGTGCATGGATTTTTGAAGAAAAAAAAAGTGAACTATTAGAATTAGTGCAGTCTAATTTCCAGCAGGAAATAGCAGATATTTTGTCGGTAGAAATGAGTTTAGAAGAACCTTGGAATCCGGAATAAAGGAAGTAATATGAATAACAAAGTTAAAATCTGGAGAATTATAGCTATAACCGGTTTAGTTGTTATGACTCTAGTACTAGTTTATTTTGCTTTTTTGATAGCTACAAGGGAAGATTTTTTTGTCCGCAAAGAAAACAGCTTTTTTGGTAACAAATTTATTCTTGTAATGAATATATTATCATGGGGCGCCTTTTTATATCTCTGTTTTAAACCAATGTCCTTTAATATATATATGGTCTTTACTCTTTATTATGCCTGTAGTAACCTTCTAACCGGAGGAAATGTTTTACCTGTTTTATACACCTTAGTAGCAATTTTATGTGCATATAAAGGCGGTTTTTTTCTTAAAAACGGTAAACTGAAATTTATTCTAATTATGGTACTCTTTACCCTTTGCTTTCTTGTGCAGCTGCGGTTTGGATTAAAAGATTTCTTTGTAAGCTTTGTTAAAATTTCAATAGTGGGAATGCTGACAGCTGCTTCTATACTCCTCCTTGATGATGAGATTAAAAACTTTATTGTTGCATATAATAATAAGATCCTAAAAATATCTCAGTATCCAGACTTGAATGAAAAGGACAAGACCTACCTGAAAGCTGTTCTCAAGGGTGTAAAATTTGAAACCATTGCGAAAGAAAATGACATGAGCTTAGGTACTCTTAAAAATAGAATGACTGAAATCTACCGCATACTTAATATTGCAGATAAAACAGAGTTGTTGATTAAGTATACGGACTGCGAGTAGATTTTTTTTGCTAGATTATGGAGTAGCAGATAAGACCGAACTGCTTATCCGCTACTCGAGCTATACTGAATAATTACTCCCATTCACCATAGAGCCGCTCTATTTCTCTCGTTATGCGGTCAAGCTTATTTCCCGTGCTTCGAGCTTTTACAAGATCACCCTTCGTATATAATTCTCCCATACTTCGCTCCGCATCTTTTTTCTCTTTTTCAAGTGCAATTATTTTTTCTTCCACTGACGAAACAGAATCTTTACTCGTGAGCTTTTGTACAGACCGTTCAACTTGTGAGCCGTAACGCGAATACCAGAACTCGGAAAAGTTTCCATCCCAGGAGTTAAGTTCACCATCTGATATTTCCAAAACCCGCTGTGCAATGCGGTCTAAAAAATAGCGGTCATGAGATACTGCAAGTATGGTTCCCTTAAAGTCCAAGAGTGCTTCTTCTATTGCTTCACAGGAAGGAATATCGAGGTGGTTTGTAGGCTCATCGAGAATGAGAAAATCGGCTTCCCGAATAACAGCGAGTGCTAGCTGTAGTTTGTTCATCTCCCCGCCGGATAAACTTTCAACCTTCTGAGTAAGAGATGCCCGTGTAAATAGAAATCGGCTCAAGGTCTTAAAAGCTTCATCCTCAGTTTTACATCCTGCCTTCATGCATTCTTCAAAGATGGTATTTTCTTTATCCAATGTTTCCCCATATTGAGAACAATAGGACGTTTTTAAACTCGGCCCGATATAAACCCTTTCATCCTGTTCCAATGAGAGTCTTTGTATTTCTTTAATGAGTGTTGTCTTTCCGCTGCCGTTGAGTCCGACCAATGCACACCGTTCTCCTGTTGTTATAAGAAATTCAGCATCTTTTAGTAATACACGTTCTCCATAGGCGCATGTCAGATTATGTACGCGCAATGCAATATGTGCTCTCGATACATCCTTTGTAAATGCCACTTCAAAAGAACTCACCGGGTTTACAGGTTTTTCTATAGAACGCTCTTTAAACTTTTCAAGTTGTGTTCTTCTTGACCTGAGTCTTTTTCCCCACTTAGGGTCGCATGTTCTCTTTGCGATCTCTGCAAAACGTCGTACAACTTCCTCAAGCTGTGCAATCTTTTTCTGTTCTGCATTATACGTCATCTGAGAAGAAACAGTATTCCTCAGTTTTTCAAGCCGGTATGCTGAATAGTTCCCGGTATACATTTGAGCCTTTCCGTTATCAAGTTCAATTATAGACGTACACACACGGTCTAGAAGGTAGCGGTTATGAGAAACTATTATGACTGCCCCGCTGTAGGTATTAATAAAGTTTTCAAGCCATGCAAGCCCCTTAATATCAAGATGGTTCCCCGGCTCATCTAACAGTAAGACATCGCTTTTTAATACATTGGCCCGACCCATTGCGAGTATATTTTTCTCTCCG
This sequence comes from Spirochaetota bacterium, assembly GCA_023398165.1. Taxonomy (GTDB): domain Bacteria; phylum Spirochaetota; class Spirochaetia; order Treponematales; family Treponemataceae; genus JAAZLA01. The sequence continues at coordinate 229,468 of JAEWSQ010000007.1, read as the reverse complement.
CCCGATAAGACCCGTAACTCTGAATCGATGCATTTTTCCAAACCTAGGTTTTCCAAAAATACAATAGCCCTCTGCTCCGCCTCATCCCCTTCTTTGCTGTCATAGATAGTTCTCAAGTCTCCGTATTCGATGCAGCTTTTTTCCAATACCCTTCCTTCTTCCCGTGCCATACGATCTTCCAAACTGCGCAGCTTCTCTCTCATCTGTAAAAACGGCTCGATCATGTAATCGAGGGCGCTCATATTCTGTACAGGAAAAAACTGCTCTACATAGTTAATACCGGGCTTTCCCTCATATACTATTTTACCGTGATAGTCATCATCCTCTCCGCTTAAAATTCTTATAAGCGTAGTTTTACCAGCTCCGTTTCTGCCGACAATGCCAATTTTATCATTCCGCTTTATACGGATATTTATATCATCCAGAATAAGGTCGCTGCCGTAATATTTTTTTATGTGTGATGTTTCAATCATTGTATTGCTCCTTGTATGGTAGTGAACTTTGGACACGTTCAAGGAGACGGAGGTTACGATAGAATATCTTTGGATATTCCATCTTCAGCATCAGCTTTTATGCAGACTGTCTGTGCATAAAAAAAGCCGCAGAAACCCCGTCTTAAAAGAGGCGTCTGCGGCTTTCACCGGACAGAAAATTCTGAATATCAGAATCTCATCAGCATCCGGTCATCTTCCGCTTTGGACAGACCTCTCCCGTAAACTGCCGGTGTACCCGAAGATCTGCGGATGGTAAGTGTAAGGTTTGTGTCCAAAATACTCATGAATTTATTCTACTTCATATTTATAAGGACGTCAAGAATAAACATTTCATGACTTTCAACATCAATGGCTTTACTATATTTGAGGCATTTTACGATGCTGCTTCAAATTGACTGTTATATAAATTGGCATAGAATCCGCCTTTTGCAAGCAGTTCTGTGTGGCTTCCCTGCTCTACAATATCACCGTGATTCATGACCAGGATTATATCGGCATCCCGGATAGTCGAAAGCCGGTGTGCAATAATAAAACTGGTTCTATCTTTCATAAGATTACTCATTGCACGCTGAATTTGAATCTCTGTTCGTGTGTCTACAGAACTTGTCGCCTCATCAAGGATTAAAAGCTTCGGATTAGATAAGATGGCTCGTGCTATGGTAATTAACTGCTTTTGTCCCTGTGATACATTGGATGCATCTTCATTTAAAATCATATTGTATCCGTCAGGCAGCATATGAACAAAGGTATCAACATGAGCAGCTTTTGCAGCCGCAATAACTTCTTCATCAGTTGCATCCAGTTTACCGTACCGTATATTTTCCATGATAGTACTGTTATATAACCATGTATCCTGCAGTACCATTCCAAAATAATTTCTTAGATCGCTGCGCTCATAATCGCGGATATCAACAGAATCAACAAGTATTTGTCCCTGTGTTACATCATAAAAGCGCATGAGCAGTTTCACCATTGTAGTTTTTCCCGCACCGGTCGGACCTACTATGGCGACTTTTTGCCCTTTTGCAATATCAACAGAAAAATTATTAATGATAATTTTATCAGGATTGTAGCCGAAGTGAACATTTTTAAATGAAACATCGCCTGCAATGGTTTCTTTTTTTACCGGATGTTCTGTTTCTTTTATTTCCTCTTTTTCATCAAGAAATTCAAAAACACGTTCTGCAGCAGCAGCTGTCTGTTGTAAAACATTGGAAACATTCGCTAATTGCGACAGCGGCATGGTAAAGTTACGTACATACTGAACGAACGCCTGAATATCGCCGACGGCAATAACTTTTTTTGCAGCCAGAGCTCCTCCCAATACACACACTGCAACGTACCCAATATTTCCGACAATATTCATAACCGGCATCATTAAACCGGATAAAAACTGGGACTTCCACGCAGCTTTATAGAGGTTATCATTATAAACCTCAAAAACTTCCCGGCTTTTTTCCTCACCATTAAATGTTTTAACAACAACGTGACCGCTGTACATTTCTTCTATATGTCCGTTTACATTACCAAGAAATTTTTGCTGATCCTTAAAATATTTTTGCGATTTCTTTACAATAAAAATAACTACAATCATCGAAAGAGGAATAATACACAGCGCAATACCCGTCATAGATACACTGATGCTGAACATCATTATCAGTACGCCGACTACCGTAGTAAAAGAAGTAATTATTTGTGATAGCGACTGATTTAATGTCTGGCTCACCGTATCTACATCATTGGTTACCCGTGAAAGAACTTCACCGTGATTTGTATCGTCAAAATATTTAAGCGGCATTTTGTTTATTTTTAGTGAAATATTGCGGCGCATGTTATAACTAATTTTCATTGTAACACCCGCCATAATAAATCCCTGAATGTAGGAGAACAAAGAACTCAGTCCGTACAGGCATACTAATGTGAGCATTATTCCTGCTATGTAGCCGAAATCTATTCCTGTATTCGATCCCGATACTTTCCCCATTAATCCTTCAAACACTTTGGTTGTCGCCTTCCCGAGCAACTTAGGTCCGTAAATACCGAATGCCGCTCCTGCAATTGATAAAATAATGACGAGCAGTATTGAAGCCCTATACGGTGAAAGATATTCTACGAGGCGTTTCATCGTTGCCTTAAAGTTTTTAGCCTTTGCACCGCCCATATTCATCTGAGCACCGGGACCGCCTCCGAAACCGCCTCCCCTGCGCATGGGACTGCCGGAAGGTTGTTTATTATTTTCTGTATCTGAATTATTAGTATGTGTGCTCATGCGAGTTCCTCCTTGGATAATTGTGAATAGGCGATTTCCCGGTATGTTTCACAGCCGTCCATTAACTGCTCATGTGTTCCTATTCCAGCAATCTTCCCATCTTCAAGTACAATAATTTGTTCTGCATTTTTAATAGTTGAAATTCTTTGTGCAACAATTAACAGCGTACTGTCGCCCGTTTTATTTTTTAATGCATTTCTCAGTGCTTTATCGGTCTTAAAATCGAGTGCAGAGAAACTGTCATCAAAAATATAAATCTTTGGACGTTTTACGAGTGCCCGTGCTATTGATAAACGCTGCTTTTGTCCGCCGGAAATATTTCCTCCGCTTTGCGATATATGAGCTTTCAATTTTTCTTCTTTCTCAGCAACGAAGTCGGCAGCCTGTGCTATAGATATTGCCTCACTCATTTCTGTCTCACTCGCATCCTCTTTTGCAAAACGCAAATTACTCTCAATGTCGCCGCTGAATAACGATGCCTTTTGGGGAATATAGCCGATGCGTGTACGTAGATCATGCTGCGCAATAGAACGTATATCTACACCATCAAGAAGTATTTCTCCTTCTGTTACGTCATATAAACGGGGAATAAGGTTTACAAGCGTTGTTTTGCCGGAACCGGTCGAACCGATTATCGCAGTAGTTTGTCCGCTCTTTACAGTGAAATTTAATGTCTTTAGCATATTTTCCTCTGCACCCGGATATTTAAAAGATACGTTTCTAAACTCTATACTGCCATTGATTGTTTCCGGTAATACTCGAGGCTGTTCAGGATCAACAATACGGGATTTTGTTTCTAAAACTTCTGCAATACGTCCTGCTGCGACCGAGGCTCTTGGAATCATGATGAACATCATTGACATCATCAAAAATGACATTATTATCTGCATCGCATACTGCATAAATGCCATCATATCTCCAACCTGCATATTGCCTTCGGAAATCTGATTTGCTCCAACCCAGACAATTAGTATCGAAACGCCATTCATGATAAACATCATAACCGGCATAAGAAAAACCATAACACGGCTTACAAATAAATTCGTATTTGTCAGTTCTTTATTTGCTGCATCAAAACGTCCGGCTTCAAAATTTTGGGTATTGAATGCCCTAATAACCATCATACCGGTTAAACTTTCACGCATTACCAGGTTTACTCTATCAATTAATTTTTGAACCATTTTAAACTTTGGCATAGCTATTGAAAAAATAACAACGATCATTGCCACTAATATTCCGACAGCAACAGCAATAATCCATGACATTGAGCTGTCGCTCTGAACAGCTTTAATAATACCCCCGGTGCCTAGAATAGGAGCATAAAAAACCATACGAATCATAATTACCATTAGTGTCTGTACCTGCATTATATCATTCGTACTTCGGGTTATTAGTGACGCGGTAGAGAATGTATCGAACTCGGCATTTGAAAAATTGCTTACTTTTTTAAATATATTTCCTCTCAAATCACGTCCTAAACCTGCGGCAATTCTCGATGCTATAAATCCGACAAGAATGGATGCGATTGCCCCAAGAAGCGTTAATCCGAGCATTTTTATACCGGTTGTTAAAATATACCTGCTTCGAAGCGCATTTAAATCGGCTCCAAGATCTTCATAGAGAGAGAGCACTGCATTTTGACCTGCTTGAATTATCATATCATCGCTTAATGAAGCAAACTTTTCATTTGACTGCGCCATCATCATTTTTCTCGTCTCAGAGGGCATCATACCAAGCAGTTTAAAAATATCTGTTCCGGGAGGTATCTCCCTGCCGAACATGGAAACTGCCTGGCCGTCAGTACTGTTCATTGCACGGTTTATGCCCGTAACAGCTAAAACTGCCTTTGCTGCATGAACTTGAATTTCTAGCAGCTCCTCATCTGATAGTTTTGTGTATGTATACACCCGTTCATTATTCAGATTTGTATATTTTTTAGTAAGTTTCTCATAGTCTGTAGAACCGGTTTCAACACTAGTATACGCGCTTGTAAATAGAGGCAGTACATCTTCCGGTAAAAAAAGTTTTATTTTTTCGGCATCGCTCTCCCGTAGTATACCGGGCAGTACATTTTCATTACCACCGTTTTGAATACCTATATTGACTATTTTTGACATATAATCAGGCAATGCAAGGTCTGCCATTGCCTGACCGTACAATAATGCAATTGCAAGTACTAATAAAAGTACATACGGCTTAAAATAACGCAGCAGTTTCAGCATAGAGTATCTTCTCCTTTATTATTCACTAGTATTTCACTCAGAATTTTCATACCCTCTGAAACCTGGTATAATTCTTTTTCAGATATTTTCATTAGAGCCTCCGTTAGAAATGATTCAAAAACATTTTCATGCAGAGCAATTCTTTTCTTAATTTTTCCGGTAACAGCAACATTAACAATACGCCGGTCTTCGGGAGTCCGTATTCTTTCCACGTATCCCTGACGTTCAAGGCGGTCAACAATTCCCGATACAGTACTGTTTGATAATCCCAATTTCTCACTAATATCGCTTATTTTTATGGAACCGTGACGGCTTACCATAAATAGAAGCATTCCCTGAGGAACTGAAAGCTCAAGTTCCTTAAAATATTTCTGCATTCTTCGTTTCATACTGCATTGTACTGCTTTAAAATCTTTCATAATCTGAACAGCAGTTTGTTGAATATCACTCAAACGGTTACCTTCCTTTCGCTTTCTTTGCATACGAATATTTCGTATACGTATATTTCGCTTTCGTAATAATTTACGTATAAATTACTCTAACGTCAACTAATAACGATTCTTTTGCGCTTTATACCCAGGAGAACATAGTGCATAGGTACAGTCAGTCTATGAAGCCCCCCTGATACAATTTTTTTAAAAACTTCTTGACATCTTTACATCAATATCGTTATACTTCTCACCAGCATATGCAAACCAATTTTTAGTAAAGGAGGCAGGTATAATGAATACATTCAAATCATTTAATCACATGGTTTCAGCTGATGCCGCATTAAACGGTGTAAGCCTTTTTGTTAACCCTGCCTTGTCCATAGATGCCGATCGACAGATATAAACTCTGTTCAGCGACAGTCATTGAAGACCGCGGGTTAAACCGCGGTCTTTTTTTTGCCTATGGGCATACGGTCTGATATTCCGGTTTACGGCATATCACTTTTTAACTGCAGCACGAAAGATTATTAACTAACGTATATATGTGTATTTCGTGCAGAGGATTTTTGAAATTGAAAATACTGTTGAGATTACTGAAAAAAAGAGCATGGGGATACCTCCTTGCAACAGCTGCTATGATTGCATCCATTGTAATCGATATGTTCAACCCGTACTTGGTTGGTAACATTGTTGACAAAGTTATATTAAAGGGAGATTTTATCTACTTAAAAACTGCACTTCTATGTATCTGCGGTATAACTATAGGCAGAGCTATTTTAGGATACACAAAGGAATACGGTTTTGATTTAACGAGCTCAAAGATAATTCTTGATCTTAGGAAGAACTTATTTGATCACATTCAAAAACTTTCCTTTTCATTCTTTGATGAAAACAATACCGGAGAGCTCATGTCCCGCATAAAAGATGACACTGATAATATTATGCATGCCATATGTTTCGGCATCATGCTCATCCTTGAGCAGAGTTTCTATTTCGTGATCGCTTCTGTTATTCTATTCACGATCAACTGGAAGCTTGCACTCATAAGTCTTGTTACTATGCCTTTCATTGAGTTTGTTGTGTTCCGCCTTGAAAAGAAGATAGGCAAAACCTATGAAAAAATAAGCGACCAGAGAGCAATACTTAACACGACGGCGCAGCAAAACCTTGCAGGAGTTAGACTTGTAAAAGCGTTTGGAAGGGAAAAATACGAGATTGAAAAATTTCTGGATAAGAATCAGGAAAACTACAGGATCAATGTTGAACAGGCAAAAATAATGGCAAACCATAATCCTGTCATTGAGTTTTTATCAAATGTTGTACTGGTTCTGGTCATAACCTTCGGAGGAGCCTTTGTCATCGGAGGAGAACTTTCGCTTGGAGAACTTGTCGCATTCAGCAACTACATTTTCATGCTGATATGGCCTATGAGAATGATGGGCTGGCTCACGAACGTGCTTGCGCAGTGTCTTGCTTCCATTAAAAAGATAGACAAAATTTTTAAAGAAGAACCGTCTATTAAAAATCCGGATCAGCCTGTAACGCCTGAAGATATAGAAGGTCATGTGAAGTTTAATAACGTCAGTTTTGAAATAGCAGGTGCACGTATATTGAATAACATAAGTCTCGATGCAAGGCCGGGAAGCAGTGTTGCCGTTATGGGCATAACGGGTGCAGGTAAGAGTTCTCTTATCAATCTGATTGGAAGGTACTATGACTGTACATCGGGCAGTGTTGTCTTTGACGGTGTCGACGTAAAGAATATGGACTTACGGCTCTTAAGAAAAAATGTATCGGTCGTTATGCAGGATGTTTTTCTTTTCTCAGACACGATCGAGGAAAATATCCGCTTCGGTATGGAAGATACAATTTCACAGAATGCGTTCACCTGTGCTGCAAAAGATTCCATGGTTGATGAGTTCGTATCGCAAATGAGCGAGGGATACAAGACGGTAATCGGAGAACGCGGAATCGGATTATCAGGCGGACAAAAACAGAGGATATCAATTGCTCGTGCACTGCTGCGCAATTCTAGAGTACTGATACTTGACGATTCAACATCAGCCCTTGATATGGAAACAGAATACAACATTCAAAAAGCGTTGAATAAACGCGGAGGAATTACCAAGTTCATTATTGCACACAGAATTTCTGCAGTAAAGAACGCTGATGAAATACTGTACTTTGACAACGGAAGCATTGCCGAGAGGGGAACCCATGCACAGCTTCTTGCACTCAAGGGACGGTACTATAAAACATACTGCGCACAGTACAGCGACTATGCTCAGGCATTTGAAAAAGAGGTAAATAATGCCGGTTAATACATTTAAAGACGATGAAGAATTGAAAGAAAGCCTGAATATGTCCATCATCAGGCGTCTTAGCGGATATTTAAAACCTCACGGAAAATCGGTCATCATAACCTTGCTCCTGACAGGACTGGTTATTACGGTGGAGCTTTTAAATCCTTATTTCCTCAAAACAGGAATAGACCGGTTTATTCAGGCAGGAGATTCAAAAAACCTTATACTCCTCGGCGGAATAATGATACTCATTAATGCGGTTTCCATGCTGTGTTCGAGAAGCCGAATCATTATTATGGGAAAGGTGACAAACAATATTCTTCTTACCATACGGCAGCAGCTCTATACGCATATTCAGAAACTTTCATTTGCGTTTTTTGACAACCGCCCCATTGGTAAAATACTTGCCCGTATTATTGGAGACGTTAATTCACTCAATGATTTGTTTTCCAATAGCGTTACAACTCTTATTCCGGAGTTCACAAAAATTTGTGCTGTTGTGGTTATCATGATGCTCATGAATTTCCGCCTGGCGCTTGTGGCACTCATAACGGTTCCTGTCATGATGGGTGCCATGCTCCTTGTCATGTCTTCTTCCCGTAAACGCTGGCAGGTATTCAGGAAAAAAACATCAAACCTGAATGCATTCACTCACGAAGATTTTTCGGGCATCCGTGTAGTACAGAGTTTCGGAGCAGAACGTGCAACATCTAAAACATTTCTTGAACTGCTCAATGGTCAAAGGAATTCTTTTACAAAGGCCTGCCGCATGGGCGATATGTTCTGGCCTATCGTTGAAATGTCCTGGGGAATGGGAACTGTGCTTGTATTCTGGGCAGGTGCAAGTCTTGTATCATCAGGAACTATAACACCCGGGCTTCTCATTGCATTCACAAGCTACATATCAATGTTCTGGCAGCCCATTCAGAATATCAGCAATTTCTACAATCAGCTGGTAACCAATATGTCCGGAGCAGAGCGCATTTTTGAAATACTCGACATTGAGCCAGATATTAAAAACCGCATTGATGCGCATCCGATGAGCTGCATTAAAGGAGACGTATCTTTTAAGAATGTTACGTTCGGTTATGATGATGAGCAGGAAGTACTTAAGAACGTAAGTTTTGATGTATGCTCAGGACAGACGATAGCACTCGTCGGTTCAACGGGAGCCGGTAAGACGACAATTGTAAATCTTATAAGCCGCTTTTACGAGGTTACTAACGGTGAAGTATTAATCGACGGACAAAACCTGAATGATGTTACACTTGAAAGCTTAAGAGGACAGATAGGTTTAATGCCGCAGGATACCTTCCTCTTTTCAACAACCATACGGGAGAATATCCGCTACGGTAAACTGAATGCAACGGACGAGGAAGTGGAACAGGCGGCAAAGGCTGTATCTGCACACGAGTTTATTATGAAGTTTGAGAATGGTTATGATACCGAAGTCAATGAACGGGGCATGCGTCTTTCAGCCGGACAGAGGCAGCTCATTGCATTTGCACGGACGCTCCTTTCTGATCCGCGGATCTTAATTCTCGATGAAGCGACGGCAAGCATAGACACCCATACTGAAAAACTTGTTCAGGACGGAATTGCAAAGCTTTTAAAAGGAAGGACATCCTTTGTCATAGCCCACCGTTTATCAACTATCCGTAATGCCGACCTGATCATGGTTGTCGAAGATGGAATAATTGCTGAATCGGGAACTCATGAAGAGCTTTTACAGAAAAAGGGACAGTACTATAATTTGTATACTTCCCAGTTCAGGTTTCTCAATGATGATGAAGAAGCTGTATAAGGAATACTCTTAACGGTATTTTTCGTTATACATCTTAATCAAACCTTCTTCATTTTCAATCTTTGAAAAACAGTTTCTGCGGCCCTGTGTACAAAATGTGCTCAGGGTCTTTTTTTTAGTATTCTGCATTCCGCTCAGAGGGATCAAGCTGCCTATTTTTTTTGCAGATCTCTCACTTTTTGTGTATTATATTCTATACAATAAGACTTGTAATAAACGGCCATGCTATATAGAGCGAGAATGCAAAAAGCAGTGTATATCCTGAAATTTCTGCGAAGTATGTAATAAATCCGATTGAGTTTTCTTTTGATTTAAAAACATGAAATAAGCCTTCTCTCCCTGCCCATGCAAGATATGCGCTTGCGATGATCGGGATGCTCATACCGAGCGACATGCTCAAAACGGAAAGAATGCCCAGAGGAATTATATTGAGTGTAAAAGAAAGAACCAGGACTAAGACTGCCCCGGGGCATGGATATATTCCGGATATTATAAAAGCTGTAATGGAAATATTTTTTCTTCTTAAATCTTTCCCTTCCTTCACCATGCGGTGGTGGTTAATAAAATCCAGGGTACTGTGAATGATTAAAATGACGGCTGTTGTTATTAGAAGAAGATACGATACTCCTTCCATCCATTGTGCGATGAAATTTGCCTTTTGAGAGATGGAACCCGCCAGTCCATTTAGCAAAATGATAATTATAACAGCGCTTCCTGCGTGTAATACAGATAATGATGTTCCTGTTGCAAGAGGTTCCCACCAGGGAGCCTTACGGGACAAGTAAAGAGAAAATACAATAGTCTTCCTATGACCCGGTCCGAGTGCATGAACAATGCCGAATAAAAAGGAAACACCAAGAATTATACTGAGAATAGAAGAAGCTTTCTTTCTATTAGTACTGTCTTCTGAACTGCTCAATTCTTTCCATGAATAAAAAGCCTCTCCAAGTATTTCCCGTAAATTCCGCTGTTCTCTAAGATTATTTTCTCTTCCGGAACTGATCCTCACAGAGGGAGCTGATCCCGATATATTTACTTCCGCTTTATCATTCCCTTCTGGTGCTATTTCATTCCCCACTTCAGAAATATCAGTCTTCCCTGCAGGACTTATAAAGGGATTTGCAAAAAGGGCGAAACTGCATCCAATCAATAACAAGACGGTTATTAGTTTTTTATTCATAGGAAATTCTAATTTCTTTCGGGTAATATGTCTGTAGTCCTTTTTCCCATTTATAGTATACCCGTGTGTCATCAGCTGCTCCTAAGGGATTATAATACACCGGATACTCCTTGTTTTCAATAATCGAGAATTTAGGATTAACTAGATTCTCATCATAGGTAAGTTTAACAGCGTCTTTATCAGGATACGATATGTCTGAAAAGAAAATGTAATCATACACAGCAAGATAAAGATCACTTTTTTGGTACGTGCTTAAATCAATGAAAAACCTGTATACCATCTGTCCCTTTTCTATTCGTGCTTTGAATTGTTCAACTTTGGGGGGATTCGTTCTTTTATTTCCCTGTCTTATAAAAGTGTAGTAGTAATAATTCTGTAAATTGATAAAAGCATTGTTATATACGAGACCGCTTTCCCTTTCATCAAATTGTCTGTTTGAATCCTCATCGAGCCAGCTGATAATATCGCCTGAGAAAAAGTGATCAAAAGTCCATTCCAGATAAACCCCTGAAAGGTTTGCATCCTTCCAGACAAACTCCGCTTTATTAACAATGCTCACATGCGGGTGGGCAAAAAGAGCGGCTGTAGAAATAAGAAAACTTAGTATAATTGCAGTATTCCTTTTTATATTTGACATGTGCCGTCCTTATTCAGTAGTACATTAATACATTATTGTATCTAAGCACGCCGTGTACGTCTACAGTTTTACGTTCAGACTACCGTGTAATACGTAAATATTCTTTGCTCTACCGTCTTTTAGCATTGCATAGCTGCAAATAGTAAATATTGCATTTTTGCAATTTTTACAGTATTATTTCCCATATGAATAATGAAGTCTTTACATCAAACATACTCCAAAGCATTTCTGACGGTGTTTTTACCGTAAACACAGACTGGGAAATTACGTCATTCAACCGGGCAGCAGAACTAATAACAGGCGTTCAAAAAAAAGATGCAGTCGGCCAAAAATGCTTTGAAGTGTTTAAATCGAATATGTGCGAAAAAGACTGCCCTCTTAAAAAGACCATGAAAACAGGGAAGCCTCTTATTAATAAATCAGGTTACTGCATTTCTAAAAACGGAGGGCGTATTCCCATAAGTGTATCTACCGCGATCTTAAAAGATGAAACAGGAACAATACTGGGAGGAGCAGAGACGTTCCGCGATTTAAGCGAAATAGAAAAACTCAAAAATGAACTCTTTTCCCGCGGCCCTCATCCTGTATATGAAAGCAAAAGCCCTTCAATGCATAGCATACTGTCAATTCTTCCTTCTGTATCAGAAAGTTCAAGCTCTGTTCTCATACAGGGAGAAACCGGCACAGGTAAGGAAGTACTTGCACGAACTATTCATACACAAAGCCCGCGGAAGAATAAACCCTTCATTGCGGTGAACTGCGGCGCTTTGCCTGAGAGTCTTTTGGAGTCTGAATTATTCGGCTATAAAAAGGGAGCATTCACCGGGGCAGATAAAGATAAGCCGGGCCGCTTTGCACTTGCGGAAGGAGGAACTCTTTTTCTCGACGAAATCGGAGACATAAGTTCTGCCATGCAGGTAAAACTTTTACGGGTGCTGCAGGAACATGAATACGAGCCGCTTGGTGCCGTAAAACCTGTTAAAACAGATGTACGCATACTGTGCGCATCAAACAAAGATTTACTGGAACTAATTAAAAAAAACACCTTCAGACAGGATTTATACTATAGAATTAATGTAATAACCATTAATCTTCCCGGACTCAAAGATAGAAAAGAAGACATAGCAGACATTGCACAGTCATTTTTAGAAATATACAGCGCCCGGATGAATAAAAATATTTCGGCGTTTGACAGCGATGTCTTTAAGTTTTTTTACGGATACAGCTGGCCTGGGAATATACGGGAGCTTGAAAACATTGTGGAACGCATGACGGTGCTTGCAAAAGAAAGCATCCTAACCATAGATCTCATACCTTCCACACTGCTGGAACACAATGAAAAAAAACGCAAACCTCAAGGTGAAACTGTCGGGCAGGCTAGAGATGAAGCCGAACGGGAGTGCATTATGAAAGCTCTTAAAGCCAACAGCTGGAATAAAACAAAGACCGCAGCCGAGCTCAATATTGACAAAGCAACTTTATGGCGTAAAATTAAAAAACTTAATATTGAAGAGAATGAGAACGTGCATTAAGTTTGTACTTTTCATCTTCCGTAGTTCTCTGCACTCCCTGATGTAGTACAACGTTCTGCAAAAAACCGCCTGCAAAACCGCGTCCAAGGCTGCGTCCTACACCGCGTCCTAATCCGCGACCACCGCATCCGCCGTTGCAATTACCTGCATTATTCATATATCCTGCAGTTCCGTAACCTGCACAAAATCCGGCGCCCCTTCCTGTCATTGGTCCCATACCTGCAGGACCTGTTCTATCACCTCCGGGCATTGTACTACCTCCTAACATAGTAAGATAGTAATGCCTTCGCATTTTTTATGCCAACATTTTTTTCTCAGAAAGTTTTAAAGATGCAAGTTCTGCCGCCTTCTGTACGAAATGTGCACAGGGTCTTTTTTTATAATATTCTGCATTTCTCTCAGATGGATCAGGTTTTGGTATAACAGAAGCTTTCAGCAAAAGTTCATGGCAGTTTGTCGTGCCGAATTCTGCTTTAAACTCTTCTGATAATTCTCTAACTGCTTTATATAAGGCTGTCTTAGCTTCAGTGTCATGCGGGTCATACTCTCCATATATATGACCTAACACATAGATCATACCGCTTACTGCGCCGCACATCTCCCTCTGCCCGCCTACTCCGCCTCCGAATCCTGCCATACCGCGAAGTACTTCTTTTTCATCCAGACCTAGATACTCAGCAAATGCTGCAGCTGTCGATTGAGCGCAGTTGTACCCCTTAGAAAAAAACTCTACTGCCCTTTGCCCAAAATCTTCCATGTAAAACCTCTTTGTGTTTATGATGATACTTTTACTCAGATATTTCTTCAAGTACCTGCCTGTTCCTTATATTGCTATTTTGCAATGCCTTCATTGCTTCTTTGCAATTATTACAATGCATCGACATATCTTTATATTTATATGTTTCTATATATCAATCGTTTTAGGCCATCTTTACCTGTAATAGCCTTGTTTAAGACTGTGTATGAGGCTTATTCAAAAAATCCGCCGAAAGCTAAGCTTGTTTACAGAATACTGATATTGGCACGCTACTTGCAAAAGTATAATTATGAAAACAGCAATAACGGTATGGAATAATAGAATAGCTCCTGTATTTGATGAGGCAGGAAAATGTTTAATTCTCGGGGAAGATAACGAGGCATCAATCATTGTTTCATTGCCGGAAGACTATATTTCTAAAGCAGTTTTTTTAAAGGAACAGAGAATAGACACATTAATATGCGGCGGTATTTCGTGTGAATGCGAACGTTTAATTCTCGATCAGGGAATTACAATCATTCCCTTTATAGCAGGAAATGTTGACGAAGTTATATCAGCGTGGAAAGAAAATCGTCTGATATCCGCAGAGTTTGGAATGCCGGGCTGCGGCTGTCCCAGAAGAAGAAGGCTCAGAGCCGGCAGGGGCGGACGGGGCGGTCATTCATCGCTTTTACGTATGTAATTTTTTGGAGGTTATATGAAAATAGCATTATCAGCAGCAGGAAAAAACAACACTGATATGGTTGATCAAAGATTCGGCCGCGCGTCTTTCTTTGTCGTGTATGATACAGAGAAGAATACTTATACAGCTTTTGACAATGAGCAAAACTTGAATGCCGCTCAGGGAGCAGGAATTCAAAGCGCCCAGAATGTTGTAAAAACCGGTGCAGAAGTCATTATTACAGGACACACCGGCCCCAAGGCTTTTAAAGTACTGGAAGCAGCAGGTGTTCTTATTTATCTGGCACCGCCCGTAAGTCTTTCTGAGGCTGTAGAAAAGTTTAAGAAGGGCGAACTTACAAAAATCGACAATGCAGATGTAGAAGGCCACTGGGTATGAAAATATCAGTCGCCTCCGGAAAAGGGGGAACCGGCAAAACAACTATATCTATTGCTCTTGCAGAATCTGCACCGTCTGAGGTATTTCTCCTTGACTGCGACGTGGAAGAACCCAATAGCGGTCTTTTTCTGCAAAAAGATGCAGGTGTAAAAAAAGATGTGACAGTACTTATTCCTAAGGTAGATGAATCGCTCTGTACAGCCTGCGGTGTGTGTTCTGCATTTTGTCAGTTTAACAGCCTTGCCTGTGTGGGAAAGTATGCCCTTGTGTTCCCGGAATTATGTCATTCATGCGGAGGGTGCGCCATAGTATGTCCCGTTAAGGCAATAACAGAGATTCCCTCTGTAATCGGAGAAAAAACAATCTATTCTGTACAAAGAAAAGATAAATCCCTCCTGCGCTTTGTAGAAGGAAGGTTGAGCATCGGAAAGGCTATGTCGCCGCCGCTCATACGCTCAGTAAAAAAAGAAACAGAAGATGCTTTACGCAATGATGTTTCTCTTAAAAACGCCATTACGATTATTGACTGTCCCCCCGGTACTTCATGCCCCATGGGAACAGCAGTAAGCGGCTGCGATTTTGCCGTCCTTGTCACAGAACCCACACCTTTTGGTCTTCATGATTTAAAGATTGCTGTCGTTACTGTCCGTAAAATGAATATTCCCTTTGGTATTGTGATTAACAGATCTACTGCAGGAGACGACAGAGTTGTACGTTACTGCGAAAAAGAAGAAATAAAGATTCTTCTTCAAGTACCGGAAGATATGCGCATTGCACAAGGTTATTCCAGGGGAATGAGTCTTATTAGCTCTGTACCGGAATATGAAAAGGAATTTCAATCGGTACTTGCATACATTGCGTCCTCAGTACCTGCGAAGGAAGGACTATAATGAAAGAAATAGTAGTAATCAGCGGAAAGGGCGGAACCGGTAAAACGAGCTTCACACTCGCTCTTGCAAACATTCTTTCTAAAGAAAAAAAAGTTGTCTGCGCTGACTGCGATGTCGATGCTGCCGATATGCACATAGTTATGAATCCTGATGTTAATGAAACACATGAATTTATAAGCGGCAATATAGCGGTGATGAATAAAAAGCTTTGTTCCAGAAAAGACGGATCAAACTGTTCTATCTGCACTGACGTCTGCCGCTTCGAGTCCTTTCATAAAACACCTGAAGGTTTTTTTGAGATTGAAAAGGCTGACTGCGAAGGATGCATGGTCTGCGTTTCACAGTGCCCGTCTAAAGCTATTTCTTTTCCTGAACGCAGATGCGGCGAATGGTATGTATCTACTACACGGTTCGGAACTCTGGTGCATGCCGCTCTCGACAGTCGTGCTGAAAACTCAGGCAAGCTTGTAACAACAGTACGGAAAGAAGCGAAGAAGATAGCTCAGGAGCAGAACGCGTCATACATTATTGTAGACGGAAGCCCGGGAACAGGATGCCCCGTTATTGCATCCATCACAGGATGCAGTCAGGTGATCATTGTAACGGAGCCGACAGTGTCGGGCGTTCACGATCTTAAACGCGCTGCACAGCTTGCTGAACATTTTTCGATCCCGTGTGCAGTCATTGTAAACAAGGCAAGCATCAACGCGGAAAAGACTGAATTGATTAGTTCATGGTGCACAGATAACAGTATTCCTTTTTTAGGTGCAATTCCATATAATGGGTCTGTAACAAAAGCTCAAATAGAAGGCAAAACTATTATAGAATACGAAGAAAATAAAGAAAGCAGAGAACTTTCTTCAATATTACAAAAGATAATAAAGGAAATTGTATGATCGATTTAGTACAAATGCCGAATGTGGCAAAGAAATTTGTTGTAATGTCCGGCAAGGGCGGGGTCGGGAAAAGCACCGTAGCCGTAAACACGGCAGTAAGTTTAGCCTTGAGCGGAAAAAGAGTTGGGCTACTAGATGTCGATGTTCACGGCCCCAGCGTTCCGACAATGCTCGGCTTAGCCGGAACAAAGCTCATGGGAACAGAGGAAAAGATTTATCCGGTTGAGATGGAAGGCTACAACAACTTAAAAGTTATGTCCGTAGGATTTTTACTTGAAGCAGAAGACTCCCCTGTAATCTGGAGAGGTCCCATGAAAAACGGCGTCATCAAACAGTTTTTAAAAGACGTTGAATGGGGAGAACTTGATTATTTGATTATTGACTGCCCTCCGGGAACGGGAGATGAGCCGTTATCAGTTATTCAGCTGATTGGAAATGCAGACGGTTCGATTATTGTAACAACACCTCAAGATGTTTCTGCAGTTGATGTAAGCAAGTCTATTACGTTTTCAAAGCAGCTCAGCTTAAAAGTAACCGGTATTGTGGAAAACATGAGCGGCTTTATCTGCCCGCACTGCAGCGAGATTACCTATATATTCAAAGAAGGAGGAGGAAAACGTCTTGCCCAAAAGTATGGTGTACCCTTCCTCGGTACAATTCCCATAGACCCCTTGTTCGGAGAAAGCGGAGACTCAGGCGTTCCCTACATCGCAAAGTTTGCTGAATCCCAAACTGCAAAAGTGTATGAGACAATCGCAAAAGCTTTAATAGAAAGCAGAAAATAAAAAACGCTATTGGTGCACTAGAACCAATAACAACAGGAGTAGTATATGAACATAGCAATCCCCGTAGCAAACGGAAAATTGAATCTTCACTTCGGCCACTGTGCAGGATTTGATGTATTTGAAGCAGATGAAAAAGCAAAAAAACTCGGAGCAAAATCATATATTGAAGCTCCTCCCCATGAGCCCGGACTCCTCCCCCGCTTCCTGCACGAAAAAGGAATTAATGTAATTATTGCAGGAGGAATGGGAAGCAGAGCAAGAGAACTTTTTGTCCAGAACGGTATTACTGTTTTTGTCGGCGCTCCATGCGAAGAATCAGAAAAACTTGCACAGGAATATTTGAACGGAACATTGAAAGCAGGAGAGAATGCCTGCAGCCATTAATAGTAAAGGATTTTCTATGACCACACAAAAACCTGTAATCACCATACTCGCCGACAACAAAGCTTCCTATCCGCTTCAGGGAGAGCACGGATTTTCCTGTCTCATAGAATTTGAAGGTATGAAACCAATTCTCTTTGATACGGGAAGAGGAAAACTTTTTCATAACGCAAAGCTGCTTAGTAAAAATATTACTGAGATCTCTACTGTTATTCTGAGCCACGGTCACTATGATCACACCGATGCTCTCAGTGAATTTTCAAAAATGAATACACATTCAAAACTTGTTTGCTCTAAAAATATTTTTATAAAGCACTACAGCATGAAAACCGGAAAGCTAAGAAACATCGGACTATCAGATGAAAATACTTTGACTATTCAAACCATGAGTGAGTGTCAAAAACTTTTATTTTCAAAGGAAGCAGCACTTCCTTCATACGGAATTACGGTGTACGAATCTATAAGCCAGACTGATATATATGAAAAACCATCAGCCCTTTTATACAGCGATGATGAGCGCACCGCAGGCGACAGAATGATTGACGAAGCCGTTATCAGTATAGAAACAGCGAAAGGATTGGTGCTTATAACCGGCTGCTGCCACTGCGGTTTTATGAATATGTGCCGTCATGTTTTAGAAGAGACAAAAGGGAAACATATATATGCTGTCATCGGAGGTTTTCATCTCGAAGGCGTTTCACAGGATCGGATTGAAGCAACTGTCAAATTTATAAAAGAAAACAACATTGATAAGGTGTATCCCTGCCACTGTACCGGGGAACATGAAATGAATTTCTTACATAATGCACTTCCTTCCGTTGTGGAATTAGTTCACTGCGGCACTATCATACGTATGTAAAACACATTTTGTACGATAAATCCAATATCGGTTTAACGTATTGCTGCATTCTCTCTATTTTACTTTCATGAGCACTTACGAAGGCAGTCAGCGGTAATTGTTGTAGAACCGTCTCTCATCTCTTTTGGAGTTCCCGTAAATACAACCTGCCCCCCGTGCTTGCCGCCTTCGGGTCCAATATCAATTACCCAGTCAGCTCTCTTCACAACTTCAAGATTGTGCTCAATAATAATTACCGTATTGCCCTTGTCCACCATGCGTTCAAAGAGCGATAATAGTTTTCCGGTGTCGGAACTGTGCAGCCCTGTTGTCGGCTCATCGAGAATTAAGATATTCCCTTTTTTTCCGATGTACTTTGCAAGTTTAATTCTCTGTCTTTCCCCGCCCGATAATGTTGAAAGCGGCTGCCCCAGGGTCATATATGAAAGCCCTGTTTCCTTCATCGCTTTTAGTACACTGATAATACCCTTATCATCTGTACTGTCAAAAAAATCCAAGGCATCATCCACGGTGAGATTCAATACATCGACAATTGTCTTCCCCCTATACATAACTTGTAAAGCCTCGTCATTATACCGTGTCGTACCGCATGCCTCGCAGGGGGTTATGACTGGATCCATAAAAGCAAGCTCGGTAACAATCACACCCTTCCCTCCGCATGCGGGGCAGGCACCCTTTGAATTAAAACTGAATAGACCTATATCCTTTCCGGAAGATGAAACAAATACCTTTCTAATGCTGTAAAAGAATCCAAGATAGGAGGCAGGCATGGATCTGTTCGTTGCAGTGATCGGTCCCTGGTCAACACGAACAACGCGGTCCTCGTATTTTTTTGCAAAACAGTGCGATATAAGCGAACTTTTTCCGCTTCCTGCAACCCCTGTAACTACAGTCATAACGCCTGTTGGAATACTGATGCTCACATCCTTTAAATTATGAATGGAGGCATGTTCCACATTGAGCCAGTCATGCGGTTTTCTTGTTTTTTCTTTATACTCAAGCGATGTTTTCATGGCTCTTCCTGTAAGAGTGTCAGATTCGAGAAGAGACTTATAACTTCCCTCAAAAACAATCCGCCCTCCGTCTCTTCCGGCATTCGGCCCAACATCGATGACATGATCCGCAATAGAAATAACATCTTTATCATGTTCGACGACTAGAACAGTATTGCCCTTGTCGCGCAGGTTCTGCAGCAGAGTATTCATGCGTCCCACATCGCGCGGATGAAGACCGGTACTCGGCTCATCGAAAATGTAGGTTAAATTGGTAAGGCTCGATCCCATGTAGCGGACGAGTTTTAATCTCTGAGCCTCCCCGCCCGAAAGGGATGAGGAATCGCGGTTAAGACTGATATACGGAAGTCCTATGTCGACAAGGCGCTTGAGCCCTGCACACAATGAGTCAACCACCGTGATTACCCGGCTGTCATCTATTTTTCGCAACACTTCATATAAATCAGACGCTTCCATAGCACACATTTCAACAATGGTATAGCCGGCAACTTTACAGGTTCTTGCTTCCTTGTTGAGTCTCTCCCCCCTGCAGTCGGGACACAGTTCCTCATGCAGAAGCTTCTGCGCATTTTCCTGCAGAGGCCTGCTCATGCCGCTTGTGTCGCGGTTTAAAAAGAGGCGCGTCATGTGGGGAACGAGTCCTTCGACAAATTTGCTTTCGCGAAGAAGTTTTTCATTTTTTTTAAAAGAGGCAATATCAGTCTGCGATACAACATCATTCTGTGTAAGACCTGAACGGTTGCCGTAGAGTAATAGGTTCATTTCTTCTTTTGAAAAATCAGACAGCTTTTTATCCATGTCGAAAAACTTAGATTTTTCAAGTTGTCCCCAAAAGTACGCACCCTCTTTATAAAGGGTATGCTTAATACCCCCAGAGCGGAGAGACTCTTCAGTATTTAAAAGGGATGTAATATCAATTCCCATAACACGGCCTAGACCCGAGCAGGTTTTACACATGCCGTTTGGGTCGTTGAAAGAAAAATACGAGGCGGTGCCGACATGAGGATTCCCGATGCGGGAGAAGATGAGGCGGAGACTCGTATACATGTCGGATATTGTACCGACCGTAGAGCGTGCATTGCCGCCGAGCGGAGTTTGGTCGACAATAACAGACGCAGTTAAATTTTCAATGCTGTCTGCATGAGGTTTTGGAAATTTTGGAAGTCTGGAGCGGATAAAGGCTGAATAACTTTCGTTCATCTGCCTCTGACTTTCACTTGCAATGGTGTCAAAAACAATACTAGATTTACCGCTCCCTGAAACACCGGTAAATACGACAATCTTCTCTTTGGGAATTCGAAGATCCACGTTTTTAAGGTTGTTTTCATGCAGCCCTTTAATACAAATTTCATTAGTACTCATACCTACAGTATACAGTCTCCTCCAGGGGGAGAGTCAAATAAAATTTTATATATATCTGATTCTATGGAAAAACTCGTCATTCGTCCCGTTCGTTCCGTTCCTTTCAGTCACTCCAAGACGGAATGATGACGGTTTTTCCATAGAATCAGCATTATCTCAACGAGGCAAGGGGCTAACGCTGTCTCTATTTCTTAAGTTCCGGTAGAATTGTTTTAAAATCCTCTATCATAAAATATACGGTATATAAAATCATTATTAGAGACGATGTAGGCATGCACAAATATAAGACAGAGCGGGGTATTTGAAAAACCGCAGTTACTTCCTGTGTTTTTAACACGAGCGATAATGAGAAGTAAAAAAGAATTACCAAAAATGTCAGAGATATACAATCCACGAGAAGCCGGAGCAGATATGCACCCTTTTCATTTTTCATCCTCTTTTCAAGCCAATTCCCTGCACTGTAATGACCCTTGGTTATCCATACTGCTGCCGCTCCGTAAAAGGTCATTGCAGCAAAACACAGTTCAATTATCTCATCAAGCCAGTGAAACGATGTTACCGGTATGAGTCTGTTTAACACATTTAATGCAATTATTACCATGAGTATGGAAAACATTACAAGCGTAATATACTTCAATACAGCCTTTACAGCAGCATCGGCTTTAATGAAAAAATTCTTTCCTTCACTCATACTATTCAACCCCCATTATAAGATTCGGCAGAAAGGTGGAAATGATGGGAACATATGCCATTAAAATTGTAAGTAAAAGAATTCCTATTATATAGGGAAGGCATTCAAACCCTAGTTTCAGTATAGGTACCTTTGCATGTCCTGCAACGGCAAACAGGCACATTCCCACAGGAGGCGTCAGATTCCCAATCATGATGAGAAGGGTTAAAACAACGCCCAGATTAATTAAGTCAAATCCGTACATTTTGAATATTGGTAAAAATATGGGAATAATAATAAATAAAATTGCATTTCCTTCCATGAATAATCCCATTATCAGTATTACAGCAATTACTATTGCCATAACACCGCTCCCTGATGCTCCAATGGAAGCAAGAGAAGTTATAAGCTTATTCGGTATCTGCTCGTACATGACAAACCAGCCGAAGAAGTTGGCAACTGCCATTATTAATAACAGCCCTGCAGATGATTTTATCGTACTCCAGAATATTCCGGGCAGGTCTTTAATTTTTAAATCCTTATAAATGAGTCCAAGGATTATTGCATAGATGCATGCTACAACAGATGCTTCTGTAGGAGTAAAGAGTCCTGTCATTATTCCGCCTATAATTATTACCGGTGTCATTAATGGGAAAAAGGCGCCTGCAGTGGCATGTATAAATTCTTTAAAGTTTACTCTTTTAGCCCTCGGAAAATTTCTCGGTCCAGCCATAATTGCAATTATAATCATTTGGGTAATAGACATGATAATACCGGGAACAAAACCTGCCATAAAAAGACGCGGGACAGAGACTGCGGTAAGAGCTCCGTAAAATACAAAGGGAATAGACGGAGGAATAATCGGCCCTATTATGGATGAAGATGCCACCATGGAAGCTGCAACCACAGGATCGTAGCCGTCATCAATCATAGCCTTTTGTTCTATTTGTCCAAGTCCTGCGGCATCAGCAACCGCGGACCCCGACATTCCGGAAAAAATAACAGATGAAATAACGGAGACCTGACCAAGTCCTCCGGGAACATGACCGACAAGAGCACGGGCGAACCTGAAAATCCTGTTGGTTATACCTCCAGAGTTCATAAGGTTTCCGGCTAAAATAAAAAAAGGAACAGCAAGCAGTGTAAATCCTGTTGTTCCGTAAAACATCCGCTGGGCGAGCATCGTAAGGGAGGCACCCTGTCCCAGTCCTATAAAAAAGCAAACCGCAGTCATCCCCATAGAGACTGCAATCGGCACATTTAATAGTATTAATAGCAATAATATAATAAAGATAAACAATGTTAACATAGCTGTACTCCATAGCTGATAAGTGCTGTTTTTATTCAGCACTATATTTACGCAAAGGGTGGTATTCTGACCGCCCCTGCGCATAATAAAAATTATACAATGTGAGCCACTTTCAAAAGTCTGTTAACTTTCTCAAGTGGCTTTACAGAATTTTTATAACTACTTTTGACATAGTTAGTTATAAAAATTCTGTCGCTACATTAAAGTAGCAATTTCAAAACTCGTCTGACTTTTGAAATTGCCTCAATGTAATGATATTTTTACTTTCTGCTTTTTTCCAGAAGATCCATAAAATACTTATAGTCTGCCTCTCCGACCTGTGCCTTTAATTCATCATATACGGGAGAAGCTGCTGTTATAAAAGGTTTGGTGTCGGGGTATGCAACCTGCATGCCGTTTTTTTCCAATTCCTTAATCTGCTTTGCCTCCTGTTCCCGTACTGCTTTCTGCATGGCAAGGCCTGCCTTCACAGCTTCATCAATAATGATTTTCTGCTGGGCAGCGGTGAGAGAATCAAATTTTTTCTTATTCATTAACAGGTGTGTTGAATTATACGTATAATTCAATACAGATAAAAACTTTTGCGTTTCATACATTTTTCCTGAAAGTATTGTTGCAATAGGGTTTTCCTGCCCGTCAACGACACCCTGCTTTAATGCCATAGGAAGTTCTGTAAACGAAATGGTCTGTGAAATTCCGCCCAGAGCCTTTACGGTTGCAGAGTTTACAAAATCAGGAGGAGTTCTAATTTTTAATCCCTGCATATCTTTTGGAGTATTTATCTGGCGGACTGATGTTGTGTAGTTTCTAAAACCGTATTCCCAGCGTGCAAGATATTTTAAACCGACTGCTTCAATATCTTTATTCACCCAGGACAAAAAACTTCCTGCAAAAAATTTATCAGTTGCCTCATAATCCTTAAAAGCAAACGGAGCGCCTACCATGTTGAATTTCTTAACATATTTTGCAATAGCGGGCTCTGTTGGAATTACAAGATCGAGAGCGCCTGTTGTTGTCTGTTCAACAAGCTCCTGGGAGTTTCCAAGCATGCTGTTTGGAAACAGCGTTACGGTTACAGTCCCTCCGGTTTTTTCTTTAACCGCATTTGCAAAAGCAACAGCGGCCTCATGAGCCGGATGGTTCTCCGCCAGATAGTGGGCAAATTTCAGTTCCACTTTTTTGTCGGCAGCGCTCAAGAAAGCGCATACAACACACATTAGTGCAATTACTGTGATTTTTTTCATAAGAGTTATACCTCCTTTAATGGTACTCTATGATATATATAAATTTTCACAGCCGTCAGCGGGAAGGAATATGAGGTTTTTTGAATGTTAAACAGTATCAGCCTGAAGAGGAATGTGCAGTAAACAGGCAGGATGTATAAGACTGCATTAGCAGGACGATTTCCGGCATGATGGTTGTAATACTCATGAATTTTACCTTGCTGCAGCCGACGGCAACAGAAAATTCAATACAAATTACAACACAGCACCGCTCGTAAAAATCAATTAAGAACATAACTTTTGTTATAAAAAATAAGAAGCATAATCTTTGGTGATGCGTTCAGCGATTCTATGCGTACCCCCTTGTAAATGTTCATGAATAAACCTGGATGCATTTTCCGCATCCTTTTTTTCTATAAGCTCAAATAAATGCATATGCTCGTCAAAGATGTTTTTGCAGTGTTCCTTATCGTTTAGATCGAGCATTCTAAACCGCGAATAATGATATTGCGATCTTTGAATTATTTTCCATAAGAGTTCTTTTTTTTCATGAGTGAACCAAATGGAATGAAATTCATAATCCGCTTCAAAAAATTTATTAATATCAATATCATCGCTAGTAAGAATTCTTTGTATATTGATTCGATAGCGCAGTTCTTCTATCTGATACGGTGTTATTTTCTGTATAAAATCGGAAAGCACAGCAGCTTCTACAATACATCTCATATAAATAACCTGCTGAATCGCATCATAATCTAAAAGAGATGCAAACGATCCTTTATACGAAACTGTCGTCAGAAGACCCGCATTTTGCAGCCGCAAAAAAGCTTCACGGACAGGAGTACGGGAGGCATTAAACCGTGAACAGATACTGCTCTCAGAAATTTCCTCCCCCGGCTTTATTGTAAGGTTTAGAATTTCCTTTTTCAGTGTTGAATATATAAGCCCCGGAGCATCCTGGGATTTTACACTTTGTACCTGTTCACTGCTGTTCATTCGTAATCCTCTTCGAAAATGCGTACTAGGGTTGTTTGCCTATATAGGCAAGAATTCCGCCGTCTACATAGAGTATATGACCGTTAACAAAGTTGGATGCATCTGATGCCAAAAATACGGCAGGTCCCATGAGATCGTCTGTTGTACCCCACCGCTCAGCGGGCGTTTTTGCAAGAATGAACGCATCGAAAGGATGGCGCGACCCGTCGGCCTGTTTTTCCCGTAAAGGTGCAGTCTGCGGAGTTTCAATATACCCCGGACCGAGACCGTTACATTGAATATTCGCATGACCGAACTCTGAACATATATTTCTAGTAAGCATTTTCAGTCCGCCCTTAGCAGCTGCATAGGCGGAAACCGTTTCCCTCCCTAGTTCGCTCATCATTGAACATATATTGATAATTTTTCCATGACCCTTTTTTATCATCGATGGAATAACCGCCTTCGATACTATGAAAGGGGCATTAAGATCGATATCGATTACTTTTCTAAAATCTTCTGCCGACATTTCACACATAGGTATTCTTTTAATTATTCCCGCGTTGTTTACAAGAATATCAATTACTCCTGCATCTTTTTCAATAGAACACACCATATCCGTCACCGCTTTTTCATCGGTAACGTCGCAAACATACCCTTTCACATCAATCCCGTCTTTTTTGTAGGATGCAATTCCTTTATCTACAAGTTCCTGATTAATATCGTTAAAAACAATTTTTGCTCCATAAGCGGCCAGACCGCATGCAATTGCATATCCTATCCCGTATGAAGCACCGGTAACCAAAGCAATTTTACCATCAAGTCTGAAACTATTATGATCAAACATCGCATACTCCTTCTAAAGAAAAAAATATAAACTTCCTTGTTGACATCTGCAGTATAGCTCTATATACTGATTTTGTAAATGTATACACTTTACTTTTTTGTATACAAATGCGTTTTTTTACATTTTTTACTGTTTTTAAAGGAGAAAATATGGATATTAGATACTCTGTTAATCAGCGGGACTTTAAAAGGTATACAACGGAAGAAATAAGAAATGAATTTCTCATTAATACTGTTTTTATAAACGATGACGTGAGCGCGGTGTATTCCCATGTAGACCGCATGGTCACCATGGGAGCGATGCCCGCATCAAAAAAATTATCAATTGATAAAAATATTGACTGCTGGAAGAATTTCGGTACACAGTTTTTCCTTGAAAGACGGGAACTCGGTATCATTAACATTGAAGGCGAAGGAAAAGTTTATGCTGATAATGAAGTGTATACTATGGAGCCGCTTGATGCTCTCTACCTTCCTATGGGTACAAAAAAAATCGAGTTTGAAAGCACAGGAAGCAGCAGCGCAAAGTTTTACATGTGTTCCGCTCCTGCTCACAAAACTTTTCCTGCAAAACATATAACAAGCGCCGAAGCTGCACAAAAAGAACTTGGAGATTCACTTACTTCCAACAAACGAATTATCCGCCAGTATATTCATCCTTCTGTTCTTGATACCTGTCAGCTTTCTATGGGAGTTACAACGCTCGCTCCCGGCTCTGTCTGGAACACCATGCCCTGCCACACTCACGAACGCCGCATGGAAGTGTATTTATATTTTAATATTCCGTCTGATAATATTGTTTTCCATTACATGGGCGAAGGTAATGAAACCCGCCACGTTGTGATGCACAATGAACAGGCAATTATTTCTCCCAGCTGGTCAATCCACTCAGGCTGCGGTACGAGTAATTATACGTTTATTTGGGCAATGGCCGGCGAAAACCGCGTCTTTGACGACATGGACACCATTCCCGCTATGGAATTGAAGTAAAAAAAAGGACTGCTTTCAGGCTGATAATTACCTGACTGCAGTCCCTGTTTTTAAGACTCCGCCTCCAAGAGAAGCTCGTCAATCGGCTTCCCTGCAGGAACCATTGGAAAAACCATTTCATCAATATTTATTCCGCAGTCAATAAGACAGGGAGTTTTTTCACTCACTGCCTTTGCAAATGCTTCATTAAACTCTTTTTCATTTGCCGCCCTGTAGCCGCGCACGCCGAAGGCCTGTGCAAGTTTTACAAAATCAGGCGGACGATCGAGCGTTGTTGCAGAATAGCGCTGCCCGTAAAACATCTTCTGCCACTGGCGTACCATTCCAAGAGTTCCGTTATTTGCAATGATAATAATTACCGGAATAGTATAGTGGGATATTGTTGCAAGCTCATTCAGGTTCATGCGGAATGATCCGTCTCCAGCCACGTGCACTACCCGCCTGTCAGGGCATGCTACCTGGGCTCCCATTGCAGCACCCGTGCCGTAGCCCATGGTACCCAAGCCGCCTGATGTAAGAAATGTTCTCGGCTTTGAAAACGGATAAAACTGTGCAACCCACATCTGGTGCTGTCCAACTTCAGTTGTTATAATCGTATCGTCTCCCAGCACCTCATTAATTTTTTCAAGAACAAATTTGGGATGAAGCGGAGTCTTTTTCGTATACATCGCAGGTATGTGATTTTTCAGCTCATCAACTTCCTCATTCCATTCTGATCTTTCTTTTGCAGAAACAAGAATTGCAAGCTCGGCAAGTATTTTTTTAATATCGCCGTTAAGGAAAGCCTCTGTCCTTATATTTTTATTAATTTCACCGCGGTCTATATCAATATGAAGAACAGAAGCATCTTTGGCAAATTTTTTCGGATCCGATATTACTCTGTCCGAAAAACGGGCACCGATTGCAACAAACACATCGCATTTATTTGCAGCCGCATTAGAAGCCTTTGTTCCATGCATGCCTATCATGCCGGTGCAAAGAGGATGCTTTGACGGAAATGCAGTCTTTCCCATAAGTGTTACCGAAACCGGGGCATTCAGTTTTTCTGCAAGAACCTTTAATTCCTGTGCGGCATCTGAGAGTATTACCCCGCCTCCTGCATAAAAGAAAATGTGTTTTGCATCATTCAATTTTTTTGCAAATGAAGCAATATCCTCTTTTGAAGGTACGGGTATTTTCCGGGCGTTATGCAGGGCACCAGCGGTTTCTAAAACAGACGGATCATGAGTTTTAAACACAAACTCGGTTTGAGAAGCAGTAACATCTTTGGGAATATCAAGGAGTACCGGACCCGGTCTTCCGCTTCTGGCAATTTCAAACGCTTCCCTGATGCAGTCCGCAAGTTTTGTCACATCCTTAACAATATAGTTATGTTTCGTGATCGACATGGTAATGCCTGTAATATCGACTTCCTGAAAGCTGTCCTTGCCTAAAAGATGCGTCGGAACGTTGCAGGTTATGGCGACAAGGGGCACAGAATCCATGTAGGCAGTAGCGATGCCGGTGACAAGGTTTGTCGCACCGGGACCGCTTGTCGCCATGACGACGCCTACCTTCCCGCTTGCACGCGCATAGCCGTCTGCTGCATGACATGCACCCTGCTCGTGTGCTGTAAGATAGTGTTTTATTTTATCTGAACTTTTATACAGTTCGTCGTATATATTTAATATGGTACCGCCGGGGTAGCCGAATACGGTGTCAACACCCTGTTCGAGCAGACATTGTATTGTAATTTGTGCTCCGGTTAGTTTCATGTAAGAACAGCTCCTTTATCTGCACTGGTTACCATGCGTGCATATCGCGCAAGGTAGCCCTTCTTGACTTTCGGCTCAGGTTCTTTCCATGCCTTTCTTCTCTTTTCCATTTCTGCGTCGGTTATTTCAAGCTTCACTGAGTAAGCATTAATATCAATAGTGATGATGTCGCCCTCTTCGACTAAGGCGATCGGACCTCCGACAGCAGCCTCAGGGGAACAGTGTCCTATAGAAGCTCCCCGTGTCGCACCCGAAAATCTTCCGTCAGTAATGAGGGCAACTTCTTTATCCATGCCGCGTCCCGCCAAGGCAGCCGTTACAGAAAGCATTTCTCTCATGCCCGGTCCGCCTCTGGGACCTTCATAGCGGATGATTAACACATCGCCGCTTTTAATTGTTCCCTTCTGGATTGCCTCAAATGCTTCCTCTTCGCCGCCGAATACGCGGGCAGGGCCTGAATGCTTCATCATCTCGGGAGCTACTGCGGATCTCTTTACCACACAGCCGTTGGGAGCAAGGTTGCCGAAGAGAACGGCAATACCTCCGGTCTTTGACCAGGGATTCTCTATAGGGCGTAAAACTGCCGGATCCGAGTTCACGGCATTTTTTATATTTTCTGCAATAGTTTTTCCCGTCACAGTCATGAGGGATGTATTGATTAAATTCTTTTTTGCAAGTTCTGCAAGGAGAGCCTGAATGCCCCCTGCCTGATACAGATCTTCAATAAAAGTATCTCCGGCCGGTGCAAGACGGCACAGGTTCGGAGTTTTCTCCGATATTTCATTTATTTTACGCAGATCAATTTCGACGCCTGCTTCATGCGCAATTGCAGGAAGATGCAGAAGCGTATTGGTGCTGCATCCCAAAGCCATGTCCGCAGCAAGGGCATTGTCAAATGCTTCCTTTGTCATTATTTTCCGTGCAGTAATTCCTTTTTTAAGCATGTCCATAACAGCCATACCGGCTTTTTTTGCAAGTGCTATGCGGTCTGCATACACTGCGGGAATGGTGCCGTTTCCGGGTAACCCCATGCCTAGAACTTCTGTTACGCAGTTCATTGAGTTTGCGGTAAACATGCCCGAGCATGACCCGCAGGTGGGACAGGCGGCGCATTCCATCTCATCAAGTTCTTTTTCGGTCATTTTACCGGCTGCAACAGCGCCTACCGCTTCGAACATGTTCGTTAATGATAGGCGTTTTCCCTTGTATTTTCCTGCAAGCATCGGACCGCCTGATACAATGACAGTCGGAACATCGATGCGGGCGGCAGCCATGAGCATGCCGGGAACAATTTTATCGCAGTTGGGAACCATAACGAGTGCGTCGAATTCATGAGCCGTTGCAACGCATTCTGTTGAATCTGCAATTAACTCGCGGGTAACAAGGGAATACTTCATGCCCTCATGATTCATTGCAATGCCGTCGCATACACCGATGGCGGGGAACTCCATGGGAGTACCGCCGGCCATTCTAATGCCTGCTTTTACAGCTTCCACTATGGAATCCAGATGAATGTGTCCCGGAATAATTTCATTTTTTGAATTGACAACGCCGACAATCGGACGGGCCATTTCTTCATCAGTATAGCCCATGGCTCTAAAAAGGGATCGGTGAGGCGAACGTTCCATACCGGTTTTTGTTTTATCACTTTTCATTTTAAATCCTCCTGCCCCGTTTTCTTTCCGGAGCTGTTCAAAAAAATGTATTATCAGACAGACACAAACAACAATTTATAAAGAAAGAATCTTTTGAGTAACAAGGTCCCCCATCTTTTTGGTTCCGACAAGTTTATCACCAAGGGCCTCTCTTTGTGAAGCGCTTCCTGCAATGTCTCCTGTTCTCCATCCTTCATCAAGAACCGCTTCTATAGCAGTCTCGATAGCCCGGGCTTCTTTTTCAAGATTAAAAGAAAAACGGAGCAGCATTGCACAGGTAAGAATTGTTGCCAAAGGATTAGCAATGTCCTTTCCTGCAATGTCGGGAGCAGAGCCGTGAATGGGTTCAAAAAGCCCCGGACCCGAGTCTCCGATCGATGCGGAGGCGAGCATTCCTATAGAACCGGTAATCTGGCTTGCCTCGTCGGATAAAATATCGCCGAACATATTACTCGTTGCAATTACGTCGAACTGGCCGGGATTGCGGACAAGCTGCATCGCAGCGTTATCAACATACATATAAGAAAGAGCCACATCTGGATACTTTCCCTTCATACCCTCGGTTACTTCGCGCCACAAACGGCTTGATTCGAGGATATTTGCCTTGTCGACTACACAGAGTTTCTTTTGTCTTTTCTGTGCAGACTCAAAACCGATTTTTACGATGCGTTCTATTTCCATTCTGCTGTAGCGCTCGGTATCCCAGGCTTCGTTTCCGTCCTCGGTTCTTCCCCGATCGCCGAAATACATACCGCCTGTAAGCTCACGGATAATTAAAATATCAAGCCCTTCACCGACTACTTCTTTTTTTAACGGGCAGGCATCGGAAAGCTGTTTGAACATTAAGGCAGGTCTAATATTTGCATAGACTCTCATGCCGCCCCGTAAACCAAGAAGTGCCTGTTCAGGACGCTTCTTTCCGGGAAGAGTATCCCACTTGGGGCCTCCTACCGCACCGAGAAGGACAGCATCGCTTTTACAGCAGGTTTCCAAAGTTTTTGCAGGGAGGGGTTCACCATACACATCAAGGGCAGCGCCTCCTGCGAGGGTTTCGGTAAACACAAATTCATGGCCGAATTTTTTTCCGACAGCATTCAGTACATTGCATCCTTCACGGACAATGTCCGGTCCGATTCCGTCTCCCGGAATTGTCGCTATATTCATTTTCATATTGTTATCCTGTATTTCTATGCCAGCTTCGTTTTAAGCTGATTGATTAATCCGTCGGCCTTGATGATTTCCTGCATAAATGCGGGAAACGGCTGGGCTTTAAATTCTTTACCGGTTGTAAGGTTTTTAATTAAACCGGTATCGAAATCCACTTCAACCTCATCGCCCTCTTTTATACCTGAGGCAGCCTCAGGGCACTCGAGAATGGGAAGCCCTATATTTATTGAGTTGCGGTAGAATATGCGTGCAAAGGTCGCTGCAATAACACAGGAAATTCCTGCGGTCTTGATAGCAAGAGGCGCATGTTCGCGGCTTGATCCGCAGCCGAAGTTTTTGTCGGCAACCATGATATCCCCGCTTTTTACCTTGGAAACAAATTCTGCATCAATATCTTCCATGCAGTGAGAAGCAAGCTCCTTTGCATTGGATGTATTCAGGTACCGTGCCGGTATAATAACATCGGTATCAACATTGTCCCCGTATTTAAAAACTTTTCCATGTGCTTTCATATAATCTCCTTACAAAGAGAACAAAGAGAAAACTTCAGTTTTCGAAATTGTTCTCTTTCGTACTTCCGTAACATAGTGAGGAAGTACGTTCAATCGGAAAGTTTGCAACGCAAACTTTAAATGATAAAGAATGGCTGTATCCTAGACATTCTTTATCATATGTCCTTAGGACCTATTTCTTCATTAACTCTGCCGGGTCAGTTATAACACCGGTTACCGCACTTGCTGCTGCGACAGCAGGATTTGACAAGTATACTTCGCTTTCGGGGTGACCCATACGGCCTACAAAGTTTCTGTTTGTTGTAGCCAGAGCACGTTCTCCCTTTGCAAGAATACCCATGTGGCCTCCTAAGCAGGGACCGCAGGTGGGAGTCGAAAATGCAGCATTCGCTTCGACAAATATTTCTGCCAATCCTTCCCGTACTGCCTGAAGATAAATCTTCTGGGTAGCCGGGAAAATTATACAGCGGATATCGCGTGAAACCTTTCTGCCTTTGAGAATGGAAGCTGCAATCCTGAGGTCTTCAATGCGCCCGTTTGTGCAGGATCCGATCACCACCTGATCAATTTTCAATCCCTTAGCCTGGTCAATAGTTTTTGTATTTGACGGCAGGTGGGGGAATGCTACAGTCGGCTTAATTTTCGATAAATCAATTTCAATAACACGGTCGTATTCAGCATCATTATCGGCTGCAAAAATTTTAGGCTCTTTTTTTCCGTGTTCCTTGAGGTATGCAAGTGTTACCTCATCGACAGGGAATATGCCGTTTTTTGCACCGGCCTCGATTGCCATGTTTGCAATGGTAAAACGGCCGTCAATATCAATGGAAGCAACTCCTTCTCCTGTAAACTCCATAGACTGATACAGCGCTCCGTCTACCCCTATCATACCGATAATGTGAAGGATTACATCTTTTCCGCTTGCCCAGCCGGAAAGCTTATTTTTCAAAACAAACTTGATTGCCGAAGGAACTTTAAACCATGCTGTTCCCGAAGCCATACCGGCAGCCATGTCGGTTGAACCGATTCCGGTTGAAAAAGCTCCGAGAGCTCCGTAGGTGCAGGTGTGGCTGTCAGCACCGATTACTACATCGCCTGCAACAACAAGACCTTTTTCTGGAAGGAGCGCATGTTCAATACCCATGCAGCCCACTTCGAAGTAGTTTTCAATATCATGCTTACGGGCAAACTCGCGTACCATCTTTGCCTGTTCAGCGGCCTTAATATCTTTATTGGGAGTAAAATGATCCGGAACGATCGCAATCTTTGTCCGGTCAAAAACTGTTTTGCATCCAATCTTATTAAACTCGGTAATTGCAACCGGTGTGGTAACATCGTTGCCTAAAACAAGATCCAATTTTGCTTCAATAAGCTGGCCTGCTTTTACAGAATCCAATCCTGCATGTGAGGCCAGGATCTTTTGAGTCATGGTCATTCCCATAGTATCTCCTAAAAAAAAGTTACTGAGAAAATTTCAATTTTCGAAAGCAACTTTTTACCGTGCTTTCGCAATGAAATGAGAAAGCACAATTAATTTGCAAGTTTGCAATGCAAACTTGTCGATGCGCGGCGAGGCGCTATTTTAGCCGAGCTACGCATCACATCTCCTCTGTATCACTGCTTCTGCAGTATTACTAAAGTTATTATAGTATAGTTAAAGTTTTATTTCAAGATGCCAGCCTTTCAGGCTGTTTCTTTCTATAAATAGGCTTTAAATCGTTTTTCCACGTCCATTATCAGTTTGTATTCAAAGGAATCGACGAGTGCTATCCATGAAGCCTCGATCAAGTCGCTCGAAACACCCACCGTTGTCCAGTCATATTCACCGTCGGTGGACTCAATAAGAACACGGACCTTTGCAGCGGTCGCACTTTTTGAATCCAGAACGCGGACTTTAAAATCGGTAAGGCGTATCTGCTTTACCTGGGGGTAAAATTTTTCCAAGGCGCGTCTAAGAGCCCCGTCGAGTGCATGCACAGGACCGTCCCCTTCTCCTGCCGTTATTGCCATCTCGCCTTCCACGCCGATTTTTACCTGGGCGAAAGCGGTGCAGGGCATGCCGTCAACAGGCTGTTCAACAATTACCTTGTAATATTGAAGGTCGAAAAAGGGTTTGTACTTTCCCATGTTTTTTCTCATAAGAAGTTCAAAACTTCCTTCCGCACCCTCAAACTGATACCCTTCATGCTCCAATTCTTTTACCCGTGCAACAATCTGGGCTGCCACAGGACTGTCTTTTTGAATATTCGGATCAAATTTGCGTATTTTTTCAATTACGAGAGAGCGTCCTGCAACCTCGCTCATTAAAAATCTGCGCTCGTTTCCCACAACTTCAGGATTTATGTGTTCATATGCTGCAGGATTTTTAGTTACCGCATCGATGTGCATTCCTGCTTTATGTGAAAATGCATTGTATCCTACAAAGGGCATGCCGTTGTCGAGGGCAATATTTGCCACTTCCGCAACACGCCTGCAAACAGAAGTAAGGTTTTCCATGCATCCTTCAGGAAGACAGTCATACCCCATCTTTACCTGAAGGTTCACAATTATGGAAGAAAGATTTGCATTTCCCGTCCGTTCACCGAAACCTAAAAGCGTTCCCTGTACATGCTCCGCTCCTCCCTTTACCGAAAGAAGAGAACTCGCGACAGCCATACCGGTGTCATTATGACAATGAATACCGATCTGCGCCCCTGTTTCCTTAAGAGCAGTACTTGTCATGCTCATAACTTCATCCGGAAGTTTCCCCCCGTTTGTATCGCATAGAACAAGCGTTTTCGCGCCTGCCTTATGCGCGGCTTTAAGTGTTTCAAGTGCATATTCAGAATTCGCACAGTATCCGTCAAAGTAATGCTCTGCATCGTAAAAAACAGTTTTACCCTCTGAAACAAAAAAAGCAACAGTTTCGCTGATCATGGCAAGATTTTCTTCAAGCGTTGCCTTAAGTATCTCTTTTACCTGAAAATCCCAGGTTTTTCCAAAAATACAGATGTAATCAGTACCGGCTGCAAGAAGGCTTTGAACATTCGAATCCTCCTTGACCGATACTCCTTTGCGGCGCGTCGAACCGAATGCGACAAGATGAGAATTCTTCAATTTAAGCTTTTTAACTTCGGTGAAAAACTCCAAGTCTTTCGGGTTTGATCCGGGATTCCCCGCCTCTATGTACGGCACTCCCAGATCATCTAAAGCTTTTACAATATGTATCTTATCCTGGACAGAAAAGCTGATACCCTCCCCCTGCGCTCCGTCGCGCAAAGTTGAATCAAAAATATCTATTCTCTTTCCAGTTTTATTCATACAGCACTCCTTGTTTTTTCCTGCTCAAGCTCGAAAGTCATCGTATTCACCGCAGACAGATATGCTTTTATAACCGATTCTACAATATCTGTCGAGACACCGCTGCCGTTCCAGGTTCTGCCGTCACGGGTTATGCGCACATGGCTTTCACCCTGGGCATCGGCACCCGTATCGATGGCATCAACGATCTGGAGAGAAAAGTCCTCCAGTTTAATTTCCGATCCTCCAATAATCTTATCGACAGCATTAAGAGAAGCATCAACAGGACCGTCGCCGATTGCAACTTTTTCAACTTTTTCACCGTCCTTAGTAATAAGGCGGACAACAGATGTTGCGGTAATCGAAGAACCTGAGTTAATAACAAAGCGGTCAAGTTTAAAGGTCTCCGGTACTCCGCTGCCGAATCCTGAAACAAGGGCTTCAATGTCGCGGTCGGAAACAGTCTTCTTTTTATCAGCAAGAATTTTAAACTCAGTAAATATCTTCTCAACATCTTCCTCGCTAATTGTATACCCCAAATAGGCCAGACGTTCCTCGAAGGCATGGCGGCCGGAATGTTTTCCTAAGACCATCTTGTTGTGAGGCAGACCGATCGATTCAGGCGTCATGATTTCGTATGTGGCGCGGTTTGCGAGCACTCCATGCTGATGGATTCCTGCCTCATGGGCAAAAGCATTTTCACCGACAATCGCCTTATTGGGCTGGCATCGCACACCGGTAGCCTTCGTTACTTTTTTTGAAGCCTGATACAGCTGCGTTGAATCGATTCTCGTTGTCATATCATAATACTCTTTCCGGGTATATAAGTTCATTACAATTTCTTCCAGGGCTGCATTTCCCGCTCTTTCTCCGATTCCATTGATCGTGCATTCAATCTGCCCCGCTCCTGCTTTCGCGGCTGCAAGGCTGTTTGCAACACCGAGCCCCAGATCGTTATGGCAGTGTACCGAAATAATAGCCTTATCAATATTGGAAACATTATCCCGTATATTTTTAATAAGCGCCGAAAATTCTTCGGGTACAGCGTAGCCTACAGTGTCGGGAATATTCACCGTCGACGCACCTGCACTAATAACACCTTCAATAACCTTATACATAAAAGCAGGGTCGGACCGGGACGCATCCTCGAGAGAAAACTCTACATCGCCGCACAGGTTTCTGGCATATTTGACCATTTTCACCGCCTGCTCATAAACC
Organism: Spirochaetota bacterium; assembly: GCA_023398165.1. Taxonomy (GTDB): domain Bacteria; phylum Spirochaetota; class Spirochaetia; order Treponematales; family Treponemataceae; genus JAAZLA01. Next base: position 192,995 of record JAEWSQ010000007.1, on the reverse strand, counting down.
TGTTCGGGAGTCTTCTTTAATTTAAACTCCATATGAAGGGGACTGGTGGCCAGGAACGTATGAATGCGGGGATTTTCAGCATCCTTTATTGCCTCCCAGGCTGTCTCAATATCTTTTTCCAGGGCGCGGCATAACGATGCAACCGACACGCCGCGGATTGTACGGGCAATGGCCTGTACAGACTGAAAATCGCCGGGACTCGCAATGGCGAAACCTGCTTCAATAACGTCCACACCAAGACGGGCAAGGCTTTCGGCAACTTCGAGTTTGTCTACAAGATTCATACTGCATCCGGGCGACTGTTCACCGTCGCGTAACGTTGTGTCGAAAATTTTAATTTGTCTTGGCATAGCTAATCTCCTTAGAGCTCACACTCTCATTTTTTTTCCCGTTTATTACGGAACATGGTATGACTATACCGGTAACTATACCGTTATACAATTAGTAAACTTATAAATATCAGCTATTTTTGTCTTTTTTACTTAATTACTTCTTGTTTATTCTTATTTTGTCTAGTATATTAGATAATATGTATATTCTACGAGAGAAGTATCTGATAAATGCTCTTGAATCCGGTAAAACTCATGAAATAGTACTCATAAGCGGCTTAAGAGGGAGCGGTAAAACAAGTCTCATGAGCGATATTGCACGAAGCTTAAAACGCGACAAACCGCCTGTACGCGTGGTGCAGGTAAAAGGCGGAGAAGAGATTTTAACTGATATTGAACTTCTCGATGCGGCTCACGGTCTCGGAGCCGGAGTTTCGGCTCTCCTCATCGATAATGCCGAACGTATAGACGGTCTTATATCGGCATTGAGAGAAATACATACAAAATATAAGACGACTGTTTACCTTACCGGGCAAAACACCATAGTGCTCGAAGAGCTCCTGGAGCAGTGCACCAGCATCAGGTATGAGATCATTACGGTGCATCCTTTTTCGTATAAAGAATTTCTAGCTCATCAGACTCTGAGCGAAAGCCGTTCCTCATTCAATAACTATCTCCAGTGCGGAGGCATACCGCAATCCCTTTTACTCCCCTGCACCTCGGAGCATTCTGGTACACTGCGGAAAATCTATGCCGACTCTTTTATTTTAGGAAACATCATCGAGCGGTTTTCAGTACGGAACCCCCTCATCATAAGACTGCTGCTGGAAAAAATTGCAAAAACGCAGGGAAATCAAATATCAACCAGAACCATAAGCGATTCGTTTGCCTCAAGGCGTATAACCGTGTCAAATCAGACGGTCATTGAGTATCTTGAGTACTGCCGCTTATCCGGCCTGCTTGAACAGGTACCGGTCATAGATGTTAAAACAGGTAAAATCATTGAAGCCGGTACTTCGTGGTATTTTACCGACAACGGGCTAAGGAGCGCCTTTGCTTCCGGAACCAATACTACCGATATCAGTTTTAAAAAAGCAGACACCGAAAAAGCCTTTGAAAATGCTCTGTACACGGGATTGATAGATGAAGGCTATGCTGTTGTTAAGGGTAGAATTACAAAAGGAAAAGATTTTTTGGAATATATTAGTTTTGTGTGTACAAAAAATAATAAAAAGATCTACCTGCAGATTTCCCCATTCTCTGCCGGCGCTTCCGCTCAAATAAGGAAGAAACAGGCTCTTCTAGCGGTCCGCGATGCCTGGCCGAAGTTTCTTTTTGGAGAGGAAGACGAAAGTATTCAGGATGACGGCATTATCAGGCTGAGCGCACGAAAAGTATTGTATGAAGGATTGGAGAAAAGTCTTGGTTAAGTAGCTGCAGATGATAAAGCCCGACGAGCTTAAGGATTTTACAGATAAAAACCGCTAATAGAAATTGTAAATCAAGTTTTTGCAGTAAAAGATTGAATACTTTTCCCCGTTTGTTATTAATAGAACGAACGTTCGTTCTATTTTTCCTAAAACGACAATCATCCAGTGCTTTTATTAGCATCATGACATTCATTTGCGGTTTAAACTCTTATCAGCATATAGTAATAGTTCTCCATTGGTGTCGCAGCGACTTTGCGCGGTTAAAAAATACATCTTCCGCTTTGACAGAACCCTATGCCTGTATTATAATTTTTTCCGGATCATAGGAGTTATATGCTGATAATGAACGTCAATCAGGAAAGAACAAATAAGCTTCTGGCGTATGCCTCCATCTTCACAATAGTCGTGGAATCCCTGCTTGTATATTTTACGAATTTCTCAGTGAAAGAAACCTTAATCGTATCAGGAATCGCCGTTGCTATGTTCTCCCCTCCGCTTACCGTATACTTCATCAAACCGCCGAGCAGGGTGTTCAAATACCTCTTTACTTTTTTTGCTGTCACATACATGTTCATAATTCTCTATATTCAGAAAGGCAACATTGATAATTTGTTTCTTCTGTTCGTTATACTCTCAGGTGCATCCCTGTACTTTGATATTGCATTCACCCTGTACACGACCGGCGTGCTCTGCATGGAAGCGCTCTTGGGACTTTTGTTTTTCCGGGAAACACTCTATCCTCTGCTTGCCCCTGCAGGAGTCGGATCTCTTGTCGTTTGCTTCCTTGTAATCGGCTTTCTTCTTGCATTCCAGGGCGAATGGGGAAAGAAGATGATGTCCAATTATGAAGCGGTATATGACAAGTCGATTACCGATTTTTTGACGCAAGCACGGAATAGGGCCTTTTTTGATGATTACCTTCATGATACGATCATACAGTCAAAGAAGTATGGTGAGAAGTTTTGCATAGTTATGCTCGATATCGATAATTTCAAGACCTTTAACGACAAGTACGGACATCCGGTAGGGGATCTCGTACTCCAGAAGACGTGCAGAACAATTCAAGATATTATCAGAAAAACCGATATTTTAAGCCGTTTCGGCGGGGAGGAATTCACCGTCATCTGCAAGGCCGCCTCCATAGAAGACGGACTCATTATCGCAGAAAAGATCCGCGCAGGTGTAGACGGCAATACCGTTATTCATGAAGGCAAAGAACTGCATCTTACCGTAAGCGTCGGTGTAACAGAATTCTCAGGCAGGGACAACGTAAGCACACTAACCAAGCGGGTCGACGACGCCCTCCTAAAGGCAAAACAGAACGGGAAAAACCGCGTTGAGTATTTGCAGTACACGGATTGAATGTAATCTAAGCTCGTATGAGCTAAAGCGCTGTGTGGAATATTTTTTGCACAGCTTATTCTAAAAGAACTGCAGAAGGAAAGCAAACACAAATCCTTCTCCATAATATGACCAGTTATTCATTGCTTTTAAATAATTATATTCATACCCGGTATTTGAGAAAACTGCCAGATCAAAATTTGTTGTGCTGGTTTCTTTTATTGCTATAGAAGTTCCCCCGGTATAATCCACGTAATCCTGTTTTATGACATCGACATCGACATCGTAAATCGAATTATCCCCAGATGCCATGAATATGTATGTACCCTCATTTAAATTTATATTGAAAACACTCGTATCACTTTTATCGTAAACATTACCCCCGAAAAGAATCCATTTATTTTCAGGAATCTTTATGGTGTAGTAGGAAACAAGTTCAGCTGCCGAGAGTATATTTGAAAGCGCTTCCATGAGGGGATCAAATGAAAAGGCGGCATACTCGTTATATTTTAATACAACGACACTTACAAAGGCATCGTAATATGAATTATTTGTTATGGTAAAGGTATACTGCCCTGTTGTTTGAGGCGTAAAAATTACGACCGGGGTTCCGTCAGCGGCTGTATCTTGGGCAATTAAATTTCCCGTTGAAGTACCCTGATATATATTCATATCTACATCTATGGTTATATCATCGGCAGCAGCAAGAATTATGTATTCGCAACCGGCTTGATACTCACTTCTAAGCGAGTTCGTTTTACCGCTCTGCAGCAGACAGCCCCATAATGCGCCTCTTTCTTCATACTCGTAATCAACCAATTGCAGTACCGAAGCTGATGTTATTATATTTACTATAGATTCCTGTAAATAATCAAATGCAGATAACGAAAATCCGTTAATGCATACAAGAGAAAGAAGAACACAAAAGAGAATTCTTTTCAGTGCCGTTTTCATGACTTTACCTCAAATTACCGGAACAACATAGAGCCGTGTAAAAATAATACTTTTCCTCACAGCAGCGGCTTTGATTATACAGTGTAAAGAAAGAATAAAATTCTCCAGAATAGTATTTATAAGTCCACGTGTACTATTTAACCGGTTCTTTCTCTTTTTTTTACAGCATCTGAAGGGTCACGATTCTTCAGCACACCATTTGCCTGCCGATTTTACTTTGTGTATGCGTTTTATGCTTTTCTTTGTGCCATTAATCGATTTCATGCGTTATAATAGAGAACGTAACGGCTTTTACAGAAAGCGTAATGGAGGTGGATGAATGAAATCCCGAATATCAATTTTTTTATTACTGGTATCAGTAATTGTATTATCAGGCTGCCCGAATCTGGCGGTAACGGATAAGGATAATGAAGACGAAGGCGGAAACGGGTCCGGACTTACGTTCGATCTATCCGGGGCTAAGGCTATAGGAGTTGCCGATATTGCCAATTCCCGTGCATTAATCGGCGTTAAGGATCTGGATACGGCACGTTCCATTGCCCGGCAGGCATCGGATCAGTACGGTCTTGTAAAAGTACTGGAAGACGGCACTGTCGAAATGGCTATCACCCTGCCCGACGGCATCTGGATGCCCCGTGTTTTGTTTTTAGCAACAAGTCCTATTGAAGGCAATAAAGATGTGTATGTTGCTTTTGAAAGCTCAATCTCCTACTGGGACGAAACAAATAATACACAGGTTGACATAGGATCCTTTTTACATATAAAAGAGGACGGCACCTACAACAGCATAATTACCAAATCCAACGGAAGGGTTAAGAACTATTCATGGTATGGAAACGATAATTACAAACCTATATCTTTCGACAGCTCGGGCAGACTTTTTTATGTATTTGAAAGCTGGGGAACATCTTCCAGCAGCGACCAGTTATTCGTATATGATCCTTCAACAAAAGAAAATACTCCCATTACCCCCGCATTAAGCGGCACCCAGTTTACCAATTTTGAAGTAAGCAGCGACGGGCTCCGCTTATTTGTACAGGGGGATCGTTATTCAGGCAACAGTAAGGCAAGCTTTTTCAGCATGTATCCTGTTAATGATGTTGAAAATCCTGTTCGCGTTTTCTATTCTTCAAACAGCAATACATGGGTCAGAGGCTACAAAGTATCGCCTGCAAATGCTTCACCCCAGAATGTTATATTAAACGGGTACAATATCCGCGGTATTAACGGACTTCTTAGAGCAAATGTAGTCAGCGATCAGAAACTTACCTACGAACCTTTATTTGATTCAAGTACCGACTGGTTCCAGGTGGATTATAATGAATGGTTTTCTGAGTGGGAAAACAAAACCTATGTAAACGGGTACTTTGACTGCTACAGCAGTTATAATACCTACCTTGCAATGTCTGACGGAACAACCACGTACTACATGGGTGTATCGGATTTCAATTGGAAACTTCAGGAGTCAAAGTGGCAGGAGCTGGTTTCATTGAGTGTTCTTAAAGAACCGCTTGAAAATGACTGGGTTAAAAGAGGAAGCACTTCACGTAACTTAATGCCGATAGAGAGTGCGGATAAGTTTGCTTTTGTTTCAACAGACTCTACCGATACATCGACCGTTCTTCTTCTTGACACGGTTAAAACAACCCTGGCCGATATTCAGGATCCCGCCTATACTCTAAAAACGTACTACGACAACCTGACCGATGAGCAAAAGAAGAAAATTAAGGTTGTATATATACGGGATACATGGAATAATGGAACGAGTACAAGAGTACTTGAAAATGCTCCCTATCAGCTGCTTCCGATTTTTGCGGAGACAGATCCTGCAAAATTTTCAAGTAATGCATACTCCGTCAATAAATACTGGCTTAATGACGACGGAACTCCTAAAACAGCCGAGTTCCTGTCATATGCAGAAAAATATTTCATAGATCCTGTACAGTTCAAATATTCCACCTATGCCCCTGGAGATGAATCACTCAAAGCTTTCTTTGATAAAAAGGTTTTCATTGAATCGGAACTTAAAAAAACAAGCGGAGGAAACGATCCTGATTATTTCCTGAATACTTATTTCGTTAAGGCTGACGGCACACCCGGATTAACCTTCCGAAAATATAAGGAAGATAATAACATTAACTGGCTTAATTTCCAAAATGTAAGCGCTCTCCATTACGATAATACAGGAGCCTGCTGGGCAATCATCGGCGGCAATATGTGGGGCGGTTCCTCGAGTATTATGAGACCGATTAAAATTCTAAAACCGGACGGCTCAAAAACTCTTGAAATAATTCCTGCTCTTAACAATTCTGATTACAATCCTGTATCATTCCTCATAGAGGGCAATACGTTATTCTTCCGTGACGGTTTGCTTGACAGCGATTCTTTTGAAACAGGATACCACAAGCTGTATAAGCTCGATTTAACCAGTCCTGCGGCTGTACCTGTTGATCTTCTGGCTAATGTTGCTGAGAATGGAAAACTGGAAATTATCAGTTTCTCTGTTGAAGGAAACATTTTATACTTTACCGGTGTAAAAGGATCGGGCGTAATCGGAGGCCGTATAGATATAGATACGCTTGCGTTCACTCCGCTGTCTGAAACATACCTCTTGAGAGATATTGAAATTTACTAAAAAAATTCTGTCATAATTCATGTAGTAAGGACTATACCGGTAAAGCGGGTATAGTCCTTTTTTGTATATCACTCAAAGAATTATGGCCTCTAAAGAGCCGTTACTATACACTATTAACTATTAATGCATCCTTACGGGCTCATGTGCATCATCACCGTAACAAGATTCTATACCGATTTTATCCTCAAGATTGGGACTGTTTATTGCGGTTCATCCACCCTGATTATGGTTACTGAAGAATCCAGACGAAATATCCATCCGTCGGTAAGTATATCGCGCCGTTTTGGAGGATCCAGAATGACGCCAAGACGAAGGGCGGAAAAAACACGTTTAACCTCGTGAATACGGTTGTATAAATATTTATACCGGTCACACAGTGTGGCCTTGGAACAATCGCACACATCGCTTTTCTTTCCAAGAATTTTCTGTCCATCCCTGCACGTGAAGTGAAATTCTCCCTTACCGAGCAGCAATGAATAAACTATCGGCATCACGGATGGATTAAAAAGAGAGGTAATATCAAGATGGTCCAATATAAGATGCGAGGGGGTTACCAGTAATTCCCTTGTTGTTCTTGTATGCAGACCGAGGTTCGTAACATACAGAAAAAAGCAAAGACACAGATTTATAATATTATATGCAATTGAAGGAATCCAGCGCGGTTCCACACGAACAACGATGGCGTATCCCATCAGAAGTATCCACATTAAAAAGAAAAATATAATGGCTTTTGTAAAGGAATAAAGAAGCTCCCCGTGACGGAAAAAAAAACGGCTTAAAAAATGAGGTGTAATATATACAAACAGAATATAGTGAATGCAGATAGTCTGAAAAGCCAGGGTAATATAATCACGATGAACAATAATGGATCCTGCTGCCGTAATAACCAGCTGCACCAAAAGCGAGAATGGAACTGAGAATAAAAGCACTCTCGGCCGATGATCTTTAATAGCTAGCGGTAAAAGCCAGGGGATATAGGAAGCAGTACCGATTACCGGTATAAGCCAGATCGCAGCCGAAAATGAACTGCCCGCTGCAAGAGAATCTGCAGCAGGGAACATAAAAACACAAAGCCCGGCAGTAATCCATGTTATGCATCCGAAAAGTGTTATTCCGGCAAAGGTCATTTCTCATTCCTTAATGCCACTTCTGTAGATTTTGTTATTACAGTCATGGACTTCGATTCTATAGGAGGAGTTGTAAATCGTCAATCCTATTTCTATGTCCCTGCATTAACGCCCCGAAGGAGCGTACGGCACCGGAGCAGGCAGTGAGAAATAGCATTTTTTTCATCTTCACTCTTTTGAGTAACTTACCCCTCTTCTTCGCGCCCTTGCGTCTTCGCGTAAGCCCCCTCTCACTTGTTTCTACCTTGAAAATTTGATACTATCGGTCTATACAAGCTAAGCCTGATTAAAAGGAAGATACCATGGCAAAAATACAGATGAAAAAAGCCGTTGCAGAACTCGACGGCGATGAAATGACCCGCATTCTATGGAAAGTTATTAAAGATAAACTTCTTGAACCCTATATAGACTTAAAACTTGAATACTACGATCTCGGCCTCAAAGTCCGCGATGATTCTGATGATAAAATAACCTATGAAGCTGCTGCTGCCATAAAAAGACTCGGTGTCGGTGTTAAGTGTGCGACCATAACGTCAAACCAGGACCGCGTAAAAGAGTACAATCTTAAGCAGCTTACACCGAGTCCAAACGGTATAGTCAGGGCGGAACTCGATGGAACTGTGTTTAGAAAACCGATTCTTGTAAGCACTATTAAACCGACAGTTTCCTGCTGGAAAAAGCCCCTCATTCTCGGACGTCACGCATACGGCGATGTATACAAAAACTGTGAAATGTACGTAGAAGGCCCCGGAAAAGCTGAAATTGTTTTTACCGGCAAAGACGGGAAAGAGGTACGTAAAACGATTATGGAAATGAAAGGACCCGGCGTTCTCCAGGGTATTCATAACCTTGATAAGTCTATAGAAAGTTTTGCCCGCGCCTGCTTTTTTTACGGATTAAGCGAAAAAGTACACGTGTGGTTTGCAACAAAAGATACTATTTCAAAAACATATGACGGAAGATTCAAAGAAATCTTCCAGAAAGTATATGATGAGGAATTTAAAGCCAGGTTTGAAGCTGCCGGTATTGAATATTTTTATACCCTTATTGATGATGCTGTTGCACGTATTATGAAACATGAAGGCGGAATACTATGGGCATGTAAAAACTACGACGGAGATGTTATGAGCGACATGGTGGCATCTGCAAGCGGAAGCCTCGCCATGATGACAAGCGTCTTAGTTTCTCCAGACGGTGTATTTGAATATGAAGCTGCACACGGCACTGTACAGCGCCATTATTACCGCTACCTTAAAGGTGAAAAGACATCGACAAATCCTGTAGCCCTTATCTTTGCATGGACCGGCGCTCTTGCAAAAAGAGGCGAACTTGACAACACGAGAGAACTCGTTTCGTTTGCACATAAACTTGAACAGAAAACTCTTGAAGTAATCGAAGACGGTATTATGACAGGAGATCTTGCGGCCCTTGCCGAGCCTAAGGCAAAAAAGGTTCTCAACTCCTGGGAATTTATTGACGAAATTGCCTCACGGCTGTAATTGGAGTTCACTAAGGATAGTATGATAAAGCAAATTCTATTTGAAGCATTTGTTGAACCGGTGAAAGATCCTGCGTTTAAAAAGCGCTTTGCTATTATGAGTATTGGAATTTTTCTTATGGGCTTTTCGGTTTCTTTTCTTATTCCGACAAATTTTGGAACAGATCCGTATACGGCAACAAATGTGGCACTCGCCGGTATAACCCCGATAAGCTTCGGTACCTGGCAGTTTTTATCGAATGCAATTCTTTTCGTATTTGTCATACTATTCGGCCGTAAAAATATTGGCTACGGAACTGTTTTTAATATGATTTTCATAGGCTACATTGCAGACTTTTTCCGCTGGCTTTGGACGCTTCTTATTCCGGAAGCATATTTCTTGAACGGACAATTCACCTTTCTCTCTCTCCGTATCGCAGTTCTTATTCCTTCTCTTCTGCTCTTCGTTTTTGCAGCTGCGGCCTATATGGCCTCCGGTCTTGGTGTCTCCCCTTATGACGCCCTTCCGTTTATGCTTTCTAAACTTATTCCGAAATTCCCGTTCCGGATTTTACGGATGTGCTATGATGCTTTTTTCATGAGTCTTTCCATGATCCTTGGTTTACAATTCGGAATAATCACTTTCTGCATGGTTCTTATGCTTGGTCCTGCTGTGAATTTTGCAAAAAAATTCATCGACAATCTTTTCTCTGCATGATTACTGTACTTCTACTTACTGAGCATCACCTTTTTTATACACTGGTACGACAGAGCCTGTTAAAAAAATTGAACAGAAAAAGGCTGCAGCATAGAGATATAATACAGGAAGAAGGCCTAAAGACAGAAGCCTGTCAATAATCCAGATTATCACAAACAATAAAGTAAAAAAGCACATGACGGCGGAGAGTCTTAAAAATGCTTTTGATATTGAACTTCCATATTTAAAAAGTTTTATAATCATTACCAGAAGAACAATAATTTGAATTAGAAACTGTACCGATGAAGTATACAACACGAGCGATATGAGTATTGTGGGAAGAGCCTGAGTTGATATGAGAGAAAGTCCCATTGTTTTATAACTGAAAAAGAAACTATCCGGAAATAAAAGACAAATAAGGGCTGCTGCTGCCGGATTAAGTATTAAAAAAATATGGTATGAATGCAGCTTAAAAAAGGGCTTATATATACGGGCAAAATAAAAATACGGGAGAAGAACACCGGCAATGAAAAGAGGAAGCTGGAGCCGGTACATATTAAAGGGAAAGTATGCAGTAAGCCCTACGTACTCAAGAGCGCCTAAAAACATCCATATGCCGTTGAAGATGTACATAATGCCGAGGAAAACATCGTCACGGGTGAGTTTTTGACGGATAAAACGGACTAAACCCAGCAGACAGGCAATAAAAGCACCGAATGAAATTAAGACAAAAATAATAAGCCGGGGTATGGTAACTATCATGCAGGACTCCCGCATAAATAGTACCATTAGTTTCTAGAAACCGCTAGTAAAATCGTATGAAATAGTGTAAATTCCCACGTCACAGAATTTTGACATCTTTTTTTACTTCTTACCCGTTTTTTTATCTGCTTTCTTTACTGCTTTCTTTGCATTTTCAATTTTAACTGTCTTTTTTACAGGGGTTTCAGTTTTTTCATTCTTAACCTTCACTGCCCTTTTTTTCCCGTTTTCTTTTTTACCCGTTTCTTTTTCAGCTTTTGAGGCAGCTGCTTTTTTGGAAGACGCCTTTTTTGCGTCTGCAGTTTTTTCACTGTTCCTTGTAGTGGAGGAAACTTCTTTTTTAAGGCTCTTTTCCTTCTGTGCTTCTTTTTTTGGAGGCTGCCTGGCCTTAGTACTATCTTTAGCTTTTTCTTGTTCCGCTTTATTTACCTTGGAAGTTTTTTTTTCCACTTCCTGATGAAACAGAGGCATATCATCCTTGCTTTCTTCGCTCTGCTCCTCCTTTACCGCTTTTTTGGTTTCCTTTTCCAGACTGAGGCCTTTTACCTCTTTTGCAGAAAGACGGACTCCTAAAGCTTTAAGACCCTTTTCCTCAAAGTCGCCGGCCTTGAATTTTTCCTCTAAAATTTTAAGCCGCGGTTTCGGGGTATAATTTAAGATAAAGGTAAATTTCTCCCTCAAGTCTATATGTGCTATCTGCATGCCGTCAGGGACAATCATATAATCCCTGTTCATAATATACTGTTCGATGCGGCAGCGTTTAATATACGCGTATTTTGTTTTCGGATCCCGGTAAATAATGGTGAACAAAACCTTTGACAATTCTTCCTTGTCGGCAAGTCCGCAGTACCACATGCCCGAATCAACAAATAATTTTTCAGGCACATCGCATACCATATACACACCGCTTTTCCGGAGTATAAAAATACGGTCGAAGGGCGTAACCCTAAGTATCTCTGTACCTGATGAAACAGCTGTTCCTAAATACCCTGTCGATGAATCGTAACGGAGAGGCGTGTCGCGTTTAACGACCTCGCGTACATCGACCGTTTCAATATTGGTAATTTTTGTCCTGCGTTCGGTAAGTTTTTTGTCTAGTTTTGCCAGCACAGAGTCAAGGTAGCTCACCGCATAATCGCGGAGGTTTTTCAAAAGTTTTGCTATCTCCTTGAGGCGGGCCTTTATTTCCTCAACTTCCTGCCTGTTCTTGTTGATATCATACAGCGATATTCTGCGGATCGGTATTTTTAAAAGGTGCTCAACATCCTCATCTGTTATTTCACGAAGGATTTCCGCCTTATAAGGCTCAAAACCGGTAATAACGGCTTTAACAACGCCTTCTGCAGTCTTTATGGTTTCAATCCGTTTATAAATTCTCTCCTCAATGAAAATACGTTCAAGAGTTCTAAGATGAAGTTTTTCATTCAGGTTTGCCCGTTCAAGTTCGAGTTCATCTTTTAAAATCTGCGAAAGCTGTTTTGCATGGTACTTAATGACATCGGTTACGGTCATTACCTGGGGCTGATTATTATTGATGACGAGAAGATTGCACGATATTGACTGTTCGCAGTCGGTAAAGGCATAGAGGGCGTCCACCACTTCTTCGGAATAAATACCTCTTTGGAGTTTTATTTCAATTTCTACTTTATCGGTAGTAAAGTCGCTTATGGATGATATTTTTACCTTTCCCGATTTTGCAGCGTTTTCAATGGAAGCAATGAGCGACTCTGTACTGCTTCCAAAAGGAAGCTCGGTGACGAGAATGCGCTTCGGATCGGAGGTGTCAAGCTTGGCTCTCGTGATTATTTTTCCCAGTCCGTCCTCGTAATCCGTTACGTCCAACAGGCCGCCCGTGGGAAAATCGGGATAGAGTTTAAATTTCTCACCCATGAGACACTTTTTCTCGGCATCAATAACTTCGCGGATATTATGACTCATTATTTTAGTGGACATTCCAACCGCTATTCCTTCCGCTCCCATGATCAATACCATGGGAAGTTTTGCACGGAAAGCGGCAGGCTCTTTACCCCGTCCGTCATATGAGGGATTAAATTGTGTGATTGCAGGATTATATAAGATATCTTTTGCAATCGGCGTACAGCGGCATTCGATATAACGGGGAGCGGATGCGCTGTCCCCGGTGTAAATATTGCCGAAGTTTCCCTGTTTGTCGATGAATATATCTTTATTTGCAAGAACGACAAGAGCACCGCCGATTGAAGCATCCCCGTGAGGATGATACTTCATGCACTGTCCTACGACGTTTGCAACCTTATGAAATTTTCCATCGTCAATTTCAAACAGCGTGTGCATTATACGGCGCTGTACCGGTTTTAAACCGTCCTCAAGATCCGGTATTGCACGGTCTCTAATAACGTAGCTTGCATATTCCAAAAAGTTTTTATCGAATAAGTTTTTTACAAAGGCCATACCAGCATTTCTCCCGTTCTAAGCATCAATATCGGACAGCAGATTATTTACAATAAAATCGCGTCTCTGGGGAGTATTTTTTCCCATATAAAATTCCAGCAGCTTGGGTACATCTTTAAGCGATTTTACTTCCACCGGAACTATTCTCATATCCTGTCCAATAAACTGTCCGAATTCCTTGGGGCTTATTTCACCTAGTCCCTTAAACCGGGTAACTTCGGCTGTAGAGCCCAGAGCTTTAATAGAATCATCCCGTTCGCTTTCAGAGTAACAGTACTGAGTATCCTTTTTATTGCGCACTCTGAATAAGGGGGTTTCCAAAATAAAAACACGCCCCGAAGTAACGAGTTCTTCAAAGTAGCCTAAGAAGAATGTCAGCATTAAGTTCCGTATATGAAATCCGTCGTTATCGGCATCGGTAGCTATAATTATTTTTTCGTAGCGCAGCCCTTCAATATCAGTTTCAATACCGAGCGCCATCATCAAGTTATACAGCTCGGCATTTTTGTAAATTTCCGCCCTCTTTCGGCCGTACATATTTTCAGGTTTTCCCCGAAGGCTGAATATTGCCTGCTTCATTACATCGCGGGATGATACCATTGAACCTGTCGCTGAATCTCCCTCGGTAATGAAAATCATAGTTCCTTCGCCCTTTTCTCCGTCTTCCAGGTGATACTTACAGTCTTTAAGTTTGGGTATTTTCAGGGCAATCTTTTTTGCAGCTGCCTGTGCTTCTTTTTTTACCGTATTGAGCTCTGTTCTCAATTTTTCGTTTGCCACAATTTTCTGCTCAAGAAGCCGTGCAGCCTCGGCATTGCGGTGAAGCCAGTCATCGACCGCCGCCTTGGTCTCGTTTACGATCCAGCCCCGGACTTCAGTATTGCCAAGTTTATTTTTTGTCTGGCTCTCGAACACCGGGGACTGAATTTTCACGGCAACAGCCGCTGTCATTCCGTCGCGGACATCCTCGCTTTTAAAATTCTTGCGGTAAAACTCGTTAACGCCTTTAAGAAAGCCTTCTTTAAAAGCTGATAAATGGGTTCCGCCGTCAGAAGTATACTGCCCGTTAACAAAGGAAAAATAGTTTTCACCGTAGGCATTTGAGTGGGTAAAAGAGAACTCAAGCTGTTTTCCCCTGAAATACCCGACTGAATACAAACTCTCGCCTTCAAGTTCTGAATTTAAAAGGTCAAGGAGGCCGTTCCGGCTTATAAATTTTTGCCCGTTGTAGTTTATGGTAAGACCCGAATTGAGATAGGCGTAATTCCACATCCGCCTCTCGATGAATTCCTGATTGAATGCAAACTCGCCGAAAACCTGTTTATCAGGTATAAATTCCACATATGTGCCGTTTTTGACATCTGCCTTGACAAAGCCGGTCCTCTCTTTAACCAGTTTTCCGCGTTCGAATATTGCTTCTCCCAGTTTTCCGTCTCTGACCGACACAACCCGGAAGTGCTCGGAAAGCGCATTGACGGCCTTCGTTCCAACACCGTTGAGACCTACAGAAAACTGAAAGACTTCGTTATCATACTTAGCACCGGTATTGATCTGAGAGACGCAGTCCACGAGTTTTCCAAGCGGAATACCGCGGCCGTAGTCCCGCACCTTAACCATGTTGTCTTTTAATTCAACATCGATGCTTGTGCCGTTGCCCATGATAAATTCATCGATAGCATTGTCGACAACTTCTTTGAGAAGAATGTAAATACCGTCATTCTGATTGGTGCCGTCACCGAGACGGCCTATGTACATACCCGTTCTCAGACGGATATGCTCCAGCGGACTCAAGTGCTTGATTTTTGATTCATCATACACAGCCTGAGTCTTTTTCTCTGTTTTTTCTCCACCCATAATAGTTAAGTATAGCACAAAGAGAAAAAAAATGTAAACAAAGAAAAAAAGTCCTTATACGCAGAAGACGTTCTTATTTGATTGTTTTTTCAAGTTCTGCTTTTTTACGAAGAAGTTCATCTTTTCCGTCTGCCTGTGCAGTAATTTTTCCGGCAAGTTCGGCATTCTGCGCCTGCATCCTGCTTATTCGAACTTCATTATCCGCAATAGACTGCTGCATCGAGGCAATAGATTTCTCCTTATCTTCAATTTGAGCCGTAATCTTTAAAATTTCAATTTTTTGAGACGCGGTATATAATGCAGTCTTAAGTTTTTGTGCTTCCAATATCATCTGGGAGACAGAGGAGTCAATATCAGACGGAATATCGCTGAGCATGGAACCTTCGGGAGAAATGTAGGAGGTAATATACGCGTCTCCCGTTTTTTTATAAAACTCAAGGATTTTTTCCTGTTTTGTCTGGAGTTTTGATGAAAAGTACTCAAATTTTTTGTTAAAACTACCGCTTATACCAATGCCGTCAAGCGAGGTAACAAGGGATTTTTCCTCAATTAGTGCTGCATCAAGCATTTTTTTCTCAGTATCTATTTCCTTCCCCAGCGATACAAGATTGTCCATAGACGCTGAAATAAGAACATCAAGCGTTTTATTTTCATACTCTTTTGAAAGAGCATTAGATTCAAAAACAGTTTTTCCGGTTGAAGCATACAAGTTTTCAAGCCTTCTTTTTTGAGCTGAAATGGAAGTACCCAGAGAAGAAAGCTTTACCTGATTTATCATTTTGGAGAAAAAACCCTGTGTCTCAAGAGCCTTTTTATCGGTATCGTATTGAATTTCCATTTCATCAATTTTTGAAATCAAATTTTGAATTTCTGTAAACTGTGAACCGTAAATTCCGGCCATTTGAGGGGTATAATTTGATAGTAGTGTTTTTCCAAAAACCTTATACAGTTCGCTCCACTCAGAAGAAAGTGAAGCAATTTTTTCCTGAACAGCCTTCTGTTCCGCCTTTACAGAAGTAATCTGCGCCTGCAGATTTTCTATCATTGCAATGTCATCCATTATCAGTTTTTGATCCTGAATAAGGGATGCATACGATGCAATTTCACTGCTAGAAAGACGTTTATCCTGTGCCGGTAAAACAATGGTTCCTATGCTTTTTTCAATTTCTTCCATGCGCAGTACATAACCCTGTACTTCTTTTTCAAGATCGTGAATGCTTTCCTGTTGTTTATTCATATACTGCTCCTGCTAAACAAAATCATCTTTGCTCCACAAAGTATATCACATTTTCACCATTTTAATAGAGGTGTAAAAGCGGTATGCTTCTAAGCAATTCTGATAAAAAAAAAGTCATCATATAAGAAGTCATAACATTGGATAAACTGCAAGACTAAGAGCTATTTCTATTTACAATAATAGACAAATTATGCTATTATTGTAAATATGAAGTTCGAAAGCCTTCTTTCTGCATTCTATGAACACTCTGTGTTCGATTACAATACTGTTTCCCTCTTTTTTGAAGAAGAAAAGCCGTCTTCGGTTAAGACATCGCTGTATCGTTTCATGAAAGAAGGAAAACTGGAAAGCCTCAGAAGGGGCTTATACACATTTGCAGATCATTACTGCAAAAAGCAGTTATCAGCTCCTCAAATTGCAAATCTTCTGTACCAGCCGTCATACCTTTCCGAGAGGTGGGCGCTTGGCTGGTATGGAATAATCCCCGAAAAAGTTGTCGTCTACACGAGCGTTTCAACCCGTCCCACACGGAGCTTTACCAACAAATGGGGGAGTTTTACGTATAGGACAATATCAGATTCAGAAGGTAAAGGTACAATTACACAGGTAATATCCGGAGAGAAAATCAAGATAGCAGAAAAAGAGCAGGCTCTTCTTGATTTTTGGTATCTCGAAGGCGGGAACTGGAGTCCGGAAAGAATGGAATCCATGAGATTTAATCCTGAAGAAATAAGTATTGACCGGCTTAACTGTCTAGCCCGGAGTTTTAACTCAAAAACCATTAATAAAGCACTTGCAGGCTGGATTATGTATGCAGATTCGTATGATGAGGGGGTTCACATACAATGAAACAGGACTTACTTACAATTGTTTCCAATGCTGCAGATCCTGCAGAAAAACAGAATCTCATGAGAGAATATATACAAGCATGCGCCTTACGAAGTCTTCATGAGGGGGGGGCATTTAAAAATCTTTCATTTGTCGGCGGAACAGCCTTGCGCTTTCTTTTTGCCCTGCCCCGCTTCTCTGAGGATTTGGATTTTTCCCTTGAAAGTAATGAAAACTATGATCCTGTAAGTTGGCTTACTAAAATGAAAAGAGATTTTAGCCGTTTAGGGTTTAATGCTGATATTACCTGGAATGACCGGAAAACAGTACATACAGGGTGGATTAAAATTGCGGGTCTGCTGCACGAATGCGGACTATCTGCAAGACCGGAACAAAAAATTGCAGTTAAAATAGAAATTGATACCCTGCCCCCTGAAGGGGCAATTACAGAAAAGAAAATAGTCAACCGCCATACGATTTTTGCAGTTCGCCACCATACTCTTTCCTGCTTAATGGCGGGTAAAATACGAGATATCCTCACACGTCCGTTTCAAAAAGGACGGGATTGGTACGATCTTCTGTGGTATTTAAGCCGTATTCCGCCTGTAATTCCTGATTCCGCATTTCTTTCTGATGCCCTCTCTCAGCCGGGGGAAGTAAATTACTTCAAACCTGAACTTGGATGGAAGGGCTCCATACATGCAATGCTGAAGATGCTTTCCTTTGATGAGCTAAAAGATGATGTGACTGTTTTTCTTGAAAACCCAAATGATGCCGATCTCTTTACAGAGGAAAATTTTAGTGAACTCCTTAGCAGAGGCTAAAAGATAAACCATCTTTTCTTAATTCACCATTCCCTCTTTCTCTAAACTCTTTTTTTTTCTTGACAATAAGCGAATTCAAGCCCTATCATGGAACAACGGCATGGAATTGTCAAAAAGAAATTCACCTAAAAAAAGGAGCTTTGAATGGATTTTAACACGAGCCAGATACGGAATATTTCAATTGCGGGTCACGGTCAAACCGGGAAAACAACCTTACTTGAACAGCTTTTATACATAGGGGGAGCAATTCCAAAGCCGGAAACAACAGACTCAGGAAAAACAGTCAGCGATAATTCGCCCGAGGAAATTGAGCATAAAATATCAATTTATGCGTCCTTATCGCATATCAGCTGGAAAGATAAAAACATCAACATATGGGATACTCCCGGTTCTTCAGACTTTATTGGAGAAGTAATCTCGGCTTTCAGATCCTCGGAAATGGCACTCATGCTTGTGGACGGAAGAAGCGGTGTTCAGATCGAAACCATTAAACTATGGAGGGATCTTGACCGGCGGAATAAACCGCGCATCGTGTTCATTAACCGCTGCGAAGAAGAGCGTTCAATTGCAGATTCTATTCCCAAAGATATTCACGATAAATTTTCTGTGGAAGCCTGTCCGGTAACCATTCCCATGGGCAAGGGTTCCGATTTTAAAGGTGTTATAGATGTTATTAAGGGTAAAGCGTTTTTCGTCCCGGCACCGGGTGAAAAAGAAAAAGAAGCCGATATTCCCGCTTCATATAAAGCAGCTTATTCCGATGCTCTTGCGGTTCTTTCAGGCGCTGCGGCTGAAGGTGATGAGGATCTTCTGGTAAAATTCATCGATGAGGGTGAACTGTCATCCTCCGAAATTATTACGGGCTTAAAAATTGCTTTCATAAACAACAGAATCGTTCCGACTTTTGCCGGTAGCACGGTTAAAAACTGCGGTCTTGCATCTGTTCTCGATTTTATAGCTGATATTGCCCCTTCTCCATTGGATGCAATTGAAACTGCTGTCGATGCCAACGGCGACACTTCGGCGGTCAAAATTGCTGAAGAAGGAGACATGAGATCTGTCATCGTTAAAACATCGAGCGATCAGTTTTCAGGTCGTCTTTCATACCTGAAGGTCATAACAGGTTCATTATCATCTGATGCAGAAGTTTTCAATATAAGCGCCGAAGGCAAGAAAGAAAAGGTCGGCAAGCTCTACCGCTGTACCGGTAAAAAACTTGAAGAAGTAAAGAAACTATGCGCAGGCGACATCGGTATTGCAGCTAAACTTCCTGCGGCAAAAACGAGCGACACACTCTCTTCTTCTCCCTCCGCTTTGCCCTTCGTAAGGCTGAGGCATCCTGATCCGGTCTATTCAATGGCAGTATCTGCAAAGGATAAAAAAGAAGAGGACAAGATGAGCGAACTTTTAGCCCGGTTTGCAGAAGAAGACAGAACAATTTCGTATCAGTACAACGGTGAAACCAAGCAGAATGTACTGTCGGGAATGGGAGAACTTCAGCTGAATATTCTTCTCAGTAAAATACGCACACAGGCAAAATTAACGGTAACAACCACTGTTCCGCGTGTTGCATACCGCGAAACAGTGCAGAGAAAAGCCCAGGCCGAATATACGCATAAGAAGCAGTCAGGAGGTCATGGACAATACGGACGCGTTGTTCTTTCTGTTGAAGCACTGGACAGGGGTGCAAATTATTCATTTACAAATGCGGTTTTCGGCGGTGCAATATCAAAAAGCTACATACCCGGGGTTGAAAAAGGTGTCAAAGAAGCAATGGAACACGGAGTTCTTGCAGGCTACCCGGTAGTCGATGTTGGTGTTACCGTTCTTGACGGCAAGGAACATCCTGTAGATTCGTCTGAAATGGCGTTTAAACTTGCATCACGCAATGCTTTTAAAGATGCGATGAGAAGTGCGGGTCCCATTCTTCTTGAGCCTATTATGAATATTACTGTCTGGGTTGAATCAAAATACCTTGGCGACATTATGTCTGATCTTTCATCTAAACGCGGCCGCATTCTCGGGCAGAGTCCTCTTGGAGGCGGAATAGAAGAAATTCGGGCACAGGCTCCCCAGT
The DNA here is from genome assembly GCA_023398165.1 of Spirochaetota bacterium. Taxonomy (GTDB): domain Bacteria; phylum Spirochaetota; class Spirochaetia; order Treponematales; family Treponemataceae; genus JAAZLA01. The sequence continues at coordinate 172,993 of JAEWSQ010000007.1, read as the reverse complement.
CTGAGCTTTTAAAATATGCAATTGACCTTCGTTCTATGACGAGCGGTACAGGCAGTTTTGAAACAACCTTTGATCACTACGATCCTATATCCGGTAAAATTGCCGATGATGTTGTGGCAGCTGCTAAAGAATTTATGGTCGAAATTGCCCAAGATGAGTAAAAAAAAAGCCTGCCTTTCCAAAGCGGAAAAGCAGGCTTTTTTTTTATAACAGGCACCTTAGTAAATCTTCATTATAGAAATATTTCCCTCTACGCTGATTTTTTCCCCGAGATGCACCATTACAGTATCTTCTTTTTTAACGAAGAACTTTTCCCCGGTGTTTGAGGAACACAATCCTTCCCCTTCGAGTACAAAAAAACAGACCCAGTCTGTTTCTTGAGCAGGTGTCAGTTTTTCTTCATCAAGAGTAAACACAATAGTGCCCCGCCCGGGGATTATTTGTTTTTCAAGGGTAAAATATTGACATGAGAAAAGACCCGAAAAAGGCTTTTCCGCACGGCTTTGAATGTTTTTTGTGACTTCAACGCCTTTTTCAATGTGGATTTCCCTCGGACGGCCCCAATCATACAGACGGTAGGTAATATCGCTGGGCTCCTGAACTTCGAGAAGACGCAGCCCTCCCTGAATTGCATGAACAGTGCCTGCAGGAATATACATGAAATCGCCTTTTTGAACAGGAATATAGTTGAGGCAGGCTTCAAGTGTTCCATCATGAATTGCCTTATGAAGCTCCTCTTTTGTATAATCAGCGTTGAGACCGCATATCAGTGTTGCGCCCTCGACTGCATCGAGCACATACCAGCATTCCGTTTTACCGGAGGTGTTTTCGTTTTTCAATGCATATTCATCATCCGGATGGACCTGTACCGACAAAGTATCATCAGCCTGAATTATCTTTACTAAAAGAGGATAATCCTTTCCGGCTATACGGGATAATTCCTTGCCGCCTATAAATTCTGTCTGTTCATCTGCACGGGATTGTCCTGCCTCATGAGTCGATACAATCCATCTTTCATACCCCCAGACCTTCTCTGAAACAAAGGGCTTTGTCTTAAACATCCTTACTTTTTCTCCCACAATTGTTCGGGATAGTATTTCTGGGAAATTTTTGCAGCAATTTCATTTTTTACAATGGCTCTATCTTCAGGATACGTCATGCCGAACCACTTTTCCGTGGAGCTGTAGAATTTCATTGTACCCTGCCCTGAAGTAATGATGCGGCTTGCACCTTCGGGTAAATACACCTCGGCTTTGTCACTGGTAATGCTCTGTTTCATAAAATCATCAAAGTATGCATGGAATCCGCCGAAGGCCTTTTGGGTAAATCCGAAGAAATTCATCGAAACCCATTCTTTTCCGGTCATTTCTATTTTCTGTCCGTCAAGTTCGCTTATGATTTTCGTTCCTTCATAACCGATCTTTGTATTTTCACGAAGGGAAACAAGGTAGCCGTCTTTTACCGTACAGACAGCACGCGATACGGTGCCCGATTTACTCATGGTATTTCCTAGCACATAGCCGACCATAGCGTGTTCTATGCTGTTTTCAGCGCTTGCCTCTAAATGCCCAGCCATGGTTTTAAAAGCATCGCGTCCGTAGTAATCATCGGCGTTAATTACGGCAAACGGCTCTTTAACTTCTTTTTCAGCGCATAACACCGCATGAATGGTACCCCAGGGCTTTTTTCTGAGCGCAGACTGTGCAATCTGCTCTGCGGTAAGAAGTGAATCAAGCTGCTGGAAAACGTAATCAGCATTGCAGTTTTTTGAAACCCGGTCAAAAAGGCGTTCCCTGAAATCGGCTTCAATATCTTTTCTAATGATGTATACTACTTTTCCAAATCCGCTTTTCACTGCATCATACGTTGCATAGTCCAAGAGGGTTTCATTGTGAAGTCCCACGCCGTCTATCTGTTTTACCCCGCCGTAGCGGCTTCCCATACCGGCTGCTAATACTACCAAGGTTGGTTTCATGATTATTCCTTTTATGTGTGTTGTCCGGCTTCTGCCGGCTTTCGGTTCTTTTTTTTGATGATAGTTTGATACTCCTTATTTGTCAATCACACGCTCAGTTGCGCAGAGCCTTATTTTCCGCTTCACAATTTTAAATTTATTACCTATACTGTTGATTATGAAGATAATAGTACTCGACGGATATGCAATGAATCCCGGAGACCTGAGCTGGTCATGGATTGAAAAATACGGAACGTATACGGTCTTTGACAGAACGGAAGCGCATCAGGCTGTGGAACGCATCGGAAATGCCGAAGCAATTCTCATAAACAAGGTTCCCATCACAAAGGAAGTCATGAGGTCATGCCCGGATCTGCGCTATATAGGTGTTAATGCTACAGGCTACAATGTTGTTGATATTGCCTCTGCCCATGAACGGGGCATTACCGTAACAAACGTTCCGGGTTATAGCACCTCCGCCGTCGCACAGCAGGTATTTGCCTTTATTTTAGGGTTTACAAACCGTGTAAAAGAGCACAGCGACAGTGTCTTTGCCGGGGACTGGGTACGGTGTCCTGATTTTACCTATTGGAAAACTCCGCTGTTTGAACTGGAGGGGAAGACTCTTGGAATTTTCGGATTCGGCGCTATCGGTAAAAAAACAGCCTTAATAGCGCACGCATTCGGAATGAAGGTTATCTGCCACACAAGGCGCAAAGAATCAGTTTCTGATATTCCAAATGTCGAATACTGCTCAAAAGAAGATCTCTTTGTACACAGCGATTTTATAAGTCTTCACTGCCCTCTTACCTCAGATACTGCAGAGCTTATAAATAAGGAGACCCTTTCACTCATGAAGAAATCTGCTTTTCTTATTAATACAGCCCGCGGCGGATTAATACATGAGGAGGATTTACAAAAAGCTCTTGTAAAGAAGCAGATAGCGGGTTTTGCTGCGGATGTACTTTCAGCAGAGCCCATGAAAGAATCGAATCCGCTCATCCGCGCTCCGAATGCGGTCATCACGCCCCACATAGCTTGGGCTTCTTTTGAAACAAGAAGCAGACTGATGCAGGCAGTCGAGCAGAATCTTTCATCCTTTATCAGTAAAAAGACTCAGAACGTGATATAATAGTTGTGTAACTATGTAATAAAGTAGGAGTCCGAAAATGACAGAGGTTAATAAACTTGTCTCTTTATTTATGCCAAATGAGGAAATTTTAGACAAACAAGACATCAGGGTAATTACTCAGCTTCCCTTTGTAATTACCATTAATTTACTGCTCATATGCAGTTCTTTTCTTCTTGTTTTTGTAGAATTCTTTAAAAAAGACTATGCCACTCTTTTATTTGCGCTCTTTACAATCGCAATATATGTTTCTTCCACTATCCTGATAAAATATAAAAGTCCGGTTACGGGAGCGATGCTTGATACAATAGGATTTCTCATAGTTTGCATCGGTATGGCCTTTTTTGTGGGAGATACATCAAATCCTCTCCATCTGTATGAAGGAGTTTTTTGGATTACAGGATTAACAACAGCAAATCAGGCTGTTTCATTAAACAAGCGGCAGCTCGTTTTCTTTTTTATTTTTTCAGTTGCTGCGTTCGCACTAAGCTGCTTTATCTTTGTACCCGGATATGTACTCATAAACCGTGTAGACGCAATAATATCGGTAGTAACAGGATTTTTAATTCTCATTGTAGTAAATCTCATTATTCTATTTCTCTACAAAATGGATAATACATTAATTATTAACGCTGAATATGCTGCAAACAAAGCCAATGAGGCCGTTGAAAAAATGTCAGGAGTTCTTGAACAAGCAAAAAAAGGGTTCGATATTGGCAATAATTTATCAGCGTATACCGTTAAAGCCAACAGTGATGTTTCCCAGATAGGAGATTTATACCGTTATCTTGTAACTGAAGCATCAAACCTTACCTCGGAAACCGAAACTATTAAAGATTCCAGCACACAGGTTCTTAAGCAGGTAAACAATATGAAGAACAGTGTTCACAGCCAGAATACTGCAATTACTCAGACTTCAGCTGCCATTGCCCAAATATCTGCGAACCTGACAAATATAAACGAAATTGCCCAGAAACGTAAAACCTCCATGAATGAAGTAATTACTTCACTTGATGCGCAAATTCACCTCATACATAAGCTTTTTGAGGAAGTTTCCAATGTTCAAAAGTATTCTGATGGAATCCATGGTTTTGTAAACACAGTTGATAATATTGCAAGTCAGACAAGTCTACTGGCAATGAATGCATCAATTGAAGCAGCTCATGCCGGTTCTTTCGGTAAGGGGTTCGGGGTCATTGCACAGGAAATACGAAAGCTTTCCGAAGAAACAGCAAAAAATGCAGGGCAAATATCAGAGGTACTTAAAAATAACAGTAAAGTTGTAAGTTCGGCATCTTCGTCTACATCAGATTTTAAAAACTATGTTGAACACAGTACAGAGGAATTTAAAAACACAATTCTCGCAATTGAAGAAATTCTCTCAGGTGTTACAGAAATGGATGTCGGAACCCGCGAAGTCATGAAGGCTATACAGGACATTGTCGATGAATCAAGAACTACAGGAGATCTTGTTGAAGATACTGTCACAGAGATAACAGAACAGAGCGATGCCATTAAAAATATATCGGAATTCGCTTCCACTCTGGAAACCAGAGTTCAATCGCTTGACGGATTATTGACAAACATAAAAATAGCGCTTTCAAGCGTTCAGCAGGAAGCCAAGAAGAGCGCCGAAGTTACGAAAATAATATCTTCATCTCTTGATTCGGTGCAAAAATAATCCTGCAAAAACAAGCTCAGATATATTTGTTCTACTGCTTTACAGTTTCCAATGCAAGTTCCATCATTTGTGAAAAACTTGTCTGTCTTTCTTCCGCACTCGTGCTTACTCCTGTTGCTATGTGGTCGGAGACAGTCAGTATGGAAAGAGCCTTCCTTCCGTATTTAGCTGCAAGCGTGTACAGCTCCGCGCATTCCATTTCCATTGCAAGCACGCCGTACTTTGCCCACAGCTTCCATGTTTCTTTTTCATCATAAAACAAATCGGTAGAGGCTACCGAACCGCAGATGACGGGGATATTTAATTTTTTTGCAGTCTCATATGCCTTGTTAAGAAGGATGAAATCTGCCGAGGGGGCATAATGCAGATGACCGAAACGCTGCGTTAGATTTGCAGAATCGCTGCATGCACTTTGAGCAAGAATTACATCCCTTACTTTAGTGGTTTCGTGTACCGCACCGCAGGTTCCGATGCGTATTGCTGTTGCAACATTGTATGAAGAAAATAATTCATTAACATAAATTGATATTGACGGCTGTCCCATTCCTGTTCCCTGTACCGATATTCTCCTTCCCTTATATGTTCCCGTGAATCCGAACATATTTCTTACCCTGTTGTAACACACGGCATTGTCCAAATAGTTTTCTGCAATAAATTTTGCCCTGAGGGGATCTCCCGGTAAAAGAACAGTATCTGCTATGTCTTCTGCCTTTGCTTCTATATGTACACTCATAATACCTCCAATATTTCCATAAATCACAATAACAGTATACTTTAAAAGCACAATTTTGAAAATAAAAACTATGAATTACCGGAATATTGAAGTATAATGAATTCATGATAGAACTAATTTTACAAAACCTCAGCTGGTTTTGGCTTATTCTTGCGGTCGTTCTGACCTTGATAGAAGTTGTGACGCTGGGTTTGACAACAGTCTGGTTCGCACTCGGCGCCGTCGTGATGATTTTTCTCTCGTTTACCCCGATTTCCTTTGCGGTTCAGATTCTTATCTGGCTCGTTATTTCATCGGTTCTACTGTACTTTACACGTCCCTATTTTATTAAAAAACTCAAAGCAGGCAGAGAGAAGACTAATGCAGACAGTCTTGTCGGGAAAAAAGCGCCTGTTGTTAAGACTATCACCAAGTATGAAAAAGGCGAGATTAAAATTAACGGTCTTGTCTGGGGTGCTAAAACAGAAGCTGATGATGAACTTGAAAAGGACAGTGAGTGTGAAATAGTCCGCATCGAAGGTGCAACTGCCGTTGTTAAAAAAATATAAAAGGAGATAAAGTATGCTGTACATTGTAATTGCATTAATTGCATTCGTCTTGATTCTTATTGTTACAAACATAAGAATCGTTCCTCAGTCTGAGGCCTTTATTATTGAAAGGCTCGGCGGATACCTCACCACATGGCAGGTAGGTCTAAGGGTAAAGCTGCCGCTCATTGACCGTATTGCTAACCGTGTTTCTCTCAAGGAACGCGTTCTCGATTTTAAACCCCAGCCTGTTATTACGAAAGATAACGTAACTATGATGATCGACACTGTTATTTATTTTCAAATAACAGACCCGAAACTCTACACCTACGGTGTAGAAAATCCGATGAATGCTATAGAAAACCTCTCTGCAACAACATTGCGTAATATAATCGGGGAACTGGAACTCGACGGAACCCTCACAAGCCGCGATGTTATTAATACACGCATGAGAAGCATTCTCGACGAGGCAACTGATCCATGGGGTATTAAGGTTAACCGTGTTGAAGTTAAAAACATCATTCCTCCCACGTCAATTCAGGAAGCAATGGAAAAACAGATGAGAGCTGAGCGTGAACGGCGTGAATCCATTCTTATTGCAGAAGGACAAAAGCAGTCGGCAATCCTCGTTGCAGAAGGTAAAAAACAGGCCTTGATTCTCGATGCAGAGGCAAAGAAAGAGGCTGCTATTCGGGAAGCGGAAGGAGAAGCGGAAGCTATTCTTGCCGTTCAAAAAGCAACCGCCGAAGGTTTAACAATGATTAAGAGTGTCGGCGTTGATCAATCTGTTATAAGACTTCGAAGCCTTGAAACTTTCGAAAAGGTTTCAAACGGTCAGGCAACAAAGATTATTATACCGTCAGATCTTCAAAATATGGCAGGCTTGGTTACAAGCATTGCAGAATTAGCAAAGAAGTAGAATGATAAAGCCTGCCGTAAAAAGCGGGCTTTTTTTTTAAGGCCGAGCATCAATGCAGTGTCGAAAAAACACATAAGCTTATAATAACAAAACCCCTGCTGCAGCCCCCAGTGCGACAAGCAGAACAGGATGTATTTTTGTTCTAAAGAATAATACAAGCAATACAGCATATATTCCCATCGGCAGCGGCTCAAAAAGTTTACTAAATAACCCTGTTTCTTTGAAAGCTGTAAAATCAAGCAGTGCTATTTTACATACCTGCCATGCGGCAACCGCAACAAGCCCGGTGACAGAAGGCCGTAATCCGTTAAAGGCAGCCTTGACAAGAGGCTTATCCTGCACCTTTGAGAAAAAGGAGGCAATAACCATGATGACTATGAGCGAAGGAAGTACCGTCCCGAAGGTTGTAATACAGCCTCCCGGGAAACCGTAAAAAGTATATCCTATATAGGTAGCCATGTTTATGCCGATCGGTCCCGGGGTACTTTCAGAAATTGCCACCATATTATAAAAACGATCAGGCGTAATCAGGTTTTTCTCAAAAAAAATCTGCTGCATCAGGGTTATAGCCACTTGACCGCCGCCAATGGTAAAAAGACCTACATAAAAGAAGATGCCGAATAATTCTAAAAGACTCATTCACAGTCTCCTTTTCTTTTCTTTGAAAACTGATACCTGCATGATGCCGTATGACGCCAGTCCGCATAGTGCTGCGCCTAGAATAATAAAGGCAGAATCTATATTAAAAACGGTTACAACAATAAAGGAACATAAGGCAATAACTATACCAAAAATATTTTTAGGAGTTTTAATTGAACTTTTAATGAATGTCCACACAATTCTTGTCAGCATAGCCGCTACAGCAATATTAATTCCTGCAAGAGCTTTTCGTATCCATTCAATGTGTGCGATTGATTCAAGACCAAAGGCAATGATGCTGATAATGATCAGCGACGGAAGCACCACGCCCAACGTTGTCGCTATTCCGCCTATAATTCCAAGCCTCTTGTATCCTAAAAATGTCGCCACATTAACCGCAATGATTCCCGGGGTTACCTGCGACACTGCATAATAATCCATCAAATCAGAGTGCGTTGTCCATTTACGTTTTTCTGCAAGCTCCCTCTCAAGAATCGGGATCATGGCAAGTCCGCCTCCGAATGTTACCGAACCGATTTTAAAAAAGACCAGAAACATCGAACACAGCTCTTTAACATACTGCTTAAAGGGTAATTTCATGTTGTACAGTATAATATGATGAACTTTTTTGAGCAACACTACCGGTTGAACCTGTCATAATCAATATGGTATACTCATAGATAAGTTCATTAATTTGAGGTATACACTAATGGCAAAATATCCTTTTGAAACAATCGAGCCTAAATGGCAGTCTTATTGGGAAAAAAACAAAACATTCAAAGCAGCCGAAGATCCGTCTTTTCCTAAGGAAAAACGGCGTTATGTTCTGGATATGTTTCCCTATCCTTCAGCTCAGGGACTTCACGTCGGGCATCCTGAGGGTTATACCGCAACCGATATTTACTGCCGCTACCTTCGTATGAACGGATACAATGTTCTCCATCCGATGGGCTATGATGCATTCGGACTTCCCGCAGAAAACTATGCTATTAAAACCGGTACTCACCCGAGTACTACAACAAATGCAAATATTGAACACTTCACACAGCAGATTAAGTCTTTCGGCTTTTCATATGACTGGGACCGCTGTGTTTCCACCTGTACGCCGGATTACTACCGCTGGACACAGTGGATATTTCTTCAGCTGTATAAACGGGGTCTTGCCTATGAAGCTGAAACACCGATAAACTGGTGCCCCAGCTGTTTGACAGGACTTGCAAACGAAGAGGTAAAAGACGGAAGATGCGACCGCTGCGGAGAAGTAGTCACCCGTAAAACTATCCGCCAGTGGATATTGAGAATTACTGCCTATGCTGACCGTCTGCTTGAAGATCTTGACGGCCTTGAGTGGAGCGATTCTGTAAAACTCATGCAGAAAAACTGGATCGGGAAAAGCGAAGGAGCGGAAGTTTCCTTTTTCATTTCAGATGCAGAAGGGAAACCGGGAAAAGAAAGCCTGCTCATCTATACAACCCGTGCAGACACCCTTTTCGGTGCTACCTACATGGTAATAGCTCCTGAACATCCAATGGTAAAAAAACTCACAATCGGGAGTCAAAAAGCAGCTGTCGAAAAATATATAGAGGATGCGGCAAAAAAAAGCGATTTGGAAAGAACCGATCTTGCAAAAGATAAAACAGGCGTTTTTACCGGTTCATATGCCGTAAACCCTGTAAACGGCAAGACAATTCCTATCTGGATATCAGATTATATTCTCATATCATATGGGACAGGCGCAATCATGGCTGTTCCTGCCCATGATGACAGAGACTGGGCCTTTGCAAAAAAATTCGGTCTTCCGGTTATAAAGGTTGTGGCTTCAAAAGAAGAAATTGATTCCATCGGCGGAAAAGACGTTTTATGCAAGGCCGCCTCTGACAGCTCATCGTATGAGGCTCTTCAGAAAAAGCATCCGGAAATTTTTACTGAATTAGCAGAATGCACGACTGCAGACGGATACACAATCAACAGCGGAAAATTCACAGGACTTGAAACCGAGCAGACTATTCCTTCCATAATAGCATGGCTTAGCGAAAAGGGAATCGGTAAAAAAGCAGTAAACTATAAACTGAGAGACTGGGTTTTCAGCCGCCAGAGATACTGGGGAGAACCTATTCCGCTCGTTCACTGTGAAAAATGCGGCTGTGTACCGCTTGAAGAAAAAGATCTTCCGCTTGAACTGCCGAACGTTAAAACGTATCAGCCTACTGGAACAGGGGAAAGTCCGCTTGCAGGAATTGAAGACTGGGTTAACTGTACCTGCCCTGTCTGCGGAGGAAAAGCAAAACGCGAAACAAATACCATGCCCCAATGGGCAGGCTCATGCTGGTACTATTTGCGGTATCTGGATCCTGATAACAAAAACGAGTTTGCATCTAAAAAAGCGGTTAACTACTGGATGCCTGTAGATCTGTATGTTGGAGGAGCTGAACACGCTGTTCTGCATCTCTTGTACTCCCGGTTCTGGCATAAGGTCCTCTATGATCTGGGCCTTGTAAATACAAAAGAACCCTTTCAGCGGCTTGTTAATCAGGGAATGATAACCTCATATGCGTTCCAGAGAAAAAATAAATCGCTTGTTCCAACAGACTGCGTCACCGAAAAAGAAAACGGAATATTTATAGATAATGAAACGGGCGAAGAGCTCGAACGTGTTATTGCAAAGATGTCAAAATCTTTGAAGAACGTTGTAAACCCCGATGATGTGATTAAAGAATTCGGCGCCGATTCTGTTCGTATGTATGAAATGTTTATGGGACCGCTTGAAGTGTCAAAACCATGGAGCACGCAGGGTCTCATCGGCGTAAATAGATTCCTCGAGCGCGTTTGGGCGGCAAGCGAAAAACCGGTCGATGAACGCAGCCTGGATGAAGATTCCCTGTCAGAAATAAGAAAGCTTCTTCACAAAACAATAAAAAAGGTAAGCGAAGACACCGCAAGCCTTAATTTCAACACGGCAATAAGCCAGATGATGATTTTTATGAATGAAGTTACAAAGATGGACAGTATTCCCCGTTCCCTTTGGACAGATTTTGTAAAGCTTATATCGGTGTATGCGCCGCATATGGGAGAGGAACTTTGGGAAAAACTGGGACACAAAAAAACTGTCAGTTATGAAGTATGGCCCTCATTTAATGAAGCATACTGCAAGGATGATCAGTGTACTATTGTTGTTCAGGTAAACGGGAAAATTAGAGATAAATTCGATGCTCCGATTAATGCAGATAAGTCCTATATTGAAACCACTGCGCTCAATACAGAAGGAGCTAAGAAGTTTACCGAAGGCAAGGAACCTGCAAAAATTATTATTGTTCCGAATAAGCTTGTAAATATTGTGGTTAAATAAACAGCTCATTAAAACTAAAAAAAACATCCTTGACTCTTCTCAAGGATGTTTTTTTCATTTTAAGACAGATAGAATTATACGCTGCAGAAAAGCGAAATTTCTTCCTGGGATGCAACATCGAATAAGCCCCCCTCTGATATTTTTAAGACCGGAACCGAAGTAAGAGCACAATTAGATAAGGTTGTAACAGGTCTTTCAAGCGTACAGCCGGATAAAAGGAGTGCAGTTTTAATTTTTCCAATTTTATCAATGACTTTTTCAGCAGGTTCATTGGAAATTATCCCCGCCACTGATAGAGGTGCTTCGGTTATGACTTCACCGTTAAGTGTAAAAACAATTCCGCCCTCAAGCGCAATGACACGGTTTACCGCACTGACAATGTCACAGTCGCTGACGCCGAAGGCAATAATATTATGCTCATCGTGTGAAACAGACACCGCAAGCGCCCCCTCCTTTAAACCAAAACCCTGTACAAATGCCGTCCGGGGCGCAAATGAAGAGTACCTGGAATAATATACCAGCTTCAGACAGTCAATATCCGGCTCGCCTCTTATGTAGCCGCCGTGTGCATTCATAATAATCTTTTTATGCATTGTGCATGCCTCTCCATCTGAGCAGGATATTACATTCACTTTTTCTATACTATGCTGAGCACGGACAAGAATAGAATCTGTATGGAGAGGCTGTGCGCAAAAAACATTCAACACCTGAAGGGTTTGGGGAAAAGGCTCGGGCAGTTGAGCAGGACCGTCATTTGAGAAAATGCACGTACCTTTTATATATACCCGTAATACAGAAAAATCTTCAAGATTATTTACCATAATAAAATCCGCAGAATCTCCTTCCCTTAATAAACCTGACTTCATCCCGTAATGCTCAACAGGATTGGAGCAGGCACAGCGCAGTACTGAAAAAATATCGGCTCCCTGTTTTACCGCATTCCTGACAGCACTTCGTATATACCCCTTTGTCATTCTAAAACATGATTCTGATTCAGAGCAGAACATAAGGCGGTCATCATAACGGTTTATGAGAGGCACATAGTCCTTAATGCCTTCTTCTGCATCATTGAGTGCAAGCTGAACTTTTAACCCTATTGCCGCTTTTTCTTCTGCATCCATGGCACTTATGCACCGGCTATCGGTAGTAATACCTCTGCCGTATAGTTCGCGAATGTGTATGGCAGATAAACCCGGTGCGCATCCGTCGCATGGTTTATGTTCCTTTTGTGCATACGATATTTTTAAAAGTTCTTTAGTATCTCCCAAAATAACAGAAGGAAAATCCCTTAGCTCCCCAAGATGGCTTATATCGGGACGTTTTAGAAGCTTTTCAATATCAGAAAGGGAGTAAAGGCCTTCCGCCTCCCGGGAGGGTGCACCGGTCGAAAAGTAAAAAGGAATGTTCTTCGTATTTTGTTTTAAAAGCTCATAACCCTTATAACCTAGAATCTGAACAATCTCGTGAAAATCAGTTACTGCGCCAATCACACCCTGAGACAGGGCGACGCGTGCATACTCAGCCGGCGATAGAAAGCTCGATTCAACAGTACTATGAGAATCAATAAAACCGCACATAATATATGGAATCTTTTTTGCTTCAGGAAATGAAAGTGCTATTATTGACATATCCTTATGTATTCGTGTAATGTTCCCGTCATCTGAAATTTCAATACATACCGGATATATTTGCTTTGTATGAAAATCCACAAGGCTGCCCGTAATTTTCTGCATAAATTCTCCTCTTTATGGAAAAGTATACCACGCTGTGTGATTGCCGTCATCAAAAAAATATTGTAATATACCCCTACCATGAATTTCATAGATTTACGAAGCGATACAGTAACATGGCCTACCGATGAGATGAGGGAAGCAATGAAAAATGCTGCTGTAGGCGATGATGTTTACCGGGATGACCCGACAACAATAGAATTGGAGTCTTATGCTGCAAGTGTTACAGGAAAAGAGGCTTCTCTTTTCGTACCATCAGGCACATTCGGCAATCAGCTGGCTCTTTTTACCCACTGCAGGAGAGGACAGGAAGTTGTTCTTGATGATTCCTGTCATATAGTCCAGCATGAAGCTGGAGCATCGAGTATTATTTCGGGTGTACAGCTCCGTACAGTCGGTTCTGACACTCCCGTTATAGATCCCGATGCTTATGCATCAAAAATCAGGGTAAATAAAGATATTCACGAACCCGAAACAGGTCTCATTTGTCTTGAAAATGCACACTCTCTTGGAGCTGTTCTCCCTCTTTCTTTTATGGAACAGATGAAATATGTTTCAAGCAGATATCATGTTCCCATCCATTTGGACGGTGCACGTTTATTTAACGCTTCTCTTGCCCTCCATGTTCAGGCTGTGGACATAACCCGGTATGTGGATTCTGTCATGGTCTGCCTTTCCAAGGGTCTGTGCGCACCCTCAGGTTCTTTTTTAGCAGGAACTTCTGCATTTATAGAAGAAGCTAGAACAAAGAGAAAAATTATGGGCGGAGGTATGAGGCAAACAGGAATTCTCGCCGCAGCAGGACTCATTGCCCTGAAGGAAATGCGGGGCAGATTATCAATTGATCACGATAATGCTGATTATCTGGGTAATGAATTGTCCCAGTTTGAGCAGATAGAAGTGGATTTTTCCCGGCGCGACATTAACATGGTTTTTTTTACCTTTAAGAATGTTAATGTGGATCCTGACGGATTTAAGGATTTTTGTAAATCAAACGGTATTCTTGTCAACAGCTGTGATGCAAAAGGAATATACCGGCTGGTTACACATCACTGGATAGAGCGAAAAGACATAGACACCTTTGTTGATATTATGGGAAAATTTCTTCAGTAATTTTTCCAGTTGTGAATAAATTCGAGCATGTACTGTTGAATATTTAAAAACCATTTCTCCTGAAACGCGGCAGCTTCTTTCCCGATATACCGGTAATGCCAGCTTTCCCAGCGGTAGCCGGTTACTTGTTCGTAACCGTCAGGGAAAGACAAGGAAAACCCGAAACGGCCGGCATTAGCACTAAGCCATTTTCCGGCCTTTGTAAGTGCAAAGTCATCGTTAATTGAACCGAAATCCGCGGCTGTTCCAAGCTGATGCTGGCTCGTTCCCGGCCTTGCAGATTCGCGGTCTGCAGCCTCTTTCCCCATCTGGGCAACATTTCTATCATATACTGTTTTCTGATACTCGTATGAACGGTAGGATGAACTGACAACAATTGTGACACCTTCCGCCCTTGCCGCAAGCGCCATCTCATACAGAGCTTTTTCCGCACAGGAGCGCAGAGATAAATCATTTCTGTTTACTATATATGCATCATTGGAAGCCAGCGGAACAAGATCCTGAGGTATGTAGGACGGTGTAAGTGTATGCTTTTTATCAGCAAAGGTAAGAAGATCATCTTCATCGTTTGCAAGCAGCGCATTCAATTCAGTAATAAACTCATCTTTATGAGCAAGAATAGCTTTCGTAATTAAAAGTTCATCATCTCCTGCACCGGTAATAACAGGAGAATCAGAGCGCAGCATTTGTTCCAGCTGAACATCATCAGCACCTGCAGGAATTTCTTCGCTCTTTCCTTCTGTATTCACTTTTATTTCACTAAAATCAATGAAAGTCACCGTGTCTGCCTTCTTAGTACAGCCCGATGCAAACAGCACTGCAGCAGCCAAACAGACTGATATCAGCTTTTTTTGGGAGACCGTATGAATAAAAGTCATTGCAATTCCTATAATACTTCGGTAACCGATTGAATAAGAGAGAAGGTATCGGTAAAGCCTGTGGAATCAATCGCTTTACGGGCTTCATTTGAAGGACGCATAATGTAAAGTCTGTAACCGCTGTCTTCGGCCTCATTAAATGAAGCAAGGATTACTCCTAAACCGGAAGAGTCTATATGAGTCACCTGAGACATATCTACAACAACATTCGTATCGTGAACAAGAGAGTATAATTTAGTCTGAAATTCAGAGAAGGTATACGAGTTTATAGTACCGGATGCTTCCAATAAAACATAGTTCGCACCCTTTTTTTCCAAAAGTTTTAATTGTTCCATATACTATTCCTTATTTTGACAAGTATTTTAGGGTTAAAATTGAAACATCGTCTTCAAGTTCTTTTGATGTAAAATCGAGAAGACTTCTATGCAGGAACTGAGACATACGGTCTGCAGGATATGCAAGGTTTTCCATTATAGATTTTTGAATCCGCTCCTTGCCGAACGGTTCGCCGCGTAAAGACTTTGATTCAATAAGACCGTCGGTACAACCCAGAATAATATCGCCTGGATTCAGCTTTACCTTCTTAACCTTCACCAGCTTTTCAATATTCTTAACGAATCCCAATATTCTGCCGTCGCCCTGAATTTCTATAACGTTGTTATAGGCCTGGCTGTACATAAACAGTGCAGGAATTCCGCAGTTAATGTAGTACAGAGTATTATCGCTGAAGTCTATAAGCATGAATATACCCGACATGAAGGTTCCCTTGGGAAGATTTGTGCGGATAAAATAGTTTATCTTCTGTACAAGTTCTTTAAAGTCCTTGGTTTCGGTAAGGAATGTCCGGATAAGCGATTTAATAATAACCATGGACATACTGGCGTTAATACCCTTTCCGCTCAAGTCCCCTATGACTGATATATAGCGCTCATCGGTCAGTCTGATAAAGTCTATAAATTCACCTCCAAGGTTGTGAGCAGACAGAGACAAATAACCGACATCGACTTTCGGATTGGAAATATGGTCAATGTTTTCCTGAATTGACTGAATAATCTGACCTGAATACTGAAGCTCGCGGCTGACAGTACCCACAATTGCCTCATTGGCAATGTTCATCATGTAGTAACCTACAACGAAGAAGTAAGAATACAATTCCAGAAATACCCTGTAGTCATAATCGGAAAACACGTTTCCAAGACGTTTTTCACCGAGCACAATAGCGCCGAAAATATGGCGGCCTTCATGAAGCAGAATGAGGGCATCTGCATTTGTCTTATCGAAAAGAGCTTGAAGTTCTTTTCGTGCTCCGGAAAGGCTGTGATGTGCATCTATATGACTTCTAAAAATTACAGGATGGTCTGCATTTAAAATGACGTCAAACATAGGAGCATCAAGCTGGATTGAAAGTTTCCGGTCAGATGAACTGTACACGGTTAGAAGTTCCTTTTCATTCAGCTCAATAAGAATATCTACAGATGAGGTGTCTATGTTTGCCTGAAGAATCTTTACAAGTTTGGCAGTTACATCAACGGAGTTGTCTGTATAATCGAGAGAAGCAAGATCATCTTCGAAATGCCGCGAATAATCAGCCTCCCTGCCCCTTTTTCCGGCTCTGATTGCTTTAACAACATAGTAACTGACTAAAAGCAGCAGTAAAATTGAGCCCGCGTACACCACAAAAAAAAGAGCAGTTGAATTAGCTTTCAAAGGAAGCAGCAGAGCAAAAGCAGCACCTGCTATAAAACTCTGTATTAAAAAAGAATAAGAGAATTTAATCAATGAATCAAGAATAATTGAAAAATCAAAGAAAGCAGAGAGCGTGAAAGCCTTGTACATTAAGAGAACGAAGGCCGCAAACGCAAAGGGAAACAGGGTACTGTAAAGAGGATTAATTCTCACTGAAGCAATGGATAGAAGCTTTAACAATGCCCAGCAGGCAAAAACAGCAACAATACACATGATAATCTGCTGACGGTATAGCTTGCTCTTCATT
Source organism: Spirochaetota bacterium (assembly GCA_023398165.1). Classification (GTDB taxonomy): domain Bacteria; phylum Spirochaetota; class Spirochaetia; order Treponematales; family Treponemataceae; genus JAAZLA01. The sequence continues at coordinate 156,351 of JAEWSQ010000007.1, read as the reverse complement.
TTTCCCATTCTCGTTATCAGCGATAAGAGTGATAAAACCGGCAGCACAAAAAGATAAAGCGAAGTGAATACATCAAACCAGTCATAATCTGCGAAGAAAGGTTTTCCTGTGTATGACCAGCCCTTATCTTTTGTTATTCCGACTGTCTCAAGCTGAAATACTATTAAGTAAACAGCTATACCTATAAATACAGCATCAAAAATACGGGGAAGAACTTTTTTATCAAATGAAGGAAATTGAATGCAGTACCGGAAGAAGCTGCATGAAAAAAGAGCAATTGTGAATAAGGCGAGCGATCCTATAATTTTCTCCAGCTGCTTATTTTGAAATAAATTAACAAGTATACACAGGGCTATAGTAAAACTAACCACGGCGGAATTCAGCGATATGTTAATAATCGGTCGTATGCGTATTTCATCAGATTTTACATCGGTTATCATTGCAAACCAGATGAAGAAGATTCCAAATAGTATATTCAAAACGAAAAAAATCATACCTTACCTCTCAACTTTTGCTACAAGCATGGTTACGTCATCACGAAGTTTTTTATTCCCGTTATAACTCATAACTAAATCCGCGATATCATCAATAAATTTCTGCGCTGATTTCATAGCACTGTTTTGTATCGTGTTCATATACAGTTCTGTGTTTCCAAGTTCAACACCGCTGTCGTCCATAACCTCTGAAACGCCGTCAGAAGCCATAAGAATAAGATCTCCTCTATAAAGCTTCTGTTCAGCCACCTCCACCTCGTCAAGATCAATAATTCCGACAAGCGAGCAGTTTGACGTAAGCGGTTTAATCTTATACCCTGCAGGCGTCTGTGTGACAACGAGAGGATCTGACATCGATGCATTGATATAGCGGATATTCATCTTTTGTGTGTCTATTATTCCGATAAATAATACCGTGTATTTATCCTGCAGTCTCATACCTTTGATCGCACGGTCAATTGCTCTTACGGTTCCTGCAAGATCTTCTTTATTTTCAATAATTTTAACAACATTCATAACCAGTCCCATTACGAGAGCGGCTGCAAGACCTTTACCCGAAACGTCGCCAAGCATCACAAGAGTTTTATGTTCATTCATGGGAAGAACGCTGTAATAATCTCCTGAAACGTTTACCAGAGGTCTGAAATAGGCTGCAACATCAAGTTTTGGAATATCGGGCATTTTTTGGGGAAGAAAAGACCGCTGGGTTTCAGCAAGCATTGCCCATTCTTTCGATAATTCGGCTATTTCACTCAAACCGGTAATAGTTTTAGACCTCTCTTCAAAACGGGCAAATTCATTAAACAGCCTGGAATATATAATCGGGTCAAAAAGTTTTGTATAGCGGCAGAAAATATATAAATGCCTTGTTCCATGTACAAGGAAAAATCCTCTTGACTCTTTAAGATCCGAAACAATTCCTAAATCTTTGTCCATAAAATAATAGCCGTCCGACCACCTGGATGAGAAATTTAATTCGAGCACACGCATTGTCTCGTCTGAACACGTCAGACGGTCAGGACTGTTGTATATTACATAATTATTTTCTCTGTCGACAAACAACACCGAACAATCGGCCTTGTCCTCGAGAACGGTTTGAATGGATTCTATGAAATCATCAACAGAATAGCTGAAGCGGAGTTTTTTAATGAATTCCGACAGCAGACCTGTTTCTCTTGAAGTGAGCGCCTTTTTCTCTGCTCTTGCCACCCTGCTTGTTGATATCATCGTTGAAGCAATTTGAAAAACACAAAAAACAACTGCTCCGACGATTAAGGATGCATAGAACGAACCGTCGCCCAGCAGAAGCATCGAAAGTACAACAAATAATATTCCGGATAAAACAGTAATACCAAAAATGATCAAACGCCGTCGTGATTTATACATTTCCTGCCTCTAAAAAAAATTATCTTAGTATAATTCTCGGATTAAACGGGCTATTTAAACATACCCAAACAATAAAAATCCGAACCTTTAAAGATTATACCATAGAAAACCTTAAAATGGTAGTTAAAAATATACAAAAAAAGCAGCCCGAAAGCTGCCTTACGTCATATACCACTGTTAGTATCAATTATTTCTGAGCTCAGAAAGCGATAAAAGTCCTGGAGAATCATTTTCACCTTCCACTTTAGAAACTTCCTCAAGCAGTGAACGGGCTTTCATAGAAAGTCTTGAAGGAACCTGTACAATAATCTTTATGTAAAGATCGCCTTTTTTGGCTGTCCCGGTAACGGGAACACCCTCATCGCGCAGCCGGAGAAGCTTTCCATGCTGGGTGCCTGCGGGTATTTTTACTTTTATTTTTTTTCCGTCAAGAGCACTTACATTAATGTCGGCGCCGAGTGCCGCCTGAGTAATGGATATTGGAACCGCGCAGTATAAATCCTGTCCGTTTCTTTCAAAATGACTGTGAGGTTTTACGTGAATCATTACAAATAAATCGCCCGGAGATCCGCCGTTTAATCCGGCATCTCCCTGCCGCGGAATTGTAATGCGTTTTCCGTCATCCACACCGGCAGGAATCGTTACAATGAGTTTACGCCGTTTTGACTGAAGCCCTGAACCTCCGCATGATTTACACGGGTTATCGATGATGGTTCCCGCTCCCTGACAGCTGGGACAGGGCTGGGAAACAGAGAAAAAGCCGGCGCTTCTGCGTACCTGACCCGAACCCTGACAGGTTGGACAGGTTTTACGTTTTGCGCCTTCTGAACCTCCTGTTCCGCCGCACGAATCACACTGCTCGCTGTGCTGAAAGGAAATCTCAGCCTTTGTTCCGTATACTGCATCCTGAAATGATATTTCCAGATCGTAGCGCAGGCTGGCTCCCTGATTGGACCGCTGTCCTCCGCCTGAAGATCTGCGTGAACCGCCTCCGAAAAAGTTTTCAAACACTCCGGAAAAATCACCGAAAATATCTTCGAAATCGCGGAAGACGCTGGAATAATCTCCGCCTGCTGAGCCGCCGCCCATTCCTTCAAGACCTGCAAAACCGTATTGATCATACATTTGTCTTTTCTGATCATCCGAGAGAACTTCATAGGCTTCCGTAGCTTCTTTAAATTTATCTTCTGCTTCTTTATTACCGGGATTTTTATCAGGATGATATTGAATAGCAAGTTTTCTATAACCCTTTTTTATCTCATCCTTGGATGCGCCTTTTTGAACGCCTAAAACTTCATAATAATCTCTTTTAGCCATGTAATAACCTTCCGGTAAGCAAGTTTATCGAAATATACCGCAATAGAGGACTTTCCGCAAGGTATAAGTCCTCTATTAAAAAAGACCTTCGCCGCAATGAGCGAAGGCTTTTTATCACGGCATTATTTCCGTACTATTTTTCATAGTGATTGAAAATAGTGTTTATTTATCGTCGTCGACTACCTCGTAATCAACATCGTCCGCAGTTCCTTTTTCAGAACCTTTATCAGCTTTTGCTGAGCCCTGATTTCCGGCTTCGGCACTGCCCGCTCCGGCACCTGCTCCGCCTGCAGCCTGCTGCTGTTTATATACTTCTTCGGCAATCTTATATGAAGCCTGTTTAAGCTCTTCTGTTTTTGCCTTAATAAGATCGGAATCGTCTCCGGCTAAAGCCTGTTTAAGCGCGGCAGAAGCCTCTTCAATTTTCTGTTTATCCGCAGGAGCAACTTTATCGCCTAGTTCCTTCATGCTTTTTTCGGTAGCATACAGGAGAGAATCGCCTTCATTGCGGATTTCGACTCTTTCACGCTCTTTTTTATCGGCGGCAGCATTTGCTTCGGCTTCTTTAACCATGCGGTCAATCTCTGACTCGCTCAAGCCGCTTGAAGATTCAATTCTAATATGCTGCTCTTTTCCGGTTCCAAGATCTTTAGCAGAAACGTGAACAATTCCGTTTGCATCGATGTCGAACGTAACTTCGATCTGGGGAACACCGCGGGGAGCCGCAGGAATTCCGACAAGGTCGAATCTTCCGAGCGTCCTGTTCTGGGAAGCCATTTCGCGTTCACCCTGCAGAACATGGATGGATACCGCAGTCTGACCGTCGGCAGCCGTGGAGAAAATCTGGCTCTTCTTCGTCGGAATTGTCGTGTTGCGGGGAATGAGTTTTGTGAAAACCGCTCCCATTGTCTCAATTCCCAAAGAAAGAGGAGTAACATCAAGAAGAAGAACGTCTTTTACGTCTCCTCCGAGAATACCGCCCTGAATTGCAGCGCCTACTGCAACTGCCTCATCGGGATTAACACCTTTTGAACCTTCTTTGCCGAATAACTCTTTAACAACCTGCATAACCTTGGGCATACGGGTTGAACCGCCGACAAGAATTACCTCATCGATCTGATCAACGGTAACACCTGCATCTTTAAGAGCTTTGCGGCAGGGTTCTTTTGTTTTTTCAAACAGGTCATCGCACATCTGCTCAAATTTTGCTCTGCTCAAAGATTTCTGGAGATGTTTCGGACCGCTTGCATCCGCAGTAATGAACGGAAGATTAATTTCTGTATTTGTCACGTTTGAAAGCTCAATCTTTGCCTTTTCAGCTGCTTCTCTTAAGCGCTGCAGAGCCATTCTGTCTTTTGAAAGATCTATACCGGTATCGTTCTTGAATTCGCTTATAAGCCAGTTGATAATCTTGCGGTCAAAGTCGTCGCCTCCGAGGTGAGTGTCGCCGTTCGTTGACTTAACCTCGAAAACACCGTCTCCGAGTTCAAGAATTGAAATATCGAACGTACCGCCTCCGAGATCGTAGACGGCAATCATTTTTTCATTTTTCTGGTCTTTGTTAAAACCGTATGCCAATGAAGCGGCAGTCGGTTCGTTGATGATTCGTTTAACATCGAGACCTGCAATGCGGCCGGCATCCTTTGTAGCCTGGCGCTGAGCATCGTTAAAGTATGCAGGAACAGTAATAACTGCTTCTGTAACTTCTTCGCCCAGGTAATCTTCAGCGGTTTTTTTCATTTTTTGAAGAATGAATGCTGATACTTCCTGTGTCGAATACTGTTTTCCGTCTATGTTTATGCGTACATCATCGTTTCCATAGGGCTCAACCTTATAAGGAACCAGTTTTGCTTCCCCGGTAAGTTCATTGAAGCGGTGTCCGATAAAACGCTTAATCGAGTAAACCGTATTTTCAGGGTTTGTAATCATCTGGTTTTTTGCGGGCTGACCGACAATTCTTTCCCCTTTTGATGTAAAACCGACGATAGAAGGAGTAGTTCTGCCGCCTTCCGAGTTCTGAATAACAACCGGTTCGCCGCCTTCCATAACAGCAACGCAAGAGTTTGTTGTACCTAAGTCAATTCCAATAATTTTTCCCATACTATTTCTCCTATCCTGAAACGGCGCTCAAGCCGTTTATATTATTTAGAGTCGGCGGAAGCAGTCCCGTCCGGCATATGAACCATAACTTTTGCAGACCGTATAACCCTGTCCTTGAGCATGTAGCCTTTTACATATACCTCTGCACAAACAGGCTCTGAAACTGGAGCCGGGTTTGACGCAATGGCCTCATGCTTTTCGTGATCAAAGGCATCGCCCTTCTCACCGAAAGCAGTCAGATTATACTTCGATTCGAGCATAGCTCTCATCTGTTTGTTGATCATTGCTATTCCCTGAACAACGGGATTATCTTCCGTACTGCAGTTTGTACTTGAAACACTTGTCAAAGCCCTGTCAAAGTCGTCTAAAACGGTAAGCAGATCCTTAAGAAGATTGGTATTCGCAAAATCAATTGCATCCTGCTTTTCCCGGATCATTCTCTTGCGGTAGTTATCAAAATCCGCAAGTTTTCTCAAATACTGATCTTTAAGTTCAGCATTTTCTTTTTGTATTTCCTCAATAATTTCCTGCGGTTTTTTTTCTTTTTTTTCATCCGTACAGGATTCTGAACATGCTTCATCCTGCTTGTTTTCAGAACATTCTGAATCATTTACAGCAGAGTCCGCTTTCTTGTCCTCTGTACTCAATTTTTCCTGCTCAGCATCCTGCTGATCTTTTGCATTCTTTTCTGTACCTTTCATGCACAATTCCTATTGTTTTATTGTTATTACAAATATAAAATACTAATTGAAAAATTGATGGTCAAGAAAAAAAGAATTTTTAGTGCAGAATTCAGATCTATTTCAGCTTTCCACCGTATAATCCGGTCCTTCATCAGTAATAAACACACAAACCGTACAGGGTTCCATGACAACTTCTTCACAGAATCGGGGAAGGTCAAACACAAAGGGACTTAAAATATCATCAGGATGGTAGGACATATCGAATTTTGAAGTTTCGCCGCTGCTCACAGAACGGGAAAAAGCACCGTGAATACTTATTAAATCTGAAGCAGCGGTGAATACATGATGAAGTTTTTTCTCCTCATACTTGAGATTAAGGAAGACTTTCTGCATCGTTTCTATTTCCTTATGATCTGCTGTATCAGGGTGAAAACCGGAAGACAGGGAACAGTTGTTGCATGCCTGCCATTCAGCAAAATCGAGGAAAAAAAACGAAGGCTTTATACGGAGGGGAAAAAGAACCGCCTGAAACCAGGGAACCGCGCGCCCGGCAGAATAAAAGGTATCGCAGGCAAAGAGTATCTGTTTAATCAAGGTAATATCGGCTTTTGAAAGAGTTGGAGCGACTTCCGGCAGCACATCATCAAAATACATATGATTGGGGTATAATGATATGCAAAAATCAATAAATTCACGGAAATTCTTGAGCGATGTGCAGTTGGTCCTGCTGTCCAGCTGAATATCGAAGCCGAATACCAGTCCTGCATCGTTTAAAAGCATAATTTTTTTCGAAAAGGCTTTTTTATCAGAAACAGAGGGTGTTACAAAAATAGACGAATATATTGAACCCAACGCATCGACTATATCTCTGTCAAGAAACGTATATTCAAGATAAAAGGTAAAAAGAACGGTGCTGTCCTTTTTTTGAACGGATTTTATGAAACGCAAAAAACGGTCTTTATCGGCCGTAATCCCGGGATCACGTACCGAAATCGATGTAATTCCCTTTTCAGCGAATGTACCGAGACCGTTTTCAAGTTCTTCCGGAGAAAAGTGATACTCTGTCACAGAAGAGTAATACCTGCTTTTGTGCAGACTTGGACCATATCGTGGGGCCAGGTACTGACCTGCGTTTCGCCTATATGGGCTTTCCGTAAAAAGTACATGCATAGCCGCGATTGCCCTATTCCCCCTCCTATGGAAGGAGTAAGACCTCCGCTGAGAAGGCGTTTGTGAAAATAGAGAGAAGAACGGTCTGTACAGCCTCTTTCTTCCAGCTGCCGCTTAAGCGATTCCGGTGAAACGCGGATACCCATAGAGGAAATTTCAAAAGCATTGCCTAAAACGGGATTCCATACAAGGAGATCTCCGTTAAGCCCGTGGTGAGTACTGTCGGTCTGGCTTATCCAGTCATCATAATCAGGAGCCCTGCCGTCATGTATTGTCCCGTCGTCAAGCTTTCCTCCTATACCAATAATAAAAACGGCACCGTATTTCTCTGCGGCCTTATTTTCCCGCTCTTTGGGACTCATCTGCGGATACTCCCTTTGAAGATCTTCAGCATAGACAAAGGTAATCTGCTCCGGAAGACAGGGAATAAGTGAAGAATACCTGTCGTAAAGGAAAAATTCCAGACGCTTCATGCAGCGGTAAATTTTGTTAACAATATCTTTTAAGAAAGGTATGGTTCTGTCTTTGTCTGATATAACCATTTCCCAGTCCCACTGATCAACATACAAAGAGTGAATGTTGTCGAGCTCTTCATCGGCTCTGATTGCATTCATATCGGTATAGATTCCAAAACCGGCGTCGAGGCCGAGATCAGCAATTTTTACACGTTTCCATTTTGCAAGAGAATGAACGATTTCGAGCTTTGTTTCATTCATATCTTTAACAGGAAAACTTACAGCACGTTCAATACCGTTCAGGTCATCATTCAAACCTGTTCCCTGCTGCACAAAAAGAGGAGCCGTGACGCGGGTCAGATTTAACTCTGTAGATAAGGCTAGCTGAAAAAAATCTTTAATAGCGACAATGGCGTGTTCTGTTTCCTTTACAGATAACAGGGATTTGTAGTTTTTTGGAACATAGGTCGTTGACATGGATAACCTCGAAGATAAAAAAGATGAATTATTATTCTATTTTTTGCCTTTTTTGTCTATAGTTATGCAAATATATATACAATAATGAATACACTGACTGTATCGTCATAATTGACACCGTTCAATACAATTCATATACTCAGAAAATTATGATTAAACTTAATGAATATTTTAATGGAAATGTTAAGTCGCTTTCTGTGAACAATGAAGAAGGCCGCTCCACAGTCGGTGTTATTGATAAGGGTCAATACGAATTCGGAACCGCCTCAATTGAAATTATGCATGTAATTTCAGGCGGACTCGAAGCCCTTCTTCCCGGACAGAAGGATTGGAAAAAATTCCCGAAAGGAAGCTCTTTCCGCGTAGAAAAAGATCAGAAGTTTTCTGTTAAAGCCGAACAGGAAACCGCCTACCTCTGCGAATACCGGTAATTCCTGAAAAACTTCCGGAAGGTTAGATGCAGCGCAACACGACGCTGCGCCCCAATGCCGAACGAAGCAAAGCTTCGTTCCAAGGTAATTTTTCCACGGATGCAGCGCAACACGACGCTGCGCCTCAATGGGCAGGATTTTTGCGTATGCGAAAATCCGTAAGTTCATTTTCGCTCAAATGTCGTGCGGCAGGACGCCGCACCGGAGTAATGCGGATTTTTGCGTATGCGAAAATCCGTAAGTTCATTTTCGCACGGATGCCGTGCGGCAGGACGCCGCACCAGAGTAATGCGGATTTTTGCGTATGCGAAAATCCGTAAGTTCATTTTCGCACGGATGCGAAAATGAACTTACTTCCACGGAAATATAAAATTTCTCAGTGTTCTCGGTCCCAGAGTTTCATTGTCTTCTGCAGTCAGTTCATCCCAGGGTATCTTCTTTCTGGCTTGACGCATAGGAATCTCGGGATGCTGTTCGAGCCAGTCGTACTTGTACATCCGCAATCTGAGCGCATTATTATGAGCAAGAACAATACCTGCTATGCCGGGAGCTAAAAAAATGAGAACAACTGAAAAAAGTAGGAGAAACAGCGAATATATTCCGAGAAATATTGTGAAAATAGTATTATCAAAAAACAGAATATAAGATTTCTTCAGTGTCTTTTTAAAACCGCCGTCAAGCTGAGAGTAAAGCGGTAAAAACCACTGAAAAGCAAGAATTGATACAAATGCAACCCAAAAAATTACTGCACCAAGAGCAATCCCAAGAAGATTTCCCATGCGCAGATAAAAAGGAACAGCCATTGACGTTATGAAAAGAATGCCCATCACTAAAAGAGCAAATAAAACAGCATCTTTCCATACCGAAGGTATTTGAAGAAATACTTCCTTCAAAGATACTGATTTAAAATTAACAATTTTTGCACAGCAGGCGCTGACTGCAAATAAAAGAATAAATACAAGAATTCCAAATACAACGAGAAGGGGAATTGCAATTGCAGGATAATCTATCACAGTACCCGCAAGGAAATATCCTCCTACAATAACAGCATATATGATAATATTATGGGCGACCAGCGTCATTAAATTATCCCAGCCATCGAAAAAGTTTTTTTTCAAAAAGAAGAATGTCATAATCTATGTTTTATCGCATATTAAAACTCTAGTCAATTGATGCACTGTATGGTAAAATGAAAGGATGAGTCAGGAATACAATTACATTTCATCGCTAATCGCCCAAATTCATACCTCTTCCTCAAATTTTTTGAAGACAAGACTTTCACAGGAAGGGCTGCCGGAGCTTGTGTCATCTCACGGCTTTATTCTCTACACGCTGTCAATGAATGAATCCTTGACAATGACAGATCTTGCAAAAAGCATTAATAAAGACAAATCAACAACAACCGCGCTTATTAAAAAACTTGAAAAAGCAGGTTTAGTGGAAAGGCTGTCTTCAGATAAGGACCGCAGAGTTATTTTTATTAGACTTTCAGCCCAGGGAGCAAAATTCACAAAGGCAATGTCTTCAATTTCGAAGGAGTTAACAGAAACCTGTTACAAGGGTTTTACCGATGAAGAGAAGATGCTTGTTTTCACTCTTCTTTCACGGATAGGCAATAATTTTTCCGACATCAAAACTGAGTAAGCAGCGTTATACGTTTATAGAGTATTTTTTGTTTTGACAAATTCAAGCGGGGATTGTACACTTACAGGAAGTAAATGTTTATCGAGGCTCATATGAAAAGACTTCGTTTTGCTGTGTTATTGGACAATACCTTTTCCTATTTCCAGGAAGAACCCTATGTTGGAATAACCCGCTACAGTAGAGAACACGACATAGACACCATCTTTTTCGGCATGGGCTATTTTAATCCAAGTTACTCAGAGAACAAGGCGAAAGAGATATTTTTTGAAATGCTCTCATCTGATGAATTCGACGGAATAATAATCATATCCACATCGCTTCTGAACTCGGGCGGCGGTCATATTCTAAAATCGCATCTCGAAGCAATTACCGGTATTCCCATGGTATCTATAGGCCCCTCTGTGTGCGGTGAAGATTCCTTTTTATTTGAAAATGCATCCGGCATGCGTTCTGTAATGCAGCACTTGATTAATTACCACGGTTACAAAAAATTTGCGTATGTTTCAGGCCCCATTGCAAATGAAGAGGCAAAGATAAGGCGCGACATTTACCGGGAGGAACTTACAAAAGCAGGTATACCAATAAATGACGCTCATGAATACATGGGTAACTTTGTGACACCCTCGGGTGAACGGGCTCTAGATTACTTCCTCGATGAAATACAATATAAACCGGAAGTTATTGTCTGTGCAAATGACCTCATGGCGCTGGGCGTTTGGAATAATATGAAGAGGAGAGGATTGTCCGTACCCTACGACATCGCTCTTACCGGTTATGATGACAGCAGATTACATAATCTGCTGCAGCACCAGTTTACTACCGTACGGCAGTCATTTGATGATTTAGCCTACGCCGCGGCAGAGAATCTGCATGAAAAAATACTTGGAAAAGCAAAAGCCGTTGTAAAACCTTTTTCTGCAGAACTGCGCGTAAAAAGTTCCTGCGGCTGTATTGATTTTTATCAGCGTTTCGAAAAGCGCGCTGAAGATCAGCAGCCCAACACGGTGACAAGGGTCATATATACGGAACTTGAAGAAATTCTCGATGCCCTTGAACAGAAAATCTGCGGCTCAGTTGATACATATGAAATATATAAAATATGGGCAGATTCAATTCATAAGGTCTTAACAAAGAATTTCCCGATCTACCGTCTTGAAGAAAGGCTTATAAGTATGATTTCCGAAGACAAGGTGGCAAGCGAGAGACTTCACCCGATTATGCCCGCCTTACATGCTCTATTGCTTGAAGAATGCGAACAGCAGGTTTTCGCAAGTCTTCAGGTGCAGACAATGTATCAGGAAGTTGTCAGGCTTGCATTGGATTATCTGCAGTATCAGATTTTACAGAACCTGACACTCCAGAATCACGAAGATAGTTTTTATAGAGTAATGAAAGATACCGGAGCCTCCGCATTTCACCTGGTAAGTTTTACAAATTCTTTTAAACCTCTGGAGTCGGCACAGCTTATATTTTCGAACACCAGCGGTAATACTGAGTGGGCACCGAAGAAAAAATCATGGTTTCCCCCCAGAGGCAAATCCTATGTTGTTAACCTTATAGGGCTTGAAGAAGAGAGAGCCGGATACTTTGCCATTGAATGTAATTTAACTTACCCGAAAGTATATGAAACCTTAAGAATACGTCTTTCTTCAACGGTTAAAGACATGATGATCATGAGAAACATCAAAGATTTGAATACCCATCTTTTAAATGAAATTCAGGCGAGAGAAAAGACTGAAAATCAGCTGAAAGATGCACTTTCGATGGTTGAGCGCATCTCGATGATCGATGAGCTGACACAGCTGTATAACAGACGCGGATTTTTCGACATGGCTCAAAAACACATAAAATTCTTGAAGCGGCACGATGTAGGATTCTTTCTTTTATATATTGATCTTGACGGGCTTAAAACCATCAACGACATCTACGGCCACAATGAAGGAGACATAGCAATACGAAGTACTGCTGATGTTCTCAGGGCTGCTCTGCGCGAAACCGATATTATTGCCCGGATGGGAGGCGATGAGTTTACCGCAGTTATAAGCAAGGTTGAACCGCCTAATTATGAGAGTATTTATAACCGCATAGAGAAGAACTGTATAGAAAAAAACCGCGAACTCGATAAGCCGTGGAAACTCTCTATGAGCATCGGCTATATCTTCGTCCCGCCGGAAGAGAATGCGGAACTTGCAGTTTTAATGAAAAAAGCCGATGATATGCTTTACCTTGAAAAGCAATCCAAAAAGAAAGGTTCCCTCAGAAAAGAAAATTGATATTTTTTTTGTAGAAAAAAAAGGACTGAGTTCTGTATTGTACAGGACTCAGTCCTTTTAATGTTAGTACGGCTATTATTTATTCAGGATAAACTCGACACGTCGGTTTTTCCACCAGTTTGCCTTATCATCCCTGCTTACAACAGGCTGTCTTCCGCCCACTCCTATTGTCGTTAATCTCGCACCGTCAACTCCGTATTTTATAAGCATTTCCCGTACGGCTGCTGCTCTAGCTTCTGATAGAGGAACAAGCTCAGTTGTTTCCTCTTTTTCCGTTCCGGTCACGTTGTTTGCATGTCCTTCGATGCGGACTGTATAATCGCGGAACTTATTAAGGATTTCCGCTATACGCTTAAGAACACGGATGTTGTTGTCAATTACAGACTGTTCAAGACCGTTAGCTACCTCGCTCTTACTCTTGAAGTCGGCATTGTCGCTGCGGAATATGATTGATGGAACCTGTATCTTAAGTACGTCGCCGACACGGATAACAAGAACATCAATTGATATGAATCCTTTAACAACGCTTGTCATGCCCAGTTCATCGGTTACCGTAAAAAGGTAAGGATAATCCGTTGCCGACTGAACAAGCTCGCCTGAATTGCTTCTTCCGTCCCAGATTATGCGTTCTGTAATAGAAGTTTTGCCGCTTGTCTTCCAGAAATTATTTCCGTTTTGAGGATCGTTTATTTCAAATGACCAGCGGGAAAAAGGAACGGAGCTTGTTCCGGCAAGGCTGATAAATAAATCGTCATCCTGACCGTCGTTATCCGGGCTGAAATAGGCCGGAGCTGTTTTTACCGTAAGTTTCGGTGGTGTGACTGAACAGAGGAAGGAAGGAGTTGAAAGGGAAACAAGGTCTCCCTTGGTATATTGAATTTCTAGTCTTCCAATAAAATTTCCTTCTGTAAGGCTTCCCGATGAATTCTTTCCATCCCAGTTAATTGAAGAAGGAAGATCTGCAGAATCAGCATTTGACCATTTACGAACGGACACTGCATCGTTCCTTACTATCTCGAATGACCACGAAGCTATTCCTTCTGTTAAAGACGGCATAATTGTAAATTTCTGCACATCCTTAAACCCATCACCGTTGGGAGAGAATGCTTCCAATTCGGATGTAAGGAATGTCTTAACAGTTCGTGTGTCTATTGTAAGGTCTTTAATTGTTCCGGTAGTTTTATTACCGGCTTCATCGGTCGCTGTAATAACAAAACTGTATTTGCCGTCGCCTAGTATATTACCGGTATTGTCGGTTCCGCCCCATTCAAAAGACTGTGCATACCCCTGCCACATGAAATCCGCTGCAATATTCTTTGAATCATCGAGTATTTCTCCTGTCCACTGCTTTTCCTCACTGCTTGTAATACTGAAAGGAATCGTATCTTTTCTTGCATCTGCATTGGGAGAGAAGATAGTATACGGTGTTTCAAGTGTTAATGAGGGGAATACCGTATCCAGAACAAAGGACTGGGTAACAGTGACAGCCTCGCTGCCGTTCTTTGAAATTGTTGCAAGCCGTGCAGTATATAAACCGTCGCCGGATCTTTCACCTTCATCAGTCAATCCGTTCCATGAGAATGAAGAAGGAAGAGAACGTTTGTCGGCATATGTTTTTACTGCAGTTCCGTCACTATTTAAAATCTGCAGCGTATATTCAGCTATGCCGCTCTTTGTCTTTATAACAGGAGTAAGAACCAGAGCATCTTTTACACCGTCTCCGTTCGGTGAAAAGGCGGTATCTTTAACCGTAAGAATAACTTCGGTGGTTCCGGTATTGAGCTCAAAGGGATTTGTCTGCGCAAAACCTGAGTTACCGGCGGCATCGGTTGAACTGATTTTGAACGTATAAAAACCGTCGGCTGAAAGAGTACCCGAATCGGTTAATCCGTTCCATTCAAACATTGACGGCGGAACTTCAGCAAACTGAATAGTCTTTACCGCTTTGCCTTCGGCATTGAGGATTTCTCCTGTCCACTGCTTTTCCTTTGAGGTTGAAAGACTGATAAGAGCAGTATCCAGTTTAGCATCTCCGTCAGGAGAGAAAATCGGAGTTTCTGACCGTACGGAGGTTCTCGGAGGCGTATTATCAATGGCAAAATTCCTTGAGATCTGGGCTTCCTGACCATTGTTAAAGACGGCTTTGAACTGAACCTGATACTCTCCGTCCGGGAGTACCGTTTGTGATGAATTATTTCCGTCAAAGTTAAACGGAGAAGGAGCCTTTACATCTTTAAAAGTACGTACAAGAATTCCTGAACTGACAATATCAAGAGTCCATGATACAAGCCCCTGGGCATTGGGAATTGAAGGTTCCAATGCAAGCGTATCTTTTACCCCGTCTCCGTTCGGTGAAAAGGGGCTGCCCTTTACCATAAGGTTAACAGACCGGGGAACTGCATCGAAAATGATATTTGTTATTACCGCATTGCCGCTCACGTTGCCCGCTCTATCGGTGGAGGTAATCTTATAAGAATACACGCCGTCCATGACGGGATTCCCGCTGTCATCCTTGCCGTCCCATTGGATACTCTCAGGTGCGGCATTTTTCCATGAATACGAACGAACAGCCTTACCCTGGGCATCCAGGAGCTGAGCCGACCATAAATCTTCCACAGATCCGGTCTGTACAACGGGAAGCATATTCTTAAGGGAGGAACCGAAAATCTTTGCCGCTTCGGAAGGCTGGGTCAGCTCAATCAGAGGCGGGGTATTATCGACAATAACGCTGTAGGAATTTGTTTTTGCCTCATTGCCGTTATCATCCTTGGCGCTTAGATAATATGCATACGTTCCATCGGGAGCAATTTCTCCCGAATCAAGGACGCCGTTCCAAAGGATGGTTTCCGGAATTGCCACTCCCTGCTTTGGTTCAAACGTTTTCTTAAGATTCTGAAGAAATTCGCTGAAGGATTTTCCGGAAAAGAGATTCCGCAGTACATCGGTCGCCGTTGCAGGCTTGGTGTACTTATTGCCTATAGTTCTGACGACAGTGCCTGCCTCATTGGTAATGACAAAGGTCCACTCGCTTATGTAGCGTTTGTCCTTAATTGCAAGAGGAATGACAAGTTCATCCTGTATACCGTCGTTATTCGGTGAAATGTAGATGACCTTTGAAGACTGTGCAAAAAGTTCAAAGCAAAAAAGACAAAGTATGAGTAAAAGATACTTTTTCATATTATTCATTCCCCCAAAGTTTTACTTCAGGCGCCTGTGTGTCGCGCTGACCCAAATATATTGAAGCTCCAGCAGAAGCAGCGTGCATATCGGAATACAAATTCTGATACGCTCCCGAAGTGACAATCTCGCTCTGCTGCCAGCCCTGTTTTGCTAAAAAGGAAGCGTCCTTTGTATTAATTCCGAATTTTACGCTTATAGAAACAGTCGGTATTTGAACCATATACCCTGATAAAAGCTCTCTCAGATTTACTTCCCAGCCTGTCTGTATTTGTACCATGTTGGCTATAAGGAAAGCTAAACCCGCATTATACACAACATTTTGAAATGTCGGGAATGAAAGATCCATCGCAAGGCCGCCTGAAAAGTTCTTTACGGAAAAAAGATTCCCTGCAATACCAAGATGAGGGGTGAACATTCCCGGGAAACTGCCTGAAACAGAGGCGGCATCTATACCTATTCCGCCTGAAGACAGAGGCTTTCCCATACCGGTTAACGAAGCACCCCAGCGTATATCCTTAAAGAAACCTAATCCTTTGATCACTTTTATATTGTACCAGAATCCAATATCAGCATAGAGAGCCCAATCCATTCCTGTACCGAACGCAAGTGCTGCACCGGCTCCAACATACAGTTCATCGGTAAGATCCTTTGCAAAAGCTCCTCTTACCGTAAAACTGTTGCCCAAATCCATAAGAGGCAGTCCGCTTGTAAAAATGCCCTGCATGGTTATTCCGGTGACGCCGAAACGGGACGGAATAATCAATCCTACATTCGCAGCCTGACCATAGCCTGTAAGCAGATTGGTCCCGATTATACCAGTGTATGAAAGATCCACAACCCAGCGCTGCTCTCCGGCTATGAGAGCCGGATTCAATGCAATGCTCTCCGGTGTTACTGTTTTCAACCCTCCGCCGGTAACCGAGGACCCGCTCGAGATCATCTGCGGCGATACCAGCTCGTACATATTCTCCCCGTTAGGAGGAGGATTGTAAGCGCTCAGCGAAGCACATAAGACACCAGTAAAAACTACTAACAACAGATTTATTTTCTGTTTCATACGCTTAACCTCCGAAAAGTGCAGTAAAAACTGCCGGAACATTACTGAACAGTATAATACGCTCAGTCTATAAAATCTATATCATTATATAAATAATTTTTTATCGAAAAAGCATTCATATTGACTTAACAATAGGTAACAAATAGAATATGCCTCATGAAAAGCCATACTTTTAAAGGCGGAATCCATCCGCCGGAACGAAAGGAGCTTACGGAACACCTTCCAATAGAGCCCGTTCTTCCCTTTACCAATACAGTGAGCATCCCTGCAACACAGGGAGGAGCCCCTAATACCATTATTGTAAAAGCCGGGGACACTGTAAAACGCGGTCAAAAAATTGCAGAATCAGATGCGTTTATGTCCGCTCCCGTTCATGCTTCTATTTCCGGTACCGTAAAGAAAATCGAATTCCGCTCCATTACCGGCAATATTGATGCTCCCTGCATCGTTATAGAGGGCAGCGGTTCTGACGAAACGGCCTTCATGGAAAGTCTTGACCCGTTTACCTGTTCTAAAGACGATGCTCTTAAAAGAATCAAGGATGCAGGCATCGTCGGTATGGGGGGGGCGGCATTCCCCACTCACGTAAAACTGAACCCTCCTAAAGGCAAAATAATCGAACACGTCCTGGCTAATGCCGCCGAATGCGAACCTTATCTGACCATCGACCACAGAACAATGACCGAAACTCCCGACACTTTTATTGACGGTATAGCTATTACCGTCAAGATTACCGGTGCTAAAGACGGTTTCGTTGTTCTTGAAGACAACAAAGCCGAACTTGTACCCGTATTAGAAACAGCTATTGCAAAATCCGGTTACACTAACATAAGAGTCGTACTTGTTAAAACAAAATATCCGCAGGGCGGCGAGAAAAATGTAGTAAAAGCAGTTTTGAAAAAAGAGATTCCCTCAGGGGGTCTTCCTGCCGATATCGGCTGTGTTATTGTGAACGTCGGAACATTATGTGCAATATCTGAAGCCTTCAGACTCGGTAAACCCCTCATTGAAAGAGGTTTAACAGTCTCAGGCGGCGCATGTGCAAATCCGAAAAATTTGCGCGTGCCCATAGGAACACTTGTCGGAGACCTTATTCCATCCGTTATAAAACTCAATCACGGTGTTGTAAAAATTCTAGCAGGCGGCCCGATGATGGGCATGGCTATGGCAAATGCTAACTTTCCTGTAGCAAAAAATACTTCCGGTGTTGTTTTTCTTACCGCCAAGGACACCGATGTACGGGAAGAGGATCAATGCATTAACTGCGGCAAATGCGTGGATGTCTGTTCCTGCCGGCTGTATCCTGTACTTATAGCAAAAGAACTCAGTGTGAATAACCTTGATAACGCTCAAAAATACGGCCTCATGGATTGTGTCGAATGCGGCACATGCAGCTATGTATGTCCTGCCCGTATTCAGCTTGTCCAGCGTTTTAAAGTAGGCAAACAGCTTTATAGAACCGAACTGCAGAAAAAACAGAAAAAAGCGGAAGCAGCACGGGCAAAAGCTCAAGATTCACAAGGAGGCAAGTAATGGCATCCCCTTCAGATATTAACGAAATATATCTTTCTCCGGGTCCTCATTTTTCATCAAAAAATTCAACCAGGGGTGTAATGACGGCGGCAGCCGTGTGTTTACTGCCTTTATGTGTATACGGCGTGTACTTATTCGGACTTCCCGCTCTGATTACCATACTTACCGCTGTATCTTCATGTGTTGTTTTTGAACTTCTGTTTCAGATTGCAGTTAAACAAAAAATCCGTATTTCTGACGGTTCGGCTGTGGTATCGGGAATTCTTTTCGCTCTTGTTCTTCCCCCTTCCCTTCCGGTATGGATGACAATACTCGGATCGGCCTTTGCTATGATTGTCGCAAAAGCCTTCTTCGGGGGAATAGGCTCGAATATTTTTAATCCGGCTCTTACAGGGCGTGCTTTTCTCTTTGTAAGTTTTCCTTCTGCTATGGGCACATGGACGCTTCCTAAGAATGCACAGCCTCTTGTGGAAGCAGTAAGTTCTGCAACAGGCGGAATAACCGATGCAGTAACCGGGGCAACGGCATTATCAGTTTTAAAAAGTTCCTCCATCGCAGTAAATGCAGATACCTATCTGGATTTTTTCCTTGGAAACAGAGCAGGCTGTATAGGAGAATCGAATATTCTGCTCATTCTGCTTGCCTTTGGTTTTCTTGCACTCACAAAACTCATTGACTGGAGAGCACCTTTTGCAATGATAGCTGTGGTTGCGCTTGCAACCTTTCTTGGAGGGGGCGATGTAGTAATGTCCCTTCTTTCAGGAGGACTTATATTCGGAGCTGTTTTTATGACCACAGACTTTGCTACCTCTCCGGTAACAAAAACAGGACGTCTTCTTTTCGGTGCGGGATGCGGATTAATCACGTTTCTAATCCGGCAGTTCGGCGGCTACCCGGAAGGCGTTATGTTCAGTATTCTCATCATGAATGCAGTCGTACCGTTCCTTAACAAAATTATTCAAAAAAAATACGGATTCGTTCCTGCTCCGAAAAAAAATATGGGAGCGGCAAAATGAAACAAATGTTAAAACTCGGTTTAATTTTAGCCTTATATACTTCTATTGCCTGCATAGCTCTCGCCCTGGTAAACAACTTTACCGCCGGGGCTATACAGAGGAAAGCCCAGGATGAACTTACCAGAGGACTGCGCGAAGTTTTTACTGAAGCCGGCAGCTTTGAGGAGGTACAGAGTAATTTCACTGCATCTTCCGGAGTTCATATTGATGCAGTATACACGGCTTTGAAAGACGGCAGGATTATAGGTTCGGTTGTAAAAGCAACAGGAAGCACCTACGATAAAGCTACCATTCTTGTCGGGATCAAAACAGACAACACAATTACTTCAATACAATTTTTATCGCTGACAGACACTCCCGGTTTCGGGCAAAAGGCTGCTGAGCCTGCATTTAAAGACCAGTTCTCAGGAAAATCTTCAAGCGACGAATTTGCACTCGGTGCGGATATTGATGTAATAAGCGGGGCAACAATTACAACAAAAGGTGTTACTTCTATTGTTAAGAGCGCCGCCGAGAGCGGACTTGAAGCAATAAAAAACGGGGGAGCAAACTAATGAAAAAATACCTGGCTCTTATTACTAACGGACTCATGAAGGAAAATCCGCTTCTCGTTTTGATGATCGGACTTTGCTCTTCTCTCGCTGTAACCACAAAATTTGAAAACGGATTGGGAATGGGACTTGCACTAACCTTTGTTCTCGTGATGAGCGAGATAATTATAAGTCTGTTTAGAAAACTTATACCGGAATCCATCCGCATTCCAATTTTCATAATTATAATAGCAACATTCGTTACCATCATAGAACTTCTTATGAAAGCATACCTGAGCGATCTTGCAAAAGCCCTCGGCGTTTTTCTGCCTCTGATTGTAGTAAACTGCATCATCATGGGACGGGTTGAGTCTTTTGCTTCAAAACGGACAGTTTTGGAAGCAGCCTGCGATGCACTGGGCATGGGCTTGGGATATCTTTGGGTACTGTCAGGCATCTCTATTGTTAGAGAGCTTTTGGGAAGCGGCACGTTTCTTGGTATGACTGTGTTAAGCGAAGAATACACTATCGCCTTTTTCTCCCGTGCACCCGGAGGTTTTTTTGTTTTTGCTATGTTCATTGCCGTAACACGCGCTGTACTCACAATGAAAAGAAAAAAATCATCCGGATTAAAATCCGGCGGAAATCTCATAACTGAAGGGGAAGAAAAATGAATGAATATTTGAAAATATTTTTATCATCAATGCTTATAGATAACGTAGTTCTCATTCAGTTTCTCGCCCTCTGTCCCTTTATAGGAATGACCAATGATGTTCAGAAAGCGGGCGGAATGGGTATTGCAACATCTTTTGTTATGGTTCTTGCCACTGCAGTAACCTATCCTCTGTATCATTTTATTCTGCTTCCCCTCAGGCTTGAGTTTTTGCAGACGCTGACTTTCATTCTTGTTATTGCATCCCTCGTTCAGCTTGTTGAATTTTATTTGAAAAAATCAGCCCCGGCCTTATACAGTTCGATGGGTGTGTACCTTGCTCTTATTACCACAAATTGTGCAATTCTTGCAGTCACCTTAAACTGCATAAGCAAGTCGTATTCATTTACAGAATCGATAGTATATTCTCTGGGGAGTGCTGCAGGATTTCTCATTTCAATGGTGCTCATGGCAGGAATAAGGGACCGTATACGGCTGGCCACTATTCCCTCTTTTGTGAGAGGAACACCGGTTCTGTTTGTTGCAGCAGGATTATTGTCCATGGCATTTGCAGGCTTTTCAGGCCTCATAAAATAAAGGAATACATATGACAATTATTTTATATACATTGGCAGTATCAGCAGGACTTGCACTGATTCTCGGATTTTTACTCGGTTTTTTTAAAACAATATTCTTTGTCAAGACAGATGAAACGGTTGCGAAAGTCCGCGAATGCCTTCCCGGAGCAAACTGCGGCGGCTGCGGCTACCCCGGCTGCGACGGTTTTGCACAGGCTGTAGCCGGCGGAGAAGCTCCTGTAACAGGGTGCACCGCAGGAGGAAAAGAGACTGCGGAAAAAGTCGGAAAAGTAATGGGAGTCAATGCGTCTGTCGTGGAAACGGTAGCCGTACTTGCCTGTCAGGGAAGTAAAGAACACGCAAACCCCAAGGGGTTTTATAATGGTGTTCAGACCTGCAGAGCTGCAAAAATCAGCACAAACGGAATAAAGATGTGCGCCTGGGCCTGTCAGGGACTTGGAGATTGTGTGAAGGTATGCCAGTTTGACGCCCTTCATATGGGAGATGACGGCCTTCCCCATGTCGATGAGAATAATTGCACCGGCTGCGGTATGTGTATTGCAGAATGTCCCCAAAACCTTCTTGCCAAATTTTCAAAAGAGGACAAAGGCGCTTTTGCACGGTGCAGCAATAGAAATCCTAATAAACCTCAAATATTGAAGAGCTGCAAGGTAGGATGCATTAAATGCGGCAAGTGTGAGAAAGCATGCAAAGTTGACGCAATTCATCTAGTTAACGGAATTCCTGTTGTAGATTATTCAAAATGCAACTCATGCGGCGACTGTGTTGCGGTTTGTCCTACAACCGTTTTATACTTACGCTAGAATATTCATTACAATACAGAACAACGATACAAAAGATGCAGAAATTACCTGCATCTTTTTTTTTAACTTCATGACAAAATACTCTTACTTGACAGATTTTAGGTTATAACGCATTATAGAATAATGGCAAATGATAACGACACCGGCGAAAATTTCTTCCAAAGAATTATTTCTGCAATCTTCGGTTCTGCTGACCCGGAAGTTGAAAAACGCCGCCAATTAAAAGCAATAGCTAAAGAACTATCCCATAGTAAGTATAAATTCTATAAATATTCTTCAGAAGAAGCGCTTCCCTCACTTGCAAAGTTTTTCCACGATCTTTACAAGATCATAGGTCCTGCACAGGTAATGTTTCAAAGCAATCAAAATCCAAATACGTTTAAATTTGCAATCATCGATTTTATGATGAATGATAAACAGCGTGAGATGGTGGAATTATTGACCGAAGAATCCATTATGGAACGGGCAAAAACGATTCCGGTAAATGACTTGAAGGGAAAAATAAAACAGGATTTATCCTCTCTTTCCAATGAGTTTGATATTGAAAAAATACAAAAAATTGACAGATTGTATTCCAAATTAATGCTCTTCAGTGCATTCTGCACATTTGATTATTATTTCCTCTTAAAAAAATTCGACTCCAACCTCCATGAACGGGATTTTAACTACATACCCCGGTTTGAAGCGATTAGGGGCGAATATATTGCCGATGACTTGAAAGATTTTATAAGTGTGGCATGGTCAATGCCCCTGTCAGATGACTGGAGCGACATGATGGCTCTTCTTCGGGATCTTAAAGGAGTTGAACCTGTAGCAGCGGGAGTATGGGCTAAAGCAGTAATGAAACTCCGGGATATGCAGAACAGTCAGGTATTTGAAAAAATAATTCAGCTAATTACCCATGATCCGTTATACGTTCCCGTTTTTAAGACAAAACAGGAACAGGTTTTTGAACCGTACTTTGAAAAATTGAGGACTCAGGCTGAACTGACTCTGAAAAAAGTTGAGCAGGATAAAACAAACTCAAAAGCCGAGTCACTCTTAAATGAAATATTCGGAACGACCGTAGTGCTTCGTTTAAAGAACTATACAGAAAGCGCAAACCTTGCATTTGAAAAGAAGATGCTTCCGGGATATAAATATCATCAGCCGATTAATTTTTTAAAAGCCTTTTTAATTGATTATTTAAAGAAAAATATACGCGAATTCACCGACCTTATTCTTGTGCGCGGAAAGTGGGTAACCGCGGCATTATCGGGGCAGATGTCCGAATCTTACCAGACACTGCTTTCAATTTCAGATCAGATAACCGAATTCGATGATAAACTTTCGGAAGATTCCGACCTCGGCATCAAGATAAAAAACCTGTTAATTAAAGCTGACCGCGATAAAGAAGCGGGACGCATTATCAGGTCGGTATTAAAAGACACAAATGAAAAAGCTCTCTTTCTCATAACAAGCGGAGCCCAGAATCTTGTAATATTTGCCCGTACTGTCAAGGCTCTTCTGGAAGACCGTGAAAAAGCCCAGCCTCAGATGCTCATAAATTGGAAGGAACTTGACCGCTTTGTCGATAAACCCATACGTGATACCGGTGTAGAAATATATAAAATGATTCATCAATTTATAATGCTCATTCAGCTGTACATCCCCAAGGAATAATGCTCTCAAGCGGGGTAGACCCAAAAATCCGGAAGGATCGGGTATAAAAAAAGCTGTTTATGAACCGGATACCTTCCGCTTCACAAACAGCTTTCTTTTTGTATTGATTATCAACTTCGCTAAAAAAAATTAGAAAACCTTAATAACCTCGCCGTTGGGGTACCGTTGGCTTATAAAATCCGCAATTTTTTTACTGCGCAGAGATTCTACAAGAGCCTTGATGCCCTCTTTGTTTTCATTACCCTTCTTGACGCAAATAATATTAACATACGGGGAATCTGATCCTTCAACAAACAAACCGTCTTTACTTGCAATAAGACCTGCAGGAATCGCATAATTTCCGTTAATAATAGCTGCATCAACATCCGCAAGTACACGGGGAAGAGAGGCCGCCTCTATTTCACGGAAGACAAAACCCTTTGTATTCTCAACAACATCTAAAGGAGTTGCTGTAATTCCGGCTTTATCATTCAATTTAATGAGACCGGCAGACTGAAGCAGAAGAAAGGCGCGTCCTTCATTTGTAGGATCATTGGGAAGCGCAATAACCGCACCGGAAGGAAGATCAGACAGCTTTTTATACGTGCTTGAATACACGGCAAAGGGTTCTATGTGAATTTCACCGGCATTCGTGAGGTGATAGCCTTTTTCGTCATTAAAAGAATTCATATACGGCAGATGCTGAAAAAAGTTTGCATCGATCTGTCCGCTTTCCAAAGCCTCATTCGGAGTTACATAATCGGTAAATTCAACAATCTTCAGCGTGTAACCCTTTTCTTTCATATCCTGAACCACAAGTTTAAGCATTTCCGCATGAGGTTCGGGGGTTGCGCCCACAGTAATCACACCGGCATCTTTTTTAGCACACCCGGTAACAAGCACGGCCGTTGCAAAAAGCGCAGCACATGCTTTTAAAAATGTTTTTTTCATAATACCTCCTGTTTCATTATAACAGTTTTTTTCTGCACACTCATACTTATAATTGATAATAATAGGGAAAACTGCAGGGATTAGCGTGATTTTAAAAGAGTATTGCTGATTTTTGTTCCTGCAAACTGAATAAGCTCCACAAGTACTAAAATTATAACTACTGCAGCTATCATAACATCAGTCCTGAATCTTTGATACCCGTACCGTATGGCTAGATCCCCCAATCCTCCGCCGCCTATTGCTCCTGCCATGGCAGAGTATCCTATCAGGTTTATAATTGTCAGCGTTATTCCCGAAATAAGAGAGGGAAGCGCTTCCGGAATAAGCACCTTCGTAATAATCTGCATATTTGTGGAACCCATAGCCCGCGCCGCCTGAACAAGACCCGGATCAACCTCTTTCAGTGCAGTCTCTATGATTCTGGCGACAAATGGAGCCGCTGCAATCGAAAGCGGAATTATGGTTGCAGAAGTTCCAATACTCGTTCCAATAAGAACGCGCGACAGCGGGAACAGTAAAATCATTAAAATAATAAAGGGAAAGGAGCGCAGAACATTAACAAACCGTGTTAAAACCTGAAACAGTGCAGGCTTCGGATGAATGCCTGAAACAGGATCGGAAGTACACAGAAGCACTCCAAGGGGAAATCCCAGAAGAAGAGAAAACACTGTTGAAGCAAAAACCATGAGAAGAGTCTGAACCGTGGCGCCTCCTACCAGGACGGCAATAGTTTGAAAAGAACTCATAGAATATTTCCCTCCCTGTCCTCGATTAGTATACCCGCGTTTTTTAAATACGAAAGAGCGCCGGAAACATCACCGGGGCTGCCTTCAATATCAACAATGAGAGTGCCTATATCTTCCGAGCTTACATGCTGGACGCCTCCGGCACGTATGTTGAACTCGACATTGCACTTTTTTGAGGCTCTTGAAAGAAGAGGCTCGCCTGTTTTATTTCCTCTGAATCGCAGGGTATAACTACCGCCGTCGGCTGACCACCGGACTAAGCCGCCTGAGATTTTTTGATCATCAGTGTCTGATACAGAAATATGCGATAAAAAATCTCTCGTGACAGCCGATGAAGGACGGGTGAAAATATCGGTTACCTTACCCTGTTCGCAGACCTTTCCATCGTCGAGAACGGCGACATACTCGCAGGCATCGCGGACAACCTCCATCTGGTGTGTAATCATAACAACAGTAAGGTTCATCTTTTTTTGCAGCTCGCGCAGAAGGTATAAAATACTTCTTGTTGTCTGAGGATCAAGGGCGCTTGTAGCCTCGTCGCAGAAGAGAATCTCAGGATTATTTGCAAGAGCGCGGGCTATTGCAATCCTCTGTTTCTGCCCGCCCGATAAGGTGCTCACCGGAGCTCTTCCGCGGTCTGAAAGAGCAACGAGAGCTAAAAGTTCAGCAACACGGTCGCTGATCTGATGTTTAGGGACACCGCATATTTCAAGGGGATACGCAATGTTCTCCCCTGCCGTGCGTGAACTGAACAAGTTGAAATTTTGAAAAATCATACCGATTTTCCGGCGTCTTTGAATAAGATCCATTCCCGTAAGAGTATCCACCCGGTCAGAGCCGTACAACACCGAACCTGAATCCGGTTTTTCTAAAAGACTTATAAGGCGCACGAGCGTGGATTTACCTGCTCCGCTTTTCCCAATAATTCCGTACATTGTGTTGGAAGGAATAGTTAAACTGATATTTTGAACTGCTTTAATGAGTGAAGTATCAGTTTTATACGATTTTTCAACAGAATCCAGCTGTATCTGCATACACACTCCTCGTTAAAGTCAATCAGTAATCATACACGATTCCCTTGTTAAGTCAATAGAGTACATATTTAAAAGGGGCTGTATCAATGACGGTAAAAACGGTACAATGAACTAATATGATTTCAAATTACCATACCCACACGCTCTTCTGCAAACACGCAGACGGACTTCCAAAAGACTACATTGAGCAGGCAGCATCAGACGGATGCAAAGCCCTTGGATTCAGCGACCACTGCCCCTACCCGAACGATGAACGGGATACATGGTCAAATATCAGAATGAAAAAAGCTGAAGCGCAGGAGTATCTGAGTCTGATACGAGAGGCGGCGCTTGATGCTCCGTTTCCGGTTTATGCGGGATTTGAATGCGAGTGGCACCCCATGTATGCCTCATGGTACAAAGATGTTCTTCTTGGAGAATTCGGATGCGATTACCTTGTACACGGTCCGCACTGGGTGTTTGTCAACGGAGACTTTAAGTACGCACCCGAAATTCAGGGCTCAAAAATCATTAAAGAGTATTTTACCAACTTTACCGGTGCAATTCACAGCGGAATTTTTTCCATTATTGCACACCCCGACCTTATTATGGCGTTCGGCCGCGAATGGAGTAAAGATCTTGAAGACGGGTTTACAGAGATAATTAATGCCGCGTATGAGTGCGGTATTCCCCTGGAAATTAACGGACTTGGAATGTCGAGAGAAAAAGTAAAAAGCGAAGGAATCTTACGCTACCAGTACCCTGTGGATAAATTCTGGGAAATGGCAGGGAAAAAAGGGGTTAAAATAATCTGCAACGCCGATGCGCATAAACCAAAAGATGTCATTTCACATGCAAAAAAAGCACGGGAGTATGCAGATGAGCGGGGACTGCAGTATTTAGATACCCTCAACCTCACTCATAATTCAAATATTTAAAAAGAGCTCCGGATGTTCGTGCCTGTCTTTTTCAATTTCCTGAATCTCGCGGTTCAGGAAAAAAGAAAGAACTGTCCGCAGAAGAACAATGCCGCCTAAAACCAGAAGTTCACTAAAACCCGGCTGCAGGATTGTCTTTAAAATATCAGCTGATATTAAAAGTTCGAGGCCGAGGAGAAGATAGGTTCCAAGATCCGCACGAATGAGACGAAGCATTTGAATATTGTATTTACCGCGGAAACGTTTTATTTCGGTCCGTACAAAGGCAATAAAGGCAACAAGAGCGCCGTAGACAACAACTGCAATACTAACGATGCTTATTACAAGTTCAATTGTATCAAGAATTATCATACATGCCCCTCTTCGTAAACCTTTTTAAGGTTATATCTTTTCTGTTTTATTTTCCGGAATAAGACCGGGAACTATAAAGGATTCAGGAATTTTCGAGGGCCGCCCCTCCGTATTCACGCAGGCCCAGCTCACCCTGGCTTCTGCACAAAGCGTTCCGTCTTTTTTTGTTATTGTCTGTAAAAACTCCCCCGATATTTTTCCCAGTTTACGAGGTTCAACTGATATTTGCAATTCGTCATCGAGCACTGCAGAAGCCTTATAATAAATATCAATATGGGTAACATAGAGATAAAAACCGGCTTTAATGATTCCTTTGTAATCAAATCCTATTGCGTGAAGAAATTCCATTCTTCCGTACTCTAAAAAATTTAAATACACTGCATTATTTACATGATTGTAGCCGTCGCACTCATAGGTACGGACTACGTGGGTTGCACTATGTTTCATAGCATTCATAGTACTGGGAAATACGTAAAAAGGCAAGTTGGATAAATTCAATTACTGCCGTAAAAAAAAGAGTCCCCCGCGCTAAGCGTAGTTCGGGATCATCGTCTATGTATTTTCTAAATCCCGCTGAGAGACAGTCGTAACCTAAGCGTCCCTGCTTAGGTTACTTCTCGAGTTTCGCTTCGCAAAACTCGCCAGTTGTAATAACCAGCTCCGGCGGCATCCCTGCCAATCATCGATTTTTTTACTACATTAATGTATCTATTAAAGCTATTCCCTAGTATTTTTACCAGTAGTATTTCGATGCGCTGATAAGTACTGATCGCAGTAAAACTCAGATTCACACAGATTGCATGATCGGTAGAATACAGTACCTGTCAGGGTATTGCTTGAATTCTATCTTTATACCGAGTCCATCCTCCTCCGGCTGCCTTATATGCATCTACACTTCCTGCCGGGACATAGAATACTCTCTGGTCAGGGTCTTTATTATACCAGAATGCAGATTCTTGAATTGTTGGAGGAGTAGTTCTAAATATTGTAACTGAAATTAACTCAGTACAGTGATCAAAAGCTAAATCTTCAATTGATGTAACAGAATCGGGTATTATTACAGATATTAGCTTGGAACTATTTTGAAAAGCGCTAAGCCCGATAGTAGTGACCCCGGAGGGAATCGTCATAGAAGTAATACTTCCTGCTGCACATACTAATTTATCACCGCTAATGGAATAGATACAATTGTTCTCAGATTTATAATATGGATTATTTGAACTTATGCTTAAATTTGTTAACTTATCACACGCTCCAAATACCCCTCCCCCTATGGAAGTAACTGTACTAGGAATATTCACAGACTTTAGACCTTTCGGGGCATAATATAATATTGTACCATTCTCAACATATATACAATTGCCATAAGACATATAGTAAGGATGTTCTTCATCGATACTTATAGTTTCTAAGCTGCTGCATTTGTTTAAAGCGGCTTGATCGATCTGATAAACACTAGAGGGAATCGTCAAAGATGTTATATTGGGCATTTCAGGAAAAGAATACACATCGATTCTTTCATAAGTAGGATAAATAGTCATTGATTTAAGACCTTGCGGAATAAAAAACCAATTCACATCATAATACATATCTTCATACATATTATAATAATGATATGTATATATACAATTGCTATAAGACATGTATTTTGGATTTCCTTCACCGATGGTTAAACCTTCTAAGCTGCTGCAACTATAGAAAGCAGAACTACTAATGGAAGTAACAGAAGAAGGGATCGTTACAGATTTAAGATTTGTGCAATCAGCAAAAGCATACTCTCCAATAGAAGTTACACCAGAAGATATTATCACTGATTCAAGACTGGAGCATTGAGCAAAAACTGTATATCCGATGGAGGAGAGACTAGAGGGAATTGTTATTGATTTAAGGTACATACAGCCTTGAAAAGCATAGCCATTGATGGATGTTACACTTTTCCCGCCGATTGTATTCGGTATTTGCAGAAATACTATCGAAGGATTATATCGTCCATCGTAGCTAGTAATTTTTACACCTCCCGAACCATCATCTTGAGTTGTGAATAAACCGCTAATAGGTCTCCACACTGCATAGAGAGTTCCACCCTGTACCGCACTATAGAGTCCGCAGTCTCCATATGAGGGCTTTCCCGAAGACGCATCAGACTGCGAAACCGCCCAGCCTATAAAAGTATAATTCTCCCTGGTGTAAGTATTTTTATTAAGGCGAGTCTCTTTTCCCGACTCAATAAGCTGATTATTCATTTCACCGTTTCCGCCATTTTTATTAAACGTAAGATAGAAGTGCCACTTAGCGTACAAAACTTTATTTCCGCTGCTTCCTTTAGAAATTGTTGTAACTTCAGTTCCTGTAAAACTTGGATTGTCATACCATCCTCCAAACACAAAACCATCTTTTACAGGAGAATTCAAATCAATATTCTCAGAATCACCGTTATATTTTGAAGGATTACTACCGTTGTTGGTTCCACCATTAAGATTATAAGTTATTGTAAAATCTTCCCATTTTGCATACAGGGTTTTATCTCCTGAACTGCCCTTAATAATTGTTTTAACTTCTGATCCTGAAAAGCCTGAGTTATCATACCATCCACCAGAAACATAGCCGTCTCTACTAGGATTAGTAAGCGTTATAGTATCTGTTTCTACAGTGTAGAAAGATGGATTAAAAGCATTGTTTGTTCCGCCATTTATCTCATACGTAATCGTATAAAATTTAAGAAATTTTGCATAGAGAGGTTTATCTCCGCCGCTGCCTTTAGTTATTGTTGTAATTACATTTCCTGTAAGACTTGAGTCTTCATACCAGCCTTTAAATTCATATCCGTCTTTAATGGGGTTAAGAAGTGTTATAGTATCTGTTTCTACAGTGTAGAAAGATGGGTTAAAAGCATTGTTTGTTCCGCCATCTAGCTCATACGTAATCGTATAAAGCTTAAGAAATTTTGCATATAAAGTTTTATCTCCGCTGCTGCCTTTTGATATTGTATCTATTACACCGCCTGTAAAATCTACATTGTCAAACCAGCCGCCGAAAATGTAGCCTGTTTTTTCAGGATTAGTTAATGTTATTGTTTCAGTAAAACCGTTATATGATTGGGGATAACTTCCGGTGAAACTTCCCCCGTTCATAGTATAGGCTATTGTAAAATCTCGCCACTTTGCATAGAGAGTTTTATTACCGCTGCTGCCTTTAGAAATTGCCGTAACTGCAGGCTCTATGAAGCCGGAGTTATCGTACCAGCCTGCAAATGCATAGCCTGTTTTTTCAGGGGAGGTCAATACAATTGTTTCTGAATCAATATTATATGCAAGAGGATTCGGATTATTGTTTCCGCCATTCATTATATAGGTTATTGAGTAGTTTCCCCATTTTGCATAGAGGGCTATATTCCCTGAGCTGCCCTTTGGGATTGTCTCTATTACCCCGCCAGAAAAATCTGCACTACCATACCAGCCGCCGAAAACATACCCGCTTTTTACGGGTTTAGATAATACAATGGTGTCTGTCTCTGCGGTATACGAAACAGGATCAGTTCCCGTAATTCCGCCCCCATTTGGATAGTAGGTTATGCTGTATGCTACAGCGCTCCACTTTGCCCACAGCTCTACATTACCCTCGCTCCCCTTCGATATTTTTGCTGTCTGAATTCCTGAAAAATCTTCTTTCTCATACCAGCCGTTAAAAATGTATCCTTCTTTTGTCGGGGATTTAAGGATTATGTCTTCTGTTTCTTTGGTGTAGCTGCCGGGATTTTCAGCATGATTAACTCCGTCATTCAAATGGTACACAATCGAGTATGAGTTTATGAGCCATCCTGCATATAAGAGGGTATCGGTTTCTACCGTATTCTCTTCAAAGTTCCACGCATTCTCACATGACTCTTCCTTGTACCATCCTGTAAACCCGTAGTCTTCCCGTACCGGGTTTTCAGGCTTTACTATTGCAGCACCCTTCGCTGTACGCTGAGCTTTTACTTCGCTCCCGCCCTTACTATTGAACGTTATGACGCATTCAACAGTTACCTTACAGACTGCACTTGCTCCTCCGTCGGCGCTTTTTGCCGTTATTTCTGCACTTCCAGGTTTTACCGCTGTTGCGAGTCCTGCAGCGCTCACACTTACAGTCTGTGCATCGCTCGATGACCACACCACGCCCTTATTCGTAGCGTTTTCGGGTGTTATGGTACAAAGGAGCTGCAGTGTTTCTCCGCTTACGAGAACCGCGGTGTCTTTTGAAAGACTTACTTTTGTTACTTTTATTGCATTATCGGGGTCGAGCGGATTCAGATAGGCGCCGAAAATGTCGGCACATCCTGTTAGAATTATTATTAAAAGTCCTGATAGTATATATATTGCTTTTTTCATAAAAATAGCCTCCGTTTACCCGGTTTATTCTGATAAAACTTTGTTACCGGATTCTCCGCCTGCAGCATCTTTTTCAACGCTGCCGCCGAGCCTTATTATTTCAGTTTTTACCGATGCAAGCTGTTTTTCTACTGATTTCTTTTGCGGAGGAAGAATTGCAATTGTTATGATTGCAGAAGTAAGTACTCCTGCTGTTATTAAGCTTGTGGAAAGGAAATAGGAATAGACTTTCGACTCCTGTTTCGCTGCAGTTATTTCGTCAGGATTTGTGCTTGTATTATACAGCTTATATGTTGGAAATCCGAGAATTCCGGTTACTAAAGCTGTTCCGCCTGCTAGTATATCTATACCGCCAAGAGTCCAGAGAACAGGCAGCTTTTTTACCGCAGATGCATACTGCTTTTCAAGCTCTGCTTTTTCTGCAAGCCTCTGATTTAAAAGATCTATACGTTCTGCTTCTTTTTGAAGCACCGTTTCCTGCAATGCTTCCTTGGTTACAAAGGTATCTGTTTTTACTAGATAATAGTCCTCAAAAAGGGTCGTACTTGTCTGCAGTATCTGATTACCTTGTGAATCTGCCTGCGCTCTTTTTGCTATGTCGCCGTAGAGAATTCTAATATCGGTATTTTCAGTTTTCAGCAGATCCGATAAAGCTTTTGTCAGCGGTGTTACGGGTGTTTGTGGATTTGTAAAAAAAGAATCCGATATGGTGCCGAGTGAATAAATACCTTCCATATCTTTAGCTTCAGGCGGTATGCGTAATTCTTTTGACTCCTCATACTCTTCCAGGAATCCGCGGTAGCTTACCGTATCCATAAATACAAAGGTTTTCGGGCATGCGGCTCTCGACATTCTCATAAAAATATCTGAAAGCGATATTCCCTTGTAGGCTAAATCTTCTTCAGAACCGGCAATCGTATTCACCGGGAGTATGTAGCCGTCTACCGCACTCTGATACGTATAGCCCGAAAAATACAGGAGGGCGGCAGATGCATCCTTTATTTCCCTGTTAAAATCCTGAACTGCCTTTACAAGAGCGCTTTGATCCAGATTCGTGTATGCATAAACGGTAAAGCCCAGATTCTCCATGAGAATACGCATGGATTCTACATTGGAGACAGCATTCGGAAGCGGCTCTTCATATGAAGAGTTTCCAACAATAAGTGCTATCTTCCTTTCTGTGTTCTCTGTTTGTGAAAACAAAGAAAACAAGATAACTGTCATCACAAGAATGAGACAATAGTATTTTTTCAAAATAAATCTTCTCCTTGGATTTTTTTAAAATAATTGTATCACCATAGTATACACCTTTTATAGAAAATTTACATAATAGAATTACTATTTATTTTGAAGAAAAAAAGTCTATAGGCATCCGCTGTTACGAGTCCTGCAGCGCTCACACTTACAGTCTGTGCATCGCTCGATGACCAGAAGACGCCCTTATTGGTGGCATTCTCAGGCTGTATCGTATGTATGAGCTGTAATGTTTCTCCGCTGGCGAGAACCGCTGTGTCTTTTGAAAGACTTACTTTTGCAACTTTTACAGCATTATCGGGGTCGAGCGGGTTCAGATAGGCGCCGAAAATGTCTGCACATCCTGTTAAAATTACCAGTAAAACTCCGGAAATTATATATACTGCTTTTTTCATGATGATAGCCTCCGTTTACCCCGTTTATTCTGATACACCCTCGTTACCGGGTTTTCCGCCTGCAGCATCTTTTTCAACGCTGCCGCCGAGCCTTAGTATTTCAGTTTTTACCGATGCAAGCTGCTTTTCTATTGTTTTTTTCTGCGGAGGAAGAATTGCAATTACAAGAACGGCAGAAGTAAGAAGACCCGCGGTTAGGAGACTTGCAGTAAAAAGATTCGAACAAGTCACTGACTGATTTTTCAAGGTAAGAGTTTCAGAGGTATTAGCGGATGCATAATACCGATCGGTTATTGTTTTCCCGAGAATTACGGTTATTGCAGCTGTACCGCCTGCTAGTATATCTATACCTGCAAGTGTCCATAAAACGGGTATTTTTTTTACCGCAGAAGTATACTGCTTTTCAAGCTCTGTTTTTTCTGCAAGTCTCTGATTTAATAAATCTATGCGTTCTGCTTCTTTTTGAAGCACTGCATCCCCTGCTTCATCCCCTTTTCCGTCCCATTCTGACTGCCCGAATGCGTTATATACACAAAGTAATAGAAGTATAGAAACAAAAAGCTTTTTCACCAATCTCTCCTGTGTCAGCTGCTGTTATATACAGTAATGTTAGAACCGAATTGGTGTAATGTCAAACATCTGATGAAAATTAGCGTAAGGGAAGGAAAGCACAGGGACTTCTTTTTTACCTGCAAAATATGGTACTCTCTGTACGAATTTTTTATATAAGGATTATGTATGCTTCTTATAACACAACGCTTAAGACTTAGAGAATTTACTCTTTCCGATCTGGTACATCTTCTTCCCTTTACAGAAGATCCCGATCAGATCAGGTACATGGCATTCAGTTTAAAAGATGAAGAGGAATGCACCTCTTTTTTAGAGTTCGCCCTGAGCGAATCTAAGGCAGAAAAACGGTTTGAGTATCATATGGCTGTCGAAGACAGGGATACAGGAACATTTTTGGGAAGTACATCCTTAATGATAGAAAAGGAGCACCCCTATTGCTCAGAACTAGGGTACTGGTTTAATCAGAAATACTGGGGGAAAGGCTATGCATCAGAAGCCGCGAGGGAGCTTATCCGTTTCGGTTTTACAGAGTTAAAGCTGCACCGCATCTGGGCAAAATGTCATTGTGAAAATAAGGCTTCTGAAGGTGTTATGAAAAAATGCGGCATGATGTATGAAGGAACTATCCGTGAACATATTTGGCTGCGCGATCATTACAGAACGAGCCTATTGTACAGTATTCTTGACAGAGAGTTTAAAGAGTCAACGGGCAAGCTGTAAAATAATGCTTCGTAAAAATATAAATAGAACGAACGTTCGTTCTATTATTTATAAATCCCGCATTTAGTTAAATCCAGCCAATCAACAGTTACATTTTTCTTTATCTAGCTGTATCATACGTATAGAAACAAAGGAGTTCAAGTATGAAAAGTTTAGTGGTGTATTATTCGCGTACAGGAAATAATAAATACCTTGCACAGAAAATTGCTTCAGATACCGGAAGCGATATTATAGAACTGAAACCGCTGGGGAACAGTTTTTTTTCTATTATAATTTCATCTCTGTTCAAGACGCCAATACCATTACAGAAAATATCAGCTGATATTGCCTCGTATGACAAAGTTATTCTTTGCGGACCTATTTACATGGGTCAGCTTATTTCCCCGCTATCGAGTTTTATTAAAAAATACAGAAGCTCTATTTCGAAACTCCATTTTATTACCTGCTGCGGCGGCGGAGAAGAAGAAAAAGACGGTAAATTCGGCTATAACAGCGTCTTTGCCAAGGTAAGAAAAACAGCAGGAGAGTTGTGCAAGTCCTGCGACGCATTCCCCATAGACCTCATTGTTCCGGATGAGCTGCGGGGTAATGATCAAGCTATAATGAATATAAGGCTAAGTTCTGAAAACTTTTCAGGAGCGATCGTGGAAAAGTACAATGAGTATATTCAAAAAATATAGAATTTCAGCAGATTATTTGACAAAACAGCAATAGTAATTGATACTAAAAGAGGGTTCTATCAAAGAATCCCCGATCTATATAGGAGAGTTATTATGGCTGAATGTGAATGTTTAAAAGGCTACCCTTTTTTCAATGACAAAATGGCGAATATGCCTTCACTATCCGGTATGTATAAGAAGCAGTTCTGTCTCTCAGATAATTCATTGTGCGCACGTCACATGATTTTCAAAAATCTGGGGAAGGAAAAAGTTCCCCCCGAGCTGTTTCCCAATGAAATTGAAAAGGCAAAAAAATTCCTAGAGCAAAAATAGAAGCAAAGCATAATTGCAGAATGTCTTAGTTTATGCCATTATACATCCATGAATCTGATCTCGACAATCGATACCATACTTTGTAAGAATATAGGCTGTATATTAACTGATATTGATGACACTCTTACAAAGGACGGAAAACTTATACCTGAAGCCTACCATGCCCTTTGGGATCTTAAAAATGAAGGTATTCCGGTTATTGCCGTTACCGGCAGAGCGAGTGCATGGGGAAACCTTTTAGTACAGGAATGGCCTGTAAACGCCGTCATCACTGAGAACGGAGCCGTATCGTATTACATACAAGAAGGGCACACTATTGAAACCTTTGTATTTCCCGGTACAAGTAAAAATACTGACCCTTCTCTGCAAGGAGCTTTGAAACAGGCTCTGATTGAAGTTCCCCGTGCAAAACCTGCCCAGGATAATCACTTAAGGCAGTATGACCTTGCTGTTGATTATGCGGAGACCGTTTATCCGCCCTTGAATTCGGATGAAGTTGCCAGAATTATCAGTATTTTTGAAAAAGAAGGATGTTCTGCTGTTCCCTCTTCAATTCACATAAACACATGGAAAGGCAGTTTCAATAAAAAAGAAGCTTCAATTCTAATACTCGAAAAATTATTTTCATATGACGATGCGCATGATGTGGATAAAATTATATACATTGGAGATGCCAGAAATGATGAGCCTATGTTTGAACATTTTCCTAACGCCTGTGCCGTTGCAAATATTTCTAAATCGCTCGAATTTATGACACACCATCCCTCATGGGTTTCAAGTAAAGACTACGGCTGGGGATTTGCAGATATTGTTCAGACGCTTATTTCAAAACGGAATCAACAAGATTCATAAAGTCTTTATCGATTTGCGTTTCCTTTTGCTTAAGTTCATTCGGAATAGTAAACAAACCGTTTTTTTCTACAATGACTTCATCGGTATCATCATCGGCCCCGGAAAGTTCGGTTACAATTCTCGGAGCTGAAAACTGCATGGCAAAGGTAAAGGGAGATGTATCGTTAATCAGATCCACTATTTCAGCACTTTCGAGTTCCGTATATTCTCTTTCTATTCCGTCTTTTTCCTTATTTTCATCTTCCTTTTTACCGGCAGGTTCTGCAGTCTTCGAGCCTGCCTTAACCTGCTCTTCGGTATCTAGGTCTGAAAAATCAGGGAAGGCTATTTCAAAGTGGATTTGAGGAGCTTCTTTATCTCTGTGCTGCTGTGCAAACGTTAAATCACCGAAGGTTAACTCCTCTGCAAGTATTGACCGGTAAATAGCAGATTCAGAGACAGAAGACAAATCATCCTGCTCCGCAAGCGGCACTTCTTCATGATTCTCATCTGCAGCAGAAACGGCATCAGAACTCGCTTCTCCAAGTTCCTCTACTTCATTAAGCTCATCAACTGCTTCTTCGCCCAGCGCCTCTACTCTGCTTAATTCTTCAGCTGCTTCGGCTTCGGCAAGTTCCTCTACTTCTCCAAGTTCTCCGGTTTCGCCAAGCTCTTCGGCGTCGTCAAATTCCTCCGCTTCGTCAAGCTCTTCGGCTTCGCCAAGCTCTTCGACGTCGACAAGCTCTTCGGCTTCAGTAAGTTCTTCGACGTCGCCTAGTTCTCCGGCTTCGTCAAGTTCTTCAACTTCGCCAAGCTCTTCAACGTCGCTAAGTTCCTCTACTTCGTCAAGCTCTTCGGCTTCGCCAAGCTCTTCGACGTCGACAAGCTCTTCGGCTTCAGTAAGTTCTCCGGCTTCGTCAAGTTCCTCTACTTCGGCAAGCTCTTCGGCTTCGTCAAGTTCCTCTACTTCAGTAAGTTCCTCGGCTTTATCAATAACTGCTGGAGGAGCCTGTTTTGCTACGGATTTACCGGACTTAGGCGGCTGACTTATCGTTGCCGTCTTTCCAGCAGATGCAGATTGAATACGTGCCGTGCTTAGAATTTCTTCAAGCATCTTTTTTATTTCTTCGGTATTTATCTGCGCAATCTGGGGGACTGATTGCGGTATATTTTTCCGAATAGAAGCAAATATTTCATCCCAGCTTTTCTCAAGAAGGGAATCAACAAGAGCCTCATGTTTTTTACCCCTGCGTCCCAAACTCTTTTTTACATCTCTTGTTGCCTCATGGCGCCTGAGCTGTATGTCGGTGATAACCTTCTGCCAGTCTATTTCCTCTTTCGTTTCCAAATACTCGTTAAGAAGAGCAAACTGGAATTTTTTAATCCGTTCCCGGATGAATACCGTATCATCCTGTTTAATATTAAGAATTAGAAGGATAGTCAGATACAGCGTCATAAATACACAGACAAGGAAGAGTATCTTAAAAGCACCGGTAAACAAAAATAATTCTTCGCGGA
Source organism: Spirochaetota bacterium (assembly GCA_023398165.1). GTDB lineage: Bacteria > Spirochaetota > Spirochaetia > Treponematales > Treponemataceae > JAAZLA01. The sequence goes on along the minus strand of JAEWSQ010000007.1, from coordinate 118,264 downwards.
ATACTTCGGCTACTATTAGCTTTGAACTTGAGGTATTGGAAAGCATTATATAGGTAAATTGTTCAGCTTCAAGAAGCTTCTCGGCTCCGAATAACGACGAAGCCCACTTATTTTCAATTTCCTGTTCAATTAAACTCTGTCCGGCTGATGAAATGCCGAATACATACCCGCGGTTGTACAGAAGCCGGGCTTTTTCAGTCACTGCAATTAAATTCTTCATTAAGAGGTAACGGTTAAAGTCCTGGGATTCGACATAAAAGGTTATAGTCCCCTGGAACATGTCAAACGAATCATAAAAAGCAAAGGCGTAAATAAGGCGGTCATTCAGACTGTCCAGTATCAGTTTAAATTGAGTGTTATCCGAGCATTGAATATCTGTATAAGGCAGTTCATTCAGTTTTTCATAGTTTTCATAGTTAATAAGATTCTGCTGCTTTTTTAGTACATCAGAGGCAAAGGTGCTGAAGTGTACTTTTTTCCCGTCGCTCCCGATAATTCTTATGCCTTTAAGGCCTGCTGTTTCTGTCATCAACAGACCCGATAAATCCTCCCGGACCTGAATATCTTCTGATGTTTGGGTGGGAAGCGAACTTTTTTTAACAGCTAGTGAAAGCGAATAGGCTGCAAAACGTTTCTGATGTGCATCCGAATACTCATCAAACGCTTTTGCAATTGAAGTAAGTTTATCTTCCATTGCGGAAAGGACTGCAGGCTGATAAAACCGTGTTTCCAGCACAGTGAATAGACCTGCGAAGGCGGCAACAGCAAATGATGCAAACAGGAGAACAGAGATTAATAAGCTGAGCGCCGCCTTTTGTCCGGTTGTCACAGTTCCTCCCTAGAGATATGACTATAATAAATTATCGGACAAAATTAAAGAGAAATTAACGCTGTTTTCTCCGTTTTCGTTACAAAATCTCCATTTTCATGTATAATACCGCTGATGAGTGAACTACAAACTATACAGGAAGAACCGGTCCGGGCCTTCCTTGCAGGTAAAGATGATGGAATGTATCCCGTAAATGAGCTCAAGGGGCTTGTTAAAACCCTCGGCATGACTATCTGCGGCTCAACGGTACTCTCCCGCTTTGTTCCTACCCCGCAGTACGGAATAGGAACTGGAAAAGCTGCTGAAATTATTGCACAGGCAAGGGAAGCAGATGCGGAATGCATCATCCTCGATTTTGAAATATCTCCCACCCAGCAGAGAAACTGGGAAGAGAGCGCACACTTTCCGGTTTTTGACAGAAATGAAGTGATTATCCGTATATTTGCACAGCGGGCAAAAACAAAAGAAGCTGTTCTGCAGGTACAGCTTGCACAGCTTGAGTATGCTAAGTCCAGATTAACGCACAGTTACGGCGATATGGCACGTCAAAGGGGAGGAAGCTACGGTTCGAAAGGTTCCGGTGAAACGCAGCTTGAAATTGACAGGCGCGACATTAAAGAGCAGATTGCTCAAATCAAGACCGAGTTAAAAAAGGTTATTAAAGAACGGGAGACCATGAGAAAAAAGAGGGAAAGGATTCCCCTTCCAACCTGCGCGCTCGTCGGCTACACCAATGCGGGTAAATCGAGTCTTCTTAACAGCCTGACAGGATCGGAAGTTTTTGTGGAAGATAAATTGTTTGCAACCCTTGATCCTACGACGAGACGTCTTGCCTTATCTGGCAGCACCGGTATTCTTCTGGCAGATACTGTAGGCTTTATCCGAAACCTGCCGCATACCCTCATAGATGCATTTAAATCCACCCTTGAAGAAGCGGTGCGTTCTGATTTGCTGCTTATTGTTCTTGACGCTTCAGACAGCGATGTCTTCGGTCAGTATGAAACGGTCTGTTCCGTTCTGGAAGAAATCGGAGCTTCGAAGAACAACCGCCTCATTGTTTTTAACAAAATGGACAAGGATGAATGTTCAAGAAATTTTTCTCTTGCACGCATCAGGGAACTTGAAACATCAGCAGTAGAAGTAAGCGCCAAAAACGGCGGGGGATTTGAAACTCTCATAAACCGTATCTCGGACATACTTTTCGGAACAATAAAGGACTATGAACTGCCCCTGGAAGCTGCGGGCATTCTTGCTGAAATCCGCAAAAACGGCATACTCATTGAAAGCGAATGGACAGACAGCGCGATTAAAATAAAGGCAAGAATGAACGGCTCCCTTGAATCCAGACTGTTTCCGCCCCTGCCTATTGCAATGAGCGGCAACGGCTGATAAAATCTATACATGAACCGCATTCAACGAATCCTTGTTAGTATAATTTTTTCAATTCTGCTCATAACTGCGGGAACAACGTTGTTCATGTTCATTGCCCGTCCTTCAAGCGTCGGTTCAAATCTGAGGCGGAAAGATCCAAGCGCGGAAGAACTGGCAAAGCTTAACGAGTATCATTCTGCCTCATCGGTATATTCCCAGCTGGGCCGTCTCCGGGCAGCCACTGCGGATACTCCTCCTGTTTCACTCATTATCTCCCCCTATTTTCCCTATCCTTCTGAAGATGCTGCTTTTTTTGAAGAACTTTCATTGAAAAACAGAAAGTTAAAACTTGTTATTCTGGATTATTTTTCAGCCCTTACCGCAAAAGATTTGAAAAAGAAGGGCGAGCTCAAGGTAAAAGAGGAGCTTCTTCAACTGCTAAATAAAGAACTGGTAATGGGGTCTGTTTCAGCCCTTTATTTTGATGAATATATAATTTTAGACTGATAATGCAACTTCCCTGGCCTTATTGTGTCTAATATCTGTTGGAGGAATGTATGAGCACTGCAACCATGGTACCTGCCGCTCAAGTGATCGTATCAATAATACCGATTATCGGCATTGTAATAGGCGGTATCGTTGTATTTTTTTACTTTTTGTGGAGACATAAACAAATCAGTCTGTTAATTCAGACAGGTAACTATAAACCGGTCCGCTTCGATTTACGGGTTTTTTCACTTCTGGCAGGATTACTATTAGCCGGTACCGGATTAGTTTTAACTATACTGTTTTTTTTACTTGAAGGAATTTCTTATTCATTGCTTGGCGGGCTTATACCCTGTGTATTGGGATTTTGTTTAATTGCCTTTTACCGTCTCAGCCCGAAAAGTAAGAATACAGCAAATGAGTGATGGAAAGTAAGGTTTGAATAACTCAAACCTGGAAAACTATACAGATAAAAACCAGAGTATGGACAGAACAATAATTGAAAAAAGGGATAACGCTCTTATCAGTTCTGCCTGTGCCGGTGATTCGCGTTCTTTTGCACGGCTTGTTTCATTTTATGAAAAGAAAGTCCGTGCATTCGGTATGGGTTTTTTTAAGAATGCTAGCGACACCGATGACTTCATCCAGGAAGTTTTTATAAAGGTGTACACGCATTTGCACTCATTCCGTTTCGAATCGCTTTTTTCAACCTGGCTGATGAGAATTGCGTATAATACCGCAGTGAATTCAATAAAACGCAGGAAGGAATATGTTTCTCTGAGTGAAGACTATGAAATAATAGATGGCGACATCGGACCTGAAGAAAAGCAGCTGCGGCAGCTTACGGCTCTTGCAGTACGCAGCGCACTTGAAGAATTACCCGAACGGTATGCGCTCTGTCTGGATATGTATTTTTTTTATGACATGAGTCATAACGAGATAAGCGAGGTGCTTGAACTGCCGGTAAACACAGTCAAATCGCACATTTTTAGAGCAAAAAAGATTCTTAGGGAATCTTTAAAAGAATACGCGCTTCAATAGATGAGGGGCAATCTGCTTTTGTAGGAGTTTTAATGAATACGGAAAAATGCGGAAACGTGATGAACAGCTATCTTCTTCTTGACAGACATGAACATGTACCGTTCAAAATAACAGCACATCTTCTTACGTGCAAAAAATGCCGTACAGAAGTGCGCCTCTTAACTCTGGCAGATAGGGCATGTACACAGCCGCTTTCTATAACCGTACCGCTGGATGATGAATCTATAACATCGATTATGAAAGCAGTAATTCCAGGCTACACTGTTAAGGATGCTGGATTTGAAAAGGTTTCGCTCAAACGGTGGGTTATTTCAGGGCTCTTAATGATTTTTGCAATGCTTTTTTTCGGAATAAACTCATATTCTCAAAACTCTCAAATAGCTCTTTCCGTATATCTTGTATTTGCACTGATAATAACAGCATACTTAGCGCTCTTTGTGGCAGGCAATATGGATTTTTTCATTAAAAAACTTAAAAACCTGCAAATATCCATCTAAAAATCAACGCCACAAATTTACAGGATTAACCGCTGTTCCGTTCTTAAAAACGGTGAAATGCAGATGTTCCCCCGTACTCATTCCCGTATTGCCCACTCTTCCAATCCGGGTATCTGTACTTACACTTCTTCCTTTTGCAGTCAATACTTCACTCATATGTGCATAGAGCGTTTTATACCCTGAATGATGTGTAATAATCACATAGTTACCGTATACGGTATCGTACGATACAGTACTTACCACTCCCGCCAGAGCCGGATAAATATAGGTTCCTCTCGATGCGGCCATGTCGATTCCGTTATGAAATGTGCGCTGCCCGGTAAAAGGACTATTGCGCCAGCCGAAATACGAAGAAAAGTAAAAAGAAGCCTTTATTGGTTTTATAAATAAATCCCCGTTTATTTCCTGTCTTGTTACCCAGTCCAATTCCGCATCAGGAATAAAAAGAGATGTTCCTGCAGAAAGCGGCTGTGTTAGAGAAACTTTATTTACAGAGGAACATTTGTCAGCATCAACTTCGTACTTCCGCGCAATTGAATCAAGGGTTTCTCCATCGCCTCTTACGGTATACAAAATTCCCGGCATGGACGGAATTTTCAAGTACTGCCCTATCTGAATAAGTCTTGTCTGCTTAATAGAATTCACGCTTATAAGAGTATCCTGGGTAAGGCCGAAACGTTCGGCAAGAATACCGATCATATCTCCCTGCCTAACCCTGTACACCGTATATTCAAGTTCAGGCGCCGCATCTTGTTCAGGCAGTGCTTCACCGGCATTGCTTACCGCATTCGATATTCCCGAAAGTCCTGCAGCTGCCGCCGCTTCTTTTGTAACGGAATTTCCTGAAGGGGACTCGTAACCGCCCTGACCTGCTTCCTTATTCACGCATGAGAAGAATAGAACACCAAAGAGTACTATAAAAAATAACGTTCGAAAATAGTGCGAAACATTCATGTCTATTCCCTTTTATCAAGTCCAATCAAATATGTTTCAAACGATTCAGCTCTGCATGCTGCGGGTTTGAATCCCCGTGCCGTTTTAAATATCTTCCTCATTTGAGTAAGAAGATTCTGCTGATCGCCCCCCTGAAATATCTTAACGACAAAATTCCCTCCGGACTTTAACATTTCCTGAGCATAAAAAATTGCCAGTTCAACGAGTCCCGTAGAGCGGGCAGTATCAATAACCCTGTTTCCTGTTGTTGCCGGTGCAGCATCGCATATTACAGAATTATACGGCCCCAGTGAAAGCGCATGAGCTCTAACTCTTTCATCATACAGATCTCCCTGTAAAAAAGTGAGATTATCTCCTTTTACATCTTTTGCAAGCGGATTAAGATCTATGGATGTAACGTGACCGGTTCCGTCAAGCATCCTCAGCGCAAACACAGTCCAGCTCCCCGGAGCAGCACCAAGATCCAGTATGCGCGTATTTTTATTAAGCATTCCAAACTTTTCATCAATTTCCTTTAATTTATAAACAGACCGCGCAGGATACCCTTCAGAAAAAGCTTTCTTTGACCAATAATCGGGTTTTTCATAACTGTTCGCTGCCATATTATCCTTCACCTATTACAAAATAATCACTATTAAAGTATACTCGCTTATATGCAAACAGATTATACTGCAAAGCTGACTAAAATAGAAGGCATTATAGAATCTTTTCTTCCACGTGTTTACGATTCCCCCTGGAAGAACCTGATATTTTCAAATCTTTCCGCTGCGGTCAAAGACAGCCATATACATCAGCTTACCGATCCATGCAGATCGCTTGTCAGCTCAGGGGGTAAACGGTGGCGCCCCCTCCTGCTTGTACTGTGCACCGCCCTCGTATCAGATAATGAAAAAGATATAGAACGTTCGTATATGCTTACTCCCCTTGTTGAGTTTGTTCACACCGCAAGTCTCATTCATGACGACATTGAAGACTCATCCGATATGAGACGGGGTAAACCGGCCGCCCACATTGCCTACGGACTCGATACTGCACTTAATGCAGGTTCATGGTTGTATTTTGCCTCTTCCGCCTGTCTGGATGCAGCCTTTGAACATGATTCAGATCCCCGTTCTGAAGCAATGCATCTTGTACTCTATAAAATACTTCATTCGGAACTTAGAACTCTTCATCTGGGACAGGCCATGGATATTCTGTGGCATACTAGCAGCACCATCATTCCTCAACCGGATGAGTATACTGCTATGGTTACTATGAAAACCGGAACACTTGCCCGCTTATCGGCAATGGCAGGAATTATATGCGGCGGAGGTTCCATGGAGGAAGCCCGGATAATGGGCTCAATCGCTTCCGATATCGGCGCCGGATTTCAAATTCTCGACGATTATATCAATTTGACAAGCGGAAACAAAGGTAAAAAACGGGGAGATGATATTATTGAGGGCAAAAAAAGTCTTCCAATTCTGCTGCACCTTGAAAAAAAACCCGAAGATTTTTCCATAATAATGGATTGCTTTAAGCGCGCCGGAAAAGAAGGATCTTCTTCAGGCGCAATAGAAGAATGCATAGCAGTTATTGAAAAATCAGATGCGCTCGAGGAAGCTCAGCAGCTGGGTAAAAAGCTTATTACCGGTTCATGTATAAAAATTCTTGAGAAATATAACAAAAGCGAAGCAGCTCTCGACATCTACCGCCTCTTCGAAAATATGTAACTCTCTGCATCCTTATAATGGCGCTCAGAAATGTAACCGTTATTGACTTGAGTTTTTTAACTAAATGACTTACACTGGCTAACGGAGAATAGTATGCAGGAAAATCCGGAAACCTTGAACACACAAGCAATAGAACTCGCCTCCCAAGGGGATTATCCTGAAGCAATAGCATGCTTTAAAAGAGCTATTGCCATAGAGAAGGAGAATTATCTCCTATGGTTTAACATGGGTGTAACGTACCGGGATGCCGGAGACTTGGAAGGGGCAAAACAGGCTCTTCTCCAGGCAAACTCCATAAATCCGGAAGATGAGGAAGTTCTGGAAACCCTTGCCCTCATTTATTTTTCACTCGGTCAGACCGAACTTGCTCTCGATACCTGCCTTGATACGCTGGAGATTAATCCTAATAATGCACATATATGGAATACCATAGGAGTATTGCACTTTTCAAAGAGCGATTACCAGGAAGCCTGCACTTCGTTTGAACGTGCAGTCACCATATATCCTCACTATTATGATGCATTATATAATCTCCGCGATACTTATACCGAATTAGGGAATACAAAGGGTTCGCTGGAATGTAATGAACGTCTAAAAAAATTGACAGCCCCTGGAGCGTATTATGCGTGAAAAAGCAAGCATTGTTTCTATTTCCGAAAAAAAAATACTTGTCGTGCCGATCATTACGGACGCCTGTATAGGATGCGAAAACGGATCCTGTTCCAAGAGGGGAGAACCCTTTACAGTCACTAACCCCCTCGGTCTGCCTGTAACCATCGGCTGTGTCGTACGTGTTACAGCCAAGCTCAAACATCAGGCGCTGCAGGCGGTTCTATCATTGGGGTTTCCCATACTTTCTGCAATAGCAGGCTACTTTATTGCCGGCATTATTGCAGGGTTTCTCGGGTTCTCACCGACAGAAGGTGTTAAGGCCGCGGGAGTTCTCTCAGGACTGGTAATAGCAGGTACGATCGTTATTGTTTTCGGAAAGGTTTCACCCATAGAAGGTCAAAGCGAAATCGCAGAAATTGTTGAAAATTAAAAATCGTTTTATATGTGCATCTTAGCCAGAGCGCTGATTTCAGCCGCCATGGCCGATAAGGGAACTTGTTTCTGTACCCCGCCGTATTCATACGCCACCTTCGGCATTCCATACACTATTGAACTTTCTTCATCCTGACCAAGTGTATACGCACCCTGTTTTCTCATCTCGGCAAGCTGTACGGCTCCGTCCTTTCCCATTCCCGTCATTATAATACCCAAAGCTCTGTTCTGATACTGCTTTGCGACCGATTCAAAAAGCACATCGACAGAAGGTCTATGCCCGTTGCACTGTTCTGCATCAGAAAGATGCACGACAGAGGCAAGCGTTCTTTGTTCCACAGTCATATGTTTATTTCCCGGAGCAATAAGAATACGTCCGTTTTTTAAAAGATCGCCTTCTTTTGCCTCTTTCACTTCCAGAGGACAAATGGTATCAAGACTTTTTGCAAATTCCTCGGTAAAACCGGCCGGCATGTGCTGAACTACAACAATAGGCTGGGTAACATCCGGATCAATTTTCGAAAAAACTTCCCGTAATGCATTAGGCCCGCCTGTGGATATACCGATTGCAATTATTTCAATTCTGCCGCCTTCGCGCAGCGGGGCAACAGGACCTGCAGATTTTTTAACCGTAAGCGCTGCGCGGACGGGAGGGGGAACAGAAGAAAGAGGCACAAGAGGAAAAACGGGATCCCGTAATTCCACTTTTTTTTGATGCGTTTTTGCATACTGACCGCCGAACAGCAGCAAAAGTTCTGCAAGGCGGCGGGCTATCCTGGAAATATCTGCGGAATCAGAACCCGACGGCTTTGTAATAAAATCGCTTGCACCGAGAGACAAACACTCCATCGTAACAGCGGCGCCTTCACGGGCAATACTTGAAAGAATTATAACAGGAATATCTATTCCCCGTTTTTTACATTCCTTTAAAAATTCAACGCCGTTCATGACAGGCATTTCAATGTCGAGAACTATAACATCGGGCTTAACAAGAGGGATTTTCTCTATTGCAAATGAGCCGTTCATCGCCTTCCCGCCGACAGAGAGTCCGGGGGTACTTTCAATAATCCGGCCTATCAGGTTCCGCATGAGGGCAGAGTCATCAACAATAAGTACAGAAACAGCATCCATTATATAACCCTCTTACTGAGTATTTTTTTGATACAGACAGGCCCATTCAGTTTTCAAAAACTCAAATTTAGTATTCATACCGAACAAAGATTCTGAGTGACCGATAAAAAGATACGCTTTTGGAGCAAGAGAATCATAAAAACGGTTAACAGTTGCAGATTGAGCAGCTTCATCAAAATAAATAAGAACATTACGGCAAAAAATTACATCAAGATTGCGTAAGCCGGAATCATTTTTTAAATTATGGTAGTCGAAACGGACAGTCTTCATCAAATCTTCTTTTATCTGATACCCATCTGTTACCTTGGTAAAGTATTTTGAAAGATAATTATCCGGAATACCGGTGATTCGCGCTTCGGAATAAAAACCCTGTTTACCCACCATAAGCGATTTTAATGATATGTCCGATGCTACAATTTCAAATGAATAGGGAGGATGAAGAATTTCTTTTAAGATCATAGCGATTGTATACGGTTCCTCGCCCGTTGAACAGCCGGCACTCCAAATTCTCAATTTTGTATCGTTCTTTATTTTTTTGTGTTCAATTACATGAGGAACTACATAATTAATAAAAGCATCGAAATGAGGCTGATTTCTGAAAAACCGCGTCAGATTGGTCGTAACCGCATCGAGCATGGTCTTCATTTCTTCCTTGTCGGACATGATGAGTTTATAATAGTCTGTAACAGACGGTAATTGTTTATCCCGCAAACGCTCTTTTAACCTGCTGTCCAGTATTGACCGGTTTGAGGATGAAAAAGTTATGCCGCTTTCATCATAAATGACTTTCCTAAACAAATCAAAGTCTGCATCAGTAAGTAAATCAGGCATAAATTAATTGTACAATACGAATAAAAAAAAGTAAATGATAATGTTATCAGTGTTGACAAAAATCACACTAGATGGGAAAATCAGCGAATGAGCAAGTATATTATTGTATCGGGCGGAGTATGCTCGAGTTTGGGCAAGGGCGTCGCCGCTTCTTCACTGGGAAGTCTTTTAGAGTGCAGCGGTTTATCGGTTGCAATGATGAAATGCGATCCTTATATCAATGTGGATGCGGGAAACATGAGCCCGTATCAGCATGGAGAAGTGTATGTTACCGATGACGGAACAGAGACCGACCTCGATCTTGGAAATTATTCCCGTTTCACTAATGTATCGCTTTCGCAGGCTAACTCTGTAACAACCGGAAAAATTTATGAAGAGGTTATTAAAAATGAACGGGCCGGCCGCTATAACGGCAGAACTGTTCAGGTAATTCCTCATATTACCGATGAAATAAAGCGCCGTATATTAAATGTCGGCGCAAAATCCAATGCCGATGTTGTTATCGTTGAAATCGGCGGAACTGTTGGAGACATAGAATCCATACCCTTTTTGGAGGCATCCCGCCAGTTAATCCGCGAAATGGGCCGCACAAATGCCCTATCCATTCACTTAACGCTTGTTCCCATGGTCTCCGGCGGAGAACTCAAGACAAAACCGACCCAGCATTCTGTTAAAAATATGCAGGAAATAGGAATCCAGCCGGATATTCTTCTATGCCGCAGCGAGGTTGCCCTTGATGGAGATCTTCGTAAAAAAATAGCCCTCTTCTGCAATGTCGGACAGGACTGCGTTTTCACTTCCATCGATGTTGAAAAAACCATTTATGAACTTCCTGTTCTCTTTCACGAGCAGGGGCTGGATGCAAAAGTCATGGAAAAACTCGGCCTTTCGGACCGGAAAACTGATATAAGCTCATGGACTAACTTTCTAAAAAGGCTTAATAATCCGAAAACATCAATTACCGTCGGCATGCTCGGGCAAAAGAACTACCTCGATGACTGCTATAAATCGGTACGCGAGTCATTGTTCCATGCGGCAGTTACCGGCTGCAATGCACAGCTCATAATTAAGAAAATAGATGCTGAAACAATCGAAAGTTCAAGCAATCCTTCATCGTTTTTTAAAGATGTGGATGCAATAATGGTTCCGGGAAATTACGGACAGCGCGGCTTTTTGGGACTTCTTGCCTCTGTTAAATATGCACGCGAGAATAAAGTACCCTATCTCGGCATTGATCTTGGTATGCAGATTATGGCAATCGAAACCGCCCGTTCTCTTTTAAAACGGGAAGATGCGGATTCCACTGAATTTATACAAAAAACAAGCTATCCGGTTATCAGTCTGCCTGAAGAACAGGCAGGGTATGCTGCGGCAGGAGTTATGAGACTGGGAAGCATGTCTGTAAAAGTAAAAAAGGGAACCAAACTTGAATCGGTATACAAGCAGCAGACAGTTGAGGAACGGCACCGTTCAAAATATGCCTTTGATAAAAAATATGCAGACGAGCTTGAAAAACAGGGTCTCATCATATGCGCAAACACTCTAGAAGACGACCAAACTGAAGCTTTTGAGTGGAAAGACCACCCGTGGGGAATCGGGGTGCAGTATCACCCTGAGTTTGTATCAAAGCCCACAAAACCGCACCCTCTTTTTACTGCATTTTTAAAAAGCGCCCTTAAGAAGTAATGAAAAAAAGTCTTTATTTTGCGGTCTTCGTAACTATCATCTTCTCAGGCTGTTCTCTCGATTACGGGACAAGAAGCGATGATGAATCGGCGGCACCGGAGTTTATTTTTTCCAATGTACGGATGCTGTCAATAGAAGAAGGAAAGGTGGACAGCGAAATACAGGCTTCAAAGATGGAACAGTACCGTACTATTGATGCAGTGTTTGCTCAGGATGTGAATTTCAGAGTATATAATGATGAAGGCAAAATTGATATTGAAGGACAGTGCGGTCTGCTTTCTGCTGATAATGACAATGATCTGTATATTTTAAGCAATAATGTCAGTGTTACTTCATACGAACAGGATCTGCGCATTGAAAGCACAACACTGAGGTGGAATAATAAGACAGAGCAGCTTACAAACGGAAAAGATGAGCCGGTGACAATAATTAACGGGCTGAAAAACCGGAAGGCGGAGTATGCACATCCTGAAAAGGAAACGGAAAATTCATTAACTATGACAGGGTTTGGCCTTGCAGCAAGCGGAGTAACCAGAACATACTCAATTTCGCAGGGAATATCCGGAAGCATAGAAACAGGAAGCGATGAATAAAGCAAATATCAGAAAAATCAGTATAGTTCTCGCGTATCTTTGTGCAGCACACTGGTTTATTTTCTCCGAAACTATCACATTCAAAGCCGATACGATGAAGGGAAACACCAGCGAAAAAAATGAATACACAGTATTAAGCGGAAATGCCTATGTTAAAACCGATGATATGGAAATTTCCGCCGATGAAATTGAAATGACGGGAAAAGATTTCCGCTATATAACTGCCAGAGGTTCAATCAAAGGCAAAAACTTGAGTTCCAACTTTGATTTTACCTGTCAGACGCTGAAATTTGACCGGGAAACAAAAATTGCCGTACTCGAAGGAGATGTTTTCCTCGACGACATTGACAATGAAGTAAAGGCAAAAGCCCAGATTATTGAATACAACCAGAATACTGAAATTGCAGTTATGCAGGTTCAGGTTGAACTGAAAAGCAAGGACAGCGTCTGTACAAGCTCAATTGCCGTGTACAATAAGGATAACCAGCTTGTAACGTTGTCGGGAAATCCAAAGATTGTGAGGAAGGAAGATATTTTCAGGGCTCAGGAAATTCTTCTTAACATAGATACTGAAGAAATAACGCTTGACGGTAAAGTACGCGGTACTGTTGTGGATGAAGAAGAAAAAACAGATGCTGCAGATCAAAAAACAGGGGAAGCTTCTTCCAATACTGATAATAAACCAGAGCAGGAGCGGCTTTAAACCTCAAAGGAATAGTTGCAATGAGCGAGTTACGGGTAGCCAGTTTATATAAACGTTTCGGGAAAAAAGAAGTTGTCCGCGGTGTTGATTTTTCGATGCAGACCGGAGAAATTCTGGGTCTTCTGGGACCAAACGGAGCCGGGAAAACAACAAGTTTTTACATGATCGTCGGGTTTTACAGACCAACCCAGGGAGATGTATTTCTAAATAATCACTGTATTACAACGCTTCCGATGTATAAACGCGCAAGACTCGGTATATCCTATTTACCCCAGGAACCCTCGGTTTTTAGAAAACTCACCGTCGAACAGAATATATGGTCTATTTTGGAAACCCGCAAAGACCTTACGCACAAAGAAAAACTAATGCACCTCGATGAACTCATAGAGGAGTTCAATATTGGAAGGATACGGAAGCAGCAGGCTTATACACTTTCAGGAGGAGAACGCAGAAGAACTGAAATAGCACGTTCCCTTGCAATAGAACCTGAGTTTCTTCTTCTTGATGAACCCTTTGCAGGCATTGATCCCATCGCTGTAAATGATATTAAATCCATGGTAAAGCTTCTTGCACAGCGGGGAATAGGAGTTCTTATTACCGATCATAATGTGCGCGACACGCTCGAAATAACCAGCCGCTCTATAATAATAAGCACCGGACAGATAGTAGCGCAGGGATCCAAAGAGGAAATTCTTGAATCCCCTGTTGCCAGAAAAATCTATCTCGGCGAAGAATTCAGAATGTAGCAATTTTTTGAGTCACCCCTCTTCCTAATCTTTTATTTGACAAGTAATTCAACTTATGCTATTCTCTAGTCTGAACTAATCTAGTTTGGAGGACCGTAATGAATATACTGTTAGGTATTGGTCTCCCAGTTGCTGGAATTGTTCTTGGATGGACTATTCGCTGGCTTTATGCCAGATTTCAACTATCTGCATCGGAACAAAGAGCAGAACGTGTTAAGCAGGATGCTATAAAGGAAGCAGAGGCTCAAAAGAAAGAAATTTTATTAGAAGCGAAAGATCAACTCATTCGAGAGCGAAATCAACAAGAGCGGGAGAATAGAGAGCGCAGGAGTGAACTTCAGCGCTTTGAAAGACGGCTTATTTTGAAAGAGGAAACTCTTGATAAACGTGTAACAACTCTTGATGAACAAGAGAAAGAATTTGAAAACCGTGAAAAACAAATAAGTACGAAAGAAGAAGACTTAGAGTCGCAGGAAAAACGTTATATACAGGAATTGGAGAGAATCTCCGGATTAACAGCCCCGGAAGCTAAGAACCTTATTATCCAAAACCTCGAAAACGAAGCACGCCACGATGCACAGGCACTTTTAAACAAAATTGAACAGGAAGCACAGCTGTCCTCGGAAAAGAAAGCGCGCGATATTCTTGTGGCTACGATTCAGCGTATTGCAACCGAAACTACAAGCGATATTACCGTTGCCACCGTTTCGCTGCCGAGCGATGAAATGAAGGGAAGAATTATCGGACGTGAAGGTAGAAATATCAGAACGCTTGAGACCCTTACCGGCGTCGACATCATTATTGATGATACCCCGGAAGCCGTTGTCATATCCTGTTTTGATCCTGTACGCAAGGAAATTGCCAAGGTTGCGCTTGAAAGACTCATAACCGACGGACGTATTCATCCGGCACGTATTGAGGAAATTGTTCAGAAAGTAACCCGCGAGATTCAGCATAAGATTTATGAGGAAGGTGAAAAAGTTCTTTTTGACCTCGGTATTCATAATATGAACCAGGATGGAGTCAGGGCTCTTGGAAGACTGTATTTTAGAACAAGCTACGGACAGAACGTTTTAACGCATTCAAAAGAAGTTGCTGTAATAGCCGGAATGATAGCCGCTGAAATCGGAGCCAATAAAGACCTTGCAAAACGCGCTGCAGTTCTTCACGACATCGGTAAGGGTGCAGAGTCAGATTCTGATCAAAACCATGCAGAAGTCGGCATGGACATGGTAAGAAAAATGGGCGAGGATCCCAAGGTTATTAATGCCGTCGGGTCACACCATAATGATGTTGAACCCTGCTGTATAGAAGCAATTATTGTTCAAATTGCGGATGCGATTTCTGCAGCACGTCCCGGTGCGCGCAGAGAAACTATGGATAATTACGTTAAGCGTCTTGAAAATCTTGAAGGTATTGCAGAAAACTTCGAGGGTGTTGAAAAAGCCTATGCAATACAGGCAGGCCGCGAACTGCGCGTTCTTGTCAACAATGAAAAGATACCTGACGCGGATGTTAAAGAACTTGCACGCAATATTGCAAAACAGATTGAAAATGATCTTAAGTATCCTGGAAGAATAAAGATTACAATGATACGGGAAACACGTATTGTCGAATACGCCCGCTAGGAATACATGAGGGGCGCTTTTAAGGCGTTCCTTATTTCCTGGATTGTGCCGTAAACGTATAATCCGGATTTGGAAAAGCACTGCAGCAAGTTCTGCGGTGCTTTTTTATTTTAAAAGTTCATACATGAAATATATTCGCGTGCAAAAAAGGAACTGTCTGCAAGCTGAATAACGCTTGTATTCTGAATCTGTTTAAAACATATATCCCTTTGAAAAGTACTTATTCCTAGAATACGGGAACCCTCTATAACAGCATGTTCTTTCATAGTAATCTTTCGGGCTAAAGAAGAAGGCAGGAGACCTGTTCTTTCAATATCCTCCGGCCGGCAGTTTGACCCGAAGGCGCCGCATAAAAAAACCTCATCGATTTCATTATCTCTTAGAGAAGCTTCATGAAGGAGTGTTTTTACCGCAGCACATATTGCAGATTTTGCAAGCTGCAAAAGCCGTATATCAGATTGGCATAGAAGGGATCTTTCCTGCAAGAGCATTCCTGTGGAGTCCATCTGGTTTTCATGAAGCATGATTGACAGTGCATTAAGCAGTTCGGAACCTCGTAAGGAACTTTTTATCATTCCTCCCTCAAACGCAGGTCCGGCCGCAGTTGAAGCCGCATAATAGAGCCCCTTATGAGAAAGGAGAATTTCCGTATTGGTTCCAATATCTATGACAATACGCGGTGAAGATGACTGCACTGCATTTGAGAATGATTCCTCATGTACTGCGGTAAAACTGCCGTATAAACCGCATCCTGCTGCAGCGCACACAAGATCTCCTCCCAAAAAGGCGTCAACACACGGCGGCAGGTATACTGTAGTTTCGGGAGAAAAAAGATGAGACCACGCAGTATAGTCAATATTCGGGAAAATTGAAAAAAGATTGGTTTGGATATTGAATAATGAAAGCGGTTTAAAAGGGAATGAAGACAGGGAGCTGACATCAAGACCTGAGAGGAAATGCATCATCACTGTATTTCCTGTAAGAACTATATTCTTTACGGGAAAAAAAGATCCTGTACCGGTATTACCGGGAAGAGCACTATACGTTTCATAAAAAAGAGAAAAAGCATCCAGAAGACCTTTGTGCAGGGAGGAAGTAAGTAAAGACGGATCATTTTTCATTGAGAAAAGTATTCTTGAAATAATGTCTGAACCGTACTTCGTCTGAGGATTTTTTAAACGTACTGAAGTGATGCCGTTGGAAACAACAATGTTCGTCGTTCCCATGTCGGCTGCAAGAAAAGAAAAAGTATCCGGCTCAAGCGGGTTTAAACCGGAAAAAAAAGTCATACCTAGAACTTCTTCCGTGAACCAGGCTTAACCAGGGGCATTTCACCCGAAGCGCATAGAGGGCAGGATGAAGGCTCATACATCACGGCAGGCTGGCGCAGAGCACAAAAGATTTCCCAGGAAAACGGATTTTCAGCATTCTCTGCGCGGCGGTCTACAACACAGGCAGAGGCTATTACAGTTCCCCCTAGAGCTTCAAGAACCTTTCCCGCTTCCAGAGTTGATTTACCTGTGGTAATGACATCTTCAGCAAGTATAATTTTCATGCCTTTGGCAACTTCAAAACCGCGGCGGAGCACCATATTTCCATCATCATCACGTTCGGTAAAAAAAGCAGGAACTCCAAGCTGGCGGCCGAATTCATAGGCGGGAATAATGCCCCCCATTGCAGGACCGACAACACAGTCAAAATCAAGCTTACCCTGTTTTTTAAGAGAAAGAAGCTCTTTTACCGGTATAGATAAGACCTGCTGTGCAAGATCGGGGTGCTGTAAAAGTTTTGCACATTGAAAATACTGGGAAGAGTGATTCCCGGAAGACAGTAAAAAATGCCCTGTAAGCATCGCTTCGCATGTTTGTAAAACAGATACTACGTCCATGAATGATTCCTTTTTTTAGATCTCTTGAAAAAAGAATATCATACTTTCGATTTTTTGTTAATCGGCTAAGAAGTATACATCCACGTTAGTTCATGTTTATTATATACTAGGTGGACAACGGAACTTCCGGGGATAGAGGCAAATTCATCAATTATTGACCAGTTCTGCTCCCCTTGAAGCTTAATAGTACAAACCATATTTTTAATCTTTCCGCTTTCTATCCATTTTTTAACCCACGAGAGAAGGCGTTCCGGGTAACATATTACATCGGAGAAAATCCAGTCAAAACTGCCCAATTCCTCAATGGGAAGCGTAAATGCGTCGTGTTTAATAAATGTTACATCAGGATCACTCATGAGTGAAGGAGCAAGCTCGCTTCTGTCAACGGCGGTAACAGTACATCCGAGCCGGCGGAGAACCCATGTCCAGCCGCCCGGACATGCCCCTGCATCAAGACAGCGCTCCCCTTCCCCGGGTAGAATATTTTTTTCGGTATTCAGCCTGATAAGCGCCTCTTCGAGTTTAAGATACGCCCTGCTTGGAGGGTTTTCATGATCTTCTTCAAGTTCAATATATCCGGAGGGCATATAGCTTGATGTTAAAGAACTGTACAGCATTAATGACGGTCCGAGGAGGGTAAATAAACCTACCGGACTTTGACTAAGCACACAGGGAAATTTCTTCTTCTTCCGGTTCATATACGGCAGAGCTTCATGTATAAGAGAGGAACGCCTGAAATTCGAATACTGATAGGAAGCCCAGTTTCTTTGAATTCCTTTAAGTACAGACGCCGCCTCCTTTATTGACGAAAATGAAGCGGCACAGGGAGACTCCATCACACAGGCTGCCCAATACGGATACTTAGAAGCAGTCCATTGGGGAATATACACAAGAGAGCCGAAAAGACAGGGTGATGAAACAGAAGGGAAAACATCAATATTGAGACCCGTAAAATCCAGTGCGGAGTGTTCCAGGTTCTTTACGTCTATAGAAAACCGTTCTATGATTTCCTGCAGTAAAAAAGGAAGTTTATCCGGGTATGCTAAAAAAACTTTGCCGTTGATTTGTGTTACAGGAGGCGGCATTAGAATACTGCAGCCTCGCAAATATCCTCGTCGGGAAACTGCTCTTTAGCATTTTGAAGAAGCCTGTCCACATAGTTCTGAAAAGTTTTTGTACCCGGAGAACGAAGTATTTTAAAACCTACTTCAGTTGCCGCAGTTTCCTTTTTAATCCAGGCAGGTTCGCCTATAAGATGAAAAGAACCGAATTCACGGATTGCAGGTGTTATTTTTAAATCATACTCGCTTTCCATTTCCACTTCCAGCTTTACCGGAAAGCGTATTTTACATCCGTACATACTTATATCAATAAGAATAGCGGGTAAAACACAAAGAGCAGGGATGTCGACACGCCCTATATCTTCGAAACGCACATCTTTTCTCTGTTCATTACTCTGCATTGGTCAAGAATGCACTTCTTTTGATGGATTTGTCAATACCTGCCTGCTCTGTATACAGATTGAAAACGGTTTTTATCAGCGTAAAGCGAAGGCCTGTTCCTTTGTAGCTTTCTGCCAAAACTGGCTTCTTCCTATGCCGAGTCCGATTTCACCGCGCATTTCAAGCGTATCTTCGGTATACTTCTTTCCGTCTTTAGCTCTATATGTTATTTTACACTTATACATATTGCCGTCGCCCGGATCGATTATGCTGCCGCCGCTCCAGACGCCTTCTTTATCTTTTTTAAGCCCCCAAATCCAAGGCGTATTGCAGGTAGTCATCTCATTAACTTTTCCTGCTTTCGGGAAACCCTTATAGGAATCCTTTACCTTATCGGCCTTTGCATCCAAAGGAAACCCTGCAAGAGATCTGATTTCGCCGAAAAGAACTCCGTCCTTTGAATAAATTTCCCAGCCGGCTGTGGCTTTTCCTGTTTTTTCATCATAACTGATCCAAAATCCCTCGACAGGATCCGCCGCCATGCATAGACCAATAAAAAGAAAACCACAAAGCACGAGCGCAATTCCCTTTTTCATGTATTCCTCCTAGTAACACGTATATTTGTATATTATAACACACGAAATCAAACTGTCTTATATGTATTTACGAGAGAATTAACCTTTTCGGTAATTTTTCCATTCTCATCAGCAGCCCGTGCAGACAGGCTTGCCAGTTCGCGCACCTTAATTACGCTTTGAGACAACGCTTCTGTTTTGTCTTTTACAGACATAGAAGATTTTTTAAGTTCGTCCATCCTTGGGAAAACCTGGCTGCTGGTCATCTGCATGCGTTCAGAAGCTTCGGAAATTGAAATGGTAGAAGAATTTACCTGCTTCATCATTTTAAGAATATCGGCGGCACCAAGATTCTGCTCGCTCATCGAAGCTTTAACTTCCTCCATAAGTATTTCCAGGTTATGAATTCGCTGACCAAGATCATCAAATGAACGGGCAGAACGGGAGGAAGAGTTTACAATATCATCAATTGAAACTGATATTGTATTTAAAAGCGAGCTGATGAGTTTTGTCTGCTCCCCCGATGTTTCGGCAAGAGATCTGATTTCATCTGCAACAACACTGAATCCTTTTCCGGCCTCCCCTGCATGTGCAGCTTCAATAGCGGCATTCATGGCAAGCATATTAGTTTTATCGGCAATTTCATTAATGACGGCATTCGCCTCGACAAGATCTTTCGAATGATTGACGATTGCTTTTACCTTTTCAGAAACATCTTCCTGAATATGTCTCCCCTTAACCGATTCGCTTACTATAACCTCATACTCTGCCGATATTTTTTCAACGTTTAGATTAACAGCCTGAATATTTGCGGCAATTTCTTCTATTGCAGCAGAAGATTGACTTACCGCGTCAATCTGGTTGGAAATTTTGTTCTCCAGATTTTCAATTTCCTGCTCAACCGCTTTTACACCCTCTGCTATCTTTTTTACCAGATCATTCTGAGTCGATGAAAGAGCATCTATGGATGTTATTTCCACTTCCGCAGAACCTAAAACCGAGAGAGTTTTTTGAGTCTGCTCGTTTACCATTGAACCTGTTTTCGTAAGCTCGGTAACAGACTGCTTAACTGAAGAAATGATCACCTGCATTTTATCAATAACTGCATTACACGAATCTGCCAGTTTTCCCACTTCGTCATTTCGTTTTATCTGTACCTTGCTTGTAAGATCCCCGTCGCCTGATGAAATGTGATTCATAGCATCGCTTACTTTTGACATTGCACCGAAAAAAACTGCAGAAAACCAGAAAATGAGACCTATACCCAACAGCGTCATAATGATGCCTATTACAGTTGTTTGCATACGTTTCGAGGAAATAAGAATACTTAATTCGTCAGCAGGGAAGTCACATGCTATAAACCCAACGGAATCGCCCTTTGAATTAAGAATAGGCGCATATACGGTCACCATCCAGCCCCAGCCCTCCATAAACTCGATACTGGAATGTGTTAATACTTTTTTTTCCATAGCCGTAAGAGGGGCTTCTCCCCAGGAGGATAAATCCTCCTCATCCCCGTACATTGAAAAATTCTCCTCATCATCGGGAGTTGTACTTCCGTCAACGACATATTTGAACACAGTACCCGAGACAGGAGCCATAGTGTATAAAAACTTGCAAACAGCGTTTTGTTTAAAACCATACAATGTATTGTATAAATAGTCGTAATATTCCGCTTCCGAATCGAGAGAAACGCTTAACCTCTCAAATTTGTCGCCGTCGATAAGTTCAGCCGCTTTTCGTACAAGAGGATCTCCCTGCTGATAAAAAACATTCAGTGTTGTACTAACAACACCGCGGATTGAAGTTGCCGTAAAAATAGTACAGAAAAGAATAATAAAAGTACTGAAGACTAGAATAAAACGAAATTTGAAAGAATGGAGAAAACTCATACATAGCCTCTTTAAAAAATGAAATACTTCAAAATTATACCATAATTTTTACATTATTCCCTTAAAAAAACTAGAATTCGTCAGTGATTTGTGCTAGTATGCGAAAATAGCGTGAGTTTTTAGGATCCGCTGGTTATGTACCTTTTTACAGGAGAAGTACGTGGTTAATAGAGCCAATTATGTTTCAGACGCCGAATGGCAGCGGTTCCTTGAGTTTTCAGAAAATCTCGAAACCCCCAACATTGTCGTTAATCTTCTTACCATTAAGAGGAATTTTGTAAAGCTTCAGAATTCCTTCCCGTATGCGGATATTTACTACGCAGTAAAAGCAAATCCTGCACCGCAGATTGTCTCGCTCCTTGCGGATTTGGGATCAAATTTTGATATTGCCTCACGCTGGGAACTCGACAGTGTTATGTCGCTCGGAGTGGAACCGGAAAGACTGTCTTACGGCAATACAATCAAAAAGGCAAAAGATATTGCGTACTTTTTCGAACGCGGTGTCCGCATGTATGCTACCGACAGCAAAGAAGACTTAAAAAATATTGCAAAATTCGCACCCGGTGCAAAGGTGTATGTGAGAATTCTTGTTGAAAACTCTATTACAGCAGACTGGCCCCTTTCGAGAAAATTCGGCTGCCACCCCGACATGGCATATGACCTTCTCGTACAGGCGAGAGATTTGGGCTTAAGTCCTTACGGAATATCATTCCATGTAGGAAGCCAGCAGCGCGACATAGGCCAGTGGAACGATGCAATAGCCAAAACAAAATATCTTATGACCTCGCTTGAAGAAGAGGAGAACATTAAACTTTCCATGATAAATATGGGAGGCGGTTTCCCTGCTTCGTATATAGACCCGACAAATGATTTGAGCGAATACGCATCGGAAATTACCCGCTACCTGAGAGATGACTTTGGAGAGGATATTCCGCAGATAGTTCTTGAACCCGGCCGTTCTCTTGTAGGCGACAGCGGAATACTCACCTCAGAAGTGGTTCTTATATCGCGTAAAAATAATACCGCACTTAACCGCTGGGTTTATCTCGACACCGGTAAATTCAACGGACTCATTGAAACACTCGGTGAATCCATCAAGTATCCGGTTGTTACACTTAAAGATTCCCCGGATGCAAAAACCGGAGAAGTAATTCTTGCAGGTCCCACATGCGACAGCATGGATATAATGTATGAGGACTGCAAATACCGGCTCCCTCTCGATCTAAAAATCGGGGACAGGCTGTACTGGCTCACAACAGGAGCCTATACATCGAGCTATGCTTCCGTGAATTTCAACTCCTTCCCGCCTATTAAAACATATTTCATGGAATAACCTTTTCCCTATTGATTTACTAGGTTATTATCAGTATACTATTTGTACAAGCTCTGTCAGTGATGAGTGCATTAGTATACTGATGCCTCCCGCCGGCAGATTAACAACACTAACCAGGAGGCCGGTATGAGTGATAAAAAAATTTCGGTTGCAGTCTTTGATGCAAAACCCTATGACATCGCGTTTTTTACAGCGGCGAATGAGCGTTATGGTTATGACATTCATTTTTTTGAATTCCACCTTACCGCCGATACCGCTCCTGCCGCGAGAGGGTTTGATGTTGTTTGCGCGTTTGTCAATGACAAGGTGGATGCGAAAACCGTTGAATCTCTTCACAAAAACGGTATTAAACTCATAACGATGCGCTGCGCAGGATACAATAATCTTGATCTTGCAGCATTGCTGAATAAGATTCATGTAACACGTGTTCCGGCTTATTCGCCCTATTCCGTCGCAGAACATGCAGCTTCTCTTCTTCTGGCATTAACACGGAAAATTCCCCAGGCTTTTAACCGCACAAGGAGCGGCAACTTTATGCTCAGCGGCTTAACGGGAAGGGATCTTCATGGAAGAACAATAGGTATAGTCGGAACCGGAAAAATAGGAAAAATCATGGCCGACATTGCGCTCGGATTCGGAATGAAGATTATTGTATATGATGCCTTTCCCGATGCGGCATGGGCCGATAGGATACATGCCGTCTACGTCAGCAAGGAAGACCTCTTTACACAGAGCGATGTTATTACCCTACACTGCCCCCTTACACCCGAAACAAAACATTTTGTTGATGAAAAGTATATTAGTCTGATGAAAAAGGATGCAGTGATTATAAATACAGGACGGGGAGCGCTTATTGATACAAAGGCTCTCGTTCACGCGCTTAAACATAATGCAATAGGAGGAGCGGCTCTCGACGTGTATGAGGAAGAGGAAAAATACTTCTTCGAAGACTGGTCAGCTTCTATAATAGAAGATGACACACTTGCACGTTTAATGACGTTCCCCAACGTAGTTATTACCGCTCACCAGGCGTTTTTAACACAGGACGCGCTTACCGCTATAGCAGAGACAACTTTTGAAAACATAAGGCAGTACTTTGCACAGGAACCGCTTACAAATGAAATATGCTACCACTGCGGTGCGAATATGACAAACTGCCCGAAGACTGACAAGGGCCGCTGCTTTTAATAATAAAGGGAAAAGGATCCTTCATGAACCCTTTTCCTTTTTGTTAAACTCAATTACTCAATTGTTACAGATCCTGACATGCTTTCGGCACTGATTGTAATACCCCCGTCTTTATAGGTGTTTGTACCGCTTTTATTTGCACGCAGACCGGTGAAACGGTTTGATACAGAACCTGACATTGATGAGTATCTCATAACAAATCCGTCATTTTCAGGCAGTGTTATACGGACAGACCCCGACATTGATTTGAAACGGCAGTCTTTTACAGGCATAGCATCAAGATATGCTTTTACAGATCCTGACGTACTCGTACAGGAAAGCGATTCAGATTTGCCGTTAAAATTAACACTGCCGCTGGTGGAGGCAATATCGGTTTCGCTTGCCGTGGTGTTTTCCAGTTTAACGCTGCCGCTCACGGAACGGGCTTCTATAACGGGAGCAGTAAGAGATTCAGAGCGTACACTGCCGCTCGTGCTGTTAATGGTTGCTTTTGATGCGGTAATATTTTTAAGACTGACGCTCCCGCTTACCGATGAAGCTGAGACGGAGAATGAAGACTCATTCATTATTGAATACGGTACAAGAATCTCTACATAGCCGTTGTTGAGCCCGAAAGAAAAATTATAATGTTTTTCCTGTTCAATATAAAGAACACCGTCGCGGACAAAGGCTTTTGGTTCAGAACCTCCTAAGAGTCGTGTGGAAATTGTTACCTGAATGTCGTCCCTTGATGAACCTTCAATGATAAGACGGTCTGTAACAATTGAAGCTTCAATTGAACCGACAGATTCCGCGCTGTAGTTTTCAACCATAGTATTTTCATCCCCCCATACTGCCTTCCGTGAATTAAACGGATTAAAATTTCCCTTCATAACACTTATGAAAGCTGATAATGCGATTGCCCCGAGAAAAAACCAAAGGGCCGCAATAATAAAACCGCCGTACTTTCTCATTTGTTATCTCCATCTCTTCTTCCCATTGTGTATAAAATCTTAATACCCTGTGCAAAAATTGCTGCTACGGGAAAGATTATCCATGTGATGTGCCACTGGAAGCTTCTAAAACTGATAAGCAGATACACTGCAACAACCGCTATCCAGTAAAATTTTAATATAGAGGAGTAAACAAGAGCCCTGTGGCTTGTGTCTCCCCTGAAAATCTTTTCATCGTCATCATCATCCTGCAGAAAAGGCGCCACATCCTGGGGAACGCTCATTGTTGTGTAAATAATGAGCGCAGTCGCTCCGGCAGAAAGAGAGAGAAGACATATAAGCCCGATAACTCCGCCGGCGTCTTCCAGCTGATAAATTCCCAGAATTCCCGGCAGCGCGCCGAGAGAAATAAGCAGAATGACGCCGAGTATGTACATTGAAACGGCAATAGCAATATTCCTAGCCCTGCGGACACGGTACTGATCGATTTTCGGTTTAAGCTCTCGTTCCGGAGCTAAACCTGAAAGCATCTCATCAATGTCGCCGAGGTCTGTAATTGACTGGCTGTATGCCTGATTCTCCGACTTCCCCTGTGCAATGTATCCGTCAAAACGGTCGCTCATGTTTGCAAGTATTTCTTCCTTCAGTTCCTGGCTTTTTTTTGTCTTGGGAACATCACTGAAAAGTACATCCACATAATTCTTGATCTTCTTATTCATATACATCTCCTCATACTACAAGTTTGTCTGATATCAGCTAGGCAATGAGTTTTTTCACCATTGCTGAAATTGTTTCCCACTCCCTTTTATTCTCTTCCAAAAGTTTTTTTCCTGAATCTGTAATTGCATAATACCGCCTTCTGGCTCCGGAATTTTCATCTCCCCAGTATGATAAAATGCATCCAGAATCTTCAAGTCTGCGGAACGAAGTATATAAGGTGGCTTCTTTGAACTCAAACTCTCCGTCTGATTTTTTTTGCAGCGTCTTATTTATTTCGTAACCGTAGCTGTCAGCGCTGTAGAGCTGTGAAAGAATTAAGGTGTCGGTTAATCCTCTCAAAATATCTGATGAATTTAACACGTATACCTCCTTGGCAGCTGTAAGGTATCTTACATCTATATATACCTTATATACCATAGTTACCTCGCCTGTCAAGGTATATCAGTTCGTTTTGGTAATTTTTTTTTATTTTTAAACCAGCAGTAAAAATTTTTTATACTACTCAAACATATATATGTAGTTAGACACCCGGGAAACAGGAATAACTTACAACAAACTTCACATATTGTTAATTTTTTTTGCAGATGGTGTTGACAACCAGAATGTAATACTTTATTCTTTCATTGAACATTTGTTCAGCGAATAAGGAGAATGCAATGAAGAAAACAATCATAATCATAGGATCTGGTGTTTCTGGGCTTACAGCCGGAATATATGCACAAAAAGCCGGATACAGTAGTGTTATTTATGAAAAGAATGCTCTTCCCGGCGGAGAATGTACAGGGTGGAACAGAGACGGCTGCCACATTGACGGCTGCATACACTGGCTTACCGGAACAAATCCTGACAGCTCATTATACAGTATCTGGTGTGAGACCGGTGCGCTTGGAGAGGATATTGAAGTAATCGAAACTCCGGAATTTACAGTTCTCGATCTCGGAGGCAAAACAATTCCTTTATACAAGGATATGAATAAACTTACAAAATTGTTTGAAGAAATTGCCCCTGAAGACCAAAAAGAATTGAAAAAACTGTATAGAGCCATTAAGGCTTCAGAAAACCAGGGAATTCCAGTTCACCCTGTTGAACAGATGAATATGCTGGAATTAGGAGGTCTCATTTTTTCAGGCATAGGATCTTCCCTCATTATGAAGGATTTTCAGATCAGTGCGGAAGAGTATTTAAAACGGTTTAAAAGTAAGGAATTACAATTTCTTTTGCAGAGTATTCTGCCCTATAAATGCAAAGCAGAGATTCTCCCCTTTATTCTGGGAACTGTTATGAGCGGCAACGGAGGCCGGCCGGCAGGAGGTTCTCTTGCTATGGCGCTAAGAATGGCAAAGCGGTATGAGGAACTGGGGGGCAAAATCATATACAACACTGCGGTAAAAAAAATTACTGTCGAAAATAATAATGGAACCGGCATTGAGATTGAAGGAAAAAGCGGAAAAGAGGTAATTCCAGCTGACTGGATTATTCCCGCCTGCGATGTACATGTAACGCTGAATACCCTTCTGGGTAAAAAATTCCCGGTAAAAGAATTTGAGGAACGGGATGCAGATCCTGACACCTACCCTGCGATTACCGGAAGTCTCGCATCTTTTGTGTATGACGGCGATCTTACCGGCAAGCCGGCAGATATTGGAACGATGATAGAACCGGTCTCCTACGAAGACGGAAAAATCGAGTTCATTTCATTAAAACATTTTTGCTATGAACCCTCGTTTGCACCGGAAGGTAAGTCTGTCATTCAGTGTTTTTTTCAGGGAAACTATGACTGGTGGAAAGCTTTACTAAAGGATGAGAAAACCGGATCGGAGAATTCTCTTTTTGTACAAAGCGATGTTTACAAAAAAGAAAAGCAGCGGGTCCTCAAAGATTTAACAGCTTCCTTGGAAAAACGCTACCCCCATTTTATAGGAAAGCTTAAAGCCCTCGATCTTGTAACCCCTTTAACCTATGAACGCTGGTGCGGTGCTTATAAGGGAAACTGGATGGCTTACACAACAACAGTGAAAGCTAAACGTCTTATGCATAACGGCTTTATTCCCGGGCTTAATAATGTTATTATGAGCGGACAGTGGCTCATGCCCTCAGGAGGACTTCCCGTAGCACTCATCACCGGAAAATGGGCAGTGGAGCGAATCTGCAAAAAAGACAATGTAAACTGGAGACTATAATGGGAGTACGTGCAGAGCAGAAAGAAAAAAGGCGGCTCAGTATCCTTGAAAAAGCTTTGAACTTGTTTATTCACAAAGGCTATACAGGAACTACTGTACGCGATATTGCCTCTTCTCTTTCTATAAGCCCTGCACTTTTATTCCACTATTTTGAGAGCAAAGAAAAAATTCTAAGTGAACTCATAAACATCGCCCAGGAAGGCGTTGTCATGGCACAGCATTTGTTTGTTCCGGAAAAAAAGCCTCTCGAAAACTTTTTAAGCGTAGCACAGCTCATTCTTAATTCTTTCCGGGATGAAAAGTATTCGGCACCGATTTTTGTCCTCATTCATCAAATCGAACTATTTAATTTAATGCCCGATGAGAATAAGGTATTTTTCTCTCATAATCCTGCATATGAAGCTTCAATTCCGGAAATTATGAGGGGGCAATCAGAGGGTTCAATCCGCAGCGGTGAGCCCTCCGTTCTTGCTTTGCTTTTCTGGAGTACTATTCAGGGGGTTGCAGAAAGCTGCACCCTGTACGGTCCTGATACAATTCCCGAGCCCCAATGGATTATTGGCCTTTTAAAAAATTGATTCACAATGCTTTCTGTCTTATTCTTCTCTAGAAGAAGTCTTACCGGATCCGGAAGCAGACTGACCGGAGCGTGAAGCAGTATTTATAATAAAGTACAAAAAATATACCGGTATAGAGATTATTAGGCAATTGAGAAAACTGCCCGCTGATACAAACGGAAGACAAAAATCTGCAAACATAATTGTAAGCGTATTTGCAAGAATGGTAAGGATTCCTCCTGTAATAATATTAAAAGGAAGCAGCACAACAAGCAGTAAAGGCCTTATAAGAAGCGTTGAAGCAAAAATTACGAGAGCAAAAACGAAAATATGAACATCAGACTGTATTGTTAAGCCCTTTAGAAAAGCGGAGGCAATAAACAAAACCGCGGTAATGCCTATATACTTGATTAACAGTTTATTCATCCTAGTATACTCCTATATGTATAGAAACACCGTCTGCTTCCACGTTAACAAGTTCAAACTTCTCTCCCGTACCGATTCCCGAAAGGATAGAGCGGACCGCATAAAGAAAAATAAGAACACCTTTAAAAGACTCCCCGTACTCTTCATTGCTTCTGAAGAAAATAAACTGAACAGCCTCGAGGATGTCTAGAGCGCAGTCAAGAAGCCCAATAAACACAAAAAGAGCTATTGGAATTGTCAGATGGAAAAAAGGCTTCCTGATCCGTACCCGGACCAGGAGTACCGGGAAGTACTTATTCAGCATAAATCTTTACCTTGATATTTGTCTGATGTTCTTCATCCCATGCTTCCACATCTACAATCTGCGGGTCATCAAGCGTACCGGAAAGAAGCGCTTCAATAATTTCCTGGAAATTAATCTGTGTTATATCCACACCGCTTTTTTCCATTTCCTTCCGCGCCTCTGCAGGGATTACCGCAGTAACCTTTCCCGCAACCTCTCCTATTGAAGCAAGCAGTTTCATAGGAATGTTGACGCTCACATTAACACTTTTATTATCAGATGTCACCCGAATTTTGAAAAACTTAAATTTTTTCAACGGCTGTTCTCCGGCAGCAGGGGGTAGAACCTGAGACTCTCGTTCCTTTTTTTCACTTTCTTTTAAGGCCTCAATAAGCTCAAATCCTTCCGCTGCTGATATTTGACCCTTCTCTATCATCTCTAAAATTTTCATTTGTTCACTCATATGTAACTCCGTAGTATGTTAAGTTTAATCCGCACGTTTGCAACGCAAACTTCTCAAAGCGACTTAATCTGTTCTGCAGCTTCCTTTGCAGATATTTCACCGGCATACAGTTTGGCAAGCACTGCGCTCTTTGCTTCTTCCTTCTGTGTTTTTTCACGCAGGCCTTCTTCTTCATCCTGCTTCGATACAACTTCGTAGCCGAGAGACCGGATCGCTGCATCCAGCTTACCCCTCACCGTCGGGTACGAAATGCCTAGTTCCTTTTCAATATCTTTAATATTGCCTCTGTTTTTGATGAACACTTTTATGAAAGAAAGGTCTTCTTCCGGCAGTCTGCAGAACTCGCACGGATGAAAGTCTCCTTCTATAACAGTGGAACACTTGGGACAGCCAAGCTTTATAATACTCAGTTTTTCACCGCATACCGGGCACTTTCCCGGAGCTTTATACTTCATGCTGTACCTCCTGATTAAAATATAGCACCACATATTAAATATGTCAATATATAAATTAATTATATTAATTTTCATATTAATTTTATTAATTTATTGTGTATTAGTAAAGAGGGAATACTGCCTGCAAAAAAAAAGAACAGAATGCTGTCTAACCAGCATTCTGCTCTTTTTTATTTCAGCTCACATGAAATCAATATACGTCTGAATTAACAGTTGAATCTGCTGAAGTATCTCTAATAAAGGCAATAGAACCCTTTTTTAGAGTTTTACCATCCCAGGTAAAATCAGTCGCTTTGCCATTAACATATACAGCGTTTGATTTAATTGAATAGGTACCATTAATCATATCGCTTTCTTTTTTTATTGACGGATTCATTTCAACAAAGCTTTTACCGGATACAAAACACTGTATATCAGTTTTGGAATCTTTCCGTAAATAAGTTCCGCTCGGAATAACTGTAGCAGTTGCCTTTTCTACAACCGGTTTGCCGGTATTATAGGTTTCAACCGTTTTGGAAGATTTAGTTGTTTTCCCGGTTGAATCAGTACTTGTCGATTTTGTCGTTGTCTGTGCAGGTGAACCGGAAATTGCTAGAGCAAGATCCGTCAAGCTGGAACATGAAGCAGCAGAGAAAACAAGAATAATCCCCATAACTGACGCTTGAATAGTTTTTGTACGCATACGTTTCTCCATAAATACTCAGAAAAATATTTGAAGAGTTAATTACTGTATGTAGATAGTGATGGTTGTTCCCGTTAGAAGAATAAATACCAAAGCACATTACAATCATCATAAAAAATCTTCATTCTCTTTACTAGATACACTAGTTTCTCTAATTTATCCAATTTTTCCATTTTTGTAAATACATTTAGAGAGAAATACAACAGTATTATTCTATTTTCTCCTCATATTATTATACTGAATAACCCGGCAGTCTATGATGCTGACTTATTCAGTACTTGTAGACAAAGTTTAGAAAAAAAGTCGGGTACAGAGGAATAAGTATCGTGTATTATAGAGCCATGAACTACTACGAAAGGATCGGCCGGTCCATAGTGTTTATAGAAAACAACTTAGAGGAAGATTTCTCTATTGAACAGGCTGCACAGGAAGCTTTTATGAGTTTGTCGAACTTTTACCGCATGTTTATGTCTATTGCAGGCTTTACTGTAAAAGAATACATACGGAGAAGAAGACTGGCAAAGGCATATGACGATTTATTGACACACAGAGAGCTGAGAGTTCTCGATGCTGCCGTAAAATACGGATACACCAGTGCAGACGCCTTTACCCGATCGTTCAGGGAGGAATTCGCAATGAATCCTTCCGAACTGCAAAAGGGCAGAGATAAGACGGAATCCCGTTCAAAAGAAAAGAATCACAAGGGCTTACGGAGGATTAACATTATGGATGAGTATTTTGAATTACAGGATAAAAAACTTCTCGAAGAGTATCCTGATATTAAACTGTTGAAGAAACTTGAACCAATGAAAACAGCCTGTTTCAAGTATTTTGGGAAAGACTGTGAACAACACGCCTTTGAAAAGATGCAAAAATGGATCGAAAATAATGGCATTCGTTTTAATAAAAAAGATGATAACGGTCAAAGCGCCTACCGTATTTTCGGCTTTAATAATCCGGATCCGTCAAATCCCGAGGGAAATGAAACATACGGTTACGAAGTCTGCATTACTATTGATGATACTCTGTATAATACGCTGAAAGATGCACCGTATTACGGCAGTCATGAATCCTACCCTGAAGTCATGAGAAAAACCCTCAACGGCGGAATGTTTGCTGTTGTCTCTATAAAAAGAGAAAACGGTGCAGATCTGGGGTATAGTATAATGAAAGGCTGGCAGAGATTTAATAAATGGATGGAACTGAGCAAATACATCTGGGGAGGGCAGCAGTATCTCGAAGAACATCTGGGATTTTCAGATGAAGGGAATCATATTGGGGGAGTAGATTTATATATGCCTGTTCAGGAGGCGCCTCAAAAACAGGCATCGCTGAGACCTGTTCCCATGGTAATCAAACCCCTAAGAACCGCTTATGTGAGAGTAACAGGCGGCGACAGCGAAAAAGCGGCAGTGGAAGCGTGGGAAAAGATTATCAGTTTTGCAAAAAAACATTCCTTGAAATCTGAGAAAACCCGTATATTTATGTACGGCAGCGGTTTTGCAAAGACCCCGCCTTTTTTCCACGAAATTCTCATAACACTTCCCGAAGGATTTACTTTTACTGATAATGAGATCAAAGAAAAAGAATTTCAGGGCGGTCTGTACAGAACGGTAAAGACTGATCAAAGGAATCAGTACAACGTCTGGGCGGCCATGGAGCAATGGGCAAAGGAAACAAAAGTAAAAGCAGGACGGCATCAATGGGTTTCAGAATGGCATCTTGAAGGATGGAACTTTCCTGCTAAGGAAATTACGGTCTGTTATCCAGTACAAGAGTAAGCGGGACCGTTCGGTCTGTTATCCGGTACAAGAGTAAGCGGGACCGTTCGGTCTGTTAAGCAGCTCACAATTTTTTACTAGAGTACATCAGGAAAACTCAATCGGGTTTCTTGATGTACTTTTTTTTTGATTTTTTCTTGTCAAATATAAGTTTCTGTGATAAAGTATCAATACAAACGTTTGCGCAAACGTTTGTATTGACTAGGAGGAGAAATGATTCAGAATTCGTTCACAAAACCGCTTATAAAAATTGGAACACCGGTTTTTGCAAGTCTTGTTATAGGACAGGTACAGAGATTGACAGATCAGGCTTTTTTGGGAGCTGTGTCGGCAGAGTATTTGTCGGCAGTCAGCAATGCATCGTTCAGCATCTGGACATCTATATCTTTTTTGTATGCACTGGGAACAGGAACTGCTATTCTTGTCAGCCAGAAAATTGGTGAAAAAAACTACCACCAGGCGGAATCGATACTGGGATCTTCACTTTTGTTCACCAGTCTGATATCAGCTGTGGTATTCTTTGTCTGGTTTTCGGGAGACCT
The DNA here is from genome assembly GCA_023398165.1 of Spirochaetota bacterium. Taxonomy (GTDB): domain Bacteria; phylum Spirochaetota; class Spirochaetia; order Treponematales; family Treponemataceae; genus JAAZLA01. The sequence continues at coordinate 85,673 of JAEWSQ010000007.1, read as the reverse complement.
GTTTATTTATAGACTCATGGGATTGGACGGGTATGTTCTTGAGCTTACTATAAAATACTCGAGAATCTACATGTACAGCATTCTCTTAACCGGCTTTTTTACCACTTCCCAGGCCATTTTTAACGGAAACGGTCAAAATAAGGCAATGTTTGTATCAGCTATTATTCGATCCGCTGTGAATATTATTCTGGACTGGGTGTTAATATTCGGTAAACTCGGATTTCCACAAATGGGTATTGAAGGAGCCTCTTTAGCAACTCTTATAGCTGATATTGCAGGTCTTGGCTACTTTTTACCGGCTGCCTTTTCTGCAAAGCTCACCTGCCGCCTTTCGCTTTCTTCAATTAAGCAGGCGCAGTTTTCAAAGTTTAAGTCGGTTGTTGCAATTGGTATACCTGCGGGACTGGAAGACCTCTTATGGAACTTCGGGAATCTTCTCCTTATAAGGTTGTGCAACGGCATTTCTCCCCTTGCGGCAGGTATTTACTCGCTTGTGTTTTCTGTAAGCATGATTCCCGCCCTTGCCTTCATGGCGCTCGGCAGTGCATCTACTACCCTTTCAGGCATTAAAACAGGAGAGAAAAACACTCATCAAATACGGGATATAATCAGAACGTCCTTACTAATGTGCTCTATAGTAGCCGTTGTTTTTATGGTACTATTCTGCACCGTTCCGGATTTTTTCAGTAGAATTTTTACTTCTGATTTTACCGTAATAGACCAGTCCAGGAACATTTTTATCATAAGCGCCTTTATTCTGCTTCCAAAAGCAGGCAACATGATTTTTGGAGGCGGCATAAGAGGTATGGGAAAAACCCGGTGGATGCTGTATACTCAGATCTTCGGTACTGTGTTTGTTGTAGCAGCGGGTTATCTTTTAGTGCTTGTTTTCAAAACCGGACTTTTAGGAGTTTTTGGAGCAATGCTCCTCGATGAACTTATTCGTGCTATAATGAACCGTATATACTTTAGAAAAAATACGCAGCCCCTGCAGGCAGAGGCTGCATAAGGCAGGAGTGCTATAGAGTAATGGTAACGACAAAAGATGTTGCAAAAGAAGCCGGTGTTTCGTATACAACAGTGTCCCATGTAATAAACAATACGCGCAGTGTATCAGATGAAACACGAAAACGTGTGGAGGATGCGATACAAAAGCTTGGATATTGCCCTAATGTTTTAGCGCGCAGCCTGAGGATGGGTGAAACAAAAACAATCGGCGTCGTTACCATTTCAAGTTCTGATCCCTATTTTGCCGTAATACTTCATGCAATGCAGGAGTTTGCATGGAATGAAGGTTACGGCGTTTTTATTTCATCATCAGATCTGTGCCGCACATGCTCGGCAGATGAAGAAGAACACAAACAAGATAACAGCCTCGGAAGCAGGGAGCAGAATGCTGTTAAAAATATGACAGGGCGGGAAATTCAGGGTTTGATTTTAAATTCACTTCAAACTGAAAACGAACTAATAAAAACACTTTCCCAAATAACAAAACCATGCATCGTATTTCAGAGACACCTTGAAGGAACAAAATTTGACACCTTTATGTGCGACGATTATCAGGGAACAAGCGATGCGCTCGAATATCTTATATCACTGGGGCACACAAAGATCGCATTGTTCAAGGGATTCGCATATGCAACCCATTCCTCGCGGTTTAGAGAGATTGCATGGAGGGATGTATTAACAAAGCACGGAATAGTTGTACATGAAGAGTTCTGCATAGATGCACACTACGATGATGAAATGAGCTACACAGAAACCAAAAATATTCTCAGAAGTAAAAATAGACCAACTGCAATCTTATATTCATCCGATACGATGGCTGTTGCAGGAATGAGAGCGGCTGAGGATCTGGGTATACGGATTCCCGAAGATCTTTCTGTGATCGGCTACGACAACCTCGACATGGATCAATACACCATACCGCGTCTTACCTCGATTAATCAGGACAGCACAAGACTCGGACGCGACATGATGAAAAGACTTTTAGAAAAAATTAAAGATCCTTCCCTTGAACCGGTAATAAAAACCTATCCTCAAAAACTTATAATACGGGAAAGCACTGGGAAGGTGTCTGTCCCTTCACTGTAGAGACAGACACTTTATTAAGCCTAATACCTTCCCCTTTCTTTTTTAAGAGACTTTTGGAATTTTGAAATCTGTTTCCATTTACGTTCCTCATTCCGCCGTGCGTTTTCGCTGGTTCTCGTTTCCAGAAATGCAATCTCTCTCGATAATTCAAGATACCTGAGGTAGCGTTTTTGCTCGAGTATCCCCGATTCCAAGGCCTCCTGTACCGAACAGCCAGGTTCTCCTGTATGAGTACAGTCGGAAAAACGGCAGCCTGCAGAAAGAGAAGCAATATCGGCAAAGGATTCTTCGATGTCATCCTCTGTCCCCCAAAGCTTCAGCTCCCTGATTCCAGGACTGTCTATGATGAGCAGACCGGATGAAAGCCTATACAAACGGCTTGAGGTTGTAGTATGACGTCCGCGTAAATCAGACTGCCGTACTTCACCTTCCAGCACGGCATTTTCATTTAGAGAATGAACATGACTATCAGCGGTATTTGAAATGCCAGCCCGTTCTCCTTCAGATCCATACCTGCATTTTCCAAGCGCATTAACTAAAGCAGATTTACCCATACCGCTTTTTCCGAGCATGCCTATAGTTGTTCCGGCCTGATAATACGAGTTCAATACATCCATTCCCTCTCCTGTCTTTGCACTAACAAGAGTACAGGGAATAGACGGGAAACTAATTTCACATTCATGCAGAACTTCCTCTTTGTATTCACCGGAAGCGAGATCTGCTTTATTAAGAATAATATGAGCTTGCGATCCTGAATGCCCTGCAAGGATGAGAGCACGCTCGATCATCGAAGGTAGAAAATTTCTCCCTCCGTCTAATGCATTTACGATGAACAAGGTGTCGATGTTTGATGCAAGCACCTGCTCAGCACTTGTATTTCCCGCTCTTCCCCTGCTTAGATTAGTCATACGGGGAAGTACTTTTTTTATACGGAGAACAGTCCCTTCAATCTGGATCATTACCCAGTCGCCCGTTACAGGGTAGGATGATTCATCCTCAAGAGAATACTCGAAACTTCCCTGCACCGGCACTTGATAAAAAAATCCTGATGTTTTTTGATCCGGTAAAAAACCTGTAATCGAAGAAAAATCAGGGCATACAATATCATATTTATGATGATTTTTGGCAGTTATACGCGCCGGAATTAGAGAAAGACTGATATCAGGTTGTAATTTTAGTGAAGAAACTTCCTGCTGCCAAAGAGAAAACAATTCCTGTTTCCAGCCCCATGAAAACGGATTTATACTGTCCTGCATGATAATACCTCTAAAGGAATAACGGCTCTGCCGCAATTACTACAAATAAATGACTCTGTTGAAATATATATTTTCTGCTGCCGTGACATACTGCTGCCTTTATAGTAATAAAAATAAAAAAGCACAACGTGCTGTTGATGAGATTAAAAGGCTGTGACGGATAGGCTGCTTACGATAGTCTTAATGATAGTCGAGAGGGGGGAAAAATAGAAAGGATTAATATTCACTACAAAGAGAAAAGCCGTTCTTATTTTTCTGCAGACCTAACCGCCAAATAAGATGCAATAACCAACATACAGACCTCCAGAATATGAGATAATATGACTATAACTGCTTATTCGGCATCTGTCAATTAGTTTAAGAATATGCTACTTTACGAAAACATGAAACCAATAAATACAATTAAAACAACACTTTCACTGCTATCTGTATCGCTCTTACTTTTTCTTTTTGTTCATATGATGAATACAGGTTTAATCATTATTGGGAATTATGTTTACAACACACTTCCCTTTTCTCATGATGCAAAAAACTTTTCTACCGGAGTTCTTCAACAGGCAGTACAAGCGCTTCTCGGTTTAGTACTGGGGCTGGCAGTTCTAAGAAGAAAAGTGAATGACTTTGGCGTTACTCTAAAAAATATAAAACCGAGCTTAGTATACTTCGCTATTTTTGCTTTATCATGGACAATCATCAGTATAGCATACTGCATTCTATGCTATTTTTTTCTTCCGGCAATTTGGCAAAGCATGGCTCATACCCCGCTGCCGTCCCGTTCTAAGATTTTCTATACGCTTCTTTTTCAATTACTTTTTCCGGGAATTGGAGAAGAACTTTTATTCCGGGCCGCCTTTATTTCCATCCTCGCTGTATTGTTAAATAGAACAGAAAAGAATAATGAGTTCTCTTTACCGGAGAAAAATAGGCACATCATATTCAGCCTGATATCGGCATTTCTTTTTGCAGGAGCACATATTTATTTTTCGACTTCGCCTTTTAAAATAACACATATAGATCCTGTACAACAGGCAACAGCTCTCGTGTGCGGTTTTTATTATGCTTTTATATATCAAAAAACAGGAAACCTCTTAGCTCCGTTTTTGTGTCACAATTTTGCAAATGCCATCGTAACAGTATTAGGCTGGATTATTGCACTGTTCTAGAATTCTGAAACGACGACTCCTTTTAATTCCAGATCGCTAATATCAGTATGATGCTTAATTGCAGAATTTATAGAATCAAAAAAAGTGTTCTTGTTATAGAGCTTATTTGCTGTAAGAGATTCCTGAACATCGATTACTAAAAGAGCTTTCATTAATAACTCCTTATAGCATTCATGTATGTGTTTAATGTAACTATTTTTTTCGTGTAAATTTTCCCCACAAACCGCCGCTCCCGCTTTCCAATTCCATCACAGTGCCCTTAACCGTCCCTGATGAAATAATTGAAGTGCTGCCTCTGTAATAAAACGAAATAATTCCATCAGCATAATCGTAGGAAAAACTGCCGTAATCAATATCATCAGCTCCTGCCATAAGAAGAGTGCATACAGCCGTTTCTGCAGAAAACTCAAGCCTTGCACCCTGTCCCATGAGGTTTCTTTCCCATACAGTTCCGTCAAGAACTGACGGAGTACTGCATGAATTAAGAAAAAACACCAGACAACATGTTAAACATACCGTAATTTTGTTTCTCATACACTTCCCCAATCTGACATAGTATACCCGGGAAAACCTCGTGTCCTACCCGATAATACCCAAAAAGAATATACTTACGACAAAGAAAAGAATTGTTATAGTCACAAGAGATGCAATAAGACTCATTACGAGGTTTTGAGTAAGAAGGGAAAAAATAATTGCCTTCGAAGGTTCATTTTCAATATACAATACTTCCACTTCCTGGTTTTCGTACCCGGATCTTTTGTATCCGTACTTTTTACACGTAGTCTCGTAATCAACATCGCCGACTCTGTATGTAAAAGAAATCGCTGTAGAACTTTTTGTATCCCTGGAAACCTTTGTAATTTTGCCGGTAACACGTGCTGTTCTTCTAGTTTTAAACGTAAGATTCCCAAAAAAACCTATAACTGAGCCCAGAGTACTCAGTGCAGTAATAATCAATAGAATCCACTTCATTTTATTATCTCCTTTTTATTAATACCTACTATTTGACTTTAAAATTATACTGCATTATTAGCAAATTACCATAGTAAAAGCCATATATTCGCGGCTGCTTTTCAATACCTTACATTAATTGTTTGACAATTCACATAACTGGGTATAGGATTATCTTTATAACACAAAGTATCCAAGGACATAAATTTATGAAACGCACCGTTATTTTTTCTTTTCTCATTGTATTAACTTCAGCATCTGTCTTTTCTCTCAGCATCGACGCCGGCCTCGGAGGTGGAGCCTCAATCTGGGCTCACGCCGCAGGGTTTTCTATAAACCCCGAAGTACGGCTCAATTTTCTGTCTGATGATAAACCAATCAACTTTAATGCAGGGGCAATGTTCCGCTATGAACTGACTAAAGTAAGCACCTACAGCATGAGCGAATACTACGGACTCGGCATAGCTTGTGCTGATATAGCACTCATAGATACCCTCAAATTCCGCGTACAGACAGGTATTGGAGGCGGATACCTCAAAGCATCAGGCGGAGAGGGTTCTAGTATGGCAGGCTTTATCCTCTTACCTCAGGCAGGCCTAACATACCGCATAGGATCTTTTTCTGTGTTCATTCTCGGCGGAGGCCAGATCACTATGCTCAGCAGCACCGTAAAAACTATTGCATCAGTTGATGCAGGCGTCTCATACAGAATACCGCTTGGAAAGAAGGGAGCTGCACAATGAAAAAGCAAAGTAAATCCAGAATAGTAAAGATCAGCATACTTTTAACAATCACAGCGCTTCTTATACTCATACCATCCTGCACCGATTTTCTAACCTTTCAGGAACAAATAGGAAACATACAGCACAAGGTCATCTTTGACAGCCAGGAAGCAGAAGTAGAAGCAAGTCCTGCAATAAAGAGTGTTAAATACCCCGCAACTACCATAGATGCCATGCCTGTAAACCCAGTGAAAACAGGCTTTGCATTCGGAGGCTGGTTCACATCACCCAACGGAGAGGGAAGCGAGTTTACGGTAAGTACGGCGGTAACAGACACGATCACCGTCTATGCCAAGTGGAATATAGATACCTTTACCCTGAGCTATGAAACAGGAACTGGAAGTAAAATAGAAAGCGCAACTGTACAAAACGGGGCAAAGGCAGATAAGCCTATAGACCCCACCCTTGAAGGCTATACCTTTGGAGGCTGGTACACCGAAGAAGACTACACAACAGCGTGGGACTTTAGCGTCAACACGGTCACTAAAGATACAACGCTCTATGCAAAGTGGATTATTAAGACTTACACCATAACCTTTGTTACAAACGGCGGAACAGAGGTAAGCGCCATTACGGTTAATCACGGAGATAAAGCAATACAGAGCGCAAGCCCGACACGGACAGGCTACGGCTTTGACGGCTGGTTTACCGATGAAGCTCTCACACTAGCATTCGACTTTACAACTGTTACTGTTACGTCAAACATAACGCTCTATGCAAAATGGAAGTTAGGCTCCTATACCATACAGTATAATCTTAACGGAGGAGAAAACAGCTTAGCGAACCCTTTAAACTACACAACAGAAACGGAGACCATAACCTTCTCTTCACCTTCAAGACTAGGCTATACCTTTGCAGGCTGGTTCGATAATGCTTCTTTTAACGGAAGCGCCGTAACAACAATTACTAAGGGGAGCACTGGAGATAAGGCGCTCTGGGCTAAGTGGACAGCAAATACGTACACTATAACGTTTAATAAGCAGAGCGGAACTGGGGGGACAGATACCATAGAAGCAGTCTATGACAGTGCTATGCCTGCAGCAGCAGCCCCAACAAGAACGGGGTATATGTTTACAGGGTATTATGATGCCATTTCCGGCGGAACAAAATACTACAATGCAGAGATGACAACTACGAGGAATTGGAACAAAGCAGAGAATGCTGTGCTGTATGCCAGGTGGACTCCCATTGAGTATACCATAACCTACAACACAGACGGCGGAACTCTAAGCGGAACGTACCAAACGACGTATACTGTCGAAACTGAAACTATAACACTTCCTGTACCTGCGAAAGAGAGCTGTATATTTTTAGGCTGGTATACGAATGCAGATTTAACTGGGGATGAAGTAAAAAGTATTACTAATGGAAGTATAGAGAATAAAGAATATTGGGTTAAGTGGGTAAGCTCCTATACCATCGTATACAAGGCAAACGGAGGAAGCGGTACCATGACTAATCAGATTGCAGGTCTTGGTATTCCAATTACTCTAAACTCAAATACCTTTACAAAATCAGAGTATGTTTTTAACGGCTGGGCAGAAACAGAAATAGGAAATCCTATATACCCCAATAAAGGCTCTTTTACAGCATCTGTTTCCAATGCGAAAACGCTCTACGCAAAATGGATACCTTTGACAATGTTTACCTGCACGACAAGCGGGGATACAGTAATTATTGATAAGTACACTGGAACCGATACAGTCTTATACATACCGGAAGAAATCAATGGGAAACCTGTAGTCTCAATTGCCAATGAAGCTTTTAAAAACTGTACCGCTCTTACCTCAGTGACAATTCCCTCAAGCATCACTTCTATAGGCAATCAGGCTTTTTATAACTGCCGTGCTCTTACTTCAATAACAATACCCCAGGGAGTTGCTTCTCTTGGTACTTATGCTTTTGGAAGGTGCACAGAGCTAACCTCAGTGTCTATACCTTCCAGTGTTAAATCTCTTAGCGGCAGTTCTTTCTACGGCTGCACTAAGTTAACCTCAGTGACTATAGCTGAAGGCGTCACTTCTATAGGCAGCAATGTTTTCTATGAATGCAGCTCACTTGCCTCAGTAATTATACCTTCCAGTGTTGCTTCTATTGGAGAGATGGCTTTTTACAGCTGTACCGGACTGACATCAGTGAGTATTCCCGCAAGCGTCACTTCTATAGGTAATAATGCATTTGTCAACTGTAAAGGGCTAACCTCATTGACAATACCAGAGGGTGTCGCTTCAATAGGAAATGGTGCATTTTACAGCTGCACCGGACTAACTTCAGTGAGTATTCCCGCAAGCGTCACTTCTTTAGGTCCGGGCGCTTTTTCCAACTCAAGCAATCTCACTTCACTTACAGTAGATGCTGGTAATACTGCTTATATGTCAAAGGACAATGTAATCTATAATAAGGATTGTTCAACATTAATTTGTTGTGCAGGCAGTCCTACATCAGTAAATATACCATCCAGTGTTACTTCGATTGGTGATAGAGCTTTTTTCTATTGCAGCAAATTGACTTCAGTTACAATACCCTCAAATCTTACTTCTATAGGTACTTATGCTTTTTACAGCTGCAGCGCACTAACCTCAATCTCAATACCCTCCAAAGTCACTTCTATCGGAAGCTTTGCCTTTTATCAATGCACAAGTCTAAGCTCAGTAAAAATACCCGAGGGTGTTACCTCTATCGAGCCTTGGGCTTTTAACGGCTGCACCAATTTAACTTCTGTGACGATACCCTCATCAGTAACTTCTATCGGCAACAGTTCTTTTACTAACTGCCGAGGTTTAACCTCAATCTCAATACCCTCCAAAGTAACTTTTTTAGGAAGTTTTGCTTTTGATGACTGCACCAGTCTAACCTCAGTGACGATACCTTCGGGTGTTACTTCTATTAGTGATTGGCTTTTTTACGGCTGCAGCAGCCTTACCTCAGTGAATATACCTCCCAATGTCACTTCTATAGGCCGTAGTGCTTTTGAACGCAGCGGCATAACGTCAATCTCAATACCCTCGACTGTTACTTCTATAGGAATCAATGCTTTTTCCAGCTGCTACTCTCTTACTTCAGTTACAATACCCTCAAATGTCACTTCTATAGGCAGTTATGCTTTTTCTTACTGCAGTTTACTTACCTCTATTACCGTTCAAAAGTCTGATCCATCGAAGATAAGTTTAGGCGATTATGCTTTTCAAAATAATCATTCCACCCGAAAAATCTACGTACCTTCTGCAAGTGTAACAGCTTACAAAGGTACCACAGGATGGAGTACGTATAGTTATTATATTTACGGGTATTAAGTTTACTCATGAATAAACCAGCCTTTATCACAGGAGTATAGAGAGGAATAAGAAAAGCACTATGTGTATTTACAATACCTTCTTATAATCCTTCAGCTCTACCCCATAATCGGTGTTTACTAAGGTATCTAGACCTTAGTAACTGTGGTTCTTTTCTCTTAATCCACAATGCGCTCCGTTAAGTAAACCGGGAATAACAATGAGCATATTGAATCGTTTTATAAGCTTCTATGTATTTCCAAGCCTGATTTACTATGCTTTGTTGTAATGAAGAATGGAAAAACCACAGGCGCAAGGCTCGTAAGAGCGTAAAGCTCTCCGAGCTTAGCGCACCCAGATGACTTTTTTTAAGTTATTACATTGCTTTTGACTTAGTGTTTTAACTACACTACACCTTATAATCTGCACAATCTGCGGATTATCCTACTTCGAGCCTTAGCGTGAGATTACCCTTAAAAAATATGGGGTTCATTGTATAGTATCGGCGCTGCGACGTCTCGCGCCTCATCTTTAGCGTCTTCGCGTCTTAGCGTGAGGATTCTCCCTCCCCATAAAAAAAGCCGCTCTCCAGGTTTTCCTGAAAAGCGGCATTTATGAAATATAACTATTCTACTTAAGAATTAAATTCAGTGAATCGAAATTCGCATTTCCCTGCCACGGGAAATAGGGAGATGTCGTTCCATCTACCATAGTCCAGGGGCCGGAAGGAGAAAAGGTAAAACCGGGAAAATTAGCTTGAACTTTAAAAGAAGCCTGCGGAATCGATGTTATTGCAGATACTCCTGTTCCTGTAACTGAATACGCATCATTCCTATACGTAACTTCATGTGTTATTGTTCCGGTATTCTGCCCTATAAATCCTGCCCCGGAAGATGCAGATAATGCTGAAGTAAGCGAATACGATGTCTTTATAATATTTGAAACTTCACAAATACCGACAAGTGCGCCGGCTGTAGTTCCGGCTGTATAAGGGTTATGAAAAGTATAAGAATTCTCAATTGTTGAATTGCTCATCTTTCCGACAAGACCTCCTGTATACGATGCGGAGGAAGTTATAACTCCCTGTGAAAAACAGCCGGTCATTGTTGTGTTCTCAGCCCATCCCACGAGGCCTCCGCAGCTGACTGCTCCGGTACCGGCTGTAATTGCTCCTGATGTTCCGCAGTTAGTAATAGTTGCAGTATTTGAAGTGTGTGCAGCAAGCATTCCGGAAGCCGCAGGAGAGAAGTTTGCTGTAATACTGATATTTTCTAATAGAACATTAGAAATATCTCCATCATCTACCTCAAGAAATAAGGCTGCGCTTTTTCCTGCTTCTGTCACCGGAATAGTCAAACCTTTAATATAAAATCCGTTATTATTCCCGCCGTCATAATGCCCCTTGAATTCAGGAATTGGAGTAAAGTTTCCATAACTCGTAAAATCTATAACTCCTGTCTGTGAAAAGTATTTTCCGCTTGTGGGAATATACCGTAACCCGTCAAATTCTCTAGCGGTACTAATTTTATATGCTGTTAATTCACTGGTACCATCGCCCATATAGAGCACCCCATTTGTTGCATTAGCATCTGTCAATCCAAAAGCAGTAAAATTGTCATATAACGCATCAAATACACTGCAGATTGTTCCGTTAACTAATACAGCATCGAGTCTATAATTCTCAACGAACAACTTATTCCCGAATGACGCTGTATTATCTGCAAATGATGCAGCTTTGAGGTTTATTTTACCTCCGGCTGCTACATAGACTCCGCCGCCGCTTCCGCTTGGTGCTGTATTTGGATATATTGAATTTCCGATCGTTACATTGTCAAGAGTAAGCTTCCCTGTTAATCCCTCTGCTCCGACATAGACTGCACCGCCGAACCCTCCGGTTCCGCTTGCATCCTGAGCTGTACAGTTAGTTATTCCATTAGTACCGGAACCAGTGAGCCTAACATCACCGCCTGCAATATAGATGCCCCCTCCTGAGCCGCCCTTTCCTTCGATCATATCTGCACAAGCGGTACACGTTGTTATAGAAGTATTATCAAATATACACTCTCCGCCTGCAATATAAGCAGCTCCGCCCTTATGCGCTGTAAGAGTTTGATAACCGCAATTTTGCACATACACATTTGACTTACTGCCTGTAACATACAGTCCAGCTCCTGTACCGTTGGTATTTGTATTACTTACAAATTCGCAGTTATTAAAATACACATGGGTATTAATTACAGAAAAAAGAGGACCTGCAGTATTAATTAAATCTTGCCCTGTAAAAGCAATCCCGTTAAAATCTGCAATGGACCCCTCTGAAATAGAAAACAAAGAGCCGTTTATAAAGTTCTTTTTAATAGGAGCTCTGTCCCCTTCCTTTGTAAGGCTGTATGCGCCTTCGATAATAATCGGGTTTGCTATTGTGAATGTTTCTGAAAATCCGCTGTCAATAGAAGCATATATACCAATATTTTTGGCTTTTTTTATGGAATCAAGAAGCAGAGCTTCCGTATTTATTCCCTGAATTTGACCTGCACAGCTTGTACCTGAGTGCATATTGTTTACACAGATAGGTGTAAGTGAAGTTACTAATTGTGTCCATTGTGTGCTGGAAGAATCAATTACCGTCTGTCTTAGATCCAAAAAGTATACGGCGCTTCCCATGGGTCTGTTGCGGTTTTTAAACGAAGTATCTTCCAAATATCCGCTGTATTCAGCTTCAGTTCCTCCAGCAGCTACATATTCAGAAAGCGTTAATACAGAATACCAGTTCGAGTTTTCTGTAATAGAGCCGCTTAAAGCTTCTATTTTCCCTCCGACAAATACGGCTCCGCCCATAGAAGCAGTACAATTCCGAATGGTACCGCCGTTCATTTTAAGGACAGCATCGGGGCAAACAAAGACGCCTCCTCCGTTTCCTTGTGTAGAATTATCCTGAATAATGGAGCCGGGACCAAGAATTACCGTTCCGTACAATACCTTAATGAGTCCGCTCATAGCATTGTACATTGGAATGTCGAAGGTTATAAGGTTTTGAGATCCGTCATACGGATCAACCATATTATCTTCATCGGTGGAAAGTCTGCCCTCAAGTATTATGTGTTCAAGAGTAAAAACGATGCTTGATACAGTGCCTGCAAAAAACATATTGTCACAATTCGCTCCCAATGTTACTGAACAGGGAGATGCACCGAGGGAGGTGAGTATAGTACTCTTCTGCAGAACGAAAGCATTACTTGGAGATTCAGGGGGTATTACGGTAATATCTTCTATAACGACAATTTTTGCAGGGCTGCTATCTGTAATATCGGATCTTGTGTTTATGAGCTCAACAGCCCTGTTAAGAGTAATAGGAATATTAGGCCGGAAGCCGTTATTCAATTCTTTAACCAAAGGGTTCCCGGTATCTGCAACATAATACGTAAAACCAGCCTTTAGAGCATCCTCAACACTGACAGTTTCCATCTTTACTGTCCGTGATTCGCAGTCTGATATTATTTCTACTATAGGATCAATGTTAAGATAAAACACACCCCGGCCGCTGTTGAACATCAGGGCGAGAATGTAGGTTCCCGAGGGAATATCAGTTTTTTTGAGCGTAATTTTTTTATCAGCTTGTGTATAAACACATTCTGTTTCGGTAAAATTCAGGGCATCCCCGCCTTGTAAGGGAATTAATTGTGCCGTAAAGGCCGCTGCAACTGATTGTGTTAGCTCATACTCGGCAAAAAGACTTCCCTTCCCGCCTGTGTTTTTAATAAAAGACAAAGCGACAAGAACCTTATTTTCACCCTGCTTCGACGTAAAACTTGTCTCACCGCTTAACACATCGAGTCCTTCCTTCGTTTCACCGAGCACGCGGACAATGTATTCCTTTTCTTCTTCAAGAGAGTCAAAAGTGATTGAATCTGAAGGTGTGAGGTTTGTTTTTACAGCCGGTTTTAGATCATCCTTACCCTTATATAGACTAACTGTATATACTAATCCGGTTGTAAGGGGTGTAATAACGCGCGAGGAATCCCCGGAAGATCCGTCATTAATCACGACCGTGAGAACCGAACCCGAAGGCGGAATAGGCTGAATAGGCTCAAATATCATATTAAATAAATTTGAGCAGCCGGATAACAGTATTAAAAGGGATACTGCAGTAAGTGTAATGCGCCGTGTGTATTTCATGAAAAACCTCAAAAAAAATATTTATATATGATAAATTCTTAACCGGAAACAGCTTAATCACTATAGTAAGCTTCGAATATAGTATATCACATTTACTCAATTTTCAAAGATACTAAAACTTAAAAACAATACTAAGCAGGTGCAGACAGAACCTGCAGGTCAACAGATACAGAGTAATCTGCACAATCTGCAGATTCTTTACCTTAGAACCTTTGCGTCTTTGCATGCCCTACATAAAAAAAGCCCCCGGCTTGGAACGGAGGCTTTCATTACACATTAAAATAGAATTCCGCTATTTGTTGCTACGGGTGTAGAAAAAATCTGATTATGCATTGCACTGCGGATATTAGTACTTGGTGTAAAAGTTATGAAGTTATTAGTATTCAACTCAGTATTAATAAACGAAAGACTGCTTACAGTACCTAAGGTAAGCGTTAACTGCTTAGCATCTGTACTTAGTGTTATGGTGTTAACATCAACAGATCCCTCAATGGTACAAACACTGCCTGTCAATGCAAAACTTCCTATAGTAACGGATCCGGTAAATGTCATACTCGATGTTGTGGCTGATAATGAGAGACTACTGCTTGTAGAAATTGTGCCCCCCGCCGTTAATGATTCTTTAATAGATTTAGGCTCTACGGGATGGCTAAAATAAATAACAATAAAATCTCCCGCTTCAATAACACCCGGTGTTCCGCCCATTTTCTCATTATACTCAACACTCATGACCCTAAAATATTCGGGCATGTACAACGATGCATGCCAGTTAAGAGAGGGGAAGGTATTTGAATCATTAAGGATTATCCAGGGAGCACTCGTAAATCCGCTCGGGGTATATGTCACAGGCTTTGTCATATTCTCCAAAGTAATATCGCTTGCTGCAGCCGAATAACCGCTTGCGTTATAATAGGAGGCAAAAGTATAAGTCTGTGATGGAGGAGGACCTGAATAGGCTATAAAATTCCTTGTGTTGAGAGTTCCTTGCGGGTAGGCTGTACTGTAGGAGTTTGAAACAGTGATCGGTTGTGAAGAATCAACGCTTCCAACCAACGTTCCAAGATAGTTCCCTGTTTGATTTAAGCCGGTTAAACTGCTCATCGATGTATAGCAATTTTGAATACTGCTATAGTTTCCAGTTGTATCGCTTACTCGACCGACTAATCCGCCTGCTGTTCCGGCATCTGATGTACTTATTACTACCGATGAAAATGAAGATAAAATTTGACTGTCGACCAGCTGTCCTACGAGTCCTCCGCAGTATGTATCAGTATATCCGGTTCCTGTAAAATTTCCCGTAGCACCGCAATTCGTAATGGTAGAATTGTTCTGACATACAGCGGCAAGAGAACCTGCATATACGGCCCAATCATCTAAGGTTATACTCACATTTTCTAAATAGATGCCGCTTACCTGTGCGTTATTCAGAGTATAAAATAATCCGTAACGGCCGCCAGCACTGCCGCCTGTAAAGTTTATAATTCTCCTATTGTTTCCGTTGTAGATTCCAGAAAAAAAATCCCAAGGTACAAAGGGGGAGAGTCCGGTAAAATCAAGATCATCTGACTGGATAAAATACCTGCCAGTCGTTTGAATATACCGGATCCCGTTAAAATCTTCTGCATTATTTATTACATACGGTACTGCTTCTGTTCCTTTTCCAGAAAACAAACATTCGTTGTAATCGACCGGTACAAATGTTCCGCCGGTGCACTGATCTATTGTTTCTTTGAAATCCAAAAAAGTGGTAATCGGTGCATAATTGAGTCTGATGGAATCGAGTGAATAATTCTCTATAAATATATTTTGTTGTACGTTCCCGCTGAATGTTACAGAACCGGTACTAAGGTTAAGTACACCATTTCCTCCAACATATATTCCGCCGCCATGTACAATAGATTCCTTCGTTGTTGCTGCTGTACAGTTTTGAACACTGCCGCTTATAAAATTAAATGAACCACCGTTCATATATAACGCACCGCCGAACCCTCCTGCTTCTACAGTGGAATCATTCCTTGCGGTACAAGATACGGTAGTAAAAGATTCCGCTTCGGCTATTCTTTGGCTGGAATATACGGCACCTCCATACCCTGCTTTACAGTTTGTAACTGTTGTATCTATGAGTGTTACTTCAGAAAGGATTTCGGGATTCTCGTTTCCCTCAATATAGAAAGCTCCTCCTTCACTAGCAGAACAGTTATTTATCACAGCTCCGTTTGTTATTAAAGATCCGGTGCTCTTTACAAAGACTGCACCTCCCCTTGAATAAGAAGATGTATAAGCTAAAATGGTATTATTCTGCAGTACAACGCCGCCAGCTAAAGTAATAGAGCCGTTAACCGCGTTCAATAAACCCCTAACAGCATATGAACCTTCCTTCGGCTGTATTACAATGTGCGATAGTGTCAGGCTTC
This sequence comes from Spirochaetota bacterium, assembly GCA_023398165.1. Taxonomy (GTDB): domain Bacteria; phylum Spirochaetota; class Spirochaetia; order Treponematales; family Treponemataceae; genus JAAZLA01. Next base: position 69,565 of record JAEWSQ010000007.1, on the reverse strand, counting down.
CGGTAATTGGAACGCCGCCGTATAACGGCGCTTCCTCTTCATCGAGCCCGGCCATAAAGACAAAGTTTCTTGTGCCTTGAAATTCTATTGAATACGGATCGGGACTTCCCGAGGTGTACATTAGAACAGGTTTTGTAATAATATAATTTAGAGATTCCTGCAGAGTAATGTTTTCTGTAATTATTACTAAAGCAGGATTTTCCTCGGTTACTGTTGTGTCTGCATTTATGAGAAACAATGCGTGATCAAGTGTTACAGGGTCATCAGGTGTCAGACCGGTGCTGCCTAGTGTCATGCTGTTCGCAGCAAAAAACATCTTTCCTTGTACCTGACTTTCAACTGATACTTCCACAGGTCCCGTCATAGATGATGTTAAGCCTGAAAATATTTCAACGAGGGGATCCACCGGCAGGTACTTTGTTACACCAGAAATACTATACGGCAGAGATAGTATGTATGTGCCTGCTGATATTCCTTTTTTATTTACTATGTACAGCCCTTTAACAGAATCGTAGTGTGCCTCAGTTTCGGTAAATGCTACAGATTCTCCACCCAACAAAGGAATCAGTCTTGGAGAAGTCATGCTGAATCCTATATCCTGCGGAATTTTATACTCCACATACAAATTCCCCGTTCCGCTGCCCCTTACAAGGCCTACCTGAATAACAACGGTATTTGCCCCTTCTTTCGCAGTAAATTTTCCGTTTCCTGTAAGTACTGCTGCACCGTCTGCAGCCGCCCCGGAAGCGTTTACAGTGTATTCTGCCCCTATTTCCAATGCATCAAATGCTGCTTTATCTGAAGGTTTTAAATCTTTCTTAATGACAGGATTTGCGTCCTCTGAGCCCTTTTGTAAAGAGACTGTATATGTTAGGCCGTTTGTCAAAGGCATTATAACCCTTGATGAAGAAATTTTTGCATTATCAGTTAGTTCGACAGTAAGAAATGCAGTTCCGGCCTTATTATTCTGTACCGGCTCAAACAGCATTGTAAAGATATTAGAACATCCTGAAACCAGCACACAAAACCCTACAATTAAAGTCAAAAGCATTATCCGTATTTTGCTTTTCATGCTTGTGCTCCTTGAAGTCCGCTTCCCTTCTTATTGAACGGTAAAGAATATTAGTTTCGAGTACCACGTTCCTTTAATGGAATAAGCAAAAGTAAGCAGATTCAGACCGGGGCTTACAACATCTGTATGATCAGCTAAATTTATTGTAATAGTCTTCGTTGTCGATTCAGTCAGAACTTTTGCGGCCAGTATCCACTTGCATGCTTCGATTTCTTTATCAGTTGTAACGGTTACACTCAATGTTCCATTCAACGGAACCGGGCTCAAAGCCGCTCCGCCGTTTACGACAACATTTCCTCCGTCAATAACCGTTATGTCTATTGTAAGGGTATTGTTGAGCCACTGTGCATACAGTGTTGTGTCGGCGGTAAGCGTTACCGATTCTTCATTTTTATAGGATGTTCCGCTTCCGTCCTTTACAGTATTCCAGCTTCCGAAGGATACCCCGTCTTTTTGGAACGTATTTTTTGTAAGTTTTGCCGCAATTCCGGGTATAAAAACCTGATTAGCCATTGTTCCATTTCCGCCGTTGGAATCGAAGGTTGCAGTAACGTATTTCGGATGTACTAGTAATGAAGGAGAATCGCCTGTTCTTACAAAGAAAATAATTACCTCATCTCCCTGTTTCATGGCCCATTCATTTGTACCGTTTAAAAGCGCCTGCCCTTCTTTGGTGCTCACGGTAACGGCAACATCCGCTGCTTCATACACATAATTCAAATCCAGAGCAATGTCCGGAGCAAAAACAACACCCTTTACAACGCCTTTTTCTATTGTATCAAACGGAACGAGAAATGCAGGTATTGTCTGCTTTTTGTCGGGGTCGCTTATCTGAGGCACCAGAGTAATAGAGATCTTGTCGGAATCAGTTTCTATCAGTTTTGTTTGAGTGCCCTTAACGTACACTATTCCCGCCGCATCTTTTGCCTCTACAGAGAACGTCACTTCTTTACCCTTGGTCACTTTCACACTGCCTGAAAATAATCCGGCTGCAGCGTCAAATGAAAGAACTTGAGAAACAGGATTCATTCCTTCAGCCTGTGCTTTCACGGTTATGACCTGTTCTGTAAATGAAAGAACAGCACGCTCTGAATCCATCTGCAGCGTGTTGTCTGTTATAAGCGGTTTTACTGTTACTTGTACGGCACTTGAACCGAGAACAATTGATCCTGCATCACACCCTGCAAAGAGAACTGTAAGTCCCAGCAGTATAGTAATTAGTCTAATTTTTTTCATTTTTAAACCTCTTATTGAACAGCTACTTCAACATCTGCAGTTGGAGCCGGGGTTTTCGTTTCTGAGGGACCCTGAGAAGGATCATCAGCCTTTGGAGAAGAACCGGTGTCAGGAACCAGCTCTGTGGAAAGCGTCATCAAAATATCAGGTCCCTGTTCGATCGGAAGAGAACCTAAGTCTTCTGCAGCTTTATCAATATCTTCATCGGTAGAAGAAGCGGTTAAAACCGGGGCTGCAGGTTTTTTTACCACGACAGGTTCCGGCATTTTGCCTCTCTTACCGGCATTACCGAATTCCCCGCCGTTTACCGAACGGGAGACTCCGATGCTGTCCATAAGCTCTACAGCTCCATGGTTTACAAGAAGATTCTCACCGTCAAACTCAAAACCGGTTCCGCGCACAGAAGCGGTCGCCATAGCGCTTTTTACTTTAAAAGTCGTTACTTCTTCATTGGCAGAAGGCTTTACTTCTACGGTAACCTTGCCTGAAACAAGATACAGCTCCGTCTGCGGACCTTCCGGCGTCTTTGTTAATTCATCGAGGGTCATGCGGGTAAGCGCTTTTACATTTATGAGAGAACCGTTCACCACAATGACGGCAGAACTTTTAAAACTGGTTGAAATATAATCGCCTTTTTTAAGAACCTGTTTGGGCTCAGCACTCAGCCATGTTTGACCGTCGCTGCTGTATTCCACCTTTCCCTTAACACTTTTTATAACTGCTTCATCGGCAAAAAGAGAAAGAGCAACAAATGTACATAATAAAGCAATAATACATTTTTTCATATTGACCTCCAACAGCACGCACTTTATTCGTCATGCAAACACTGCTTTTATACACCTCATCCTGTATGTATTGTAGCACAATCCTCTTGTTTTTTCATAAAAAAACTTTGCTTCATATCTGCTTTTCTGTAAAATCTCCTGTTCCTCAGCCGGCTTTAATCATTGAATAAAAAAGAAAAAAAGGAGCCTTGAAGCGCATCCCGTTTTCCGGACACTTCAAAGCCCCCCTGTGTAACGTACTTTATTCTCTCTTTGCTAGAATAACGTGGTACCAGCTGTAATATCAGCAGTGATACCTGTATAAATATCTACTCCGCTTTCACTCTTAATCGCACTGGAAGGAGTAAAAGAAATTACATCAGAAGAGGTTGAAGCAAATAAATTTCCCGTTGGAGTACCAAAAGTAAGAGTGAGTATCTTAGCATTTATATCAAGCAGCATAGAAGTAACATCACACGATGCAGTGTTGCTAACAGATGTTGTATCAGTAAAAGAGCCTATATTGACTGCTCCTGATCCTGTAAATGTCAGGGAGGGGGAGCTTGTTGATGCGTTAAGAGTCAATTCTCCTGGGCCCAATGTCTTCGAAGTACCAGCTGTAAAACCAGCCTGTATTGTTACTGGATCAATACTTGATGAAAATGTAATTACTATCGTGTCGTTTTGTTCCAGAGACCCCGCAGTAACCCACTCATTCTTAAATACGATGGAGGTTACTCTTAACGGCTGCGGTACATAATACCCTTCATGCCATGCAAGATAGGGGAATGATTTCCCGGGATCCATATTCCAGACTGTGCCGAAAGCATAGGGACCGAAAGTAGCCTGATTTACTAAGTCTGCAGGGGTTTTATTTGAATTTGAAGCACCTAAACTACCTGAACCTGTCGTTGTTCCGTACATAAATGTATTGGGGATATTACTGACCGTAACCGATCCTATAAAACCAGATGCGAGAGATCCGAAGGCGCGCCCAATAGAGTGAGCTCTATTAATGCTGTACGAGTTTTCTGCTTTTCCAACGAGAGTTCCGGAATTTAAACCCGGACTGACAGAAGCATTAATTCCAAGCATAGAAGTATAACAATCCTCTATTGATCCCCCGCTGAGCCAGCCTACTAAACCGCCTGAAAATTGAATATTGAGCGCAGAAAAACCCATTGCAGAAAAGCATTCACGTATGATCGATCCCTCAGCTTTTCCTATTAATCCGCCCGTACAGCTGTTGGTGTCTAATATTCCCAAATTTATAGAAAGGTCACCTGTTGCACCACACCGCTCAACCGTTGAATTAATTACTAAACCTGCAAGTATACCGCAGTTCTTAAGTGTTGTACCGGTAGATGCAATAGTAGCACCTTCAAGGAAAAGGTTTCTTACTTCCGCATTTTGTAGCGTTCCAAAAAGACCAGAATTCTCAGCCGATGCTGAAGGCATCTGCACTGTTGTTATTTTTCTCAAATTTCCGTTATAAATACCCTTAAAAAGAGGAATTGGATCAAAATTACTATAGGTAAACATACTGAAATCTGTCGTTTGAGAAAAATATTTAGCATCTGTGGGTACATAACGCATTGCATTAAATGATGATGCATCTTTTACTAAGTATGGATTTCCCGAACTTCCGTCGCCTGAGTACAAATAGTCGTTAATATAAGGGGGTGCTGCAGAGGGGAAGCCCATGGGTGTAAGCATGCTTGTCAAAGAGCTGAAATCACTCGGAGTTGTACCGTTAATAGACATTGATTCGAGGCTGTAGTTTTGAATAAACAACTTACTGCCCTTTTGCACTGCTGTATTATCTAAAAAGTTTGCACCTGAATACAGGTTTATTCTTCCGCCTGCGGCAATATACACACCGCCGCCGAACTCTGCTGTGTTTTGGAGAGGTGCACCTCCCAGAGACGTGAACAGATTTACACTGGATACGGGACCTATGTACATGCCGCCGCCTTCTCCGCCGCCCGAGGTACCGACAGCGCTAGAGCACATTGTAATTCCGGAAGAACCGGTATACGTAAGCGTTGAATTTTGTGTGAAAATACCGCCGCCGAGCCCTCCTTTATTATCGAATAGTACTGTCGAACAGTTAGAAATCGCTGAGTTGTTCAAAACTACTGTTCCGCCGGAAACAAAGAGGCCACCGCCGCGGTGAGCCCTGCAGTTTTGAACAGTAACACCGCTGCAGATAAGTTCAGTCTTAGTTCCCTGCACGGTAAGTGCTCCGCCTGTACTGTCTCCTGTAATATAATTATTATTAAAAGTACAATTCTTCAGTGTTACAAAAGCATCGGTAATCCGCATTAATGATGAACCGGCTGTCAAAGACCCCGTAAATGTTATTCGTTCAAAATTTGCAGCATTTCCGGCTACAATATTGAACATCGGATCGCTTTGATTGGTGAATCCTGCATTTATGATGCAGGCATCAGGATCTTTTTTTACAAGAGAGAGAGAGCCGGGAACTAAAAGGGGTGCGCTGAGGGTAATTGTAAGAGAGCCGCTGTCCATTTCTGCATACACCCCTCCCAATGCGGTTTTTTTAACCGCATCTGCAAGAGCAGCCTCTGTTGTAATAGAATATACTGTAGCAGCACAATCCGGCCCCTTATGCATGTTGTTTACACAAACCGTTTTTAATGCGCTGAACCATGAATCCCAGGAAGCAGAGGCAGAATCCATTACACCCTTGTCGAACTTATAAAAAAATACTGCACCGCCGTTGGGAGTTCTTGAAGCATCTTGTGCAGCCCTGGTCAGGTACTCAGCATACGTTATACCAGGATAATACGTCAGGTACTCAGATGATGAGTAAATCGTATAGCAGTTTGCATTTTCCGTAATTTTTCCGCTTATAAACTCTATACTGCCGCTTTCTGAAACATACACTCCGCCGCCGTAAGCTGCTGTACAGTTGCGGATTGTTCCGCCGTCTAGTGTAAGGCTTCCCTCTTTTTCTATTTTTACACCAGCTCCTTTTGAATCCTGCGTAGTACCTTCTATCGTGACTTTCAGAGGCAGTGCATTATTTTGGAGCATGGAGCCTTTTGCAAGAGTCAGTTTGCCGTTATATATCCCGACTAAACCGGATGCTGCATAATAAAGGGGATCATCAAAGGAAGCTGCGTTCTGTGTTCCATCAGTTTTATACGTATTATCAACATCGCCGCCGTCTTTTATTACTCCCTGAACAATAATGTTCTCAAGGATTACATGCGCCGAGACAGGCTGTATGCCGTTTACTGCTGCATATGAAGTATCAATGCCGATTATAAATACTATATCAACATTCTCAGCCAATGTTATAGACCGGACTTCGCTGCCGGCAGAAGTTACTATCGTATCTTTCACAAAACATAATCCCGGATAATCAGGACTCATAGGAGTCTTATATGAAACGTTTTCCAAAAGCACTATTTTAGCAGGATTTTGCGTACTGACATTCGGGTTGCTGTTAATACTCATAACAGCTGTCTCAAGCGTTACCGGTACCGAAGCATACAGCCCCGAATTTCCGGCTTTTACAGTAGTATTTGCAGCATCCGCTACATAATACAGGTTTCCCGCTTTAATGAAGTCTGCAGAATTTAACGTCAGTATTTCTGCCGCACCCGATTCAAAATTGTCAGCTATTTCTACGACAGGGTCTATATTTAAATACATGTCGCCGCGTTCATGAGCAAATATCAGGCTGAAAATATACGTTCCGGAAGGAATATCGGCTTTTTTAACCGTAAGAAGCGATGTATTTTCATCATACACGCACTCGGCTGCAGTACAGGTAATAGTATCCCCGCCCGACAGAGGAATAAGCTCCGCCCGTATTTTTTTTCCAATATCAGCCGATACCTTATACTGTACCAGAAGGCTGCCCTTCCCGCCTGCAGTTCTTGTGTAGCCCATGTCTATGACTACAATATTCTCGCCTTTTTTAGGAGTTCCGGTCGATGTTCCCGAAAGAAGTACAGCGCCTGAAGGTGTTATAGCCTGAGCGTCAATTCTATATTCAACGCCTTCTTCGAGGGGTATAATTATTCCGGTTTCACCTTTTTCAAGAGTATTTATGACAAAGCTGTCTGAGGGAAAGGCTGTTTTTGTTACGGTCAACGTAACGGCTAAATCTTTTTTAGGGGGTGCAATGACACGGGAGGAATCATCCGATCCTGTGTTTTTTAGAAGAATCTGAACCGATGTTTCTGCTGTCTCTTTTTGTTCAATCGGCTCAAAGAGCATTGAAAAGAGGTTTGAACAGCCGGATGCGATGATGCAAAAAGATACTACAACTGATACTAGTACTATTTTATTTTTCATTTGAGGCTCCTTTTTCTGCAACAGTAAACGTGATTACTGCTGAATACCACAAAGAACCTTTACGGTAGGCTAAAGTAATTGAATTTTCACCATAGATAATAAGATCGCTGTGATCGCTCAATAACAATGAAAGTGACGGTCCTGAAGATTCTTTAAGAACCCGGTTTTTTAGAATCCACTTATATTCATCATAGGTTTCGATAGAAAGAAGCGGAGGTGAAGCAGTCAGCTGCAGGGTGCTGGTCAATTGAAGGTTAGTAAGTCCGCTCTGACTTGTTATGAAAGGCTTCCCGGGGTCTTCAACATCAAAACTAAAGTCAACAAGAGGAATGTCGCACCAGACAACAAGCAAAGGATCTTCTGCAGCAGGTGAAATGAGTAAATATACTACCGATCCGGGAGCCATGGTCCACTCGCCTGAGCCGCTCGATAGTGTATTGCCGCTTTCATCGCAGACGACAAATAAAGCGTCATAGAGTGCTGAAGGGTAGCACACAATGGAAGAATTCCACACAGGAGCGAACTTCACGACACTCACTTGTCCTGTTTTCACGGCATCAAACGGAAACTGGAAAAAAGGAGAAGTAACCGTCTTTGTTTCAGCACTTATGACCGGAGCGAGTGTAATACTTACCGAATCTGACGGAGTTTCAACTTTTTTTTGTGAGGTTCCCTTAACATACACATTCCCCTCAGAATCTTTGCATTCTACGGTAAAGGTACAGGAGGAACCTGTTTTTACCATCACCGAACCGTTATACACACCCGATGCTGCGTCATAGGTAAGATTTTGAGATTTTCCTGAACCTTCGGAATTTACGGTAAGCGTTACGGTCTGGTTTGTAAGAGAAAGTACTGCCCTTGATGATGAAAAACTCTTACTATTTGAAATGAGAGGCTGAATCTCCACAGTAACAACGCTGTTCCCCGTATACAATGCCCCTGCATCGCAGGAAAACAGTACTAAAGCACATGCTATACAACATGCAAAAATAAATGCTTTTTTCATAGTGTACCTCCTGCTACTTTATGGTAACTGTAACTTGAGAAACAGAACCCTGATCAGTACTTTGAGCTATTTCCTGAAGCAGCTGTTCAGCCGACGGCTTTCCGCCGGGTGCAGTTTCCGGTGCAAATTCGCCTGCTACTATGCTTAACTCTTCAGGTGAACCTGTCAGCAGTGTTTCTATCAGCTTTTCAACGGCTTTTTCAATATCTTCGGCGGTATCATTTTTAGTCAGCAGCGGCGCAGCCGGTTTTTTTACCGCAACAGCTTCGGGCATCTTACCGCGCGAACCGCTGTTTCCATATTCGCCGCCTTTTACCGTTCGGGTTATACCCAGAGTGTCATTTATTTTAACAGAGCCGTGATTTACAAGAAGATTTTCACCATCAAATTCAAAACCGGTCCCGCGCACCGATGCGGTAGCCATAGCGCTTTTTACGGTAAAGGTAGTTACTTCGCCTTTTTGAGAAGGTTTGACCTCGACTTGAACCTTACCGGAAACAAGATACAGCTCTGTCTGCGGTCCCTTTGAGGACTTGGATAAGTCTTCAATCGACATGCGGGTCAGCGGTTTTACGTTGATAATAGAATCATTTACCACAAGAACCGCAGTGCTTTTAAAACTTGTCGAAATAAAGTCGCCGGCTTTTAAGGTTTTGTTTACTTCTGCAGGATACCAGGTTTCCCCGTCAGAGCTGCATTCAACCTTACCCTTAACACTTTTTATTTTTGCTTCCTGTGAGATTACGGCTGCGCTTAAGAAAGCCATCAGCATGAGTAATACAATCTTTCTCATAGTTGCCTCCAAAACGAAGGGTTTTAGATTTTCAAGGTAGCAGAAACCGAAAGTCTAAAAGGTGCTATATTTGTCCCCTCTGTAACGGCTAATGGATTTATAATAAACAGTCCCGAAGAAACCATGAAGCTGAACTCGCTGCTTACAATAAAACTTCCATATAGTGATAACTCTGTTCCAACAAATGGAGAAGTTGAATCCGATCTGAGTACGCTTAAGGGAAGAGATGTCGGATTTTGTTTTAAATATGCATTCGTTTTTACACCGCCTGAGAAGAATGAAGCAGGCTGCCAGGCAGCTTCAAAACCTATGAATGTTACGGTGTTGTGTTTTAATTCCGGGAATACGACCGATACACTCTGTGCGTTTACCGGTACGAAACCTGCGGTATTTCCCGTTCCCCAGGGCATGGTATATATGCCGCTTAGAGTCAGATTTGTCTTTGCAGACGGAATACGCAGACTAATGTTTGCAAGTATGAGCTGGGCAAACGTAAATGTCTGATTACTCTGCAGTACAGAAAAACTTGAACCAAGAGAATAGCGGAACACAGAGGCAAGAGGACCTGACAAACGCGCAATTCCATAATAAGAATGAACTCTCGGATCAGCGGCAGGACGAAGGTCGTTTTGACCCATTACTTCCACATTAAAGCTCTGCCGCAGGGCAAACTCCTGAAAGAGAGCATACACTGAATAGACAATGCGCGGAGCGCCGAACAGTACGGCTGCATTCGCCTTATCCAGAGCATCCTGAGGAGAAAGAGAAATAACGCTGTTATTCTTGAGTGTTAAACCGTTAAAGTACAGCTGTGATCCCAGTGTAATATTTTTATATATCCATGCAGCATTGAAACCGTCGCTTTTTGCTGAAAAAACTCTGCCGGTAATATCTGAGGCCTGTATGCGGCCGGCATCAAATCTGATGCCGCTTGGATTTGTTCCCGGAAGAACAAAGAAACCGCCGAATTCAAGGCTGCCCACATCGATCTGGAACGGTTTCACAGTCTGCGTTAGCGGATTCCATGTGTAATTAAATTTATACACGATGGAACCTGCAAATGTAAAATCCTTTATTGGAGCAGTAAGCCATAAAGAGGCAGTATTTGTCTGACTGATTTCATTTTGACTTATTTTTGAATAGTCGGTAATGTCTCCTATGTTAAGGCCGAAATCCAAAGAAGCAAGCGGTGAAAGGACACATAAAACTGCACATATTGTTAAGAGTATTTTTTTCATATTAATTTCCTCCCTCTGCTTCGCTTTCCAAGGGGAAATACGCTATTGCCTTTTCAAGAATCTTCATCGCATCTGTTCCTTTAAGCGTTGATCCCGGATCTGTTGAACCTGGAACAACCTTTTTAAAAACCATTTCACGGTATGCATAGCGTTCGGATCTGAACAGGGTAAACCACAAGCCGCCTTTGACATTAAAAGCCATCGCAAGCAGGTAACTGAATTGAGAAGCAGTTATAGGCGCATCTCTTTGAGGAATATTCGTATACCACTGTGTCTTACTGAGAGCTTCCCATGCAACGTTAGGTGATACGCTGTCGGAGACACGTTCTGTACCTGCCATTGCAAGAAAGGCAGCCTGTTCCCATGTAAGCGTTTCAGCCTCATATACTGTTGTAAAAAAGGAAGCGCTTTGAGCTGATAAAAAAGAGCTCAAAGATAAAAAAACCGTGAAACATAACAATGTCTTCAAAAAGAACTTTTTCATATTCATGAAGATCTCCTCGAACCTACAAAACTCTCCGTACATGCATTGTAACACATATTCAGCTATTTTAAAGCAGACACACAGCTGTTTTAAGTATTTTTTACTCTCTGGAAGAATTCAGGGTAATTTGATACAGTAGCGTGATGTATACCATTTTTATTGTAGAAGATGATCAGACCATAGCCTCTTCTCTTCAAAAACACCTTGAATCCTGGGATTTTACCGTATACTGCGCGCTCGATTTTAAAGATATTCTGTCTGAGTTTACCTCTGCCAAGGCGCACCTTGTTCTCATGGATATAACCCTCCCCTGCTTCAACGGATACCACTGGTGTACAAAAATCCGCGAAGTGTCAAAAGTTCCCGTTATATTTCTTTCATCGTCGGCAGACAACATGAATATTCTTATGGCTATTAACATGGGAGCGGATGATTTTATTGCAAAACCCTTTGATCTTCATGTTCTTACCGCAAAAATTCAGGCACTTCTGCGCAGAACATACAGTTTTACACCCCGCTCGGAGCTTCTTGCACACAAAGGACTCATTCTCAATACCGATGATGCTTCTTTTACCGCACTCGATAAACGCTATGAATTGACAAAAAATGAATTCCGCATACTGCTCACTCTTGTTGAGAATAAGAATACTATTGTAAGCCGCGATTCTCTCATGAACAGGCTGTGGAGCGATGACTGTTTTGTTGACGACAATACCCTTACCGTCAATGTTAACAGATTGCGGAAAAAAATCGAAGAAGCAGGATTTCCTGATTTTATTCATACAAAAAAAGGTCAAGGCTATATTGTATGAAAAAAAACCTCCCGAACCTTTTATGCTCATACATCAGATCTAAATTATTGCTCTGCATCGTACTGCTCTTTTTTACAGTCATCTTTTACACTCTTTCCTTTATTTTTTCCCTGCCGGCGGAAATTCTTTCGTATACGCTTTTACTCACATTTGCCGCATCCCTTACCGGTTCATGCATCGAGTTTTATCTGTATTATAAAAAAAACAAAAAGCTTGAATCTTTGTACGAATCAATTCCCCATGCAATAGATGCGCTGCCTCAAGATGCATACGGCATCGAAAAATCGTATGAAGACTGCATAGTAAAATTCAATGAATCATATACCGCCATTTCTTCGGAGTATGAGAAAAAACTGAGTGAAACAGAAAACTACTTTACCCTGTGGACGCATGAAATAAAAACACCTCTTACCGCTTTAAAAGCTCATATACAATCATCAGGCGGAAAACGGGGGACTGAGCTGGATTCTGTTATTACTCAGGAACTTCTTAAAATAGAGCAGTATGCAGATATGGCGCTGCAGTATATCCGTATAGGATCGCCGCAGACAGATTTCGTCTTTTCAAAGGTTGATATTTACGCAATTGTAAAACAGTCTGTAAAGAAGTTTGCACCATTATTCATTTCTTCTAAAAATACTCTTGTACTGAATGAGTTCAGTGCTCACGTACTGAGCGATGAAAAGTGGCTTTCCTTTGTTATAGATCAGATTATTTCAAATGCGCTTAAATACACAAAAAACGGCAGAATATCAGTCTATATGGATGAATACAAAGAAGATGTACTTGTCATAGAGGACACCGGTATTGGAATTTCGGCTGAAGATATTCAAAGGCTGGGGGAAAAAGGTTTTACCGGATGCAACGGAAGACTCGACAAAAAGGCAAGCGGGCTGGGGCTGTACCTTTCCAAGACCATTTTAAAAATGCTTGGACATACACTCTCGTTTGCTTCGCAAAGCGGCAGAGGAACAAGAGTCTTCCTTTCTATGCACAAGAAATCCGTATAATATTTTCCGTACCTTACAAAAATGTAAGACACAAAAAGTTTCTGTCAGCTTTTTCAATGGAAAAAAGAAACACCGGCCGGTACACTCTTACTCAGCACAGGAAATTAAACCTTGTGCTGGAGACATCTGTTTCCATACAGCTTATATACACGAGGAGTTTGTAATGCCCTTACTTGATGTTCAAAATGTAAAAAAAGTATACACGACACGGTTCGGAGGAAACCAGGTACAGGCCTTAAGCGGAGTCACGTTCTCGATCGAAGAGGGTGAATATGCGGCAATAATGGGAGAATCAGGTTCCGGGAAAACAACGCTTTTAAATGTTCTCGCCTCTCTTGATAAACCGACTTCCGGCGATGTGATAATTAACGATAAAAGTATTGTTCAAATGAAGGAAAAAGAACTGTCGGATTACCGGAGAAATAATCTTGGTTTCATTTTTCAGGATTTTAATCTTCTGGACACCTTCTCCATCCGCGACAATATTTATCTGCCCCTCGTTCTTGCAAAAAAAGGCCATAGAGAAATGGAAAAAACGCTTGCGCCTATTGCAGAAAAACTGGGCATCTGCGATATTCTTGACAAATTCCCCTATGAAGTTTCCGGCGGCCAAAAGCAAAGAGCGGCTGCAGCCCGTGCTTTAATAACAAAACCTCATTTAATTTTTGCCGATGAACCTACAGGCGCCCTGGATTCCCGCGCAACCGATGAACTGCTCGATTTATTCAATAAAATTAATAACGGAGGGCAGACTCTCTTAATGGTAACCCACAGTATTAAGGCTGCTTCGAGGGCAAAGAGAGTTCTATTTATTAAAGACGGTAAAATTTTTCATCAGCTGTATAAGGCTTCTTCTACCGATCAGGAAATGTACCAGAAGATTTCCGACAGCCTTTCATTTTTGGCAAAGAAGGAAGGAAGCGATGAATAATTTTTTCTTCACAAAACTGGCACTGAGCAATATTAAGAAAAATTCACCGATTTATTTGCCCTACATAATAACCTGCATTATTACCTTTGCAATGTTTTATATTATTTCCTTTTTATCTTTGAATGAAAGCATGAACGACATCTACGGCGCCGGTTACGCAATTTCGTTATTCAACATGGGCCGCTACGTTGCAGTAATTTTTTCTGTTATTTTCCTGTTTTACACTAACAGTTTTATTCTCAAACGGAGAAAAAAGGAAATCGGGTTATTCAACATTCTTGGACTCGGGAAACCTCACATTGCCCTTGTCCTTTTTATGGAAACATTTATTACCTTTACTTTGACTATAGTTCTCGGATTTTTACTCGGCTCTCTTTTCTGCAAGCTGATATTTTTTCTGCTCCTGAAAATGCTCCGCATGAATATTGCGCTGCGTTATATCTTTTCTGTTAAGCCCCTTATAATGAGCTGTGCCGTTTTTTCTGCACTATTCGCCCTTATTCTTATTTTCAATGTGTTTAGTATCAGCATGTCGAATCCAATTCAGCTTTTAAAAGGAAGCAGTACCGGTGAAAAAGAACCGAAGACAAAACTGATTTCAACAATTTTTGGTCTTACCTTTTTAGGAATTGGATACGTTTTTTCGCTGACTGTTTCTTCAGGTGTATCTGTTATAATTTTTTTCTTTCCTGTCGTAATAAGCGTTGTAATCGGAACCTACCTTTTGTTTACTGCAGGAAGCATAACGGTATTAAAGGCTTTGAAAAAAAACAAAAACTTTTATTATCAGACAAAAAATTTCACATCTGTCTCGGGACTGCTGTACCGTATGAAGCAGAACGCTGCGGGTCTTGCCAATATCTGCATACTAAGCACCATGGTTCTTTTTATGATTTCTACAACTGCATCACTGTACATTGGAAGCGAAGACGCACTGCGCACAAATTATCCGCATGATATTTCTATTGATATTACCAATGCGCCGTTTTCATCTCTGTCAGGAGTTGAATCTGAAATCATCAAAGATGCAAAAGACAGGAATGTTTCGATTACTACTCTTGATATTTGCAACCTCCTGTATACCAACAGCGACTCTGATAAAAAAGTACTCTCTTCCAGGGATCTGAAAGAACGGTCTTTTGTGTTGTGTATCGGTATAAGCGATTATAATAAAATCATGAAAAAATCCGCCGCCCTGACTGATAATGAAATTCTTATTTGTGAAAAGCATCATACTCTTTCTGAGTCTTCTCTTCAGCTTGCCGATACTTCATACAGAATAAAAGAAAAAATTAAAGAATTCCCGCTACTGAATTTGAGTTCAGGAACCGTAATCAAATCCTTTTTCATAGTTCTTTCCGATTCCGAGTTTACCCGTGTTTCGCAGTTTTCCATTGACGGAAGCACTCCCGCATTTACACGAAATTATTCTGCTGGAATTAATCTTTCAGAGCTCACTCCCGAAGAAAAAATGAGCTTCTCAAGGACACTGTATGATTCTTTAGAGTACTATAAAAAAGAGGGAGCTGGTTTAAAAATCATTGCCCGTGATGCCGAACGCAGCGATCTGTATGAAATGTACGGCAGCTTCTTATTCCTCGGTATTTTCCTTGGAACCCTGTTTCTTATGGCAACGGTTCTCATCATGTACTATAAACAGATTACCGAAGGTTTTGAAGACAAAGAAAGATTTTTAATCATGACAAAGGTAGGCATGAGCGATACCGAAGTTAAAACGTCCATCAACAGACAGGTTATTATGGTATTCTTTCTGCCCATTGGAGCTGCGGTTCTTCACATTGCATTTGCATTCCGCCTCATGGTTCTGCTTCTTGAAGCGCTCTATCTTGTAAATATAGGACTTTTTGCTGCAACAACCCTCATAACAATTGCAGTATTCTTCATCATTTATACCCTTGTGTACCTTAGAACTGCAAAGACGTACTATAAAATAGTTCATGCTGCATAACAACTAATCCTTAAGTTCACCTGTTTATAAAACATCACGTAAGAAAAAGTCTGCCGGAACTGCATACTGCTTGCAATTCCGGCATTTTCTTATCATACTGTAAATCATGAATACTATACAAAAAAATATGCACGATATTCCTCATCTGAAGGTTTTAGGCCGCGTTCCGCCTTTTTCTAACGGCACAGGTTCCCTCCACACTTTTTGGACAGGAAGCGGTTTTGAATGTGCGGTGAAAGCCTGTGAACTATGGGTAGAAATTGAGAGCGACTACACCGTGTACGAAAGCTGGGTAAGCGTTTTTATTAATGGTGCATGGGTTTCCCGGTTCATGGTGCTCAAGGGGAAACAGTGGTACTGCATTGCACGGAATTTAAATGCGCAGAATGTACAGCATATACGAATACTTAAAGATACCCAGGCAATGGCGGGAGACGTAAATCATATCTTGAGTTTTCACTCCGTTAAAGTTATAACACCCCATGAAAATACTGATATTTTCCATCCCCTGTGCAAAAAGAATATCTTAATAGAATTTACAGGAGACAGTATTACCTCCGGAGAAGGAACAATCGGAGCAAAAAGTGAAATGGACTGGATTTCATCGTGGTTTACCTGTGCAAACACCTATGCCTATATGACAGCGGAGAACCTTGATGCCGATTTCCGTGTGGTGAGCCAGAGCGGATGGGGTGTGTACTGCGCCTGGGATAATAATATTGCCTGTGCAATCCCTAAATACTATTCACAAATCTGCGGATTAGCTTCCGGAGAAAAAGCGGTAAAAAGCGGAGCACATGAGGAATATGATTTTACAAAGAATATAGCTGATGTTGTGGTTATAAATCTTGGAACCAATGACTCAAGCTCATTTAGAAATCCTCCATGGAAAGATCCTGAAACTGGAATCATTTATAAACAGAGACTAAATGCAGACGGTACATTTAATACTGAGGACGCAGAAACATTTATAGTTTCGGCCTGCAAATTTCTCATACAAGTTAGAGAGAAAAATCCGGATTCAAAAATTATTTGGGCTTACGGCATGCTTGGAAGTGAAATGGAACCAAATATACTTGAAGCTATTGATCGTTTTAAAAAAACGGGAGGCACAAACGTTTACTATGTAAGACTCCCCGCCATGGAAAAGGGAGAAGAAGGCTCACGCGAACATCCCGGTTATCTGTCTCACAAAAAGGCAAGTCTTATTCTTTCTTCTTTTATAAAAAATCTTTTTACCAGGGATTAATTTTATGGAAATTATTACTCAATCTTCTATTCAGGAATTCCTTACGGAAGAGGATTACTGTGAGGACCTGCAGTTTTTACAGCTCGATTTTTCGGCTGTGCAGTTTAACGGGAATACCTTTGATGAGTGCGTTTTTTCACATTGTATTTTTAATAACACGTCCCTTTCACGTCTTACATTTAGATCGTGCACATTTGAACACTGCACGTTCATTGTTACTTCTCTTGATAAAACTACGATTGACAGCTGCGTTTTTGATGACTGCAAAATCATGGGCTTAAGCTTTGCATCCTGTTCCTCATTCAGTTTTTCACCTTCCTTCACATCATGTATAGTAGACAGCACTGTTTTTTCTCAGAATAATTTAAAGAAGCAGTACTTTAAAAAATGCCTGATAAAGAACTGCGATTTTATGAACTGCATCATGAGCGAATCAAACTTTGATGAATCTATTTTTGACAAGACAAGTTTCAGCGGCTGCAACCTTTCAAAAGCAGACTTCTCAAAAGCGAAAAGTTATTCCATCAATCCTTTTGATAATATAGTGAAGAATGCCGTCTTTTCAATGCCGGATGCAGAATCATTTTTGGAATATCTAAATATACACATTACACAATAACAAGGATTTTTATGATGCATAATAAAGGAAACGGTAAAAAAATACGGGTACTGTTTATCTGCCATGGAAATATATGCCGCTCTCCCTTGGCGGAATTTATTTTCAAAGATATGGTTCAAAAGGAAGGGTACGCCGATCTGTTTCACATAGAATCGGCAGCAACCAGCACAGAGGAACTCGGGAATCCGGTTCACAGGGGAACAGCCCGGATCCTTTCATCTTTGGGAATTTCCTGCGCGGGAAAAAAGGCGAGGCAGATCACGATCGATGATTATGAAGACTACGATTTTCTCATCGGCATGGATCGTCATAACCTGATTAACATGAAAAGGATTTTAGGGGAAGATACAGAAGGCAAGATGCACCTTCTCATGGATTTTACTTCACGCAAAGGAGATATTGCAGATCCCTGGTACACCGGGAATTTTGATCTTACCTACCGGGATGTACTTGAAGGTTGTGAAGGGTTCCTTTCTTATTTGTCTTAATATCTATTACTACCCGTAACATCTCCCTGTATGAATTCTCTTTTCTTTACAGGGCGGAGCATTAGACTAGCAACGCCTCTACCTGCATTTCTCCTGAATAAGTTTTTCAAATTTATCTTCTGTCATAAGCTCGTGAGTAAGAAAAGTTCCCTTGAAATATACTCCGAGGGTTCCAAAGGGACTGCCCTCTTTTTTTGCTTCTGAACTTGAAGAAAGTTTTTTCACCTCTGATGAAAAACCGTTCCGTTTTACAACAGAAGAAAATATTGAAGCATACTCATCCATAAAGACACACTGATCACTGTAGACAAAGAAAAAATCCGTCTTACTGGGGCATCTTCCTTCTTTAGCCTTTTTGGTAAACGAAGGAATCTCTGCCTTATTAAACCGGAGAGCAAGAAGTTCAAAATAAGGAAAAGCGGTGTCTACCGTCTGAAAGCCCTGCTTCAGATAGAACTTTTTATCAGTCAGGAAGGGACGATCTTTATCTGCACTTACTACTGCAATTCCGTCCTTACGCTCTCTTTTTGCATCGCTTATACATTCATCAAGCAGCTGTTTTGCATACCCCTGACCTTTAAACTTTCCCGACACCCATAAACAATTTATGAGAAAATAATTTTTTCCTTCCACCGGCTTCCATGCTGATTCAATGTTCATGTATTCTATAAAGACTTTTCCACGCTCGTCGAGTCTCTTAAATACCAACCCCTCATCAAATCTCTCTTTAAGCCACTCCTTTTTTCGCAGTGCTCTTTGTTTATTCTGAGCATCGTTTCCAATGGCGCAGCAGATGTGTTCACTTTCAATGTTTTCTTTTTTGATTGAAATGATCATGTACTTATCCTTATGTAACCTTTTTAAACACGGGATGCCGGAGTACTGTTTTAATACCTTCGCTCTTGGTCTTCCTCGGATCATTAAGATAAATTTCATGGTGGCATAGCACTTTACCCTGCGCATTCTTACTGCCTATTGCATCGATATATTCCGGATGAGATTTCATAAAGGAATCCATTTTTGCAATAGTTCCCGGTTCATCATCATAGGGGCCGGTGTGCATACACTGCACGCAGTAACCTTCCTCATACGTTTCAAGCCTTAGTTTACCCTGAGCAAGATACTCTGTAATTCTCCTCGAAAGCTCAGGGGATTTCTTCTCATTTTTTTCCGACACCGCATTTGCTGCCTGTTTAAACACATCATTGGAAACAAAATCCATCTGACGAATCATCGAAGTCCATTTGTACGAGCTCTTTTCTTTTGCATCAAATTCCTTTGTCTGTTTATCCTTCTCTCCAATCCACCACAGACCTTCAAGAGGGGGAACAACAAAATCAAAATATCCTGCGATGCTCATATCAGTTTTTTTACTCATCTTAATGGTGTACGAAAGAGCATATAAAATTTCAACAGCCTTTCCGTATTCTCCGTCTTCATCATTCGGATTACCGCTTCCGTCTATCATCAGGAAGTTCATTGATGGAACAAGTATACAGTGCGGTTCGCAGGAAGGATTATACAGTTCCTTTTGAATTTTTTTATAATCAACTGCATCCATAGTTTTACCTCCCGCATCCGGAACAGCCCGTTTTCCATGAAGTGCACTGCACTATGCGTTTACCGTTATCGCCGTGTTCTTTATCATACGAAAAAGCTTTCAATAGTTCGCAGGGAAAATTACTGCAAAGTCCGCAGTGTTCCAAACCCTTCTTTTCGCAGCACTCTTTTACATCGCACACGCCCCATGGAGCGCTTGCCTCTTTTGCACATCCTTTACATTCAAAACCGTACAGTTCTTTACAGTTAAACTCTGAACATACTAACCCGCATCGTGATTCAATCATAGTAATTCCTCCATCTAAGTTCTATTGTTATGGGAAGTATATAGCAGATAATATGACAAGAGTATGTCATATTTAAAAAATTGATTTTTTTCCTGCTGACGGTGAAAAAAAAGTTCTTGACACCTCTTGTATCATCTTCTAATATCTAAATATCCAATAATTCCATTTTCTAGAATATTGGTAATAATTAAGTAAAGGATGTACCTATGCCGGAAAAAAAAGCAGATAGTACTTTAAAATCAACAGTGAAAACAAGTACTGAAAAAAAACCAGCTGCTGCAAAAAAAACTGCTTCAAAACCTGCAGAAACAAAACCTGCTGCAAAAAAAACAGCTGTTAAAGAAACTGCAAAGAAAGCAGCAGCTCCAAAAACAGCAAAAGACAGTGTAAAAAAACCTGCAGCTGCAAAAAAAACTGCTTCAAAACCTGCCGAAGCAAAACCAAAGACGGTAAAAGCAGCTGTCAAGAAGGTAGTAAAAGCGTCAGAAAGTAAAACAGCAGCAAAAGCTTCTGTAAAAAAGAGCGCAGCAAAAACAGCGGTAAAAAAAGTTGCCCCGGCAAAATCTGCAGAACCAAAAACTGCTTCAAAAACAAGCACATCAAAGACAACTGCAAAAAACTCTGCCAAAGCACCTGCAAAAAAAACACCGGTTAAAAAAACCGCAGCAGACGGATCAAAAACAGCTGCTTCAGCAGTTAAACCAAAAGCCGATGCTCTGCAGACGGATACTAAACCTTCTGAATCTGTAAGTCAAATAGGAATTACCAATCCGGCAGAAGTTACCCTTGAGCCGGTTTTAAATTCAGAACAGGAAAAGCAGGATAAAGCTGCAGATAAACAGCAAAATTTACTGAGCAAACTGAAATCATTTTTTTCAAAGTAATGCAGCAGAGCAGGTTTCTGAACTTTTTATCCGCCGTTGTACTTGCATAATGAAGCAGTCAACTTCAGTACAATGTTTTTTCTTACCTGTTCCGGTTCAAGCACTTCCAGATGCTCCCCGAATGACAACAGATAAGAGTAAATCCACGGCTCATCAGGGAGACGGAAAGACGTTATAACGCTTCCGTCTTTTTGTTTTTCAAGGGAATCCTCAGGAAACTCATCGAGTAAGCGGAACATGAAAGAACCTTCGATCCTCGCCTTAACAGTAATAGTATTTTCTTTAGCAATACCTTCTCCTCCGAACAGTTTCCCCTTTTTGAACGGAAGAATACATGAACCGTTTTTCATACTGATATTTCTGATTCTCGATATCTTAAAAAAGCGTTCATCATTACGAAGAAGGCAAAACCCGAACATATACCATGCCTGTTCTTTGAATACTAATCGCCATGGCTCAACAACGCGTGTGGTTATTTGACCATTAGTGCCGTAATAGTCAAATAGCACCGGATGTCTCTCTATGATTGCAGTTTTTAAAAGTTCGAATGTTTTCGCACTTTGTGCGCTGTTATTCCAGCTTGAAAAATCTATTTCTATCCATTCGGGTGCATCAGTATTAAAAACGCTCTTTAATTTCGTCCGCGCTTTTTCTAAATCTTTATCTGATTGCTGTCCTGAAAAACTCTGTGCTGTCTGCAGACTGTCAAGTGCATAAAGAACATGTTTTTTTTCCGCATCCGACAAAAGAGCTTTATCGAGGACAAATCCTTCTGCAGCTGCTATTCCTCCTCCCTTTCCCTTTGTCATATACAACGGAATACCTGCAACACAAAGCTGTTCTATCCACCGGTAGATAGTTCTCACCGATACGCCGAAATGCTTTGCAAGCCCTCCGGCGGTTACTTTTTTTCTATCAAGAATAATATATAATACTTCAAATAAATCCTGTCCTATCATTGTAATACTGCCTTACCATCAAGCATCTTTCTTCCATTTTTAGAGAACAGTATAAACTCGTTTTTATTAGTTTCAAGAATGCCCTCTTTCTGAAGCTTTGAAATCTCACAAGACATCGCACTGCGGTCTACGCATAAAAAATCTGCAAGTTCCTGACGTGAAAAAGGAATCATAAACTTTTCACTTTTTCCAATTTCCGCCTGATCAGATAAATACGAAAGGAGCTTTTCCCTCGTGCTTCTGAATGAAAGATATAAAAGCTTTCGGTTTAGCATAATATTTTTTAATGCCAGTACCTGTACAAAATTTCGGATTATTCTTGTGTGAAATACACAGGCCGATGAACATACAGTAAGTATTTTGTTGACAGAAAAAAACAAAATTTCAGCATCGGCCGCTGCAAGAGCACTTACCGTCAAAGGCTTGTTTCCTTCAAAGGCAAAGGTTTCCGCAAAAATTGAACCTTCCGGAATATCAGATAGAATTGTACGGTTTCCCCAGAAATCTTCAGTAATAAGATGAACAGATCCGCTTAACACAAGAGCCGCATCTTTAGGTATATCGCCCTGACGCAGAATTATTGTATTTTTCTCAAACTTCTTGATTCTATACGAAAGACAATGAAGAAGAGACATTGTTTCTTCCAGGGTAATCCCGTTAAAAAGAGGAGTAAAGTTCAAAACCCGGATATTTTTTTCTGATATCTGCATAATATCCTTCTTTTCCTGTATCTTGTTGTAAAAACAACAGAACGTAAGTATAAACTATAGTACATTAAACCTGCAAACGCAAGAGAATTAGGCAAGTGCGAACGCATTTGCGTTGGAGGAAAAATGAAACGAAAAATAATCCAGATTGATACAGAAAAATGCAACGGCTGCGGAGCTTGCGCTGAGGCCTGTCATGAAGGTGCTATCGGTATGATAGACGGGAAAGCACAGCTTCTGAGAGATGATTACTGCGACGGGCTGGGAAACTGTCTTCCCGTCTGCCCGACAGGAGCGATCACATTTATTGAAAGAGAAGCAGCGGCCTATGATGAGGCTGCGGTAGAAAAACACATGGCTCAAAAAAAGTCTCCTAATAATACGCCGCTTTCATCCTGTGCATGCCCGGGACAAAGGGCAAAGACAATTCATCATCAAACAGGCGGAGCACAAACAAGCGAAGCAGAGGGGAAACTTCAGTCTCATCTTGCACAATGGCCTGTCCAGATAAAATTAGTTCCTGTTAATGCCCCGTACTTTGCCGATGCAAACCTTCTTATTGCCGCAGATTGTACCGCTTATGCCTATGCAGGTTTTCACAAAGATTTTATGAAGAATAAAGTAACCCTCATAGGCTGTCCGAAACTTGATGCAGGAAGTTATGCAGAAAAACTCACTGATATTCTTACAGAAAATGAGATTAAAAGCGTAACCGTCGTACGCATGGAAGTACCGTGCTGCGGCGGAATTGAACACGCGGTAAAAACTGCGCTTATGCAGAGCGGGAAATTTATACCGTGGCAGGTTGTTACGATTTCCACAGAGGGAGAGATTCTGGAATAGAACAGGCATAAATTTCATTACCACAGATAAACTCAGATTCACACAGAGAAGAAAAAGAAATGTATGTTTCACTTGTTTTATCTTAGAACTCTACTATTGTGTTTTCCGTTTATAAATTGTATGCAGAACAATATACCCAAATTATTTCCAGTTTCCTTAACAGGAAATTTTTCGCTTAACTTCATCTGCTACACGGTTTATAACATCAGATGTAATTTTTGTTACGCCTTTTTCTACGCCGAATTCTGTTAGAATATAATGATCAAAGGGTAAATTCCTAGCCTCGAATATTTTCTTTCCGCATGCAACAGAATAGCCGTCAAGGATAATGTTTTTATCTGCACTCTTTGCAGCATCAGCATAATTCTGCAAATCCGCCGCTACAGCCGCAAGACAGGTCATCCTGCAGACAGAATCAGCTGCCAGTTTTCTGGCCACCTGATCCGACAAATAGCCTGTATTTGCCGCACCTGAACAGGCATATGCAATTGTAACCCCTTCATTGTTTCCGCATGAACATCCGCAGCTCATTTTTTTTCCTCCACCTTTTCTATTTTAAGTTTTTCTGAGAGTACCATTATTTTTTCATGAATAGCCTTTATAGTCCTTAAAAACTCCTCATCGCCTTTACCGCTGGGGTCTTCCAGGCCCCAATCCTCTCTCATTCTTGACGGTAGATACGGGCAGTTAACATTGCAGCCCATCGTAACAACAACATCAATTTTTGGAAGATCTTGTATCAGTTTTGATTTTTGTGTTTTTTCCATATCGATGCCGTATACCTGTTTCATCAGCCGTACTGCATCCTGATTAATCTGCGGCTTTGTTTCTGTACCGGCTGAATAGGACTCAAACACATCAGAGGCAAGATGCTTACCGAGCGCTTCTGCTATTTGACTGCGGCAGGAATTATGAACACAGATAAACGCGACTTTTGGTTTAGCTTTTTCACTTTTATTGTCCATCGAAGTATTTCCTTGTTCTATTCGCAATAGTTACGAGCGTCAACATGACGGGAACTTCTACGAGTACGCCGACTATTGTTGCAAGTGCTACAGCACTGGTCGGGCCAAAAAGCGCTATTGCAACCGCTACCGAAAGCTCAAAAAAGTTTGACGCGCCGATCATACCTGCAGGAGCTGCAATACAATGAGGCAGTTTTAAAACCTTTGATGATCCGTAAGCAATAAAAAATATTAAGAAGGTCTGAATAATTAAAGGAACCGCAATGAGTACAATGTGCAGCGGGTTTTCAAGAATTACATGACCCTGGAAAGAGAAAATAATTACAAGAGTCAGGAGCAGCCCTGCAATAGTTACGTTTTTGAACTTTGGAATAAAAGATTCGGTAAAATACTGCGTCCCCTTATTCCTGGTAATTATTAGTCTCGAAATAGTACCTGCTCCTAAGGGAATAACGACAAAAAGCACAACCGATAAAAAGAGGGTTCCCCACGGAATTGCAATCCCTGAAACACCGAGCAGAAAAGCGACAATGGGAGTAAAGGCGATAAGGATGATTAAATCATTTGTTGCAACCTGCACCACAGTATAGGCTGGATCGCCCTTTGTTAAGTGACTCCACACAAAAACCATTGCTGTACAGGGAGCTGCTCCTAAAAGAACAAAGCCTGCCAAATATTCTTTTGCAAGATTTTCAGGTATGAGTTTGTTAAAAATTATCATGAAAAATAAAAACGCAATCCCGTACATTGTAAACGGTTTTATGAGCCAGTTAGTTATCCAGGTAACAAATAAACCTTTAGGATTTTTACCAACATTTTTTATGCTGGTGAAATCAACCTTGAGCATCATTGGATAGATCATAAGCCAAATAAGAACCGCAATGGGAAGTGATACATTAGCATATTCAAATCTTGCAAGAAACGAAGGAATTTGCGGAATGAATTTTCCGATTACAATTCCTGCCGCCATACACAACAAAACCCAGAGCGTTAAAAACCTTTCAAAGAAACTAATCTCTTTTTTTTCCATCTTAAAATTTCCTTTTTTTAAGAATTTCCACAGTTTCCTGTACAGAAAGAAGTTTACCCGAGCTTACAACTTCTCCATCGATTACGAGGGCAGGAGTTGACATGACACCGTAGGAAGCAATGGATGCAAAGTCTGTAATATGATCTACTCCTTCTTTAAGTCCTAAAGATTGAAGCGCTTGGATCACATTAGCTTCCAAAGCTTTACATTTTGCACAGCCTGATCCAAGAACTTTTATACGGGATCCGCCATCCTGACCGCCCTCTGCATGTAAAATTTGTTCTTCGCTTACGTTACAGGCAAAACAAGTTTCTCCTTTTTTACTTTTACCGTCTGTCTTTTTAAGAAAATGAAATAGTCCCATAATAGTTCTCCTTATATGTATTATACTAACAATGCATCAAAGGCATTAAATATATACCCGATTAGAATTATACCGATGCTTACAATCGCAATGAAGGCACCAAGAAGTTGCGGTTTCACCGCCTTACGGAGTAGAATCATTGAAGGAAGACTTAATGCGGTTACTGCCATCATGAACGATAAAATTGTTCCGATGCCGACTCCCTTTGCAAACAAGGCCTCCGCTATTGGAATGGTGCCGAAAATATCGGCATACATCGGGATGCCGACAAGAGCTGCTAAGACTGGAGAGTACCAGGCATCTTTTCCGAGAACTGCCTTAATCCAGCTTTCCGGTATTACATTATGAATAAGCGCTCCAAGGGCAACCCCAGCTAAAAGATAAGGGAATACTTTTTTTACTGTTTCCTTCACCTGTGAGCGTGCATATATAAACCTATCTTTTTTTGTAAGTTCCGGTAAAGCCACAGAGCCTGAAGTTTTAATTTTTGTAATGAATGATTCTACATATTTTTCAAGACCGAGTTTTTCTATGAGAGTACCGCCTGCAACTGCCAGAATGAGACCTGCTATGACATAAGCGGCCGCAGCTTTAAAACCGAAGATTGATGAAAGCAGAATAAGAGAACCAAGATCTACTAAGGGGGATGAGATTAAAAAACTGAAGGTTACCCCCACTGGTAAAGAAGCACTTGTAAAACCTATGAACAGTGGAATCGATGAGCATGAGCAAAAGGGAGTTACAGTTCCCAGAAGAGCAGATATAATTCTAGCTCCAAGTCCTTTGTACTTCCCAAGAATTATCTTTGTCCGTTCAGGAGGATAGTAAGACTGTATCCACGATATTATAAATATCAGCATGGAAAGAAGAATAAGAATTTTTATTACATCGTACAAGAAAAATGTGAGTATTCCGTGAATCACACTTCCTTCTTCGAGCCCGAATAAAATAAGAAGAGTACTTATTCCGCTGTTTAAAAACTGCATACCTAGAATTTGGTGCTGAATAAAACTTCCGATTGAAGAAAAAAAAGATGAAATGTTCATACTGCTTCCTTTATAAAAATAAAAATATCATGTATAACCCTATTCCAAGAATTATAATTCCCATAGCGATTTTAATTATTACCGCAAACGTTCCGTACCTTGAGGATGAAGTTATTTTTTGAACAAGCCCCACAGAAGTACCAGCTAATACTGACAAAAAACCGTGGCCAATTGAATACAGTAACAACAGCATTATTCCCCATGCAAGACTTCCTTTACTCGCTACAATTGTAAGGAGCGCAATTAAGACCGGAGTTGCACAAGGAGAAGAAAAAATACCTGCAAGAATTCCTGCAATAAGAGAACCGGCATAACCGCGAAGTTTATTTTTAGAAAGTAGATTGGTAGAAGGAATAATACTTATCAGTCCCCAAGTTTGAAGAGCAAGAACAACCATCAATAATCCTAGAAATAAAAACCACCAGCGCGATGTAATGCCAACTAGATTTCCTGCAAGGGAGGCAATCGTGCCTAAAACCGTGAAGGTTATCGCAGTACCGAGCGCAAATACCAGCGACAAAGCAAAAGCCCGCTTAGGGTTTTCTTTTGAGACCCCCGTTCCTCCAACATAACCGATAACAAGAGGAATAGAAGAGAGGGCACAGGGTGTCATTGATGTTAAGACTCCTGCAATAAAAGCTATAACAGGTGCAAGCCAAAATGATGTCTGAATGAGATATTTAAGCTGATCGAGAGCTGCATAAATATAATTACTCATTATTACGCGCCGCCCTGTTTGAGCATATCTTCAATAATCAGCCTCATCTGATCTTCTGTTAACCCGCCCTGATGCACGGTAAAAACTATTTCATCCGAATCATCAAATCCATAAAAATCGAAAGAAATTTGGATCGATGGTGAAGGCTTGTAAGGTTTCCGGTCTGCAGTAAAAAATATCTGTGTCGGTATAACCTGAATGGGAAAGTTGCCAATTGCTTTTTGATTTTTCCATACGTCTACAAACTGAATAACAGCTATTTCCTGCATTTCTGCATTGAGCTTCTTTAAAACTGGAGCCATTTCCCTGCAGGGAACACAGCTGTCCGCACCAAAATCTATAATAACCGGTTTGTTTTGAGCCAGTAGATATGCTAAATCCACCTCATTAATTTCCAGCGGATACTGCAGTTTCCCGAAATCTGCAGTATTTGTATTCTGTGACGGATCCATTTCTCCGGGACTGAGTACTGGCGGTGTTAGATCACTGCTGTTTTTTATGAAATAGAAAATTACCGATACAATAATTACACCTGCTATCGAGCAGATTACAATAAGGTTATTTTTTTTCATAACATTCTCCTAATCCTTCTTTATCACTGTACAAGAACTCCGTATGTAGCTCTCCTGTGTTTCAGAAACCTTTGTCAAAAACAGAAGAGCTTTTTTCATTCCCTCATCATCAATTTCATAGTGTGTCCATTTGCCTTCTTTTCTGCAGCGAACAGCTCCTGAATCGCATAGAATTCTCATATGATGAGATAATGTCGGCTGTGCAATATTAAGCTGTTCAAGTAAATTACATGCACATTTTTCACCGGATCTTAGTAAAAAAAGTATTTCCAGCCTGCTCTCATCGCAAAAAGCTTTGAACATTTTTGCCTCTGAGGCAAAATCACGGGACACATAAGCAGGCGGATTTTCATCACTGACTTCCATACATTACCTCTCATATTGATATATGTAAATATATAATATTATACATATTTATATATGTCAATATGTAAATATGAAAGAGTGCTGGGAAACACCATACGAGATGTGTATTCTGTTTAATGAAGCGTTAGTAATGCACTTGATTAATCATCGGAAGTGTACAAGACATTGTCCGCTGTGTCATGCAGCTTTATACAGCAGGTTAACAGCTCATACGAGGCCATTTCTTATTTGTGGTTTCTGTGTCCATCTCGTATGTGTCGTTGGTTTAAATTCTTTCTCCTACCCGCGAGTTTGCCTATCGTGTCTTCCTGCGGCATGAAGTAAATTTATAGAGTAAAAAAATGAAAAAAATTCACTGTACAAACATCTTTTTTGATATAAAATGTAGGGCATGAATACAAAACATTTATCGAATCTTCATGCCCTTTTTGAAAAAGAAATACACGAGAAAAGACTCATGGACTGTTCTATCCGTGTAGAACACAAGGGTAAATTAGAATTTTCTGCTGAATACGGACGCTCAGATAAAAACACTATTTACCGTATTTTTTCTATGTCCAAGCCGGTAACGACCGCTGCAGCGATGATTCTATTTGAGCGAGGACTTATAGACTTTTATGATCCTCTTTATGAGTATCTTCCTGCTTTTAAAAATATGAAAGTTTGCGGCATAGACGGCAAAGGTAATGAAATTCTAAAGGATGCATGTAAACCTATACTGCTCAGGGATCTTCTCAACATGACTTCCGGCATCGTGTATCCGGGTGAAAACGGGCTTTGTGAAAAATCAATGAGAGATGTTCAGAAAATTATGGATAAAGAAATTGCCGGCGGAAAAATACTGAGCAATATCGATGTGTGTTCCGCCCTTGCCCGTTGTCCGCTCCAGTTCGAACCCGGAGAAGGCTGGAGATACGGAGCTTCTGCCGATATTTTAGGAGGAGTTATAGAAGCCGTTTCTGGAATGAGGTTCGGTTCTTTTTTAAAAAAAGAACTATTCGAACCGCTTGAAATGGATGAAACATCATTCACAATATCAGCATGCGATGAAAAACGGCTCCTTCCGTTTTATTCCCGGACCGGTGAAAACAAAACATTAAAGCTGTCATCAGAAGAAGATTTATACTGGATGAATAATGCAGCAAATTTTGCACAGCCTATGTTTGAATCCGGAGGAGCAGGATTGTATTCAACAACACGTGATTATCTGCATTTTGCCCGCATGCTTTTAAACAAGGGTTCATATAAAAAAGAGAGAATTCTCAGTAAAAAAACAATCGCTTTCATGGCGCAGGATAATTTAACCGAAAAACAAAAAAAATGGGTCTTTTTTGACAACATGTACGGCTACGGCTACGGTAACTTTTTACGGGTTATGACTCACCTGCCTACAGCATCGAGCAACGGAAGTATTGGAGAATACGGCTGGGACGGACTCCCCGGAACTTATTTTTTTATTGATCCGAAGGAAGATCTTCTAATGGTTTATATGCAGCAGGTAAAGGATGGAGCCGATCAGCACCTCAGGCGCAAAATGAGACAGATAATTTACAGCTCTCTATAAACGGTATAGATACTTGAAAGGTTTATCCGCAGATGGCACCGATAAACAGGTATGAGGTTTAAAATTTCTTCCTGTTTCATAGTATAGGAGACTGATATGGGTGTTAAATCTAAATTTAGAAGCGTTTCCATGAGCGCAGACCTCATTGCGCCGTGCGGTATTAACTGTGCGCTTTGTTCAGGGTATCAGCGGATAAAAAACACCTGCCCAGGCTGTAATGCCCTAAGCGGTCAGCCGTCTTACTGCCGTGACTGCTCTATTAAAATGTGCAGTAAAAAAACCGAAACAACGCAGCTTTGCATTGAATGCTCCGGCTATCCCTGCAGAAGGTTAAAACAACTTGAAAAAAGATACAGGGAAAAATACGGAGAGCATATATTTTCATCGATGGAACAAATACAAAACGAAGGCATAATTCACTTTCTGGAAAGAGAACAAACAAAATGGACGTGCAGCTGCGGAGAACTGCTTTGTGTACATAACGAATTGTGTGAACACTGCGGACGTAAAAACGATTTCTATATAAGAACTAAAAAAGCGGAAACCGGTAGAAACTGTTAGGAAATCATGCTTTTTCTAATAACAGCTTCAATATCAGCATATTTTTCCTGTACCTGCATAAACAGGGAAGCATACTGTGATTCCTTTTTTTCACGGAAGGCCGCAAGAAGGGCGCAGCTGCTTTCAAACAAGGACACCATGCCCAGAGACCCGGTTATTCCCTTAAGTGAATGAACACAGTTTTCAGCATGGGCAAAATCACCTTTACCCATAGCTTCAACAAGCTCTATATAAGATTTCTCTCCTATGAACCTGCTTAAATACTTCTCGAATAATTCATTACTGCCGCTGAATCTATTTAATGCATCAGCAACATCAATTCCGCCGGAGCGTAATATTTCATAGTTCATGCGGTAAATTATACCACCACTAAACCTTCTGTCAATAATATTTTCCGGCAGATTGATATTTTCAGACTTTTACTAGAAACGGTAGCGCAAGCCGCCGGAAAAAGTAAATCCTATGTACAGGGTATTTCCAGGACTGGTATTGAGCGGAATATCGCCTGCATATCCAAAATGCAGCGGAATTGAGAAATGCTGGAAAAGAACCACTTCAATACCGATTCCAACTCCTGTGAACAGTTTAGGATTAAAGTACCTCTGTTCCGGTGCAGTTACAATATAGGTCTGCGTTGGGTCATCCCACATTGACTGTTCAGGTACTACAAAGGTTTGAGCATTATGCCCCGCCGAAACAAATAAATACACCGATCCTCCCAGTTTATCTGAGAAATCGCTGCTGTAAACGGGAAATAAGCCGTCAGC
This sequence comes from Spirochaetota bacterium, assembly GCA_023398165.1. Classification (GTDB taxonomy): domain Bacteria; phylum Spirochaetota; class Spirochaetia; order Treponematales; family Treponemataceae; genus JAAZLA01. The sequence continues at coordinate 38,366 of JAEWSQ010000007.1, read as the reverse complement.
CACTACAGAATAATTCAACTGCTCGCTTGAGGGAGAATACATTATTCCGCCTTCTGCCTGAATACCGAATTTTGGAAACCATCTTTGATAGTGAAGTCCGCCGTAGCCTGATCCGCCTCCTGTGGAAACACCCCCGAAAACACCGAGAGCATTCGGGAAATCTGCTAACTCAGCCCACACTGATGGTATGCTTACTAGTAAACAAATAATAACGACAGTAATAATTTTTTTCATCTTTTTCATAGGAAACCTCCGCATATGCTGCATTCAAAAAATGATACCCGGCTGCTGTATTATCATATATTTATAACAGCCGAACATTAAACTCTCTATTACAGGGTAAGTATAGATGCTTTTCCTGTAAAACGTCAACATCATAACATATTTGGATTGACAGTGTTACATATACTGTCATTAATTTACCAAGTAAAGGCTGAAAAAGCTATTAAGCACCACAATACAATACATTACGTACAAAATAGCGATTACTATATCAACATATGGAAACCGGTTTCTCTTTTTTACTTGCTTTTTTTTCATCTCTAGGATAGTATTCCTGCAGTTTCATTCAATTAGGGAGATACAAATGCTGCATCCGGATTATTTTGTGGAAAAAAAGAAACAGGAAGCTCTTTTGGAGAGAAAAAATAGTAAAACACTGGATCATAACGGTATTTATGACCGCTACGTGAATCCCGTATTAACCCGTGATCATATACCTCTGTCATGGAGATACGATCTTAATATCAACACAAATCCGTTTTTCATGGAGCGTCTGGGTGTTAACGCTGTTTTCAATTCAGGCGCTCTAGAGCTTAACGGAAAGTTTTATCTTGTTGCCCGTATTGAGGGTAATGACAGAAAATCCTTCTTCGGCGTTGCTGAAAGCAGCAGCGGAATTGACGGCTTTACGTTCTTTGATTATCCCGTTCTTCTTGGAGACACCTGCAAAGAGGAAACAAACGTATATGATATGAGGCTGACAAAACATGAAGACGGCTGGATTTACGGTGTCTTCTGTTCGGAGAGCAAGGACACTAAAAATTCCGATTTATCTGCCGCTGTTGCCGCAGCAGGAATCGTGCGCACCAAAGATTTAAAAACATGGGAACGGCTTCCGAATCTAAAAACTCTCCGCTCCCCTCAGCAGAGAAACGTCGTTCTTCATCCTGAATTTGTAAACGGAAAGTATGCGTTTTATACCAGGCCGATGGATGACTTTATAAACACCGGCTCAGGAGGCGGAGTCGGGTTCGGTCTGTGTACTGATATTTTGAATCCGGTTATTGATGAAGAAACTATCACAAGCCGGAGAAAATATCATACTATAACAGAAGCAAAAAACGGCGCCGGTGCTGTGCCCATAAAAACACCCGAAGGCTGGATTCACATAGCACACGGCGTTAGAAATACAGCAGCAGGGCTCCGGTATGTTATTTATGCTTTTGCAACTGACCTCAAAAATCCTTCCAAAGTTATTGCAGAACCCTCGGGAATGCTTATAGGGCCGCGCGGATGGGAACGCTGCGGCGATGTTTCCAATGTTGTTTTCACCAACGGTGCAATTGCCCGGTCAAATGGAGACGTCTATATTTACTATGCTTCGAGCGATACAAGACTGCATGTTGCCACTACTACAATAGAGAAACTGACCGATTATGTTTTCAATACACCCCGTGATCCGCTGCGGTCGGTTGATTGCGTCGCTCAAAGATGCAGCATGATTGAAAAGAATCTGGAAATTCTTTCAAGGGAGAACCGGTAAACACTGCTCACCGCTTTTCCATTTTAGTAAAGAGATAAAAACTTCTTTCATTTTTACCTGAAGTCTGATATTCTTGCAGTATTATGAATATTAAGGAAAACAGGTTTTTTAGTTTTGCAGTTCTTTTTTTTGTCTATTGTTCAGCCTGCGCTGTAGGACTTGCAGTTTTTCTACTGTGTGCAAAAATGGGAACAAGTTTTTTACTCGGCATCGCCGCCTCAGACATTGCATCTACAGTATGGGTTTTTATATGGAGTCTTGTATTCCGTAATTCTTCCGTGTATGATCCGTACTGGAGTTTTGCACCGTGGGTTATGCTTGCAGGTATAATGGTTTATGCATATTCTCAAAAAGGATTTCTTCCTCCCTGGACATGGGTTTTATTCGCTCTCCTTTCTTTCTGGAGCTGGCGTCTTACCGGAAACTGGGCTGTAAACTTTACCAATCTTACCGTTCAGGATTGGAGGTATGATTTACTTAAACAAAAGACTCCGAGGCTCTGGCTCACAGTAAATTTTTTCGGCATTCACATGATGCCGACTCTTGTTGTCCTTTTTGCAAGTATTCCTCTATTTTATGGAGCAACATTTTATATAGATAATTACAAATCCCTTAACCTTTTTCTTGGATTAATACCTTATTCAGCCATCCCCGGCGTCCTTCTTTGCATAACAGCGGTAATGCTACAGATTATTGCCGATGCCCAGATGCTGTCCTTCCGAAAAAATCCTTTTAATAGAGGAAAGGTAAACAGTACAGGAGTTTGGCACCATGTGCGCCATCCGAATTACCTTGGCGAGATACTAATGTGGTGGGGGTGTTATCTTTCAAGCCTGGCAGTCTGTTCCATAGGAGGATCAAAGGTTATGCCCTCATGGGCTTTCGCCGGAGCTCTGGCGAATACGCTGCTTTTTCTGTTCGTATCGGTACCCTTAATGGAAAAACGGCAGATCGAAAGAAGAAGCGGTTATAAAGAATATATGAAACATACAGGTGCTCTTCTTCCCAAATTTTCATCGGAGTCGGACTGGTAATTATGAATAGAATGCTTTTAAAGGAATCTCTCCTAAGAAATGTTGAATATCAGTTTTCTCTTTCAGGCGGTTCAGGCGGACAGAACGTTAACAAGGTTAATACAAAGGTTCATGCTTCAATTATGCTTGATAAAATTGAAGGGTTAACTGCCGAAGAGCTGAATGCCGTAAAAATAAAACTTATTTCCCGCATTAATAATGAGAAAAGGCTGTATGTTGCAGTCATGGAAGAAAGAACACAGGAGCGGAATAGAGAAATTGCCCTTATCCGGCTGGAAAATCTAATCGCTCAATCAGCAAAAATTCAAAAAAAGAGACATGCGACCAGGCCATCTAAAACTGCAGTAGAAAAAAGACTGGCTTTAAAAAAACGCCTTTCTCTAAAGAAGAGAGATAGAAATCCTTCTCCCGAATATTGATGTAAAACTGCCTATAATCCTGATAAAAAATAAAAATATGGTAAAAAAACGCTTGACTCTTGTTTGACATAAAACTATTATATAAATACTTAATGTATTATTTGTATGTAAAACCACTATGGTATTTTAGGAGAACATATGAACATCAGAAAAACATCGGCCAAAGCTGCGGCAATACTTGTTCTGGCAACTGCCGTTTTATTATCATTTTCTATGGCGCGCCCTGTTGAAAAAACAGGAAAATCAATCGCAGTATTTGTACCCGGAATTGTTTCGGGCAGCCCTGTATACGAGATGCTTGTTTCAGGCGCTCAAAAAGCCGTTGATGAATACAAGGGAAGAGATTTCGGTCCTCTTTCACTCACCGTTATTGAAGCAGGAACGAATCAGTCTGAATGGCCGGGTAAAATAACGGCTCTTTGCGCAGAGGGAAAATATGATCTTATTCTTTCATCCAACCCCGCTCTGCCTGATATTATTGAACCCCTTACTAAACAGTTTCCTAAGCAGTATTTTATTATCCTTGATTCATACAAAGAAGGGAATGCTTCAATGGCAACGGTTCAGTACAACCAGAGACAGCAGGCATATATGGCAGGTTTTGCCGCTGCAATGGCAAGTACCAGTACGGATTTAAAATTTGCAAATACAGATAAAAAAATTGCCTTGATTGCAGCACAGGAATATCCGGTAATGAACCAAGTTCTTTATCCTTCCTTTGTTGAAGGCGCAAAAGCCTATGATAAGGATATTGCGGTAGAATTCCGCCTCGTCGGCAACTGGTACGATGCATCCAAGGGAAATGAACTTGCACGAAGTCTTTATAAGGATGGTGTAGATGTAATACTGCCGATTGCAGGAGGAGCTTCTCAGGGTGTTATAGCGGCAGCAAAAGACCTTGGATTTTACATTTCCTGGTTTGACAGCGACGGGTATTCAAAAGCTCCCGGATATGTGATCTCGAGTGCCATGATCATGCAGGAAAAAATGACAAAAAAAATACTGAGCGATTACATTGAAAATAAAGTCGTATTCGGAAAAGCTTTCACTGCAGGAATGGAAGACGGGTATGTCGGGTTTACTCCATATGAACCCCTTACTGATTCCGCTATAAGAACAGAAAAGCTTGATGCACTTATAACTTCTATTACAGAAAAAGTACTTGTACTCGACCCGCCTGTAATGTAATATGTCTTTATGTTCTGTCTGAGCACACAAAGTATTACAAAACTGTTTGCACACAAAAAGGCGCTTGATGATGTTACTATAAGCATCCGTTCCGGATGTATACATGCACTGCTCGGTGAAAACGGAGCGGGAAAATCGACGCTCGCTTCAATACTGAGCGGCTCTCAAAAACCGACTTCAGGCTCCCTTCTTGCGGGAGCCAATCCATTCGAAACTGCAGCCGTTCCTTCTTCTCCGGTTTTCTTTTCCTGTCCGCAGGATGCACAGGATGCGGGTATCGTGATGGTTCATCAAAGACCGTTTGCAGCGGAAGAATTAACCGTACTTGAAAACTGCACGCTTGGAATAGAAAAGGCTGCCGGTGCTTTAAAGAAACTTGAGAGAATTAAAGAACAGTGGCATATTCAGGTTCCGCTGAAGCAGAAAGTAAAATACATACCGGCTTCACAGGTGTTTTATACCGAACTCTTATGCGCTTTATATAAAAACCCGCGTCTGCTTATACTTGATGAACCGACAGCCTACCTCGATGACAAAGAACGCGAAAACTTTTTCTCAGCGCTGCATGCGCAAGCTGCAAACGGCCTCGCAGTTCTTTTTATAACTCACAATATTGAAGATGCGTTAAAACATTCTTCTCATATATCAGTATTAAAAAAGGGACGTCTTGTGTATTCTTCGGAGAATACAGTATCCTCACCCGTACAGTATAAAGCTCTCCACAAAGAGCTTTTTGATCCTTCCTTGTATGAAAAAAATGAAGCATTTCTTTTAAATAAGGAACATGCTGATGCCGACGTATCTCATCCTGTATTAAAAGTTACTCAGCTGACATGCCGTGAAAAAAACAGAACTTCCCTTTTTTCACTTTCGTTTTCAGTGTACAAGAGCGCGGTCACCCTTATACAGGGGCAAAGAGAAAGCGGTATAGAGACTCTTGAAGAAATTCTAACCGGTATTGAACCTGTTCCCTTTTTTGGAACGATTACCTTCCAGGGTTTCACATTCACGTCGAAATCTCCGCTCACACCAAGGCGCATCCGCAGTTTACGGGGCGCTGTAATTCCTTCAGATAAAACGCATAGAGCATCCCACCCTGATATTTCCATTTTTGAAATGCTTACCATCTATGGAAAATCAAAGAGAACCAAAGATGAGGATGAAGATTTTTCTAGAAGCATCATAGCAAACGAAATGATCAGTATTGATATAGATGAGCCGGTTAGGAATCTTTCCGGGGGCATGCTCCAGCGTTTAGTACTTGAAAGAGAACTGTCTACTGATCCTGAAGTTCTTCTTCTTTTTGAACCTGCTGCAGGATTGGATAAGGCAGCATCACTATCGTTATGCAAAAATATACGGTCTCTTGCAGATACAGGATGTGCTGTTCTTGTAGTCAGTTCTTCATCTGATGAAACATTGAATTCTATTGCAGACATACGCTTAAAACTCACAGGGGGAAAACTGCAGTGAAAAAATTTTTGACTCCTTCGCTTTCAGCACTTGCCTCAGGCTTCGCCTCTGCCGTAATACTGGTCAGTATTTTTTCCGAAAACCCCTTCTCCGCTGTAGTGTCTTTTTTTAGTTCTCCGTTTGCTTCCCCGTATTTTTTCGGTTCCATGCTTAATACCTCATCGCTCTTATTGTTTGCTTCACTTGGCGCCTCATTAGCACTCCTTTCCGGAAATATAAACCTTGGAGGAGAAGGTCAGGTATACGCAGGAGGTTTAATTACTTCTGTTATATTAAACAGATTTAATTCTTTTTTGTCGCCCCTTGCCGCTGCCGTCTGCGTAATTGCCGGATGCGCAGTGTTAACACTTATACCTGCACTTTTAAAAATATACCGCAGGACGAGCGAACTTCTGTCAAGTTTCTTACTGTCAGCCTCACTTATTCCACTTATAGACTGGGCAATAGCAAATCCTCTGCGCGATAAAAAACAAAACCTTCTGGCAACTCCGTCTATTCCTGAGCAGTTTACCCTTCCTTCTCTTTTACCGCCGTCAAAAGTAAACATCTCTTTTTTTATTATCATTGCACTATGTGTAGTATTCTACATACTTCTGTATAAAACACGGCCGGGTTCACTTTTTAGAATAAGCGGGAAGGCTCGAGAGTTCGCACAGTATTCTGGACTGCCTGTAAACAAGTACAGCATACTCGCAATGTGCGCATCCGGTTCCTTTCACGGACTCTGCGGATATTTTGCTGTCACCGGCATGTACTATACAGCTCATCAGGGTTTTTACCTCGGCATGGGTTGGAATGCGCTCACTGTAGCACTCATCGCCAAAAGTCATCCGCTCTTGCTGCTGCCTTCAGCCCTTTTATTGTCGTATATGTTCACCGCATCAGACTATGCGGTACTGACGAATAACGTATCGTTTAATATGACTTCAATTATTCAAGCTTCGGTACTGCTCGTCATATCTGTTTCAAAAACAGGAAGGAGAAAATCATGAATACACTGACTGATATTCTTGCAGCAGGTGTTCCTCTTCTCCTTGCTTCCTCTGGAGCGCTTGTAAGCGAACTCGCCGGAGTTATGGCAGTCTTCATTGACGGAGCAATAAATTTAAGCGCATTTTTGTTTTACACATTTACTGATATTTGTAATAGTCCTTTTCCTGGAGCCTTTTTTTCATGCCTTATCTGCATGATTCTATTATGCCTCATTTCCCTATTCACAGAAAAAACAGGAGCAAACCCGTTTTTAGCAGGCCTTGCATTCAATCTTTTTTCAAACGGCGTTATTTCACTGTTTTCTTCCGTCATATATAAAACACAGGGTGTTCTTTCCTCATCTCAACTGCTGAATTCTTCTACAGCACAAACCGCCCGGACCATACTGACTCCTTCGGCCTACATTCTTATACTTCTGTTTGCTTTTCTTCTTCAAAAATCTAAAACAGGAAGAAGGCTGAGAATTACCGGAAGCGATCCTGATGTTCTGTTTGAGCGCGGAGTAAATCCCTCATTCTACCGGACTATTTCGTGGATCCTCTCTGGATTTTCCGCAAGCCTTGCAGGAATTTTTTTAGTGCTGCAAGTCTCTTCTTTTGTACCTAATATTTCCTCAGGCCGCGGCTGGATAGCTCTTGCAGCCGTATTTTTAGGGAGAAAGAAAAGCACAGGTATTGCAGCAGCGGTACTTGTATTTGCAGCGGCAGAGTACGCATCTAATATTCTGCAATCCTCTTCCATTCCTTCCGGGCTGCTGCTTGCCCTTCCTTATGCTGCAGCTCTTGTTTTATTTATAGTAATTCCGGTTAAAAAAAGATAGTTACAATTTTCTCTTCACTATGCTATACTCGCACTCTATGAACGATTGTAATGAAATGAAACAAACCCTTGATGATCTTATTGAATCATCAAAATTAACCATGATATTTAAGCCCGGCAAACTGCATATTCAGGATGCAAAACTTCCGCATACAGTAAGCTACAGGCTCAAACTGCATAATCCCTATACTTTTTTAGAGTTCTACCTGGCAGACAAAAAAACAGGTTTAAAATTCGGCATAAAACATCTTAAAACAATGCCTAAAGAACTCCGCTCTTTTCTTCTAAGTCTTGGCGGCGCTCCTGACAACAGCGGTACTTTTTTTGAATTTCCCTGTGACAGTAAAGGAAGTGTGCTTTTAAAAACACTCACTGCAATATCAAAAGAGCTTCTAACACCAGCGATGATAAAAATCTGCGGTGCGGAAGACTACAAACCGGTTAAAATAATTCTTACACAGGATAACTAATTTCCGTTTTCTCGGTTTACTATTTTGCATCTGCTGAGCACTCATAAAAAAGCCCGAAGAACAATGCTGTTTTCCGGGCTTTTCGATTTCACAATGAACAGTGAACATTCCTTTTCAGTAATATCAGTCTGTTAATAGCTCTTGAGTTTCCCATACTTCGCATTAGAACCCATAGATTCCTCTATGCGTATGAGCTGATTATATTTTGCAACCCGTTCAGTACGCGCAGGAGCGCCTGTTTTTATTTGGCCTGCGTTAAGAGCTACGGCGAGATCTGCAATGGTCGTATCTTCTGTTTCTCCTGAGCGGTGAGAAACAATTGCAGCAAAGCCTGCACTATGAGCCATTTTAATTGCTTCCAGCGTTTCCGATACGGTACCGATCTGGTTAAGTTTAATAAGAATTGCGTTGCCGCATCCCTGTTCTATTCCCTTCTTTAAACGTTCCGTATTCGTCACAAAAAGATCATCCCCAACAAGCTGAATCTTACTGCCTAATTCTTTAGTAAGAAGTTTCCATCCTTCCCAGTCCTCTTCATCAAGACCGTCTTCAATAGAAAAGATAGGATAGGTATTGCAAAGATCTTTCCAATGATCGACAAGATCCCTTGCAGTATACGTTTTTCCGCTCTTGGGCATCTTGTATTTTCCTAGACCGTCACCCTTCCACTCGCTTGCCGCCGCATCGAGGGCAAGAACGAAATCACTGCCGGCTTTATATCCGGCTTTATCTATTGCACTCATAATTAAATCGAGCGCTTCCTTGTCGCTTGAAAGATTTGGTGCAAAACCTCCCTCATCCCCGATGCCGCTTAAAAGCCCCTTAGATTTTAAGATGCCTGCGAGTGAATGGTATACTTCCGTACACCATCGGAGTCCCTCTGAAAATGATTGAGCGCCCTTGGGCATAATCATAAATTCCTGAACATCTACTGTGTTTGCGGCGTGCGCACCGCCATTTAAAATATTCATCATGGGAACAGGAAGCAAGGTAGCGTTAATACCGCCAATAAATTTAAACAGGGGAATGCCGAGGGACAGAGCAGAAGCACGAGCGCATGCTATTGAAACAGCAAGTATTGCATTAGCTCCGAGTACAGATTTATCTTTTGTTCCATCTGCCTTGATCATCGCCTGATCTACTGCATAAATATCATAGGGATTCATACCGGCAAGCGTTTTTGATAGTATGGTATTTATGTTATTAACGGCCTTTGTTACGCCTTTTCCTCCGAACTTTTTCTTATCTCCATCGCGAAGCTCAAGAGCTTCATAGATACCGGTAGAAGCACCGCTTGGGGATGCACCAAAAGCGCTTGTTCCGTCAGATAAAAAAACCTCAGCTTCAACAGTGGGGTTTCCGCGTGAATCGATTATTTCACGCCCGGTTACTTTTACTATGGCTACATTTTTCATAAGCTATCCTCCATACACTAAAATTATTCTTTTTGGTACATTAGTCAAGCTAAAATTTAATTTTTGAAAAATCTTTGAATGCTGCATCGAGATTGATCTGAATTGAATCATTATTGTATGAATACCGTACATAATACGCATGATAGTCATCTTCAAAAAGCATCAGCGGATCGGAATATGTTGATCCGCTGCTGTTCATAGGACTGTCGACAGTCATTACATCCCTCGCCTTTTCTTTGTTATCTATTAATACAGAATATTGAATAGTAAATTGTGCAGTCTCACTCGATTCCTGTACACCCTTGACTGAAACTTCTATCTGCCCTGTCAGATTTTTTTTCTCAAGATTGCCTCTTGTATAATAAAAATATTCCTGAACTGATTTTCGTGTCTGCTGTTTTTCGTCATCCTGTAAGAATAAATTTACCTGAACACCGGGAAGTTCTGACCGGACAAATTTAACAGAAAGAAGATTTTTCCCCGGCCCGGCATCAAACTCATAAAAATAATTGACAATATCGGATACAACAAAATGAATAACATGTCGGCCGGGTGTTATAGGAATCAGCGGCTTTTTAGTATTATCTGTGCCCTCAACATCTATTAGTACAAGAGGTGTTGTTAAATCCAAAATCGGTTCCAGTGCATTAAGTGATATGAAATATACTTCGCTCTCTTCAGCGATTTTGGAAGAATTTTTTGCCACATTTTGATTTTCACTGGTTTCCTGCAAAACAGGCTCGGGCTGCTCTTTGTCAGAAAGAACTTGAGCGGGTTCTTTTGAACCGCTCAGTATCGGCAGAGAGGCATCAGATGTTTTCGCTCCGTTAGAAAGCATTAATCCCGGTCCAAGAAGTAATGCAAGCAATAGTAAACACAGTGCCGCTGTACACAATACAAGAAGTTTACCGCTGATTATTCTTTTTTTGCCTTTTTTCGGAGCTTTTGGTTTAGTAAGATTAATGTTGTAAACTTCATAAATATCTTCCGGTTTATCTATTCCCTTGAGCATATACTGACCATGATACTTGTAGGCGGCACCCCCTGATTCAATAAGCCAGGACTTAATACTGTCAAAGACCGGGTAGGAAATAAAAATATGACCTCCGTCAGCCAGACTTTCAATCCGCGAAGCCTTGTTGACATGTCTTCCAAAGAGGTCTACATGCATTTTGTTTTCAAGAACGGTCTGACCCATATGAAGACCTATTCTGACATACAGATCTGAAAGCTCAGGATGTTCATGATTGAACTCATACAAGCGCTTTTGAATTTGCAAAGCCCGGTCAACAGCCGCAGTGGGTTCGGAAAAAGCGGCCATGACTGAGTCTCCAATATACTTAATAATTATCCCGGCTCCATCGCGCTCAACACAGTCAACGATTATTTTATCATGCTCACTGTGAAGCATATGAACATATGATTCTCCGCGTTCCTCGGTAAGAGAAGTAAAACCCTGTATGTCTGTAAACATAATAGTTAATACTGCACTGTTTCTGCTCTTCTGATAAGATTCAATATCACTGAACTCTTTTTCTGTTAATCCGAGACCTGGTAGAACTTTTTCATTTATCATTATTTTACTCCTGATAGAAGCTTATACTCTTTATTGTGGATTCATACTGCATGAATGTCAACTAAAAATTTCCTAAGATCTAAGGGTTATATATGTGACTAACTTACACAGATATAGTTTTTAACTGCAACTGTCTTGTTTTCATCTGTATAGTATGAGTATATTAGCTATGAAGCGTAAAGTTCAATATGGGAGGCTTCAATGGAAAAAAACACCTTTATTATAGAAGGCATGTCCTGTGCAGCCTGCAGCTCAGCAGTTGAGCGTTCTGTAAGAAAACTCGAGGGCATTAAACAGGCAGATGTAAACCTCACCACAAAAAAACTTTCCGTTGAGTGGGACGGCTCTATTACAGCAAAGGAAGACATAATTTCTGCAGTTTCAAAATCAGGCTACACCGCACTCGATCCGTCAAATACGAAGGAAAAAGCAAAGGCAAAAGAAGAAAAGAGGACTCATACTCAGGCATCTCAACAAATTGAACTCATCGTATCATGGGTTTTATCAGTACTTATCATGTACATATCAATGGGACAGATGTTCCCCCAGCCTCTTCCCCTTCCACAAATTTTTTCTCCCCATCACGCTGCGGTAAACTTTGCCCTCATCCAGCTCCTTCTTACAATACCCGTTCTTTACACCGGAAGGAACTTTTTTATACACGGTTTCAAAGCACTCCTCCATTTTTCTCCTAATATGGATTCGCTCATTGCAATCGGTTCTTCTGCTTCATTTTTATACAGTCTTTTTTTAACCTTTCTTGTTTCAAATGATGCACACTACGTTCATAATTTATATTACGAATCGGCAGCCGTCGTTCTCACCTTTGTCATGACAGGTAAATACATAGAAAGCTCGAGCACTGAAAAGACACAGAGCGCAATAGCCTCTCTCCTTTCCCTTCAGCCTCCTAAGGCTGTAGTGCTCGCCTCCTACGATAATCCCGATTTAAAACTCCCTCCTAAAGAAGCTGATATTGAATCTATTGCAGAAGGTGAAGTTCTTCTTGTCAAACCGGGGAGCGTCATCCCTCTGGACGGTATTGTTCTTGAGGGTAATAGCGATGTAAATGAATCGATGATCACAGGAGAGAGCATGAGCATCGATAAAGCTAAAGGATCACTTGTAATAGGCGGAACACTTAATGGAAGCGGAGTGCTTATTATGAGAGTTAGTAAAACTATTAAGAACTCAACATTATCAAAGATTATTTCCTTCATAGAAGAAGCACAGAGTAAAAAAGCGCCAATATCCAGGTTTGCAGATAAAGTATCCGGCATATTTGTTCCTTCTGTTCTCGGCATTGCCCTTGTATCCGCCCTTGTATGGTTCTTGAACGGACAGTCGTTTCACTTTGTACTTAGAATTCTAACCTCAGTACTCGTTATCGCCTGCCCCTGCGCACTCGGACTTGCAACTCCGGCTGCAGTCATGGTCGGAACAGGAGAAGGAGCAAAAAAAGGCATCCTTATTCGCTCGGCCGAAATTCTTGAAATTCTGCAAAAGACAACAACCGTCGTACTCGATAAGACAGGAACCGTGACAAAGGGTAAACCAGCAGTAAGTTCAATCAGCTTATACAATACTGATAAAACCGGTATTAAGACTGAAGCAGTTCTGCTTGAGATGCTGTATCAGCTGGAAAAAAACAGTACGCATCCGCTTGCACAGGCTGTCATAAACGAAGTTGAGAAACGGAATATCAGCAAAAATGCATATGCTGTTCAGGATGAAAAAAATAAAGCGGGAAAAGGCATCACCGCGGTCTTGAACACGGGAGAAGAAGGACAAGAAGTGTCCCTATCAGCCGGGAATATACTGCTGATGAAAGAAAACAATGTAAACGTTCAGAGTGCCGAAGCTGATATTGAAAGGCTTGAGAATGAAGGAAAAACACTCATATATCTTTCTTATAATTCCATCCTTGCGGGAATAACAGCGCTTGAAGATGAACTTAAAGAGACAAGCATAAGCGCCGTCAAATCACTAAGGGATATGGGCTTCGAAGTTATTCTATTAAGCGGCGACAACAAACGCAGTGCACAAAGCATAGGAAATAAAATCGGCGCAGACCGGGTAATCGCGCAAGTTCTTCCGGAAGACAAGGCCCGTGTAATCGAAGATCTTCAAAAGGAAGGGAAGACAGTACTTATGGCAGGAGACGGTATTAACGACTCGCCCGCCCTTGTGCAGGCCGACATTGGAGCGGCAATGGGAAAGGGAAGCGACACTGCAATTGAATCCGGCGATATTGTATTAATGCACTCGACAATCGATTCCATTCGAGATGCAGTGCTGTTAAGCAGAGCAACTCTCCGCGTCATTAAACAGAATCTCTTCTGGGCATTTATATATAATCTCACTGGGCTGCCCCTCGCTGCCGGCATACTGTATCCTTTAACAGGCATTTTATTAAACCCGATGATTGCAGGCTTTGCCATGGCATTAAGTTCTATCAGTGTTGTTAGTAATGCACTCCGATTACCGCTTGTGTATAAATCTCTAATGAAAAAAAACACTAAATAATCGTAAATAGCGAAACACACAAAAATGTAAGCCCTCACGCAAGAATAACTAATGATCGGCAAGGATGCCGCCGGAGCTGCTTACTGCAAATGGCGAGTTTTTGCAAAGCAAAATACTCGGTAAGGTAGGTGTACAGGATAATCAGATTTTTCGTAGTGAATATAATGAACGAGAAAAGTCCAGTATAATAACTTCCTTGCATTAACGACCCAAAGGGGCGTATGTACACCTAACGACATGATCGGCAAGGATGCCGCCGGAGCTGCTTACTGCAAATGGCGAGTTTTTGCAAAGCAAAATACTCGGTAAGGTAGGTGTACAGGAGATACACCTAACGACATGATGAGAGAATTAGATTATATAAAAGTGATAAAAAGGGAGCAGCGATATATTTCATGATAATTTTACTATACAATAACTTCTATAATGTAATTAATAGAGCGAACGTTCGTTCTATTAATTACATTCAATAAGACCTAAATAAACAATTTTTATCAGTTACTACTTTCTTACCTAGCGATGTATGACAGGAAGGCCGGCAATCGAAAGATTATAATTATCAACCGCCTTAACGGTATTAGCTAGACGCAGTTCAACAGATAAAGCTCCATAAACAAATCCTAGAGTCATAAAAGCGGTACACCAGTTTTGTTTATCTTCGGTTAAACTTCCCGAATTAACACATGAAAGGAAATAACCGGCGGTCCCACTAAAGACACCGAAAGAAATAATTTCTGCAATATTCCATCCCTTCATCCGCTTTACGTATTTCTCATTTTCTGGGATGGTAAGCAGCACTCTATATAATTCCTTCCGGGAAATAACACCGCCCGACAGGGGTTTGCTGCTATAGTGGTACATACCAGGCAGAAAACTTGCATGAACCAGCATGTCTTTATTTTCAAGTTGACCTCTGTTAAATACCGGTGACTGCTCCTGAGTAAAAGAAGCAGACAGAAAAAACATCACCATCAGTAATACAATACATTTTTTCATAATAACTCTCCATTCCTGTATGGTGATTATACTTAGTTTTCCTTTTTTTGTCACTTAAAAATCCTGAATATAAACTATGCTATATACACAAAGCCCTGTATTTGTTATAGTTTTTATTAGAAATAGACCGTATTTAGTTTTCGATAAAATTAGGCATCCGCTTATTTTTTTTACATAGTAATATTTAATAAAATGCTTGAATAAAAACCGTTTAACGTGGATACTTTCTTCATTGGAAACAGGAGATGTAAATCCATGGGTAAATCGAATCGAACGAATAAAGCCGGGACGTTATTATACGCTGTGGCTTTCTTTTTACTTATCAGTGTATCGCTGCTCATAAGCTGCGATAACCTTACAGGCTCAGACGGCGGCGACCCCTCTGAAGAAACCGAAAAACCGGAATCAAGCATAGCCTCTCCTTCAGGACTTGCTGTATCCGGAACACCAACCGAGAATTCTATCACGCTGTCATGGAATCCGGTAAAAGGTGCAATATCGTACTGCTTGTATTCTTCTGCAACAGAGACCGGCTCCTATGTAAAAGTAGGAACTGGAACAACAGAAACAAATCAGACGGTATCGAGCCTTGCTTCAGAAACAACATTTTATTTTAAGGTAAGTTCTGTAAATGCAAAGGGAGAAGGTGAAAAAAGCAAGGCTGTATCTGCAGCTACGGCAAAGGCAGTACCAAAGTATAAAAACGGAACTCCGGAACCCGTAGGCAGCGGAACATATTACTGGTCTGCTTATCCTTCAGTCCTAATTACTTTTGATGCAGCTACCGGAACATGCATATATACTTCATACTCAATACAATATACAGGAACTTATACCTATAGTTCTGCAAACGGCCTGAAATTTGATGTATCCAGTACCCAGCCGATAGGAAACTATACATATACATCGCGGCTTGTCTGTACCTACCCTGATGCGTTCTGCTATGACAACGGTGCAAAGCTCTCCCTCATTAATAGTAAAAAAACAAGCGGGGCTATTGGAGTTATTCCCGGTACGTATGAGTCAAAATACTCCACTGAAACATATATCACATATTCAGCAGGATCGCCGTATACTGATTCGTATACATACTCACCAACAGAAGGATACAGTGAATA
The DNA here is from genome assembly GCA_023398165.1 of Spirochaetota bacterium. Lineage (GTDB taxonomy): Bacteria > Spirochaetota > Spirochaetia > Treponematales > Treponemataceae > JAAZLA01. Next base: position 22,574 of record JAEWSQ010000007.1, on the reverse strand, counting down.
CTTTGCTGACGGTACGGGAGTTGCAAAGATCAGCGGAAACGACTATAAATTTACCTGGACTGAAGATGCAAACGGCACTGTAGACATGACCTACGATACAAATAGTTTGTCATTAACAACCGGGAAGTGGACTCCTACGTGGTTTATGGTTAACGGCTCTATCATTGAGTCCACGGATGAATATGTTTATCTGAAACAATAACCACCTACTCCGCTAAAAAAAAGCACCCCCAATGATTGCCATGGAGGGCACCGGATTAGCTATTGCCCATGAGCGAGTTTTGCTTTCGCAAAACTCGAGAAGCAAAGTCAGCATGGACGCTGACTTTGCGATCTGCGCTTAGCGCATGGACACTTCCCCTATACTCTAGCTTCGTTTAAACAGTTGAAAGAAGCAAAAAAAGCGCCCTTTACGCGTCTTGCGGCGGGACTAAAACAAGCAGAGCTTGTACTAAGCCCGTTAATACCAAACCGCACTCAGCGAAAGGACGCATTTTTTTCATTCTTTTAAATAGTTAATATGCCTTTACATCGCGCATAAAATATGCCTGCGGATGATCGCAAACAGGGCATTTTTCAGGCGCATTTTTTCCATAATGAATATGACCGCAGTTTGCACAGATCCATGCAATATCTCCGTCAGCATTGAAAACTTTTTTATTCCTAATGCTCTCGAGCAGTGCACGGTAGCGTTCTTCATGATGCTTTTCAATTTTTGCAACAGCTTCAAATAAGTAGGCTATTTTTGTAAACCCTTCCTCTTTTGCTGTTTTCGCGAAGTTAGCATACATATCTGTCCATTCGTAATGCTCGCCGTTTGCCGCATCTAAAAGATTTGTTTCAGTATCGGGAACTTTTCCGTCATGAAGAAGCTTAAACCAAATTTTGGCATGTTCTTTTTCGTTTCCGGCTGTTTCTTCAAAAAAATCTGAAATCTGATTGAATCCGGCTTTTTTGGCAACTGATGCATAGTACGTGTATTTGTTGCGCGCCTGGCTTTCGCCTGCAAATGCTTCACGTAAATTGGCTTCTGTTTTTGATCCTTTTAAATCGCTCATGTAAAACTCCTATACCTTATTGAATAAAAAGTCTGCAACGCAGACTTAGAATGCTCTTCATTACCGCTTCTATCTGTAAAGTATTTTTTAAGTAATTCAGTCAACATTCAGTATACTTACATTACAAAATAAGTACAGATACGTCAATGCAGAATTACTTGAAGAGTTAATTCACTATAAAATAAAAAAAAGAGAAAAGCCGGTTACGCTTTTCCCTCTTCTTCATAAAAAATATGTTCTAATAATTTTTTAAAAGCTCTTCAAGCCGTTTTCGTCCGATTATCTTCATAAAGCTTGCAAGACGGGGACCCTGATCCTTTCCAATCAAAGCCTGATACGTTGCGGTAAAAAGTACTTTCGGCTCAAGTCCGCATTCCTGTGCGACTGCATAGACAGCTTCAGACAGCGGTTTCTCTTCCATTCCATCCATTTTCGGAAGGATTTCTGCATATATTTTTTTCAGGGCTGCAAGTTCTGCACCGTTTATATCGGCCTTTGATCCGTCCTTGCGGAGAGAGAACCGGAAATCTTCGGGAGCGCACTCGGTAATCCAGTACCACGCGCACTTGCACCTAGTTCTAAAACGGTTTTCCTGATCTTTTGAAATATCAGTCAGTGATGATATAACAGCATCGATGTCTCCGGAGTTGGTCTGTAAAAGGTTGCAAAGATGGCGGAAAGGGATCTGATACGGCATCGAGGTCGGCATGCCGTCAACCTGAGAAAGCTCGTATATTCTTCTTTCCTTTGCATAGACTTCATCATTCTTGGCTTTTTCCGTACCCCATGCAATACGCTCAGTCTTGTCGTAGTCTTCATAGGTTTTAATAACATCAAGGTCAAAGCTTATAGAAAACTCGGTATTCGGTCTTGTTCCAGCAAAGAGGTAGCGTACTAATTCCGGCTGATACACACGCAGCACATCATAGAGATCTATAACTTTTCCTTTTGAAGAAGACATTTTTCCCGGCGTTCCCTTAATTCCTATAAAATCGTAGCGGAAAGTTACCGGAGCGCTCCAGCCGTATATTTCTTCAGACACGAGACGTGCGGTATCAAAAGAACCGCCCTGACTGTGATGGTCTTTTCCTGCCGGTTCAAAAAGTGTTTTCTCAAAGCTCCATCTCATTGGCCAGTCCACACGCCAGCCGAGTTTAATTTCTTTGGAAGTACGTAAATCGGCTTTTTCAACGTGTCCGCAGCTTGTACAGTGATAGGTAAGACCATACTCCCCGTCATAGGAATCCATTTCTGTCGTGTCTTTATTGCACTGCACGCAAAAAGCCGCAGTAGGCCAGTATACTTCGCCGGAAGGTATTTTATGATCGTCATCGCGGTAGCGGTTTAAGCATTCCTTTATCTTCTCTTTATTCTGTAAAGCTTTTTTCATGCCTTCGGCATACATATTAGCTCGGTAACGTTTTGACTGATACAAAAACTCGGGGTGTATGCCGACTGCAGGAAGAATCGATTCTACATCAACTTCATGGTGGCGGGCATATGAGTCATCGCGCCCGGTAGTATCTGGAACCATAGTAATCGGGAAACGTAAATACTGTTCAAGAATATCGGGGTTGGGCATATTCTGGGGCACTTTTCGGAACACATCATAGTCATCCCATGAATAGATAAAACGAACCTTTTTACCTCTTGACCTGAGGGCTCTTACAACAAGATCCACGGATATTATTTCGCGGAAATTTCCAATATGAACAGTTCCCGAAGGTGTTATTCCCGAAGCGCATGTATATTCATCAAGATCACCCCGTTCACGGATAATCTTTTCTGCTGTCTGATCAGCCCAATGGCTTAGCGTCAAATTTTCATTACTCATGCTCATGAGTATACATTTTTCTGCATAAAAATACAATGCCCTGCAGAATTTACAGGTGAAATCTCTTTTTCAGCTCTCTTTTAAAATCTTTATCTGCAAAAAGATATAATCCGAACAGCATTATGAGTGAAAACAAGAGAGCCGCATAGCCTACCCAGGCCTGCAGCGACAGGGAAAAAATACATAAAACAGCCGGAACAATTGATATCAGGAGTGAGGTAAGAATGTAGCCGAGGTATTCCTTGTACAAAGCTTTTTTACTTGCGGCGAAAACAGTTATTACAAACGAACAAACAGTTGAAAGCGCGGGGATTACATAGGTTGTTGACCACTTTGTAAAACCCGAAAAAATATCAATTATGACTGCAAGAAAGGTCAGAAGAATGAGCTGAATAAGAAACTTAGCTCCGGTATGAAGTTTTTTTGACGATACGGTTTTAAAACTGATAAATGCATAAAACAGGCAGGATGCCACAATAAAAGACCAGAATGAACGGTTAATTTTCAATGAAAAAAGATTGATAAAAACGGCGATAGCGCTCACTGCCACGGTTATGAAAAACAGGGCCTTTCTCGCTTTCTCCATTTTTGAAGGCTTCTGCTCAGGATATTCAGGGTAAAATTCATTATCACGGCCCTGCTCAGATTCACAGGGTTTTACTGACGCTCCGCACAAAGGACAGCGGTTGTATCTTGAAATTACTGTAACTGAGCAATTAATGCATTTCATGAGCATCTCCCCATTCATTAGAATACACTTTAACATCAAGACCTTCGTTTTGGGCGAGAAATCTTAAAAAGAACGATATACAGTCGCTTTCCTCTATAGTCTTGGTAAAACTTATGCACATCTTGTCTCCAAGTGTAGAAATAGTACAGGTTGCAGGACTTCTTACCGAGCAATACGAGAGAACTTCAACGTGCGACACATAATCGTACATCTGAGGAGGCATTCTTATTATGCCCAAATTTGAAAGTGTAAGCGTTTTTTTTGTCTCGCTCATTATTGAATATCCTGCCTGAATAAAAATGCGCTTTATCATCAGGGGAGCAAAGCGCAGAACCTTGTGCATGGTAAACTTACTCGTCCTGTAAATTTGCTTTTGTAAATATTCTCGTGTTGTTTTCTCCTTCATTACGGATGTCACATGTGTACAAATATCTTCAAAAGAAAGTTCCTTATCGTATACTAAAGGACAGTTTATTACAGAAAAGAAATTCCTTAAAGTTTTAGATGGAAATATTTTTCTCAGATTCACAGGAACGGCGATTGTTACCGGGGAACGGGAGTGGTCAAACTTTACATGGGTTTCGAACATTGAATATATCATCAGGGCGGTAAGAAAACCGGTTATGGTAGTATTGTATTTTTTTGCAGCAGTATTCAATGCGGACGATGAGATTAATCCTGAAATAACATTTGTTCCCCCGCGCGGATACATTGTACCCCGGATTCTATACGCATTCTTCTGTTTTTCCAAAAAGTTTTTCTTTTTGCGTTCTTTTTTTAACGGATCATAATACCGTGCGAAGCTGTCATCGCTGTATTCGGTTTCCGCCTTCCCTTCAGCGCCTATTACACTTCCGTCATTCTCAATGTAGTGTCCGGAAAAGGTGAAATAGCAGAATAAAAGAGACTTTAAAAACTCCAAAGCGCCCCCGCCGTCTGACAGCGCATGAAAAACCTCTACCGAAACACGTTTGTTGTAGTACAGCACCCTCAATAGAAATCCCGAGTTTTCAAGCCGGTTAATATCCCTGCATGGATATTGATTTTCACTTTGTACCAGCAATTTCTTATGATTTGTGTCAAAATAATTCCAAAAAAAACCGCGGTGTAAACGTACAAATAAAAAAGCATACTTCTCGCTGATATGATCCAGCGCCTGCTGGAGAATCACCGGATTTACACTTTCATATAATACTGCAGAAACCCTGAAAACAGCCGAGCGGTTGTCATTGCTCACTGATGGATACAGTTTCGCTGCATTATCAAGTTTATACCATTTTTCCACAGTCAGCCCCTTGTATACCATTAAGATACACCATTTTTTCCATAAAAGAAACAGAGTTTGAAAATAAAAAAATTGCAGGCATTACAAATCAGGTGTATACTGATGCATAGAATGAATTTTTGTTTTTTAGGGAGCTGATTATGAGAAGACTTGCTGTTTTTCTTTGTATTTTTGTGAGCATGGCAACAGTTCTTTTTGCCGGAGGGCAGAAAGAATCAGGAAGAAATGTATGCACAGCCGCTGCCGACAGCGGAAGTATTGCAGACGGAGCATTTATCGACACATCCGCCTTTATTAACTCATATGCTTTTCCATACAAAGTAAATGAACAGGAGGACTTAAGCTTATACCTCTTAAATAATAAGGTTTCATTTTTAACATCCGGCGGAACACAATCAATAGTTCTCGGGCTCAGGGCTAATCTCGCTTCTTTTTTTGAAAGTATTGATGTCAATTACGTTGTATATATTCAAAGTCCGTCGTTTTTGAGTACCGAACGGTCTTTCAAAGTTTTTGAAAATTCACTTCAATCCATAATGGATGCCAAAACCGCCGGTTCCCGTATTGCTCTCTTTTCCGCCCAAAGCGGAAAGCTCAGATTTATCAGCTCTAAAGCAGATGTAACAACAGCGCTTCAGGAAATTGCCAAAGAAACAAAGGTCAAGCAGAACCTGAAAACCGCTTCCCTGTCATTTTCCGCAATGAAAGAAGATTCAAGTGTTAATCCGTGGAGATTCCTGTGGGTTACCGATGAGAACATTCTCCAAAACTATTCAGATATTGAATCGTTTAAAGTACTATCGGGTATGTATGGAACTCTCGATGCCGGGTTTTCGCTCCTTTGCTACGGCAATTCTCCGCAGTGGGGTGTCGTAAACCCAATGCTTGACGGTATTAAGGGAAACTCATACTACGGCAAAACCTATCAGTTTTTGGAAAACACTATTGTTACCGATTTTACCCAGTTCAGCAAACCTGCAGTAAGCAAAATAACGCTTACTATATCATCCTCTCCCTGGCTTGGAAGCGGCAGTCCGATAACACTCGATATTGGAAACCTTGGTGCCGGTCAAAGCATTATGATTCAAAGGGATCTAACAATTCCCTCGTATGAAACCATGCCCCTTGCCCAAAAGAATGAGAATTTCACCGCAGCCTACTGCTACATAAGCTATTATTCCCATAAAGATAAGAAGTTTAAGTACACAACACTGAATGTTGATGCTTCATACACCGATTCCATAGATCAATGGTATGCACAAAGAAATCCTGTAGCTCTCAAATACAGCACTCTTTCATCAACCGCTTTGGCCCTGTCTTCTATGAGTAAAGATTATAAACTCGGCAATTACAGCGGTGCGTTTGCAGCGCTCGATCTGCAGATTGCAAAACTGAAAGAACTTGATCCTTCACTTAACGATGTTCTTATCCGTTCCGATGTTCAGATGCTGGAAAAAATCCGCTCTTCTCTTTTCAAACAGGTTCAAAGCGTTTTTATTATTGAATAAAATTCACTTTTTTCAGGTATAAAACCCGGCTTCTAAAAAAGACTGCCGTGTTGAGGAGAATCCCTCTTGTTGAACACAAATTCAACAAAAGAGGTTCTCCTCATTTTCAGGCAGTCTCTTTTTTTAATTTATTTCAATCATGACTCTTAATTGCATTTTACCACTTCTGCGGATATAATGAGGCTATGTCTGATTTTGTTCATTTACATGTCCACTCCGATTATTCCCTCCTCGACGGGGCCGCTTCAGTTAAAAAACTAATATCCAAAGCAAAAGAACTCGGAATGAAAGCCCTCGCATTGACCGATCACGGCAATATGTTCGGTGCTCTCCGCTTTGAACAGGAATGCCGCAAGCAGGGGTTAAATCCTCTTGTCGGAAGCGAATTTTATGTCGCCGGAGGTTCCCGTCTTGAGAGAACCGGAACCGAACAGGGAAATAAATATTACCACCTTGTTTTAATAGCTAAAAACGAGGAAGGATACCGCAACCTTATGGTTCTTTCATCAAAAGCTTTCCTCGAAGGAATGTATTATAAACCGCGCATTGACGAGGAACTGATTCAGCAGTATTCGGGAGGTCTTATCTGTCTGACCGCATGTATAGCAGGACAGCTTCCCCAGCTTTTATTGAACGGACAAAAGCAGGAAGCGGAGAATTTTGTTCAAAAATACAGCGCCTTATTCGGCAAAGATAATTTTTACATTGAGCTTCAGGATCATGGAATTCCCGAGCAGAAAAGAGCAGCCCCCCTTCTTATTGATATTGCCAGGCGAAACGGAATCCCGATGGTTGTGACTAACGATATTCACTACTGCGAAAAAAAGGACTATATAGCGCACGACATTCTCCTTTGCGTGGGTACTAAAAAAAAGAGAAGCGACAATAAAAGAATGAAGTTCGACACGCCCGAGTTTTATATGAAAACCCAAGAGGAGATGTCTGTCCTTTTCCCCGATTATCCTGAAATGATAAGCAACACCGCAAAAGTTGCCTCCCTGTGTGATCTCCATATTCCGCAGTATAAAACCACAGAACTCCCTGCATGCCTCCCGGTATACCAGATTCCGGACGGTTTTACCGATGACAGGGAATTCTTCAGACACCTCGTGTATTCAGGACTCGAAAAGAGGTATCCAGTCATAACTGATGAAATCAAATCCCGCGCTGAATATGAAATCAACACCATCACGAGTATGGGATTCATCGGCTACTTTCTTATAGTCTGGGATTTTATAAACTGGGCAAAAGAACACGATATTCCCGTAGGTCCCGGCCGGGGATCAGGCGCAGGTTCCCTTGTTGCGTATGCGATGACCATCACCGACATAGATCCGTTCAAATATAAGCTCATCTTCGAACGGTTCTTAAATCCCGAACGAATAAGCATGCCGGACTTTGACGTCGACATCTGTTATGAGGGAAGACAGGATGTTATAGAATATACAAGACAGAAGTACGGTGATGAACAGGTAGGACAGATTATTACCTTCGGAACCATGAAGGCCAAGGCTGTCATAAAAGACGTGGCACGCGTACTCGACATACCGCTGTCCGACGTAAACATGATCACCAAGTGTATTCCCGAGGGTCCCAAGGTTCACCTGAAAGATGCGTTTGAAACGAGCGATAAAGTTCAAGGTTCTGGCCAGCTTGCAGAAATGCGTGAAGACCCCCGCTTCAAAGAACTGTTTGATATTTCATTTATTCTTGAAGATACCAACAGGAATACGAGCCTTCATGCATCCGGCATCGTAATCGGAAAAACAAAACTCATAGATTGGGCTCCGATGTATAAAGATTCTAAAACCGGAAAAGCCGCGACTCAGTACACGATGGATATAATTGAACCCTGCGGTCTCGTAAAAATGGACTTTTTGGGGCTTAAGACATTAACGCTCATAAAACATGCGGAAAGAATTATCCGTAAAAGAAAAGGATTTGAAGAGTTTTCAACAGAAAAAGTAAGCGAAGACGACAGTAAAACCTTCGACTTGTTCTGTGCGGGGCAGACCGCTGCGGTCTTTCAGTTTGAAAGCCCTGGAATGCAGAAAGTACTGAAGCAGGCCCTCCCCCGCCGCATAGAGGATATTGTAGCATTGAATGCACTGTACCGGCCGGGACCGATGGATTACATAGACGATTTTATTGCCGGCAAAAATGACCCGTCGGCAATAAACTATCCGGATCCCTGCCTGAAAGATATTCTTGAGGAAACTTACGGAGTCATCGTTTATCAGGAACAGGTTATGCAGGTAGCCCAAAGGATTGCAGGATATTCGCTTGGACAGGCCGATATGCTCCGCCGTGCCATGGGTAAAAAGAAGGCGGAAGTCATGGCTGCCGAAAAAATAACCTTCACCGAAGGAGCGGTAAAACAAGGCTTCAAAAAGGAACATGCGGAGAAAATATTTGAGATTCTTATTCCTTTTGCGGGTTACGGATTTAATAAAAGCCATGCAGCAGCATATTCGGTTGTAGCATACAGAACAGCCTACCTCAAGGCAAATTTCCCCGCGGAATTTATAGCAGCCAACCTGACAAACGAAATATCCTCGACGGATAAACTACCGGAGTATATTGCAGAAGGAAGATCGATGGGGCTTACCATAGATCCGCCTGATATTAACCTGTCTGATAAAGTGTTTGACGTAGTTGACGGCCGCGTAAAATACGGACTTCTGGGCATCAAAGGGCTGGGAGATGCCGCAGCGGATGAAATTATTGAGGAAAGAAAAAAGAACGGCTTATACAAGGATTTCATGGATTTTCTTGACCGTGTAAACCTCCATACCGTGAATAAAAGAGCTCTCGAAGTTCTTATAAAAACCGGCTGTTTTGATTCGCTCAATGAGATCCGCCCTGTGCTTCTTCTCAATATGGAAAGAGCAGTTGAATATGCTGAGGCTAAAAAAGGCGACGGTAAATTCGGGCAGGTAAGTTTATTTGAAGATACCGGAGAAAAAGAGTTTCAGGACTTTGTCTACGATAAACTGGAAGACTGGCCCCAGCTTGAAAAACTCAGCATAGAAAAAGAGCTCATCGGTTTTTATATTTCCGGTCATCCGCTTGATGCATATAAAAAAATTATACAATCTGCCTCAAGTTTAAGAACCGACCGGCTTGAACATGTCCGCAAGGATAAATCATACACTCTCGTCGGACTGGTTAAAGAAATTAAACCGATCTTTACCAAAAAAGAAAAATGGATGGCGGTAGGTCTCATTGAAGATTTGTACGGCACTATAAAAATTACTGTATTCCCGGACGCATGGGCTAAATACAAAGAATTGTTTCTTCCAGACGCTGTACTTGCCGTCAAAGCTAAATATGATGATTCATACGGTGGACCATGCCTTACCATAGATGAAGTTCTTGAGCCTCAGAAACTTGAACCGAAAATAATTCAATCGCTTCACATTGTTTTAACCAGGGAAGCGGGAGATCAGCATAAATTAATGAAATTCCGGGATTTTTTATTTGCCTCTTCAGGTAATTGTGAAGTATATTTTCATATGGAAACTGCAAAGGGCATTTTTGAGATTAAGACAGGAGCAAACCTTACAGTTCCTGCAGATGAAGAATTTCTAAAAATCTTAAAGGAACAGCCGCTGGTGGAATCCGTTTGGAAAGAATAATTATTTGGAGGACTACATGAACTTTTTTTATGCCCTTTTAGGCGGATTATCGACAATAATCTCGCTGTACACGCTCATGTGCTTTGCGCGTATTATTGTAACCTGGATACCTTCTCTGCAAAACACCGCAGCCGCCCGTGTTCTTTCCTCAATTTGTGATCCCTATTTATATCTTTTCCGAGGTGTAAAATTTCTGCGTTTGAGAACAATGGATTTTTCACCCGTCATTTCAATTGGAATTCTAATCATGGCCTCCTCTCTTTTCGGCAATATTGCTGCAATGCAGAAAATAAGCCTGGGAATTTTTCTTGCCATGATCATCAGCCTCGTATGGAGTCTCGCATCCTCAATCCTCAATTTCTTTATAATTCTTATGGTTATCAGATTGATATTTATACTTTTAAATAAAGATTCCGGAAGCATCTGGTACAGTTTCGATCAAATCCTTACACCAGTAACATCAAGAATTGCAAAGATTTTTTATGCACAGCGTTATTATTCCCAGCAGACAGCCCTTATTATTTCTATAGTACTGATTTTTGCTGCAAAACTGCTGGCAGGATTCGGGATTAAATATATTATAGAAATGCTCCAGAATCTTCCGGTATAGAACCTGTGCTGCTGCAGGATATTGAGACGCCGGTTACCTCGGTAAGCGGTATAGGCCCAAAGTTCGCAAAAACTCTTGCATCTCTCAATATTTTTACCGTATTCCAGCTTTTAACCCATTACCCGCGTTCATATGAGGACAGAACAAAGAAAGTTCTTCTTTCACAATACAAGGATGGAACAAAGGTTCATACGCTTGCAAAAGTACTTTCTCACGAGTGGTTCGGGTACGGACGGATGAAGACCCTGAAAATTCTCATTGAAGATGAAAGTGCTTCTGCGTATCTTGTCTGTTTTAACCGTCCCTTTTTAGAAAAAACTTTTCCTGTGGGCTCCCGGCTAAGTGTTACCGGTACTTTCACAGAAAAATACGGATCCCTGCAGTCTGCATCTTTTGAAGCGGAACTCATACAAAAAGAAGACGATGAAAACGTACAAGAACCTGATAATTTCTGTACCATAGTGAGCATATATCCCCTCACAGCTGGACTAAGCCAAAGCCAGATGCAGAAATTTATCAGCTGTGCATTAAAGGAATACGGCAGGGGAGTAAGCAGTGAAATACCTGATCACTACAGGGAAAAATACGGTCTTCTAACAAAGCAGGATGCAATACGGTTAATTCATAAACCTCTGACCCTTGAAGAAGCTCAAAGAGCCCGTCTTACTCTCATATACGAGGAATTATTCTTTTTTCAGCTGGGAATCATAAAGAGAACACTGGAGCGCAAAGGTAAACTCCCGGAAACCGCACTGGATGAATTCTCTCCGGAGCAGAATCAGGAAACTGATATTGATTCCGTTTTCGCAAAGAGCCTTTCCCCTAAGCAAAAGCAGCTGGTCGAGCGGCTTTCCTTTACCCTTACCCTTGATCAAAAAGCGGTTATTCTTCAGCTCAATAAAGAACTGGATCTTTCCTTTTCAGGAGATACTCCGTTTTCTATGGCACGACTCCTTCAAGGCGATGTAGGTTCCGGAAAAACACTCGTCGCATTCTTTGCATGCCTGCGCGCCGTGGATTCGGGGTATCAGTGTGCAATCCTCGCACCCACAGAGCTTCTTTCGCGCCAGCATGCGGAAAATGCTGCATTACTTCTTGAGCCTATTGCAGGAATACGTCTTGCATATCTTACCGGAAATATTCAAGCAAAAGGAAGAAATAAACTTCTTAGTTCACTCGCAGAAGGTTCTATAGATATTGTCATCGGAACCCACGTGCTTTTTTCAAAAAACGTTCAGTATAAGAATCTGCGTTTTGTAATCATTGACGAACAGCACCGTTTCGGAGTAATTCAAAGAAATCTTATTATCGATAAGGGCAGATCGCAGGACGGAAAGGCGCCCTCGTTTCTCATGATGAGCGCAACTCCCATCCCCCAGACACTCGCCTTAACAGTATTCGGAGATCTCGATGTATCGGTATTACGCACAATGCCTAAGGGAAGGCTTCCGGTTCAGACGCATTTGACACGCTCCGGCAATGAGGTGCGGGTATATGAGGCAGTACGTAAGGAACTGTCACAAGGGCATCAGGCATATTTTGTGTACCCTCTTATAGAAAACACCGGGGACGAGGATCCGTCCGATTCAGAAGAAATGTTTGAAGAAAAGAAATCAATAAAATCGGCAGAAGAGATGTTCACCTATCTGAACGAACAGGTTTATCCGGAATTCAAATGCGCTTTGGTGCATTCAAAAGTAAGCGAAGAAGAACAGCACGGCATCTTATCAGATTTTAATAAGGGACTTATACAAATACTCGTCGCAACCACTGTTGTAGAAGTCGGTGTAGATGTGCCGAATGCAACCTGCATGGTTATTGAACATGCCGAACGATTCGGGCTTTCCGCTCTGCATCAGCTCAGGGGAAGAGTCGGAAGAGGAAAGGCGCAGTCTCATTGCTTCTTAATTTATTCAAACAGCCTGACAGACACCGGTAAAGAACGCTTAAAAGCCATGCATGAAACATCCGACGGTTTTAGAATTGCAGAACTCGATTTACAGCTTCGGGGACCGGGTGAAGTAAGCGGCATCCAGCAGTCAGGCAATCTAACACTCGGAATTGCAGACCCCGTAAGGGATAAAGAAATACTTCTAAAGGCAAGAAAAGATGCTTACAGCTTTTTACTTACGGACAAAGTTCTGCCCTGAGTATGTCGATCGAAGCATCAAGAGAGAGACATCTCTTCCAAATCTTTGAAAGAACATCATCACCTGGTTCAAGTAAATCCTTAACAAAAACAGACCTCATATGAGCATTATGAGCCGCCTTTAACCCTGCTTCAGAATCCTCATAGACAATACATTTTGAAGGTTCAGCATTGAGGCGCTGTGCGGCCAGAAGAAAAATATCGGGTTCAGGTTTTCCGGATGCAACTTCGTTGCCGAATGCAAAGGCATCAAAGAAGCTGAATAAACCGGCCTTCGTTACCATCCATGTTGCATTTTCTCTGCTTGTGGATGTTGCAAGCGCCGTTTTTACGTTATGCTGTTTTAAAAATGAAAAAAGCTCATCAAGGCCCTTTTTCTTGGGCGGCCCGAGCTTTTCCATAACATCTCTCATTGCCTCAGAGGCTCTTTTCCGGAAGTCATCATAGGGGAAATCTCTGCCAAGGCTGTCAAGCACTATTTCTTTTGTGTCTTTATTGTTTCTTCCAATACACTTATAAAAAAGTTCATCTGAAAAATCAATACCTTCTTTTTCTCCCACGGCCTGCCACATTTCCATACACAATTTTTCAGTATCAAAAAGCAGGCCGTCCATGTCGAAAATTACCGCTTCAATCATGATTAAAGTACTTATGCGACGAAGGCTTCAAGACGGGATAAGCGGCTGGGATGCTGAAGTCTCCTAATAGCTTTTTTCTCTATCTGGCGGATTCTTTCCTTTGTCAGATTAAATACATCGCCTACTTCTTTTAAAGACATCAGCTGTTTACCGTTCAGACCGAATCTATAGCGTATAACTTCCGCTTCCTTTTCTGTAAGTGTTTCAAGAACTGTATCTATTTCTTCCTGCATATTATTTCTAATTGCAAGCTCTTCAGGGTTAGCATACCGGCCGTCTTCCAGAAAATCTCCCATTGAAGCACTTTCAGAATCTCCGGGGCGTAAAGAAGCATCAAGAGAAACCATATCTCTGGAGATATTTACCATGTCCCTGACATGAGAAGACTCCATATTCAAAAGAAGTGCAATCTCGGCTAATTCCTCTTCATCGCTCTGATTTCCGGTAATGGTTTTCCGGGCTTTTTCGATCTGTACAAGTTCATTAGCTCTGTTTAACGGAAGCCGTATCATACGGGATTTCTCACATATTGCTTTTAGAATAGCCTGGCGTATCCACCAGACTGCATAAGAAATGAAGTGATACCCCTTGGTAACATCAAACCGTTCAATCGCGGTCAAAAGTCCTATATTTCCTTCACTGACAAGATCAAGCAGATCGAGCCCGTGATTTTGATATTTTTTGGCAACATTAACAACAAATCTCAGGTTTGCAGTTACAATTCTATCTTTTGCTTTTTTATCACCCTGGGATGCACGCACAGCAAGGTCATTTTCCTCTTCTCTTGTTAAAAGAGGGATAGCATTAATATCTTTTAAGTACAAAGACACAATATTATCATCATTGCTTATTGTTATAGATTTTCTGCTGTTCATAGTAAACTCCTTTCAGTGCACTGCACATCAGATTTTCATAATGCATTTTTTCATACATTATGCTTTAGTAAATGCAAAATATATGCCAACTTAGCCTTCGCCACAAGCACTAGTATCTCTATATAATATAATGTTTTATCAGTTTGTTACTTTTAATTCCTGATTATTGTTTTACCATTAGTGTTATTTTGACACAGAAACTTCAATAAAGATTTATTGTGTATCATTTCTACACTATTTTCCGAATATGGTCCCCCTCTGTATCCTTTCAATACTTTTTTTCTTGCCGATTTTACGAATAATTTGTATATTAAAAGAGGTTCTCTATGTTACAGGGTACCGGACAATGTATTAATTATATTTTGGAGGATTAAATATGAAGGTCAAACCATTAGCAGACAGAGTTCTTGTTAAAACAGAAAAAACAGAATCAAAAACTGCCAGCGGTATTATTATTCCGGACACAGCACAGGAAAAAACACAAATAGCAGTTGTACTTGCAGTCGGCGATGATAAAGAAAAAATCAAGGTAAAAACCGGAGATCGTGTAATGTATGATAAATATGCAGGAACACAGGTAAAAATTGACGGCGATGACTGCCTTATACTTAAAGCAGCCGATGTTATTGCTGTAATTGAATAACACGTACCAGCCTATCTGATTTTTTTTAGTAAAAGACGCGATTTTGAATTATCGGGATCAAGAGAAAGACTGTATTCCAGATTCAAAACCGCGTTTTTTGTTTCCTTCCGCAATATATTTATGCAGGCAAGACGGTAATGAATCTCAGACTTGAGTTTTGCCGATTCAGTAACACTTGATACTTCACTGTAAAGCGAAACCGCTTTTTCCCTATATTTCAATCCCTCATACATAGTAGCAAGATTAACTACAAGCTGTTCATTGAGCGTATACATATTTTCCTGTCCCTCGGGCATCTTATCTTTAAGACTGTATTCATACTCAAGGAGGGACAAAGCCTTACTATACTCTTTTGTATAGGCTGCATATATGTAGGCAAGGTACTCTCTTTCCCAGCTGGAAAGCTTATCCTTCATTAATTCCGCATCGAAAACCATTACATACTCATCTTCTGCTGTAATTTCTCTCTGTCCGTACTTTGCTTTAATATACGGGAGCAATAGCGATTGAGCCTCTTCAAATTTAGACTGTGATAAAAAGAACCATACAGCATACCGCAGTATTGTCTCATCGTACATGAATGCGTCTTTCATGTTCAATTCCAACAGCCGCCAAATATCAACTATTTTATCCTCAACCTGAATATCTTTTTTTGTTTCCCACGAAAGTAAAAGGTGCGCAATCTGCAGAGACGGCTCATTATTCTTTTCAAGCGCCTTCTCTATACGGTATACAGCATCTTTAACCGGAATTTTTGGAAACGAATCTTCAATATGCATTTGAAGCGATTTTAAACCGGAAAGTTTTAATGCCTGTTCAAGCGGATCTTCTGTTTTCTGCTTATTCTGCTTTATTGCATAAAAACCGTAATAGACAAGACCTGGAGCATAGTCAGGATACTGTTGTACCATTTTCCTTGCATATATGCCTGCTTCATTAAAACTGCGGATCATCTCGGTGGAACTTGCAGCATTAAAGTAAGCAGAAGGAGCGGCATTCTCCTGTTCCAATACCCATAACCATGATTCCCTTGCCTTCTCCAGTTCTCCCGACATCAGACAGGCATCTGCTTTCAGCTGTTCAGTTTCCAAACTCTGATTGAGTAATGAAAGATCATACAAACACACAGCATAGTTTCCCGCATCATACGCAATACAAGCCCAGAAAAGACATGGATCATAAGAAGTAATTTTTTGGGGATGGTACTGCATTGCTTTTATGTAATTTCCCTGCAGTGACTCAATAACAGCGGCGTTCATAATAAAGGAAACATTTCCTGTAGAGGCATAGGCATCCTTATACAGCTGAACAAGCTCAGCTGTAAAAAAATCTTTTGAGTCTTCAATGAGAAGGAATCGTGCTTGGGCATACAATGAACCGTAAAAGGTTCCTGCTAAAGGCTGGGAAATCTGAACCGCTTCCGCAATGCGCTTTTGCTGAATAAGAAAATGGGAATAAACTGCACGTATTTCAATGCTTTCAGGATTTTTTTTGAAGGCCTTTTGTATTACTTCTGCACAGCGTTCATACTTTTTCATTACAGAAAAACGTCTGTAAATACCTAAAAATTGGAAGTCTGTATGTGCTTTTTTAAATGCCTTAACAAGAATTTTTTCAGCAGAAGAAAACTGCGCCTGTGCTATATATGAATCGGCAAGATCCATTTTTGAAGCAAAAGACTCGTCTGTAACACTCATCATGCAGGAAAAAAAGAGCATTATGCATGCAGCAGTGAAGACAGACTTCATTATGCGCATTATTACTTCCTTTCTTGTTTTTGTATACTGTCCAGCACTGCATTAATAAATTTAAACGATTCGCCTGAACCGAATTCTTTGGCAATATCTATTGCTTCATCAATAATAATAGTCGGATGTATATCCTTTTGGAAAAGCAGGGGATACACACTTATGCGCAGAACAGCTAAATCAACCCTGTTCAGTCTGTCAAAATCCCAGTTATTCAAATTCGCTTTAATTTTTTCATCGATCACAGGAAGATTCTCAATTGTACCGCGGATCAATAACCGTGCAAATGACAAACTTTCCTCACCCATCTTTTCAAGTGTCTTCTCTTCCACCCATGAAAAATCCACAAGATTCTGCATGGCTACCGAGCCGACATCATATGAATACAGCGCTTGAAATGCTAAAATTCGTCCTTTTCGTCGTGCCACGTAAATCCCCTACCATTCCAGAAGCTTATCAAGCGCTTCACCAGTTTTCAGCATTTGATAGTTTTCAGGGATACGGAGAGAAGCCGTAATTTCATTGGTTGCATCAGAAAATGATTGAGCCTGTTTCTGCTGTGCAATGGTGTTCTTAATGTATTCATATACGGTTACAGTAGTATCGGGCTGAACTATATCGCTCAATGACAGCATACGGGCATCATAGCGTTCACGTATTGTATAAAACTGATAATCATCTGCCGTCTCATTTATATCTGAATAAAACCCGATTTCCTTTGTAAACATGGATAGTAAAGACTGATAGTCAATTCCAAGCTGCTGGGCTGCTGTCTGAGTCTTGCTAACATACATATCTCCCGCCTGCATACCTGTTGTATCAGCCTTTGCACGGGTTTTCAACTCAGCAAGTGTAACCTTTGATGATTTCACTTCTGTCATTATAGATTTAATTTTTTCCAATGCCGCCGGAGCATCATTATTTTTTGGAACAAGAACTAAAAAAAGCTTTAATATGTCGCTCTGTACAAAAGATGTTTTGTTCATCTCATAATAAGAACGTACTTCACTGTCTGTTGGAGCAGCGCTTGAGACAACGTCTGGTTTCTTTGACATAATGTACTGCTGGGCAATGAGCTGATTTTTCAGATAGGATTTATAATCCGCCACATTCATTCCAACCTGGCTCATCATAAAATCATCAAGACTTAATTTTGTCTGTTCCTTTACGAGAGCTGCAAATTCCTGTTCAGTTACAGTTTTTCCAACCTGGCTTGAAATATTATCCAAAAAATACTTATTAACCTGGGTATCTGTCAGGGTTATACCGTCTTTGGCAGCAGCCTGCAGTACAAGTTTCTCATCAATCAGGGCTTCAAGTACTTCCTTCTTCTGATCAAGCGTAAAGGTGGAAAGCCCCATCTGTTTTTTATATATTTCCACGCGGGCTTTTAACTGCTTAACAGTAATCGACTCGCTTTTATTCAGTTTAATATTTACAATTGGTTGTAAATCAACTTGAGCATAAAGCACTGCACACAAACCTGCCAACACTACAGAAATTGAAACTATCCGCCTCATTACATCACCTTCTTATTAAAATAGTACTGCACAACAATAAAATAACGCCGTACCGGTATAGTATAAACAGTAAACACTACCATTCGTTACAACTAAACGATCAGCTTATTACAGCCCTTATTCTCCGCACACCTGATGAAGAAGACTGCTCTTTCTGAATTGTAAATTTACCTATTAGTCCTGTTCTCTCCACATGGGGGCCGCCGCAAACTTCCTTTGAGAAACTGCCTATGGTATATACTTTAACCGTAGATTCATATTTCTCTCCGAATAAGGCTCTTGCACCGCTTTTCCGGGCATCTTCAAGACTCATAATCTCCATGGACACAGGAAGATCATTCTTTATCTGTTCATTGACAATATCTTCCACTTTTTGAATCTGTTCTTTTGTCATAGGTTCCGGATGGGAAAAATCAAAACGCATACGCTCGGAAGTAATGTTTGAACCTTTTTGAGCAATGTGATCGCCTAAAACAAGCGTTAAAGCCTGCTGCAGCAGATGTGTTGCCGTATGATACTTTGTTGTCACCTCGGAAGTATCTGCTAAACCGCCTTTAAATAACTGCTCGCTCCCCGCGCGTGATAATTCCTGATGCTTTTTGAAAGCCTCATCGAATTCCTCCCGGTTAACCTTCATTCCGTGTTCTCCGGCAAGTTCCTCCGTTAATTCAACAGGAAATCCGAATGTATCATATAATCTGAATGCAACCCGGCCGGGAATAACCTTTGCAGGATTCTTCATCAGATTGGGTAGAAGTTTTTCAAACTCCGCCTCCCCTTTTCTCAGGGTTTCATTGAATTTACTTTCTTCTGCGCTTAATTCATTT
This sequence comes from Spirochaetota bacterium, assembly GCA_023398165.1. GTDB lineage: Bacteria > Spirochaetota > Spirochaetia > Treponematales > Treponemataceae > JAAZLA01. Next base: position 3,511 of record JAEWSQ010000007.1, on the reverse strand, counting down.
TTAATTTTATCAGCATTAACACCAAGCTCAGGATACGGTCCTTTAAAATTCTCTATAACAGATTCTGCAAGACAGGCTAAAAATGATTTTTCAATACCCAGCTTTTTACCATGCCTTACCGCACGGCGTATAAGTCTCCGCAGAACATAGCCGGCACCAACATTTGAAGGGCTTACCCCTTTGGGATCACCTAAAATGAATACAGAAGAACGGGCATGATCTGTTATAATTCTGATGCTTTTATCCTTTTCAGGATCATTTCCATATACCAAACCGGACAGCTCTTCTATAGCATGAATGACCGGCTGAAAAATTTCTGTCATATAGACGCTTGTTTTTCCCTGAAGTACAGTCGTTGTTCTTTCAAGACCCATTCCGGTATCTACATTCTGTTTCGGGAGTTTTACAAGTGTTTTTTCATCAATCCGGTTATACTCCATAAAAACATTGTTCCATATTTCAAGCCAGTTTTTACTGTCTGTACCTTTATTCGAACCCTTAGGCGGGAAACCGGAGCCTACCCAGTAAAATATTTCAGTATCGGGACCACATGGACCGGTCGGACCTGCCGCCCACCAGTTGTCGGCTGCCGGAAGATATGCAATCTTATCTTCACTCATTCCGTTATCTTTCCAGTATTGTGCCGATTCCTCATCGCGCGGCGCATTCTCGTCACCGGCAAATACCGTAACCGATAACTTACGAGGATCGAGTGAAAGCCAGTCTTTTCCTGTTAAAAACTCATAACTATAGGCTATGGATTCTTTTTTAAAATAATCGCCTAACGACCAGTTGCCGAGCATTTCAAAACATGTAAGATGGCTCGGATCTCCAACTTCATCAATATCTCCTGTTCGTACACATTTCTGATAATCAGTAAGCCGCTTACCAGCCGGATGCGGCTCACCCAGTAAAAAGGGAACAAGAGGATGCATACCTGCGGTGGTAAATAAAACAGTCGGATCATTTTCAGGAATCAATGATTTACCTGAAATTTCAATATGGTTCTTGCTTTTAAAGAACGCAATATACTTGGAACGTAATTCATTGGCAGTCATAATACTCCATACTAGATGCGTAAGCCTCGAATGTCAAGGGGAGTAACAAGATGCTGTCCCAGTCGGGACAGCCCTATGTTGTAACAAGATGCTGTCCCAGTCAGGACAGCATCCATGTAATGCTTATTGGGAACTTAATCTAATCTGGGCTACTGAAAGAAGCGCAATAGGAACAGAATAAGATGAGCAGGAAACATACTGTAATCCTGCATTCATGCAGAATTTAATATTTTCAGGTCTTGCTCCATGCTCGCCGCACAAACCGGTTGAAAGATCAGGACGCGCCGCACGGCCCCTTTCGACTGCAAGTGAAATCAATTCCTTAACCCTGGGATCCAGAATAGCAAAAGGATTTCCCTCTATTAAGTCAAACATGGTATAGTCGGGCATAAACGAGTTGAAGTCATCCCTCGAAAGGCCGAGTGTTGTCTGGGTCAAATCATTTGTACCGAAGGAGAAGAACTGTGCATACCGGGCTATTTCTCCGGCTCCAAGAGCAGCTCCCGGAAGTTCAATCATTGTACCCACTTTGTAATCGAGGTTTTTCACGCCGTTTAAGGTACAGACTTCCTCTGCTATATCTAAAAGCCCCTTATAGGTATGCCCCTCAATTTTTTTACCGTAAATTATCAGTTTCAATTCTGAAGAATTCATGATGATAGGTATCATCACTTCAGGGAATACTTTAACTTTTTCTTTCTGAAGCTTACATGCTGCCTCAAAAATTGCCTGCACCTGCATTTCATAAATTTCAGGATATGATACTGCTATTCTGCAGCCGCGGTGACCGAGCATGGGATTACTTTCAGCAAGACTCTCTATACGCGCTTCAAGTTCCGCCTTGGTCATCTTCATACCGTTTGATTTTACATACTCAAGGAAGCCTGCTTTTTCAGATTCATTATGCGGTAAAAATTCATGAAGAGGAGCATCGAGAAGGCGTATAGTAACATGTTTGCCTTCCATGACTTTGAAAATTCCATAGAAATCCTTAATCTGAAATTTCTTCAGCTGGTTCAGTATCTTCTTTCTCTCCGTTATATCGGAGGCTAGAACCATGCTTCTAAACATATTTATTCTTTCCTCATGGAAAAACATATGTTCTGTTCGGCAAAGACCTATTCCATCTGCACCGAATTTCAAAGAAAGCTCCGCGTCCCGGGGGCTGTCCGCATTGGCACGGACTGTAAAATTACCAAGATATTTCTTGCAGAGATTTACAATATCAAATAAACCCAGCTTATCAGGATTCGGCTGTACCAGTGTTGCTTCACCCTTATAAATTGAAGGAGCACCATAATAAGGCACGTTTAACGTAATGTAATCACCGGAATTTATTAAGATATCGCCGATCTTTGCTTTATTTCCTGTAATTTTCATATCGGGACGAACTAACGATATTTTACCGTATTGCCGTGCAACAACGGAAGCATGGGCAGAATATCCGCCTTCATTCGAAAGAACACCGGTAGCTTCCTCAATAGCCTTTACGTCGCCTGCATAGGTAGCGCACATTAAGAGAATACAGCGGGTATCCTCGCCGCGCTGTTTCGCAAGTTTTTTGGCTTCTATTAAATCATCAGTTGAAAAATATACTCTTCCAACAGCGGCTCCGGGAGCGCCGGATATACCGCCTACTGCAGTCGGCAGCGATTTTACAGACTGCTCATCGATGACAGGATGCAAAAGCTCGCTAAGCTGTTCGGGTTTAAATGCTTTGAGAAGAGTTTCATCATCGATCAGTTTTCTGTTTAAAAGATCAAAATAAAGCTGAATTTGAGAAGCAGTACTTCTCTGCTCCACGCTCTTCTGCTCTATAAGCCAAAGTTTGCCGTTTTCAATGGTAAAACGTATATGTCTTATATCTTTAAACTCATCTTCAAGCTGCTGCGAGGTCTTAACAAGCTGCTTTACATATTTCGGATCAAGTTTTGAAATATCTTTACCGGGTGAAAATAATTCATTGTAGGAATTGCTGTAGAACATTCCCTGAATCTTTTTTTCGCCTGTTATTACATTTCTTGTGGTACAGAAACCTGAACTCGAATCTTTTGTGTAATTTCCATAAACCATGGGGTGAATAAGAATTGCGGTGTCCTGTTCATTCTGTTCATCAATAGCAAGCAGATGACTTACTCTTGACAGCATTATCTCGGCCTGATGCTGCGCTGAGGTAAAAAAGTCTTCTGTCATGAGAGATTCATATTTCTTAATTATTTCCTGCGGTTTTAATATTTTACTCTTTGACTGAAAATCCGCATTCAGAGCCTTCATCGTTTCATCTATTGCTTTGATGCGCTTTTGATTGTTTTCAATGACAGCTATCGCCTTCTCTATCTTTGCAGCACCTATCATTAAAAACAATAATTCGTTTGCGGCAAAAGCGGCACCTACCTTGTCGGAAAAACCGTCAATCGTATCCTTGGCAAGTCCAATGTTATGGAGCATAGGAT
>JAEWSQ010000006.1 GCA_023398165.1 Spirochaetota bacterium | reverse complement strand
CGGCTGCTGTCAGAGTAACCTTCTCTTTCCTCTTGTATTCATTTTTAAGAGGATCTCTTGTAATAGTTCCGCCTTTATATTCTCCATGACTGATTGTAAATATCACTTTTTCCGCATCTGTTTTTTTCCCGGTAAAATTCATATCGCATGACGACAGAATTACTAAACCAATTAGCAACATTACTGCTCTTCTCATTTTCTTCCCTCCATAATTTTCATATATAGTTAACCGAATTCATTTTACCTATCCGATCCGAATACGCAAAAATAATCTGTCCACACAGATCCGTCGGAGTACACAATTTTACTAATACAGAAATTTTGTATTAAAAACGGCTCTAAAGGAATTGAATGAACATACTCATCAAGACTGATGCAGAGCTCGGTTTCTTCATCAGGATAAATAATGTCTTCATAGACTGTTTGTATGGTATTTGAACCGAAAAAGGGATTCTTCTTTGTTGAAGCATCATATACATTAAATGAAATATATAAGGATGCAATATCAGATTCAGCTGTATTTATAAATGAGGCGATAACTCCTGCATAAGAAAAAAAACTATCGGTTTTTCCTATCACACATTCCGGACTGCTTATAACATACGGTGCAGAATACACAGACTGCACACAGGAATTCCATAAAACAACTGCACAAAGAAGCAGAAACAGACTAAGAATTTTTTTCATCTTCCGCCTCCAGTTTTTCAATGAACTTTTTCATCCAGATATCGCTAATACCCCGGCTTTCTGCATCACGGAGAATGCGTAGAGCAGCTTCGCTATTTTTTTCCTTATACCTCAAAACTGCCATGTACATAACGGCATTAGGATTAGTTTTATTTATAGTAAGCAGCCGTGTTATCTCTTCTTCGGCCTTTGAATAATCGCTTTTTTCAAATGCCGTCTCAATTGACTCATACAAAGTATCAGCATCGACAACGGTAATGAGAGCATATTGGGTCTCATTAAGAAACTGAATTTCTCCGGTATATGTCTCGGTATAAGAGGATTGTGCTTCAATCTGGTACACTCCGCTTTTTAGGCCGTACAGAATAAAACGCCCGTTACTGTCAGTAAGAGCCTTTTCTTTTTCATTAATAAAAATTGTGCAGTTTGCAACAGGTCTGTTTTTCACATCAAAGACAGAGCCGTGCAGATCTGCAGTTCCTTTAAATGTCTTCATACCTGCGCATGAAATCAGCACTACTAAAAGTATTCCACTTACGACTACTCTTTTCATTGTATAACCTCGCTCTCCATTTTTCCTTCTTTGTTTTTATAGAAAACCCTTGTTGTACCGTCTTCCAGCAGGACCTTACCGAAAAGTATTTTTTCATTATCAGGTTTCTTAATTTCATCCGGCTTCTTTTTCGTTTCCTGATTTTTTTTATCAACCTGTATTTTTTTGAAAAGCTCAAGTAATGAAGGGTAAGAAAAAGGAAGGAAACCTATATCACCGAATACTAATTCAATATCAGAGGCATCATCATTTTTAGTAAAACTAATCGAACTCATATTCATTAAAGAATTCTTTTCCGCAGCGGACTGTAAAAAATTATTCAATAAACTGCCCTTAATTCTCGCCCTGAGCGTTTGTTCATTAGTACTCTCATACAGCATTAATCCGCCTGTACTAATAATTATTTCCCTCATCATCTCAAGCACTTTATTATCATTCCTGTATACACCCGTATAATCAGCCTGTATTTCAGCATTAAGCAGAGGAACGTTATTATTGTAAGAGACATCTGTAATTTTTATTCGATTCCTGTCTTCTCCACTGAATGAGCTCATAAGTTCTTCGGGGAATAGTCCTTTAAACCGTATACTGCATACTATATTCTGATTATCTTCATCAGCTCTCAAAGATAAATAATCAAACACACAGGTCTTATCCTTTACCAGTGAGGAAAGCGCAAGAAAAAGGTTTTCCATCTGAAGCGGTTCACGTATCATATCTGAAACCGGATATATAGATTCATTCGTTTCTGAAGAATTGCCTGTTTCTTCTATTTCATTATTATTTACTAAAACAGCGCATCCGAGAAATACGCATATGAGTGCAATAGAGGCGCTAAATACTCTTTTCTTATAAGAAAATATTTTTACTTTTTTATTTCCCATTTCTATATAACCTGCACCGGTTTTTAAATTTGATAACCCGTTTTCAATTATCACTGATGCCAGATATATTTTTTTATTCGAATAATAAAGATGAAACGATATTCTGCTTTGGAAATCCAGAAACGGATATCTCTTTTCAATCTCCTGCCTGATAATTATTCGAAAAGGAAGCCTTGACTTTAGTTTTTCAGTAATAATTTCACGAAGATCAAGATATACTATTTCATAGTTTTCCTTACTTAGTACTGCTTTCATATCCGTCTCCATTTTGAACAGATGCAAGCACACTGATTTGTTCATTCCCAACTGATATTGTGCACATTGCAGTATGGGAACTTGTTCTTTTTATTAACGCATTCCCTATAATGCTCTCTTCTTGAAGATTTATAAGCCATTGTGATAATTCTTCAATACTATTGCTTTCTTTTTGAAGTATTTTTTTATCAATTAACATTAACGCGTTATTTACTATTTCATATTGTTTAATACTTTCCGCATATGAATCGTATAATTTTAGTATAGAAAATGAGCAGGCAAATACATACAGTAAAACACATATACAGGCGCATACTTCAACCAGCTTCATATAACCTCATAGCATCATTATGTTCATTGATTTTTTCTATATATTTCTCATATGTTCTTTTTTCATATGAGAATTTCACCATACAAAAGTTCATCAAGGGAATAAAAACAAATAAAAATACTGATATAAGTACAATTACAAACATCATTGCAGATCCCCTCTCTTTATTTCCATGAAACAATATCTTCATTAATGCCGTTTCCTCCTTCTTCTCCGTCCGCACCTAAAGAATAAATTACAAAGGCATGACCGTTTGTATTAACCGTTTTATATATATAATCATTTCCCCAGGGATCAGATTGTATTTCTTTATCAATATAGGGTCCTTCCCATTTTGCACTTACCGGAGATATTACCGGCTTTGTATAAAGAGCATTCAATCCTTGAGCCTCATTGGGAAAATTTCCGCAGTCTATGTAGTAACTGTGCAAAGCAAGTTTATAAGTCTCTATCTGAGTTTTTGCAGAAGCAAGCTTCGCCTGATCAATGAGTTTAAATGCGGTAACAGCTACCCCGGCAGATAAAATGAGCATTATTGCAATTGATGCAATTGTCTCTGCAAAAGAGAACCCCTCATCATTCTTTTCATTTCTCATAACATTCCTCCAAAAGATGTAAATAACGGCATTATTGAAAATTGAAGTAATAAAAGCAAATACACCCCAGTGCAGAGTATCATTGAAGGCTCGCACAATGCCAAAAAAATACTTCTTATTCTATCAACTCTTTTTCTCTCTTCACTAAGCATTCTTTGTATTGTATCGGCGACGTTTGCGGTCTCATCCATATACTCCAGGTTCATGAGAGCATTGCCGTTAAGGAAATGAAGGGAGCCGGCGGCTTCATGAAATGCGAAACCTTTATTTAAAAGTTCTGAACATTGAACAATACTGTTCCTTGTTCTGCTGTCAGGATTAAACTGCAGCGAAATATGTGTTATTGATGTATAGATGTCAAATCCTTCTTCCAGAAAAAAACTGAACGTCAGCAAAAACAGGTAACTGTCAGGGTCTTTAAAAATAGTATGTACTAAAAAGCAATACACACATACGCTTAAAAAAATGAACAGCATTGAGTAGAAGGCGCCATCCAATGAGTTGTAATGGTTATTGTGATACGTGAAGCTTGATTCATATATAGTGAGAATACATAATCCGAAAAGCGATATTAATAAGATAACAGCAGGATACACAGCACTCTTTACTATATTTGACTTTATTTCAGTTTTGCGTTTTTCATTCCTCACAATAAAATCAAGAGCTTTAGTAAGCGTCCCTGATTTTTCGGAACTGTAAAGAACTCCGGAATATTCCCGTGGTACTAAAACATAAGGATTATTTACAATTGCATTTGAAATTCTTTGACCGCATTGTAATTCCTGCACAATATGCAGTGCGGCAAGTTTAATAACCTTCTTGGTATTTTTTGCATTCCCCGTTATTTTAAGAGCATCAAACAAAGAAATACCCGATGTAAGTAAATCCAGCAGTATTTCAATAAGTACGGCAAAATTTTTCCTTTTCATACCTCATACTCCTTCAGATCAAGAACGCGGTGAAGCTGTTCATAACTGGCAGAAGAGGATACTACCGATTTAATATAATCCGAACAGTAAAGTATTTTTGCGTGAAGTTTTAATCCGCCGGGATTAAGCGGCTCAAGTTCCTGAATAATAATCCACTTTAATACCGGAGCTAGGAGGAAGCTTTTAACATCAAAATCCAAAAGGCGGTAAACACATTCGGAAGCCGTACATGAGTGCATCGTTGCAAAAACAAGGTGGCCTGTCATAGCGCAGCGTACTGCACTTTGTGCCGTCTGTTCATCACGAATTTCTCCAATAAGAAGAATATCAGGATCCTGCCTGTAAGCTCTCTTAAGAACCTCACCGAAACCTGTATCGATGTGTTCATTTACCGGTACTTGAACAACCCCGTTCACAAGATACTCCACAGGATCTTCGATGCTTATAATTTTTTTATCTGTTTTTCCTATTTCATTTACCAGAGAAGCCATTGTTGTCGTTTTCCCTGAACCTGTCTGTCCGCATATAAGAACGAGACCGTTTTTCTCTCTTTTAATCTTATCAAGATCTATAAGCTGCTCAGGAGAAAAGCCAAGTTCAGCGACCGTGAGCAAAAAAGATTTTCTGTCAAGAAGCCGCAACACAACCGACTCTCCGAAAAAAGAAGGAATACAGGAAACCCTTATGTCAATATTGTGATGCAGATAGGAAAAGTTAAATCTTCCGTCCTGACATCTTCTTCTTTCAGTTATTTCAAGCTTTGAGAGTAGTTTAATTCTTTGAATGAGGGCATCGCCTGTCTCTGCCGAAACTCTCATATGATCCGCCATATTCCCCTGAATTCTAAACCGTACCGCAGCATTTTCCCCGCAGTATTCAATATGAATGTCGCTTCCTTTCCGGCAGTGACATTCAATAATTAGTGAATTAAGCAGATTTATAATCGGAGCCTCATCAGATTTTTTATCCGCCTCATTTTCTTTCTTCTGCTCATGGTTGGTACTCAAATGCCGGGAAAACATATTCGCAAGCGTTCTTTCCCATACTTCTCCGCTTACTGCAGTAAACTTCATTGCCTTATGATGCACATACTTTCCTGTATATGTTTTTTCGATTAGGTTTTTCAGCTTCTCATCATAATTGCACATACCGATTTCAATACAATCTTCAGTTTCATTTAAAACCGCAACCTTATTATGTAAGCAGAATTTTCCGGAAAGAGTTATATCATTCATTTGTATTCTCCCGGATATATTTCGAATATACCTGTCCGTTTTTAATTTCCGCTGAATTTGATTTCTCCTGCATCCCTGCACTTTCATTCTCCTCATCAGGCTGTATATGAGGAATGAGATAGATGACCATCTCAGTTCTTTCGTTAGTTCTGGTTTGCGAACCGAACAGTAATCCCAATAGCGGTACTTTGGAGAGAAAGGGAATTCTTTCCTGAATAATTACATCATCATCCTGCACCAGGCCGCTTAAGACAACAGGCACTCCGCTTTTAGACCGGACCTGTGTGGTAATCACTTTTTCATAGGTCGGCGGCGGATTTCCAATTGCATTGGAAACATCGGCGCCGCGTTTTGACACCGAAGCAGATACCGTAGTACTGATCATCCCGTCGCCTGACACCCATCCTTCGACATCAAGAACAAGACCGGAAATAATTTCCCTCGTTATTCCCGTACTTGCAGGTTTACCGGTTTCAGCATTTACTGCATTTTCTCTGTAGCGGTAGGTACTGGTGTTCTGAAATTTAATTGCACTTCCTGAAATTCCGTGAAGAGTTGTATCTGCAAAAACTTTGGCCTTATTTTCTTTCAGCGCGGCCTGCAGTCCTGCAGCAAAGGTAAGTCCGAAAGAAGACACAATATTACATTTTAAATCGAGAACTGAATCAAGTTCAGCACTCATTACAAGGCTGTCCCCAACAGATGCTGGTCCTGCCTCAAGCGAGGGGGTAAAAGAACTCTCCTTCGATTCCTGGTACTGTATAACCAATAGATCATAACGGATTCTTTTTACCGGCATATCTATAAAATCAAGCTGATTTAAAAGAAGCGCATAGGTTTCATCAGAACCTGTGTAGAAAAGTTTTGACTCATCACCTGTTTCTTTAAAATCCTCCTTTTTGAATGAGGGAGGAATATTTTTTAAAAAAGAAGAAGCTTTAATGTACCGTAGAGTAATAAGCCGCTGTGTATCCGGCATATCAAGTTCTAAGAGGACACTGGAAAGTTCATCATGCAGGCGGCCTGTACAGAAAGACAGGAATGAATACTTGCCGTAAACTATCACGGTAACCGGCTGTAAACGCTGTGCAATAATACTTTGAACCGCCTCGGCCGTCTTGTATTTCAGGGTATAGGATTTCCATATTTTTCCTGTATTTTTAACAACAGAAGAACTGTCGTACAAAGGAATAAGATAGATAACTCCGTTATCTTCAACCCATGAACTATTGCTCTGCAGGCAGATAATTGATAACAGCTCTTCGGCTGTTTTGTTTTTTACATTAAGCGCATCAATAACGGCATCATTTTTATAGGTCTGAATAAGTTCTTTTCCGGCAAGAGCGCATAAGACTTCCGCGGCATAACCGGCTTTTGACTTTTGTATTTGAGCATTAAATAATAGAGGATTTTCAGCCGTTTCAATAAGACAAACCGCATTTGAGGAATTGGCGGAAGGTTCAAGAGAATTAATTTTTACTATCCTAATACTGTTGTTTTTTTCAGTTATTTCGTAATTACCCGATCCGTTAAGGATAAAAAGAACAGAATCCTTAATACTCATATTTGAAAAATGAACGGATACCGGAGACGATGGAATCACATCGTATACAATGGTAACTCCTGTTTTTATTGACAGTTTTTCAAGCACTGCACAAGGACTGACATCATAACAGTCAAGCTGCACATTTCCCTCATCATCGCTTAGAATTCTAATTTTTGACACAGTCCACACACCGTTGTCTTTTGTAACGTACAAACGTGCTGAGTCTAAAAAAGAATCAAAGGCGCGGGAAAAATCCTGACCTGAATACCTGAAACTCGCATTTCCCCGCACGGTGTCGTCGCAGACAATGGTGATTTTTTCATGAAGAGAAAGAGCATAGAGAATTTCCTCAATGCTCTGGTTTACAAACTCATACGATTTTTGCGCAGCCGCCTCGAAGACGGACAGCACTATCAGCAGAATAAATGCATAAGCCGTTTTTCTATTACGCACATTGTACTCCTCAGCTACTTTATAGATATAAGCATGCGTATTTCTTCGCATTCAGATATTTTTTTCAGCTGATTCATGGAAAAACCTTGATTTTTTTTTTACGAGGGATTATAGTGAATGTATTCCATAATAACTTGGTATATCTTAGCCGCTCGGCTACCCCAGGAGGCGTACTATGGATACGGAACCCGGAAGTCAACGTATCAGTAAGACTAAAACCCCGCACTATGCCTCCAGAGGGAATCAATAATAACACCGGCTTACATAGTTAGAGTATTATTTCCCCGGAAGCGCCTATTTTTTTAAAAAGGCAGGAATACTCTTATGATTACATTTTGGCAGCAGGAAAACGGCAAGCTTATCCGTTATGAAAAAGAAGAACTGACCCCCTCAAAAAATTTCTGGGTGGATGCCCGCTCCGTCACGCGCGAAGACATACGCGTTCTCGAAGAAGAGTACGGCATTGAACAGGAACACATTCTCGACATCCTCGATCAGGATGAGCTTTCACGTATAGAAAAAGAAGACAACTACACACTGATAATCGCGCGTCTTCCCGTTTTTATGCCTTCTTCAGATATCAGCTATTTTACAATTCCTTTGGGTATTATCTTATTTCCCGATAAAATTCTTACCATATGCTGGACCGATTGCGAAGTTCTCAAAGACCTCTGTGCCAACCGTGTACGTTCTTTGACTCTCAACGATTTTCCGGCCTTTATTACCCGTGTATTGAGCCGGGCTGACAGCACCTTTTTGCGCTACCTTAAAGAAATAAACAGGCGTTCAACGACCATTCAAAGCGAACTGCAGCTTTCAATCAAGAACAATGAACTCATTCAGCTTTTAAACCTCGAAAAGTCCCTTGTATTCTTTACCACTTCGCTTAAGAGCAATCAGCTGCTTTTGGAAAAACTCATAAAGACAAAGACTCTTACCTTTGATGAAGATGACCGCGACTGGCTTGAAGACGTTGAAATAGACAATAGACAGGCTATTGAAATGGCCGATACATACAGCAACATTCTCTTCAGCATGATGGATGCCTTCGCATCAGTTATCTCGAACAACCTGAATATTGTAATGAAACGTCTTACGGTCATATCGCTCATTCTCATGGTTCCGACATTTATTGTAAGCTTTTTCGGCATGAACGTTCCCCTTCCTTTAATGGAAAACGGATGGATTGGAGTCGGGGTTATAAGCGTTGTGTGCGCTCTCTCTGCTCTTATTGCAGGCCTCATGCTCAAAGAAAAGCAGTCGCGCATCAGACAGCAAAGGAAATACCGCCAGAAAAAACAGGAAGAACAGACCGAAAAAAAAATTAAAAAAATCAGGAAAAATAAAAAGGACTTCACGGAAACCACATAAGAAGGTATACTTATAGTAATAAAGCCGATATTGAGGTAGTACGTATGATTTTTTCCCGCCGGATAAAAAAATGTCTGACAATAGTTCTCCTTCTTATGACATCCCTGGCCGTTTTTGCACAGACGCCTGTCAATGAATGGATTTGGGTTGAACAGACAAAATCCTCTTCAAATGTAAATGACGAATACATTTCGATGGTGACCGTTGTCAGTAAGGAAGAGTTCACCAATAATCCGGTCAAATTTATTTTAGGTGAACATACGCAGTCAATAACAGCAGCGGCAGTACTTTCACCCTTTGAAATGAATGCCTATGAAACCAGCTACGGTTTATGGTACAGCGTATTACAGAAGGCTCTTGAAGACGGATACGAGTTTGAAAATCCGGGACAGGAGGGTTCTTACGGAAGACGGGGAAGAGCTCCTTCCCCCGACGGATATTTTCAGCCGGTTACTGCGGTAAACTGGCGGGATGCAATTGTATGGTGCAATGCGTTGAGCGAGCAGAGCGGTTTAACACCCTGCTACACGTTTAACGGATCAGTCATAAAAAGTTCTGTAAATTCATACGAAGCGGATCTTGCTGTGTGCAGCTGGGAAGCAGACGGCTACCGTCTTCCGTCCGAAGCCGAATGGGAATACGCCTCACGGAAAACAAAATCAGGTTTTCAGCGCGGGGATCTTCCCTCTGGTTCCATAGATGAACAGGGTCATACAGATGACTCCGTGCTTGACACCCTCATCGCATGGACAAGCGCCAACACGCAAAAAACCCAGACTGTTGGAACGGCCGGAAGCGCCTTTTCAAGTAATGTACTGCACGGAACAGGAAGAGCCAACGGCGCAGGCCTTTTCGACATGAGCGGGAACGTCCTTGAATACTGCTGGGACTGGTTTGCAGATTATAAAGAACATGAAGACAGACGGCGCAGACTCACCGGGCCTGAATACGGGTTTGAAAGGGTCAGCCGCGGCGGCAGCTGGAGCCCGTATGCGTCATTCATTCAATGCGGGGACCGGTATTCTTTCGATCCGGGTGAAACCTACAACTATATGGGGTTCCGCATCTCGAGAACTATACAATAATCAGACTTTTATATCGAATAGTTCCGCTTTAGCGGAGAACAAACCGTCTTTTTTCTCAACGTCTAATACTCCGTACCTGCCCTCTGCAAGAGATCCCGGATTTATTATAAGGGTCTTTCCCATTGTTTCTATGCCGAACGATTCATGAATATGACCTGTAACGACAACAAGAGGCTGTACGGTTTCAATTATCTGCCTTATTTTCGGGGAACCCACATGCATTCCAGCTGATATTCTGTCGAGTGTTGTATTATAAGGGGGATTGTGAATTATCATTATAAGATTGTTCCAGCCGGTTTCACCTGAGCCGGTTACAAGAGAAAGGTCTGAGGCAATATCATCCTCGCTTCTTTCATTCGCTGTGGTACCGGTAAATTTTGTGCCGCCCCCGGCTCCTATTATTGAAAGACCTTCCATGTACGCAAGGTTTCCCTGGACAGAAACATCATATGAATCAAGCTCGCCGAGAAATGACTGAGGGTCGCAGTTGCCGAGAACGGCGAATACGACATCATGTTTTTTAACGAGAAGATCGAGAACAGGTTTCCCTGTTTCCTCTTTATAAGCCTGTGCAAAATCTCCTGCGAACAAAACAGCATCGGCTTTTAAAAATTCATCGGCCAGTGTTTCAATGTATGCTGTATCTCCGTGAATATCTGACAAAATTAAAAATCTCATACATCCTCCTTCCTATGCTATAGTTTCAATACAGCGCATCAGTGTTTTCATCTGATCATCAGTACCTATAGTGATTCTAACATAGTCTGTAATAACCGGAGTATTAAAATGACGCACAAGAATTCCTTCCTTCTTTATTTTTTCATAAATCTCTTTTCCGGTAAAACCTTCAAGCCTTGCAAGAACGAAATTTGTCTTTGAATCATAGCATTTCCAGTTTCTGCTTCTAAGGAATTGTATGAAGCTCGATCGCGCGGCAACAATTTTTTTAACATTATCAGCATAGTATATAGTATCTTCACATGCTGCAATTCCGGCTGTCTGGGCGGCAATATCAACAGGAAAGTGATTAAAGGAATTTTTTACCCGCGTCATTATTTCTATGAGTTCAGGGTGTGCTACCGCATAACCGAGCCTCATTCCTGCAAACGAAAATGATTTTGAAAAAGTCCGGACAATTACAAGATTTTTAAACTCATTTAAAAGATTCAGGGCGGATTCATCCGAAAAGTCGACATAGGCTTCATCGACAACAAAGACCTTATCTTCAGGGAACGACCGGAGCATTGTGCGTATTGCACCCACAGGCAGAGCAAGGGATGTGGGCGCATTCGGGTTTGCAAAAATAAGCCCCGAACAGGATTCTTTTGCGGTTTTCAGCATTGCATCTGCATTAAGTGAAAAATCATCATTGAGAGGAATTTTCTTAAGCGGTATGCCGTAGTATCCGCAGTATACGGGATAAAAACTGTATGAGTGCTCAGGGGCAATAAGAGGCTTATCAGAGTTAAAAAAGGAATAAAACAATACCGATAATACCTCATCGGAACCGTTTCCGCAGAATATCATATCGCTTGTAATTGAAAGACGCTGAGTAGTTTTTTGGGTTCCCATGGTACTAAGAACACCTTGCGATTCATTCAATGACAAGGCAATCGAAGAGCGCAGGGCTGTAGAGTCAGGATCCGGATACAGCGCCAAAGAAATACTTTTATCCGTTATAAGATGGGAAAGAGAGCTTATAACCTTTGGCGACGGTGCATAAGGATTTTCATTTGCATTAAGTTTAATATACACACGGTCTTTGGGCTGTTCGCCGGGTACATAGGGATCAAGATTTTTTGCTCTTTCTGATATCATATACATCTCCATTTAGAAAGTTACGCTGTAAAAGTGTACAATTTTTTTTTGTTTTATTCTATCCATTATTGAGAAATTGAACTCTTAATGATATAATAGAAAAAATGGGAACTACAACGACCAACCTGCACAGTATATTAAATTTCTTTGCCTCGAAGCAGAACAGCGCCTTAATAAATTTTGCAGAATTTTGCGATTATTTAAAACGGTATGCACAGCACCACCTCGAGGACCAGCCGGAGCTGCTTCCCTACGTTGCCAACGTTACCGATGCACTCCATAAAGAGCTTGCCAAACTCACTGATGAAAAAAAAGTTCTGCTCATTCTTGCAGATACAGACAGGAAAGCCATCGTTGTTACCTCTCATCTAATCGAAACATATACAAAGCGTTATAAGGAAATCGAAAATAATCCTTCCATACCCTTCCCGATGGTTACCGACCTTCCCAAGCAGGTTCCCACAGACATCTTTGAAAAACAGGCTGTAAACGATGTTCTTTATAAATTTTTTGAAAAACAGAGCCTCGATAATCCTGTTTTGTACGGTCTATCATTTCCGCGGGATCTTCCCATTGTTCTTTTCCCGTCATCGCTCCCTATTCTCAGCTTTGTTGATATTGCCATCGGAAAAATACGGCATATGCTTCGAAAAGAAGAGTTTCACGACTACTTCTTAAAAAAAATACGCATATCAAACCCCGGCAAGGAACTTTCTGCCAAAAACTTTTTCACCCAGATCGTTACCAAACCGACCGACACCCTCGAGTCTTTAAAAACTTCAGCCGATGCGTTTTATTTTTGGAATCAGCTGTGCTACTTTATAAGACAGGATTATGAGAAAGTTAAAGATTACACCCAGGAGGATATATCTGTCCTTCAGGCTATTCAGATTACGGAAATTGCTATCACATACTTCAAAACAAAGGTTCAGCAGGATCAGCAGAGAGCAAATGCCCTTAAAGCGCTTGAGCAGATTCTTTCAAAACCGCCGTATTACTTCAATAATGATGCTATTTCGCGTTTTGTTGACTCCCGCGGTATTCCGCTTCTCGGTCAGTACTCCGAACAGGATCTCCATGACTGGCTCCACAGCGCGACAACTTCCCTCGACAAGAATGATCTGCCTTCTCTTCTTGTATTCAAACTTGAATCGGAACAGCGCTTCTTCATTTATAAAAATAAGGTCATACCCCTTATAGTAAGGCTTGCAAGCGATGCCCGCGATGCAATAAGCGCGCTTCTTGTTAAGGAATGGTTTGCCCTGCTAAAGGAATATGAACCGATTCCGGCTCAGAAAGATCAAAAGATCTTTGAACAAAGGCTGGAACAGGCTGTACGGGCTCACTCTCCTGTCCTGTACGCGCTTCTCACCTCGAACTTTTTGCCTCTTGTGCATTATGAAACACGCACCTCCCAGGAACCGGTGAGTGAAAAAATTAACCTTTTTGTCAACGGAAAGCTCATTCCCTACAGCGAGCTTCTTATGCTTAACCGTCAGGAACTTCTTACCGATGCAAAAATAATGCTTCCGTTCTGGTATACAGTTCCTGTACTTTCATGGCTTGCGGCACTCCTTTTCAAGAAGCCTAAAAAGAGAACTCAGCAGAAAAACACTAATGAAGCTAAGATTGTTCATGAACATGAGGAGAATACTCAGGATCAGCATCAGACTTCTAAGAAAAAAGAACTTAAGAGTGCTGCAATTGAAATAGAAAGAAAACTTGTTCCCGAAGGTTCCACCCTGGAAGAGGAACTGAAGGCTAATCTTCAAATCTGGAATAAAATGATCAATAAGCAGTCAAGAGCGCATCTGACCGAAGATGTAAATTCTCTTATACGGGATTATATGAGGAAAGTGCTGCGCACCATACGGTCGTCCAGTTTTACGGCAGACCGTATTAAGGAATTGTCTCAAACACTCATAAACACTCCGTCGCTGGAGAAAATTCGCGATAGAAAAGAACTTGATGCCTATGTTCAGCTGTTTATGATTCAGCTTGTAAAGAATATTAAATAATTTTCCCAAGACATGTCAGAAACTCCTTACGCGCATCTATAAATAGGGTGCGGCCGTACATTAATCTATTTTTATAGGAGTTTGAAAACCATGAATTCAATTAATTCTCTTGTTATTGAAGGAAACATAGTAAGGGATCCCTTAACTAAAGAAACATCACGCGGTACACCCTTATGTACTTTTTCAATTGCTGCCAACCGTTCATTTAAAAATGCGGAAGGAAGTTTTGACAAAGAAGTCTCATACTTTGATGTCGAAACCTGGGGAAATCTTGCACAAACATGCACTGCAAACGGGGGAAAAGGACGCGGCGTCAGAGTCATAGGCCGGCTTAAGCAAAACCGGTGGACCGGAAGCGACGGGAAAAACTACTCCAAAATTTCTATTGTTGCAGAGCACGTCGAGTTTAAACCGGTGCTTACAAAAAATCAGGAACACGATGAACAAAATTTACATGAAATTTTACAGCATAATGCAGTTGAAGAAAAAGAAGCGATGCCGGTCTTTTAATACAGTTTCAGCTGCATCCATTCACACGGAAACCGATACAGCTGAATCATTTATTCCTGGCAATAAAAGTCTACTGTATGAGGCATCAGTTTTTTGGACCGCGGGAATATCCCGGCTTCTTTCTATCGAATGATCCCGGGCGGGAATCCCTGCCCTTTGAATAATTGGACTTAAAGGAGCGCGGATTTCTGCCGCCCTTTCCGGAAGCAGTGCTGCGTTCCTCTTTTGCCCTTTCCGCGGCATTTTTGAAATTCTCAATTTTCTCCGGAGAATAAAAGCCGTCCTTCCAGTTGAATCTGCTTATGTCATCCAGGGATTCGCCCTTGTACAGAGCCTTAAGAATCTGTTTATACATTGTCTTTGTAATACTGGTTTTTGACAGATCTATTAGAAAATGAGTAAAACCCGAGGACTGCAGGAATTTCCATTTGTCGAGAATCGAAAACGGTTTTTCCGGCAGCACAAAAGAACCGTCCGGAGTAGAGAGAGCTTTGAATACCCCGCCCTCTTTATCCTGAAAGAATGTGAAATCATAGGAATCAGGAAGCTTGAACCGCATTCTAAAAAGAGCAGGATAGGCAAAAAGCGGAACGAGTACTCTTTTTCTATGCTGAGGATCAAATGAGGCTTCGAGGTTCTGCCTTGAGTTCTCATACGGGGATACATACGCTTCGAGTTTTTGATTTTCCAAAAATGAAACGGCCCAGCGGTTAAAAGTATAGAGATAGGGACCTGCAATGAGGGAAGCTTTAGACTCACGGAATAATGCAAGATGGGCAGGATTATTCACAATCCAGTTAGTGTAGCCTTCAGAAAGAAGATAGGCGACCGAAAGAGAGAGATCCTCTTCGCCTGCCTGGGGACAATAAGGATCGAGTGAAATAAAGATCTGCTTCTTCGAGACGGGAAGCGTTTCTTTTTTTTCTATAAGGGAGTACTTCGTATCAGTATTGAGTTCAAGAATATACCGGACAGGATTTTCGCTTATAACAGCATAAAGATCTTTTACCGTGGAAATCTGAACATATAGTCCTTCCGGGAAAAAGGACAGCTGTTCTTTTTCGAGAACCGTCAAATCCATCACAGGCAGTTCCTGCGCTCCCGGCTGGGATCTGAAAACAGACAAATCATGAGGCAGCACCTTAGGATAACGTTTGGACATTGATTTTGTCTGGAGAAGATAGACAGGATCGCCTATTGAAAAACCGGAGGGAATATCTATCCAGCGGTCGTTCTCCATCATTTTCACCTGTTTAATTTTATAGCTCTCGCGGTTTGAATCATCTTTCCGGTGAAGCCTTATTGAGTCGCCCTCATCAGGATCATACGAACCTCCGCGGAGCACAGCAAAAACTGTTTTTATCGCTGCTTCCCCGGATTCGCTTCCTTTAACGGATGATTCTGCTCCCGTATTTTCTGATCCGTCTTCTGATAAAGACTGCTTCACATCCAGTGTCTTAATGCGGTCTATTTTTCCAAGATATATGCCGGTACCGCCTGCCTGCTTCGGATCAAGAATGTTTTCTGCCTTTGTGGAGTCGTACCAGTAGCGGGTTTTTGTCCGTGCAAAATCTGTTGAAAGCATACGCTTCGCTGCTGCTATTGCGCCCTTTTTGTCTTCTTCCCAATGGTCGATCACATACCGGTATGCGGCGGTCACACTTCCCACATATTCGGCGCTCTTCATTCTTCCTTCGATTTTGAAGGAGTCTACCCCTGCTTTTACTAGATCAGGTATTTTATCCACAAGCTGCAGATCATGAGGTGAAAAATAATACCCCTGCTCAATACCGCCTGTAACCTCTGCAGAATAAAATCTTCTGCAGGCCTGAGTGCACATGCCGCGGTTGGCAGATTTTCCGCCAAGATAACTGGAAAAAAGACAAAGTCCCGATTCGCTCACGCATAAGGCTCCGTGAACAAACACTTCCAATTCCGCGTTTGTTTTCTGCCGTATAGCGGTAACTTCCTCCAATCCTAATTCCCTTGCGAGAACAACCCTTTTAATACCGGCTTTGCCGAGAAGATTTACCGCATTTGCACTTGCAGCATTCAGCTGTGTGGACGCATGCATACGTAAATCCGGGAAAAACTCCTGTACCATGCGGATTATACCCATATCCTGCACAATTATGCCGTCTGGTCCGATTTTATTTAAATATGATAAGAAGCGGTATAAACGTTCAAGTTCCCATTCTTCGACCACGGTATTAACCGTTACAAAAATCTTTTTCTTCTGCCTGTGTACAGCCTGAACTGCCGCTTCAAATTGATTCCAAGCGAAATTTGAGGATCGTAAGCGGGCATTAAAACTTTTAAGACCCATGTACACTGCATCGGCGCCCTCACCGATCGCTGCATCGAGCGCTTCGACATTTCCTGCCGGGGCCAATAATTCTGCCATAGTGTTAACTATAGCAGAATTTCCCCTTTTAAGATAGTACGGCCTTCCCGCCTGATTACTGAGGTTTTTTAGTTATTGTATATAGCTTTTTACTGAATTTTCCCTTCCAGGGCTTGCCCCCCCTGAAGCAGTCGTAATCCAGCTTCCGTCGTTTTGTCTGCTCAATGTTCTTGTAGTTGTTACATAATCCGAACATAAAGCGTCCTGTACGGAAAAACCCGTGCTCCATGCGCCGCACTCATACGCTTTTTGTGCCGCTTCTTCCATCTCAGCTGTCTTCCAATTCTCTTTGCCGCTTTCACTGAATAAAAGAGCATCAATGATTGAACCCGAACAGGAACTTTTTAATAGTATAACATCGCTCGAACCGATTCTTGCAGAAGTATCCTGTACCCAGAAATCACGGGCGGAGGAAGATGCATCTGTTCCTGATGATTCATCGAGTGAAGAAAGCTCATCGATGCAGTTTTCTTCGATCTTTCTATAATGAAGAACAATGAACTCATCCTTCTTTACTTCAACAGGCGGAAAAATGTACTTTTTGTCTTCGCCGTCATTGGCGTTATACAGGACAAGACCCCCTATATTGCCGTCTTCAATAACCCTTAGTTCAATAAACTCAACTTTCGGTTTTGTATATTCAGTCCGGACTTCATTCAAAATAATTTTTGGAATTCTATCGTTATATCCGGGAAACGAAAAAGAAAACGTAAGTGTATTCCCTCTTTCATCCCCGGCACAGGCATAAAGAGTATAAGGATAACCGCACTGCGTTTGAGTACTGAAGTCTACAGCGACGGGGAACCTCCCGCCTTCCTCAGCTTCATTTTCACAAGACCGTATAAGACATTCAGAGACTTCCTTTGTTGTATCATTGCAGAGTTCCGCATCGATCTTTTCAATTTTCTCAGAAAAATACAATATAACCGAACTTGACGAAGGAAATTCGGCTTCAATATACCGGGGAGGGGTATAATCGCCGTCAAGTATAGTAATCCCTCCGGGACTCATAACGCACGACGGCATGAAAACTATAACCATGACGGTACAAACGACAGCGCAAACAGCTGCAAAATCTAAAAGTTTTTTCATAACAGCTCCTCATCTGTTTTATAGACGCAATGAAGCTGTTTTCTGCACCTGTATAACAAACCTGATGTGATTTTTTTATTTTTATGCTACTATGCGGATATGGATTTTACCATAAAAATTTTAACCCTGTATAAAGATTTCTACTACTCACCGGACAGCTCCAATACAGAAGAAACCCTTACTGTTTACACAAATGCAGTCAAAAAAGGGGAACTTGAACCGGTTCTTACAGATTTTCTCACCTCTGAATTCTTTTGCGGCGGCATCTGCGGTGATATTACAGAATACTCGATCAGTAAAGGAAGGTACCTCTTCATTCAGGGGGAATATACGTCATTCGAAAGGGTACTGGATGCTGCACAGGAATTATACCTGGAATCGTTATGGCAGGAACTGTCTTTCAAAGACGATACAGTATATATGAGAACTCTGGAAGAAGACGACCGTAAAGTTTTTCAACTTTTCAGAAGTATCCTTTGAGTATAAAAAAAGCTGTCTTGAGTGACAGCTTTTATGATTCATACGTAAAAAGACTTTATTGAACAAGAGGGGCGGCTTCTATCATGTAGCGGATGGACGTACCGTTTGCATCCACTACTTTTTTCTCTACAAGAATGACAATATTTTTACCCTTCTCGTCGGTCCAAATTTTTTCTATAGTATAATCTGTAACTCCTTTTCGTTTATAATCCGGAGTTCCAATTACCTGTCTTTGCAAAACTTTATTCTCTGCATCTTTTTTTTCAAGAACAATGTAAAAAGAAGACATGGTGTTTACCCCGCTTCCCTCTTTATACATAACCCTCTGCACAGAGTAATACACATCTTCCTCGGAAATTATTTTTTCATAATCCTTGAAGGTTATTATTTCATCGCTTTTTTTAGCTTCGTTGCCGCGTATAAAAAGAACCTTGTCTATTGAGACGGGCTTTTCGGTATATTTACTCAAAACTGTCTTATTTTTCTCATACAGTTCGTTAAACACGGAAATTCCCGATTTCCCGCTGGTAGCATTCGATGGATTTACCGAAAAAACAGCCGATTTAACGAAGGTATTTGATGCAATATCCACCGTGTAAATCTCAGCCCATGCCTGAAAAGTCTTATCGGTAACTCCGTATTGGGCAAAGACAAACCTGGCCCCGTCGCCTGAGAATCCGAGATCCTTGTATTGAGCAACATCGCCTGCAAAACCATACAGTACAGCTGCAAACGAGAGCGTCATAAAAAGTATCAGCTTTTTCATAAAAACCCCTCATAAAGACATTGGAATAAAAAAAATGCAGAAAATCCCCTCTGTATCAAATGTCCATACACCATATATCGGTTTTTTCTGTTTTTCACTTTACATAAATTTCACTTACCAGTATTCTGTACGTATGACGCTACGGGTACGCAATAGATTTTTACGAATTTTTGTGGCAGGAACCTCGATTTCTGCGGGAATTATTCTCACTCTTTTTATTCTGCTGTTCTTCAAAAACTCTCTTTCCAACATCCCGTCTCTTCCCCGGGTAATAGAATTTTCATCCTCATCGTTTTTGTTTTCTTCCAGTCCGGGATTAAGCATCATTTCTTTGCTTCTTCTGCTCATTTTCATTCCCGTTTCCGGCTTTTTTCTCCTGTCAACCTTCGAAAAAACTCAATCCCCGGAAGTAATCTATTATTTATGCTTTCTCGCAGGATGTTTTTTACAGATAATAAGGCTGTGCATACCTCTGTTTGACTTATGGATCGGCTACTCTTCATTTCTTATTTTTACCGCAAGAGCAGATTTCGCAGGGCGTATTATCTGCGCGCTGAGTCTATGGTTTGCGTCATTCTTCTCGGATGAAGACAGTCTGCAGGAAGCCGACAGAAACAGTGCAATAGCCTTCGGCACAGCTGTTTTTTTTGCGTTTACTATTCCGGTTAATCCTTCGACACTGAACGCAACGTTTCTACTTTCAACCGGGTATACTTTTCTTTTTGAATTGATATTTGCCCTTCTTGCAGTTGTAAGTTTTTTTGCCTTTATTATACGGGGAAAACAGAGAACTATGACATCCTGCATGAGAATTGCCGTGTTTTTTTTACTTTTTTTTGCAGGATACAGGATTCTTTCCGTTTCGGACACAATTTTTACCGCATCCGTTGGAGCCATACTATTGTATACAGGTTCTTTTTTATTTCTCAATACTCTTCATAAATACTATCTTTGGAAGTAACGCCTAAATAAGAAACTGTGTAAGAAGCGCAAGCAGAATAGGAATAAACAGATTATCAAAATCTTTCATAGGAAGGATTTCGATAATCATTCCGGCACACGCGATAACAAGAGACAGTTCTGAATTTCTGGTAATAAAAAAAGTTGACACGAAGATAGCTGCAAAACAAGTGACGCTTCCAGCAGCAGTTTTCCCGTTCGTAAAGGGAATTGCAACCTTGCCGCACATTTTACCGGCAAGACTCGCAAGCCCGTCGCCGAGCGCTAAGCCGCATATCCCTACAGCGGCAGGAATACTTTTAAAAAAAACAGCCGTTATGAGAACTCCCGCAGCAAGAGTAACCGGACCTAATACAAATTTATTTTCATCCCTTTTTCTGGCGGCAGCCTGGGTAACTGCAGAAATTACAGGAACAGAATAACCCTTAATGCGTAAAAACTCGGTTAAAACATACAACACTAGGACAGATGACAAAGCAATAAGAACAGGGAAATAGGCTTTTTCAAGCAAAAAAGGAACAAAAACCGTACAAATGTGTATGGATTTTCTAAACAACTCTTTTGCTATATCATTGGCATAGCGGCGTAATTGAATACCCGAAGTGTTTTCTACTGTATACTGGCACATCTTAGTGTAGTTTACAGCCCTTTACCGTGAAAGTAAAGCGCTGTTTTCCTTTATTTTTTAATCAGCAAATTCCGTTTTCTATTTAGAGATGAATGACTGTTCCAGCATTTTCTCTCCATAAAGAACACGGGGGATTGCTGTATATATGGCCGGTTCAAAAGAGCTTACCGGCATTGTAATATATTTAATGTTTTGAGAAGCCAAATTGCTGCCTTCAAGACGCACCATTGTTTCCTGATTTCTTGTCAATGCATCCCATGCGCGAAGCGATTCCGACAGCTGCACCATTGCTTTTGCATTTAGGGTACTGTCCCCTGTTTTTTGAGCAAGCCGCGACAGAGTAACACCCAGATTATTCGATGCCTTCATGTACATATCGACAAGATCGCCCTGGTCGCTTCTTACCTGGGGAAGCAGTATACCAAGCCGGTTTCTTTCCAGCTCAAGCATATCGGTAAGGCTTTCGTAATAGCCCCGTGCGGCATAATTATCACCGCGCATTGAAAGTGTATTTCCCAGAGCTAAAAGAAGATGCCTGTCGTCATATTTATCTGACGAGCTTTTTATAAATGAGCCCAAAGCTTCAAGATATTTTTTGGATGAATACTGTATATACCCGATCCTGTAACGCACAGATGCTGTATCATACATGGTGTCTACAGCTTTTTCATAATTTCTCCGCGCCTGCTCAAGATCACCGGAAATAAAATAGTCAATATCAGCTATACCTGCATATAATCTTCCAATTTCCGGTACGGGTTTAAGTCCGCTGAGCTGTGCTTCTCTTTCATACAGCATTATTCCTTCACCGAGAGTTTCCTCTGCCAGAATGTACTCCTGATCTCCCGTATAGAGGTCGCCGAGAAGTCTGTAGCTGTCTATATGTTTATAAATTCTTTTAGGTTTTCGTGTCTTTGCCTCATCAAACCTCTGTATTGCAGTTTCGAGCAGTTCCTTTGCGGAAGACTTATTGCCTGTTTCGAGGAAATACCGGGCAAAATTGTAATGAGCTTCAGGTACCGACGGATCCGATTCGACAGCTCTCTCAAGAAGTTCGCGGACATCTTCTATATAAGAGCGAAGATATTCATCCTTTGGCGGAAGTTCGCCGTAAAGCTTATCCAGGAGGAATCCGCTCAGCTCGACGAGGTCGGAAGAACCGAGGCTTTTTTTCTCTGTAAAAAAGTACGACTTAAGGGGCAGAACCTCGCGCAAATTATCGGTCCGTATATAGTAGCGTAAAAGTCTCTTAGTATATTCATCGTTGGAACCGTAAAGCCCGATCAGGTCCATGTACTGGTTATACGCGTCCGGGAAACGGTTTTCATCCCTTTCGGTCGCCCATTCAAGGTATACATCGCCGAGAAGCAGCATTGCGTCTTTATCATTAATGTGGTAATCAAGAATTTTTCTTTTTACAACCTCTTCCGCAAATTCATAATTAGCAAGATCATAGAGCTCCATATTCGCGTATTCCATGCCGGCCTGTTTATCGTAGTTGAACCGGGTAAGGATGCGCTCATACATTGTGCGGCTCCTGTCATACTGATTCTTTTCACGGTATGCGCGTGCATATCTAAAAAACCATTTTTTCCTTGGTTTATAAGAAACCGCCTGTGCAAAGCTTAATTCCGCCTGAGGGTACATACTTTCCTGAAGCAGTTCATATCCTTCTTTATACAGTTTTTCCGCCATCAAAGGCCGGTACACAAATCTATTCACCAGGAAAAACAGACTCCAAAGAACTGCAATGCCCGCAGCTGCAATAACGACTGCAGGTATAATCCTGTTTTTTAACTGATATTCGATAGACTGCTTATATGCTTCATACTGATTTACGGATCTTCTTTCATAATCACGGGGAACATCAACAGAAATATCCAGATATTTGGACATGAATGAAGCAACCTGACGTGCTGTGTTCTTCTGCAGTACCTTTTCAATAAGCCCGAACACCGCATCATCGGTAAACTCATTTTTTACAATGACTTCTTCGATTGCCATTTTGAGGTTTAAAGGATACTCTTTTAAATTTTCTTTAAATATCTTGTACTCAGCTTCTGTTAATCCCTCTCTGGCCTGCCCGTCAATATTCGCTGCATTCGGGCTTTTCACTGCCGAAGGCGAAGCCGTTTCATCCTGAAGGTTAAAATCTGAAAAACCGGGAATCTTATAATCATCAGAGCCTTCATCATCATCGGTTCCTGCTAAGATACCGTCTGTCGTTTCAAATTCATCGAGAGAGGAAAGATCCTGGGAAGGGGACGGAATATTATCGATATCGAAATTAGCAAGACTGTCCAGAACGGAATTATGTGAACCTGAACTGCCGTCATCAGGAACTGCTTCGCTACCGCCTTCACCGTTTGGAATTTCTCCGGCATCCGGTGCAGAAAAATCATTAGGCTCTGAAAGAGAGGCATCTGGAGGAGGCATATTATCAAACTCTGATCCGCCTAAATCAAGAGGTGAAAAACCTTCAAAATCCGCATTCCCGGAAGCTTCCTTTGAATCAAAAGAAGCAAGATCCGCCATAAAGTCTTCCGGGGGCGATTCAACAGAACCGGAGGAACCGGAGGAACCGGAGGAAGAAAGCGTATCAGGCGGCGTGAAATCCTGAATATCTATTCCGTCATATAAGAATGAATCATCGGCCTTTGAATTTCCGGCAGAGGGAATAAAGGGTACATCATCAGGGTGTGCTTCCGGTACTTCGTCTTCACTTTCATCCACGGGAGTTAATTCTTCCGCTTCCTCGAGCGATTGAAGATCTTCAATATCTTCAATCGCCTGTGCAGGAGGGGAACCATCAATGTCAGGAATTGAAAAATCGGCGTCAGAAACTGCACTCTCGGGTGCGGTAAAATCAATATCTGCAAAGGCATTTTCAGGTTCAGTCAACCCGGTGTCCGGGATTGTGCTTTCAGGCATTGAAATATCAGCATCGCTTTCAGACTTTTCCTGTGCCTCTTCAAGCGATTCCATCTCGGATACTATGTCAAGATCGCTTTCGTCGCTTTCAGCTTCAATATCTGAAGGGGGAATCGTATTCACGCTGTCCTCAAAATCCCCGAAAGCTTCGAGGTCAGGCTCAACATCCGGAAGTGTTATATCGTCTTGAACCATGCCCAGCAGTTTTGCAATATCGGGATCATAGTCATTTCCAGCTGATTCACCCGCTTCTGGTTCGCTTTGTCCGGAAGGAGTTACTAATTCGGGATGGAGAGAATTCGGTTCATCATCAAGAGGCATACCCAGGAGGAAATCATCAGAATCGTCAATATCCGGAACATTGTCGGGAATAGGAACCGTTACAAAAGGCTCCCCGCGTTCCGCGCGTATTGAGGATTCATTTCCTAAGGCTGTAACATCCTGACTGAATTTTTTCAGCTGTTTTAAACCGGGCATAGAGCTTTAATTGTACCTCATAAAGTCATGACTAACAAGCATTTTTATATCTGCTTCCACTCTATACTATAATCGGTTTTTTTTCTTCCCTAGGTGAGATAAATTCAAGACGCTGTGTGAAAAAAAGATCAAAAACACCGTCTAATCTTTTTTCTATTCATTCCGATACTAGAAGAGTGAAAAAGATTGTTACAATAGTGCTGCTCATCTGTATAGCAGTTCCGTTTTTTTCTTTATCTGACGATGATTACGATATGCAGTCTCTCATATCAGGTATTCAGCGCGCCGGTCCGCCTGTGGTTAAAAACGGGTATATTATTTTTACCGCTCAAAAAAACCACCGTTTTGTCGGTGTCGCCTTTAATAATGAACAGTTCCGCACCATCCATTCGTTTGAACGGCTGGTTTTTTACGACACTGATTATGAACCGGTAGATTCCATATTGTTTTATATCAGTAAAGTGCCGGAAGACACGGAAACTGTTCTTTACAGACTGATAATTGATGGTTTATGGACCGTAGATCCTCTTAATCCCCAGATGTATACCGAACCGTCCACAAATATTAAATTTTCCAGCATTCGCATAGAACAAAAAACACTCCAGGCTACCCAAAAAACATCATCAGGCGGTATACGGTTTGTATATGAAGGAGAAAGCGGACAGACAATCAGACTCACAGGAAGTTTTACCGGCTGGGATCCGTATATTTATGAGCTGACAGAAACTTCAGCGGGGTTTTATGAGCTGGAACTCTTTTTGTCGCCGGGTATTTACTATTACGCTTACTATAACGGTTTTTCATCCTTTGTCGATGAACGCAATCCCGACCGTGCATATACAAAGGAAGGCAAGGTGGCTTCCATTCTTACTGTCCGGTGATGTTTTAAATATTTTTTGTTTGTAAAATACCCAAAAATCTAGTACAATTATGTTTCGTCAAAGTATTACAGAGTACCATGTCAAAATAAACAGGAGAATCTATGGAAAATTTTGCTCAGGCTGTAGCATCGCTCAACGGTGCAGTGAATTCTGTTGTATGGGGCATCCCTATGCTTGTTCTTATAATCGGAACCGGTATTTTCATGACCATACGGACCGGCTTTTTTCAAATAAGCCGTGCTAAAGAAGTCGGAGATAAGACGTTTTTTGCAATTTTCAAAAAAAAGTCCGTCCGAAAAACAAATGAAAAAAAAGCAATTACGCAGTTTCAGGCTCTCTCGACCGCTCTTGCGGCAACAATCGGAACCGGTAATATAGCAGGTGTTGCAACGGCAATATCAATCGGAGGAGCCGGAGCGGTATTCTGGATGTGGGTTTCCGCCTTTTTCGGTATGATGACTAACTATTCCGAGAATGTTCTTGGTATTTTTTATAGAAGAAAAAACACTAGAGGCGAATGGACCGGCGGAGCCATGTATTATCTGCAGCACGGCCTAAAAAGCAACAAATTTCTGTCGGTATTTGCGAAACCGCTTGCGGTTCTCTTTTCTATTTTTTGTGTTCTTGCATCTTTCGGCATCGGCAACATGACGCAGGTAAACTCCATAGCAAGCGCCCTGCATGATTCATTCGGCATGAATCCTCTTGCAACTGGTATTATTATAGCCGTAATCGTGGCTCTCGTAATCATAGGGGGTATTAAGAGAATTGGGCAGGTTGCAGAAAAATTCGTTCCCTTCATGGCGTTTGCATACATTATAGGGGCTTTATGCATCCTGATAATCAATATTAGAAGCCTGCCTTCCGTCTTTTTGCAGATATTTGAAGGCGCTTTCGGTTTTAATGCTGTAGCCGGAGGTATTTCGGGCACACTCTTAAAGAATGCAATAACAATGGGTTTTAAACGGGGAGTTTTTTCCAATGAAGCAGGACTGGGATCTTCTGTAATGGTGCACTCTGCAAGCGATGTAAAGGAACCTGTTGTTCAGGGTATGTGGGGTATTTTCGAAGTATTTTTCGACACAATCATAGTATGTACACTCACCGCCTTTGTCGTTCTTTCAACCGGTGTAACTGATCAGGGACTCACCGGTGTTCCGCTTGTCAGTGCGGCTTTCTCTCACGGATTCGGTTCATTCGCCGGAAAATTCGTTGCACTTGCCGTTTTACTGTTTGCATTTTCGACCGTTTTGGGCTGGTCATTTTACGGTGAAAAAGCGATGGAATTCCTGTTCGGTACAAAATCAACCATTTTCTATAAGATAATTTTTGTTTGCTTTATCACAGTGGGAGCCACAATGAACTTATCCCTCGCATGGGACATTTCAGACACCCTTAATGGGCTCATGGCGATCCCCAACCTTATTGGTGTTCTTTCTCTTTCTGCGACAGTATTTGCAATCACAAAGAATTACACAAAACGAAAGATTAAGAAAACAGCTGTTGATGAAGAACCGATGCTTTCGGCCTTTGAAGATATTCAGGCGGAACAACTTGAAAAACTCCGCGATGAAGAACGCGAGGAAAATGAGAATGCAAGCGGAATAAGGGAATCCGATGAGGAAACAGGAGAATAAGACAGTAAGGTAGTACTACATAATTCCGGTTTAGTAATAAAATGCACCTTTTATGAAATGCAGAACACTGTATTCATAGAAGGTGCATTTTTATTTATGAAATATCTTCTTAAGAAAAATACACGCGGCTGACAGCTGTTCTTCCAGGAGCCACGGCACATTGATGAAAAATAAGCCCGAACCTGTCATACCCTCCCCTTCCCCATCCTGATAAATTTTCAGTTCGCTGCAAAAATAAGAAGAACCGGTTTTATCGCACAAGGTAATGAGACCATCTTTTAGAGTACTCAGCTCTTTTTTCCGGTGGTTTAAAAGAGGGTACCACAGTATTTTTATGCCTTCAGCCCATTTTTTCTGCACAGCCTCTAAAGAACTCACAACATTGCGGTAATCGCTGTCCACCTCATAACTTGGATCCATCATGAGAAGGCCGCGCCGTATTTCAGGCGGGCACAAAGCGGCTGCAGCTTCATAGGCATCCCTGAAATGTATATGAATTCTCGGATCTTTTCCTTCTCTTTCCATTGCAGAGCGCAGCACGCCTATTTCTGTTGAGTGAAGTTCAACTAACGACAGGCTGTCATTCTCCCGCAAAAAACAGCGCTCAATCTCTGGAGAACCGGGATAGCTGTTGGCATTAATATAAGGTTTTACGAGGGACAGATAACGGCTCACCGCAGGGGAGGAATCATTATTGTCGCAAAATGAGATAAGACGAAGAATTCCGTCTGATGTTTCTCCGGTAAGTAACGCGCGTTCATCATCGATTATATACATACCGGCGCCTGCATGGGTATCTATGATAGAAAAAGGTTTATCTTTTTTACAAAGACTTTCAAGAGCAAGCATTAATCCGGTGTGCTTATGCACGTCGGCAAAGTTTCCTGCATGAAAAGCATGTCTATAACTAAGCATCTAGCCAGTATAGCCTCTTTTAATGACAGCTTTCAAGCGGATACTGCCGTGAATGAAAACTGCGCTTTCTTGAAATATCCTCTTATAAGTGATACTCTATACGTATGTTTTCATTCATAAAACGTTTATTTTCAAAAAAAATAGAACAGACCGAAACAGATTTCACTGCAACCGTATATGAACAATGGACAGCAGATTTTTCAGACTCTGATAATAGACGCTTTACAGAAGAGGACGGCGACGGTTATTCCGTTCGCATAGATAAAACCCTCTCCTTATCCCTCCTCCGTAAAAACATTTATGCATGGACAGTTAATCCGCAGTATCAGTATAAAAACCTGGCTCTCGATGCGGTCATAGATTTTTCTTCCTGTGCCCAGGTTATTGCAGAAACAAAAATTTCATCACAGACGACAGCCGGAATATGCGCATTCGGTTTTTTACTCCGTTATACCGATGAATCAAATTACCTTTCGGTTCTCCTGTCCGATAAAGGATTTTTCCGTGTTGATGCTGTTTTTAATGGAAATCAAATTCCCCTCACCGGGTGGACAGGCAATCCCGTAATGCCCGAAAAGTACAAGAGACGCTACAGTCCTCATGAAGTTCCTGTACAGATAATCCTCAATGACACTTCCATAGCTCTCATTATAAACTGCACCCCCGCGCTCTTTCTCGAAGACGATACCGTACAAACTGAAGGGTATACAGCCTTTGCCGGTCAAAACTGGAATGAAGCGGAAATAGTCGAGGGGAAACTTGCGTTTTTCTCAATTGAATCGAGGGAAATTCAGTGCGATGCCGCATACAGAACCTGGGCCTCCGAAGCGGATTTCCAAAGCGGATACAGAATGCAGCTTGCCCGCTCGATGAGCGCCGTAGGCAGAATTATTCCTGCGCTCATAGAAATAAAAAAAGCGTTTGAAAAAGATGATCTAATGCTTGATGATTTCATATTTGCTTCCAGGCTGTATGCTTCCCAAAATCTCTTCGAAGAGGCGGAATCTGCAGCCGGGAAAGCGCTCAGCCTTTTTCCGGGTGACAAAATTCCCGTAGAAGAAAAAGCTTCACTCCTGTATTTACAGGGAAAGTATGATGAACTTTCTTCATTTTTAAAAGAACAGAACGCTGTCGTTGAGAATTCTGCGATTCTTTCAAGCATTAAAGCTCATAGCCTCGCTCTTATTCATGAGTATGAACAGGCGCTGAACTTTTATACAATTTCATCCCGGCTGGAACCCGGTCAGATAATGCATTTGAAAAATGCCGCTTCCATGCTTTCACAACTGGGAAGGGAGGAGGAAGCTGCGGACACGAGGCTTTCTCTTCTGCATTCCTGCATTGATAATAAGGATTTATCCGGTTTTTCACAAATAGAATCAGAGATAGATGAAAAAACATTACAGCAGGGACAAAAGATGTCTCTTCTTGCCGCGCGAGGGAAGAGATTATACCTCGAAGGAAACAATACTGAAGCAAAAAAACTTCTTGAAAAATATGCTTCAAAAAAGGCTGCAGAGAAAGACAGCGAAGCTCTGTTTGCATTAAGTCTCATCTACATTGAAGAAGGATATCCGGATAAGGCTGAAACCATTTTAATGATGCTTGTTAAAGAAGAAACTGCAAAAGCATCGTATTACCGATGTCTCTCTGAATGTGAGCATAAACTTCAAAAAAATGCAGAGGCGCTTGTGTATGCAGAAAAAGCCCTTTCATTAGACCCTTATGACGGCTGGGCTTTGTATGTGAAAGCTGAAGTATTATTTGAAAACGGCGCAGCAGAAAAGGCTTTTGAAGCAGTGTATGCATGCTTGTCTATTCTCAGCGAAGAGCTGTGTGTACTTGACCTCTATGCACGTCTCATGAAGGGAAAAGGAAGGCTTATAGAAGTTTTGAATATACTCGATGCGGTAAGTTCGCATTCGGGAAAAGGAACAGCATACCGTACCGATGCGCTCCATCTTTGTGCAAATTATTATGCACGGGAATGTTTATTTAAAGAAGCAGAAGTCCGCTACAAACAGGCGCTTCTTCTGTCTCCAAAAGATGCGGCACTCATCTGCGATTATGCATCTGTGTGTCTAAAAACGGACAGGGTTAATGAGGCGGACAGTCTTGTAAGCAGTATATTAGGCATACGTTTTCCCTCCTCTTTATACAGCATCCTTGCTTCAATCGCGCTTAAAAAGGGAGAAAGTTCGCGTGCAGAACTGGCGCTGAAACAGGGTCTTGAAGACTTGAGCTCTTCTCCTTTTGACTACTGCACGCTGCTCATTGATCTCTGTCATTTTTATCTTCAGACAAATAAAACGTCAAAAGCGGAAGAAACTTGTAAAAAACTGCTTTCAATTGAAAAATCAGAACGCACCAAAGAGCTTGAAAAAGAGATATGGGAAAAAACATCACGGCAGATTACATGCGGGTTATGCTCAATAACGTGGAGAGTTCCGCTCGAACTTATTATACCCGATAAAATGAGCCTTACAGCACAGCCGCCTGAGAATATGCCTGCAGGGAATTGCCCCGTGTGTGCAAAGGTTTACTGCATCGGCTGCGTAAAACATACACTTTCTGACGACGGCAGGTTTTTCTGCCCCGAATGCGGCGTAAGCCTTAAGATTCAGGACAAGGGTATTTACTATCTTTTAAACGAGTGGAATAAAAAGCAAAATAAAGGGGAGAATGTATGAGCCAGACCGAACGTATTTTATTTATCGACAGAACAATAAACACTAAAGGAAAGGTAACCGTTGCCCAAACCGCACAGCGTTTTGAAGTTTCCACACGGCAGGTTAAAAGAGACATCGAGTACCTGAGGGACAGGTTCTCCGCCCCGCTTGTATACGATACTGAACAAAAAGGCTACATCTACAGTAAACCGTTTAAAGATCTTGCCTTCGCCGACCAGAAACTAACCTTTTTCTATATTGTCATGAAGTCGCTCGCCGAAAACGGCCACTATATACCTGTTTATTCCGACGGTATTCTTTCTACGATAGAATCCGATGTCCCCTCAGATTTCCGCAGCGTATGTTCAAAAATATCATACCAGATACCGCAGGCGGAATTTCTGGATCAGAGTTTTTTTATGGATATTTGCACCGCTATGCGCGACAAAAAGGCAGTACTTCTTACGTATACGAATATAAAAAATGAGGAAACTCAGCGCCTTGCAGATCCTGAACACCTCATTAATTACAGCGGATCTTGGTACATAATCTGCTGGGACCGCGATAAAAAAGCACTAAAAACCTTTAACCTTTCAAGAATAAACGCTGTAGAAAACACCAGAACGCCCTTTGAAAAGCATACCCAGGGGTATCCCTCCAGGCAGTACAAGAATTATAAGGAGGAGCTTGAAGACTTTATTGCAAGCCCCTTCGGAATTTTTAAGGGAAAAAAACTTACCAATGTGACCATACGGTTTTATGATAAAGCGCAGAAAATTATTGAAAGCCAGATTTGGCACCCTCAGCAGATTAAAAAAACCGGCGTTGAAAAACAGGGGAGAACAGATGCGGAATACACCGATTTAACCTTCCCGGTTGCCGATTATACCGAAGTTCTCTCAAAAATCCTTTCTTTCGGGCCGCTCGCCCGGCCTGTTGAACCGCAGGAACTTGCTTCACAATGGAAAGAACACATAAACGGCATGGTAAAGCTTGCCAGAATGTGATTTTTCACTCATTGTTATTTATCAGTTTTTTTGATAAAATAACAGTATGCTTAAACGACTAGAACAAATGGCTCAGCGCTTCGAGGAAGTAACCTCTCTTATTCAGAATGCGGAGCTCATAAAAGACCAGAAAAAATACAAAGAAACAATGCGCGAACATGCCCACCTGTCAACGGTGATGGAAGCATATGACGAATACAAGACCATACTCAACGGAATTGAAGACGCAAAACACCTGATCACAGAAGAAGAAGACCATGATATGAAAGAAATGGCCCGGGAAGAGCTTAAAGGACTTGAAGAACAGCTTCCTGCCATGGAAGAGAAAATCAAGATGCTTCTCATTCCGCCCGATCCCCTCGAAGAGAAAAATATCATTATGGAAATCAGAGGCGGCGCCGGCGGCGACGAATCATCGCTGTTTGCCGCGGATCTTTTCAGGATGTACACCCGCTACTGCGAATTCAAAGGCTGGAAGTACGAAGTCATGAACTCGAGTGAAACCGAAGTCGGCGGGTACAAGGAAATATCGTTTTCCATAAGCGGAAAATACGTTTATGGAAGCATGAGATACGAAGGCGGGGTTCACCGTGTGCAGCGTGTGCCTGAGACTGAGGCACAGGGACGCATTCATACGAGCGCCGTTACCGTTGCAGTGCTTCC
Source organism: Spirochaetota bacterium (assembly GCA_023398165.1). Classification (GTDB taxonomy): domain Bacteria; phylum Spirochaetota; class Spirochaetia; order Treponematales; family Treponemataceae; genus JAAZLA01. The sequence goes on along the minus strand of JAEWSQ010000006.1, from coordinate 22,657 downwards.
TGAAGCGGAGGAAACTGAAATAGAAATACGTCAGGAGGATCTGCGTATTGATGTTATGAGGGCCGGAGGCCCGGGCGGTCAGTGTGTTAACACCACAGACTCCGCAGTCCGCTTAACCCACATTCCAACAGGGCTTGTGGTTATTCAACAGGACGAAAAAAGCCAGATTAAGAATAAGGCAAAGGCAATGCGTGTTCTGCGTGCACGGCTTTTTGAACTTGAAGAAGCAAAGAAAAACGCCGAACGTTCTGCAGCACGGAAAAGCATGGTAGGTTCAGGCGAACGGTCAGAGCGCATACGTACCTACAATTTCCCTCAAAACCGCCTTACCGATCACCGCATAAACTTAACGCTGTATAAGCTGGATCTCATAATGCAGGGCTATCTTGACGAAATGATAGACGCCTTGTGCATTTATGCAAAAGAAGAACAGCTTAAAAATGCCTCAATAAGCTGATGACCATACGGGACGCGCGTAAAAAAGCTTTCACCATACTGAAAAACACTCCCCAACCGTATAGACCGCAGACACCGCTTTTAGATATTGACTGCTTTTTAATGCTGCTGCTCCAAAAAGACAAGGCTTTCCTGCTTTCGCACGATGATGCGCTGCTGACCGCTGAGCAATTATCTTTATTTGAAAACATGATAACGGAGCGTTCTACGGGACGGCCCGTGGCCTACATAGTGAACAGAAAGGAATTCTGGGGACTGGACTTCTATGTTGACGAATCGGTTCTCATTCCCAAGAGCGACACCGAAATTCTTGTCGAAGAAGCAGTATGCTGCTCGAAAAAAATCCTTGAGAATACCAGTCACGCGGGAATCTTAGATCTGTGCTGCGGTTCAGGCTGTGTGGGAATTGCGCTCCTTCACAGTCTTACAAAAGAATTCCATGCAGCCGGTCTTGCCGCCGGTCCCGAAAAAACAGTCCGCATTACCGCGTCGGATATCAGCAGAGACGCGCTTGATGTTGCAAAAAAGAATTATCAGTCGCTTATATACCCTGATACTGCTAATACTCTAGCAAACGCTTTTTCCGAAACTGATCTGATTCAAAGCGACGTATATGTATCAGACTATTTTATGAACAAAAAATTTGATCTTATTGTCTCAAATCCGCCTTATGTTCCCTCCTCCCTGACACAGGAACTCCTTAAAGACGGAAGGAGAGAACCGGTGCTTGCACTCGACGGAGGGAACGAAGGGCTCGACGTTATAGAACGCATTATACAAAAAGCCCCGTCATACCTGAAACAGAACGGAGTGATTCTTCTTGAAACAGGAGAATACAATGCGGTTCAGACAGCACAGCTCCTGAAAGAATCCGGATTCTCCTCCATCGAACACGTAAAAGATTTATCGGGAGCCGACAGAGTTGTAAAAGCGCGATTCAAATCAGCTTGAAATTCAGTATAAAAGACTGCTATACTCTAAAATATGATAGACGAAGCTGATGAAAAAGCACTCATTGAAAAATTTTTCATAGACTATCCCGGCTACAGCGCTGAAGATAAAGCGAAAATACTGCGTGCCTGGGATTATCTTGTAGCGCACACCGGAACAGTGAGCCGGAGCTGCGGACAGCCGTATTATCTTCACCCGTTGAGGGTCGCAGAAATTACGGCGCAGTCGAGCCTCGACGCGGACAGCGTAATATCAGCATTCTTTCATAATATACTTGATGTTGAGGGAATTAATCCTGACGAAATAGAAACACTCTTCGGCAAAGATGTACTGCGCATCATTACAGGCACAGCGCGCATCACCGGAATGCAGATCAATAATAAGACGCTTCATCAGGCAGACAGCGTGCGTAAAATGCTTTTTGCCATGGTTGATGATATACGCATTATTTTAATAAAACTTGCGGACAGACTGGACCGCATGCGCCATTTAAAGGCGGTCAGTCCGGAATCTCAAAAAGCCATAGCGCAGGAAGTAATTGAAATTTGGGCGCCTCTAGCCAACAGGCTCGGTATGTCAACAGTCAAATCTGAAATGGAGGACCTCAGTCTTAAATATACCAATCCTGATGTTTTCCAGCATTTAAAGCAGCTGGTGGCGCTTAAAAAAGGAGAACGCTCAGATTATTTGGATAAGGCTGAACGCTCTATTTACAAATCCGCAGAAAAAAACGGCATGAGCGTCTCAATTTCCAGCAGAGCTAAACATTTTTATTCGATTTATCAGAAAATGAGAAAGCGGAACAAGGCTGCAGAAGAACTGTATGATTTGTTTGCACTCCGCATTATCTGTAAAACCAACGCAGACTGCTATACCGTTGTAGGTATAGTACACACGCTGTGGAAGCCTCTTGAGGGCAGATTCAAAGATTATATTGCGATGCCGAAAGCAAACGGATACCAGAGTCTTCACACCACCGTATTATGCGAAGGCAAGCCGCTTGAAATACAAATCCGCACAGAGGACATGCATGCTGTCGCCGAACACGGTGTTGCAAGCCACTGGCTGTATAAGAAAGGAACGAACAAAGATCTCGTTTCAATTGATAACCTCTCCATAATAAACCAGCTCAAAGAACTCCGCAAAGAAAACATTGCAGACGAACAGCTTTTTGCGGAAATTAAAGACGAGCTTCTGGGAGATTCCATATTCGTTTTTACTCCTAAAGGGGATGTCCGGGAGCTTCCCTCCGGTTCAACCGCAATAGATTTTGCATACAGCATTCACTCGCATATAGGCGAAAAAATAATCGGGGCAAAGGCAAACGGCATCATAATTCCGCTCTCGAACCCTCTTAAAAACACCCAGATAATCGAGATTCTAACCTCCCCCCAGGCGCATCCGACGGTTAATCAGCTGCACCTTGTAAAAACTTCAAAAGCACGAAGCAAGATAAAAGCCTACCTTCAGGAGAATGATCCCAGCTTTGACATTGAAAAAATCGGTCCTCCTCCACCCGCTCCAAGACACACCCTTGCGCATAAGAGCGGAACAGGCGAACAAACGGAAACAGCAAAATCCACTAACGGCGAGGCGGTAAAAATACGCATTGGAGACACAACAAATTTCCTTATAACAATTGCACGCTGCTGTTCACCGGTATACGGAGATGATATTGTCGGATACATTTCAAGAGGAAGAGGCATTATAGTGCACAAGGCAAACTGCAGAAACTTTTCCCGCATTCCCAACATTAATGAACGCTCCGTGGAGGTCATCTGGGAACAGCAGACTGTGCAGGAACCGAAAAAAGCGAAAAAACACTGAGGTCTTCGGCGCTGTATTCATTGCAGGAAACTGAATCGCTTAGTTCATCGATGGTCAATACCGACCAGTATCCGTTATTTTTATAGTAGCCTTCAATTTTCCGGTTAACAAACGCTTTCAAACCGAGTTCATAAAATGAGCCGTAATCAAAACAGCCGCCGTCGTGTTTATGTCCTGCAATATAGTAATACACATTATTATCAGCAAACGCTGCAATAAGTTTAGCCCTCTCTCTGGAATCAAGGAGAGAAAAATAAAAAACTCCATCCTGATACAGCGGATAATGCGAAAAGACGATTTTCCTCTTCGGATCATCTTTGAGTTCATCGACAAGACTATTAAATTGAGCCTCACCGAGTGTACCGTTTGCAGTATCTAAAAAATACCAGGAATACAAAGCAGTATTAAAACGGTAATACGCAGTACCCGGATTTACCGATGACATCCATTCATTCCATCCGGAATTATATATGTCGTGGTTGCCTGGTATACCGTAAATACGAATGCCTCTTTTACCTAATTCCTCTGCAAAGGAGCGGTATATACTATATTCGTTATCTAAACCGTAATTTGTCATATCACCCAGGATTATGCAGAAGTCGGGTATTTCACTTTCTTCGAGAGAATCAAGCCAGGTATAAAGAATGGATTTCGGCGTAGCTGTTACATCAGAGAAATGAAGATCTGCAAGAAGAAGAACGGAAAATGAAGTCTTATTACTGATAGATTCAGGAACAGCAATATCAGTTATTATTGTGCTGCGCGAGGAGACATCGGACCTCCGCCAAAAAAACTCATCGAGTCCGGCCTTGCATGAGCAGAAGAGAATACAGCATAAAAGAAGCAAACAGCGGTATTTCATAATTAAAATTTACACCCCACTCCCGCACTCAGGCAGACATAATTAATATATGCGGTGAGCGTAAACTGATCGGAATAACGTACATCTATATTTGCTCTCGCGGTTAATCCGCTTGGATGACTGTATAAAAAACCTGCACAATACGTAGGCATTAAAAAAAGAGGATACCTGAAGAACTCGTATGAGCTCACGCCTCCATACACCAGAAATTTTGAATCAAATTCTTTCTGTAGTTTTATTGAAAATGCAATACCCTTATCGCTTATATAGGGAACGGAATATCGAATACTCGGTATTATTGAATACTTGTAGGTGTACGAGGCATCAAATAGAAAATTAAACCGTGAAAGCGAACCGAATGAACCGTATACTGAGCCGTAAAAATCATACTCCCTGCCGCTGCTTAAAAACCATCCGGAATGCTGAAGGAAACCAAAGCCGAGAGCGGCAGCTTCTTTTTTCAGGAGCCACACACGGGCGCGGGCGGTAATATCGATTTGACCGAGCGTATAATGAAAACCGCTTATAAAATCAACCTTGTTAAAGAACATGCTGTGCATTAATGAAAAAGAAAAGAAAGGTTTGTCAAAGCCCGTTCCCCCGTTCGTTCCTCCGGTTAATTCTAAAAACTGCGTCATTCCGTATGAAGGGAATGCAAGACAGAGAATTATGACAAAAATTATGAATACGGACTTTTTATTGCTCAGCATTTTATTGGTGTGTTTTAAATCGTGCTATCCAGCCTTCATGTATGGGAAGCCCTGTGTAAATCAGACAGTCGTGATTATGACTTACCCAATCCATAACCGTGCCGTCATCAGGATTAACAAGGCTGTACTCCTTATCCTTTACTGATATGCAGCCGGGTCCGATAAATTCAAGCTCAGTATGAGCTGATAGTTTATTCAGCGCTTTGTAGCGGAAAAAAGCGTATCCTTCTTTTTTTTGAACAGAAAGAGGTTTTTTATCAGGATGAAGCAGAAGATCTTGCTCCTTTGCTTCCCTTGCTTTCGGATGGAGACTCTGCATTTCCATCATAAACTCATCGAATGTTTTTTTTGAACACGCAAAAACATCATTTTCCTCCGCAGCATCGAGCCTTACGCCGACAGTACCTGCCATTTCAAAATCGCTCTTCGTTTCACCGGAGGTTGTTTTATCGGCATCTTCGCGTGAATAAAAGAAACCTGTCGAAAATTCACGGTGTGCAGTCTTATATAGTTCATCGATGTAGGGTTTTGCCTCTGCTTCAGATATTCTGCCTTCAAGACTGTCAATTGCTTTCCGGTAGGCTCTTGTTACAAGAGCAGCATAGTACAGACTTTTCATACGGCCTTCTATCTTTAGAGAATCCACACCGGCTTTTTTCATGTCGTCAAGATGATCTATCATGCACAGATCTTTAGAAGAAAGAATGGCAGTAAAATCATCGCCCTCAAATACGGGAAAATACTCTCCCTCCCGTTCCCTTTCCTCAAGAAGCCTGTAATCCCACCGGCATGAGTGGGAACAAAATCCGCTGTTAGCGCTTCTTCCTGTCGTATACGCACTTATTAGACAGCGCCCCGAATATGCAATACACATGGCTCCGTGGGCAAATACTTCAAGCTCCATTTCGGGACAGGCGTCTTTAATGTCGCGGATATCGGAAAGAGAAGCTTCCCTCCCAAGAACAACGCGCGAAAACCCCATATTCCGGTATACTTTTACCGCTTCCCTGTTGATGCAGTTAGCCTGGGTACTGAGGTGAAGATTAACATCGGGAAAATACTTCTGTACAGTAGGAACTATACCAATATCCTGCACAATAAATGAGTCTATGGGATACTGTTTAAAATAATCGATCTCGTTTATAAAATGATCAATATCTTTATTATGAAAAGAAATATTCAAAGCGCAGAACAATTTTTTAGAAAGATACTTTTTTTTAAGCTGTAAAACCTGTTCATATTCATTATCGTAAAAGTTATCAGCCTTTACACGTAAAGAAAAACGCTTCAAGCCGATGTACGCGCTGTCTGCGCCGTAAGCATACACATATGAAAGCTTTTCTATATTACCCGCCGGTGCTACTAATTCCATGATTGATCCCATATTACTTTTTAATACGCTGTCCTGCTTTTTCCACTGCCCTGTGAGCGTCCGGTATATATTCATCGGCCATCTGAAAAAGATGCATCATATTTTCCCAGACATCGAGCTCATATTCAATCCCGGCGTGATACAGGCGGTTAATAAAGCGTTTTGCATCGGGAAGAAGAATTTCTTTTTCCCCTATTTGAATATATACCGGAGGAAGAAGACTTAAAGCCGTTTCCGGCGCATACATCGGCGATACAGAGGGATTCTGCAAATTCGAGCGGTATGTATACAGATCTGCACAGCGCCGGAGACATTCAGCCGATAACACCTCGTCGGCAGCTTTTTTGTTAAGAAACAGAGGGGATTCGGGAGAAAAGTCAAGCCAGGGTGAAAATAATACAATATCTTTAAGCCGGGACCGTACTGAATCTGAAGATTCAAGTGCGGCAGCAAGCGCAATAGCGGCGCCCGAACCGTCTCCTGAGAGAATTATATCTTTGCCGGTGAGAGAGACAGAGCTGACAACAGAGAGAACATCTTCAATAGCAGAAGGAAACGGAAATTCCGGAGCAAGGCGGATTTCCGGAAGAAGAAGTTTAGTGGATGAAGCATTTGCAAGGGAGGCACAGAAACTTCTCCAGGAAGAGCGCCCCCCGCCTATAAAAGAACCGCCGTGAACATACACAAGAATTCTGTTTTGGGCATATACTTCGGGACTCAGCACATCGCAGACGACACCGCCTTCCTCCTGCTCGGTTCTTTCAACATTATTCGGAAGAAAAACAGTTTTAAATCGAGTTTCAAGTTTCTTTCGAAAAGGTACAGGTTCAGACTTTGGAGAAAACACAAGATATCTAAGCTTTTTAACAGCTGAACGCCGGTTAATATCTCCCATAGGTGTAAAAGTATAGCAAAAGCATATAAAAAATGCTACACTATTACTACTATGCCAATAAAAATTCAATCCGACCTGCCGGCCCGGACTGTTCTGGAACAGGAAAACATCTTTGTGATGACCGACCAGAGAGCCGCTCACCAGGATATCAGGCCTCTTAAAATCGCAATTGTAAATCTCATGCCTACAAAAATTGACACAGAGACACAGCTTCTCCGTCTTTTAGGGAATTCTCCTCTGCAGGTGGAAATATCTCTTGTACATATGGAGAGCCATCAGTCTAAAAATACGAGCACTGATCACCTTGAAAGGTTTTATATTACGGCAAAAGAACTGTATACAAAAAAATATGACGGAATGATAATTACAGGCGCTCCTGTTGAACAAATTCCCTTTGAACAGGTGGATTATTGGAAAGAACTTGGGAAAATTATGGACTGGGCAAGAACAAATGTTTTTTCTACCCTGTTTATTTGCTGGGGAGCACAGGCCGGACTGTACCACAATTTCGGCATCAATAAGCGCGGGCTCGATAAAAAACTGTTCGGTATTTATCCTCATTATAAAACAACAGCGGCAGAACCTTTACTCCGCGGATTTGACGACATATTCCCTGCTCCGCAGTCCAGACACACCGAAATCTGCACTGAATCTTTACGGGAACACCCGGAATTAACAATTCTTGCAGAGGGAGAAGAATCCGGCGTGTTGCTGGTAAAATCAAACGACAACCGCCAGATATTCATGACAGGCCACCTTGAATATGATACTGAAACCCTCGGCAATGAATACCGCCGGGATCTCGACAAAGGTCTTCCCATAGAAATGCCGGTGAACTACTTCCCGGATAATGATCCATGGCAGAAACCGCGCTCAACATGGAGAAGCCACGCCCACTTATTTTACTCGAACTGGCTTAATTACTACGTCTATCAGGAGACGCCGTTCGAATTTGTATAAGAAGGAGAGTACGCACTGTGTGCGTTAAACCAACCCGTATGGGGCGCATAGATTAATATCGGCTCAGCGCCGGCTAGAGCCTCATGCGACGCGTAGTTTTTCTAACGCAGCTTTGCTGCGTACTCCTCAAACCCATAAGAATATGTGGAAAAAAGATTAGTATCGGCACTCAACGTTTTTCATTACAGTAACGACCCGAAGGGGTGTATGGCATTGGAGTTGTTTTTTTATAACTAGCGAGTTTTTGCGAAGCAAAACACTCGAAAAGTTAAATGTACAGGAGGTACATTTAACTTAGAGCACTGGAACACTTTTTTTTACGACATACAATGTATTCATACCTCATCCTTTCTTAATCCCCGGATTAGTAAAAGTAATTTCAGAAATAACCATGTTTTCGCGCTGATACACAATGAGTTCTGCGTTTCTGTAATAGTTTCGTATTCTTTGCAGAATATTTCCCAAAGACCTCGAGTAATCTATGTAACCCAGTTTATCTGCCGTTGTATTAATAACTCGTAATAGTATTTGATTATCAAGAAGCTGAATCGAGATTTCCAGTTCCTTATTTGATGTTTTATTTAAGCTGTGCTTAAACGCATTTTCTGCTAAAGGCTGCAGGATAAAGGGCGGAACCGGAAGATCAAGAATTTCTTCCTGTATTGTGTAAACTACCCGTAATGTTTTAGGCCAGCGGAGCTGCATCAAATGGAGGTAATTTTTCAGAAAATTAATCTCTTCACGAAGCAGAATAATTTTTTTATCAGTAAACTCAGTTATGAAATGGTAATTATCAGATAGAAGTTTAAGACTATTCATAGCATCTTGCGGAGATTCAACAATCTGATTAAAAATAATATTCATAGAATTAAATAAAAAGTGAGGTTTCATGCGGTTTTGCAAAATCCTGTTATTTGCATCGATCAGGGCTTCTTCTGCTTCCAATTTTTTATTCTGAATAGTTAACACCCTGTCTCCCAGTGCAAAAGCCAATAGTATAGATTCTAATACCGTACCTATATAAATTGCATATTCGGTAAATAGAGTATCGGGAAGAATATGGATTCTCCGCATAGTGGTTATTGCAGAACCTGTGATTAGGCAAGTCCAGGCTAAAAGGTAAAATCTTGCAGGTTTGTACCCTCTGGATAAGGTAAATATACCCGAAACAAGAAGAAAACCTATACCAAAAAAGAAACAGAAAGTAGAAAAATTTACGACTATAGACGAAGGAGGCAACATAAACAAAACAGTGTTCATCGAGAAAACTATTACCGCTGCATTTGAAACAGTATACAATTTTTTGCTATAATCCTTGAGGTTTAAAAACGATCTCGAAAAAAGAACAACAAAGACAAAGCATAGAGACACAAAGATATTATAGTCTCGCGAAAATAACCATTCCCAATCCGGCCATAAATAATACCTTCCATATCCCTCAACCGTTACGTCATATAACAGCATGAAGAATATATAGAGAAAATAGAATAAATAGTTTTTATCTTTTGTTGCAAAAAATACAATAAGATTATATAAGGTAATCGAGATAATAGCGCCAAAAGCCCATAACAGTATACGTTCATCCCGTATACTGTCCTGAAAATAATTCAAGCTCCCGGTAATTTTCAAATCAGAGTGAATTTTACACAGGCTGTCTATGGATACATAAAGATCAATAGGTTCATTTACCGAAAGATTTAGTTCAAAGGTTGGTCGTCTATATCTGAAGGGCTGCTCTTGAGCCTTCACAGAACTCCCCGATGCGGATGATACAACTTTACCGTCAGGATAGATTGCATAGAAATTAATCCTGTCTACCTTTTGCCATCTCGAAAAAATTATCCATGAACCTTCTTCCTGTACCTGAATACGGTATCGCTCCCAAATTCTGTTTGTTGTAAGACCATGATCAAATTTAGCTTCTTTACTGAATTCCTGATTAACGATAGATTCTATGGTAAATTTTCGTTCTGCATCCTGTAGCCATTCGCTTTTTTCCCATAATCTCTGTACAGAGTATTTATCTGTAACTATTTGGGTATCTAACGAGTACAGATTACTTAAAGAGAGGAAAAGAAGTAACATTAGTATTTTTTTCACATAGAATAGTATATTTCTAGAAATTGAGTTTTTCAACATTTTTTTGTAATTACTAAGTAAAATGGAAATTAAGTAAAATAATTATTACATACTTTTCCTGGGGACAGCTATATTGACACAGAGGGTCTATATAGTGTTAGCTGACTTTGGCCGCGGTATACGTTCTTCATTACAAGAAGTAATATCAGTAGATTCCGATATAGAGGCTATAGAAATTGCATTTACAAAGCGTATCTCCGGGCGCGCTCCGGAACAGAGAGGAAATGGATTGAAATTTGTTAACCAAAACATCTCGGAGAATAATTGGCATCTTTTTTATCAGTCCGGAAACGGGTGTTGTAAAATTGATAATAAAGTAATTACTTTTTCTGAATCAGAAAAGTATTTTACGGGCTGTTTAGCCCTTGTATGTTTTAAGGAATAGTAAATGACCATAGATATTAAAAATTTTGGCGATATTCTCATCTCCCGACCGGCAGGTAAGGAAGCCTTTCAACTTGCTGATGCTTATGTATTAAAAAATGTGACAAATGAAGAGCAAATAATTTTAGATTTTAAAGATGTAAATGTTCTTACCCCTTCGTGGGCTGACGAATTTATTACAAACTTAAAATCCAAATTTTCAAATTCCATTGACTTTTTACATACTGATAATCCTTCTGTAAAAGCAACCCTGAGTGTTATTTTATAAAAAAGAAGTGTAACTTCTTCTCTTGTTTCTGTGAGTTAACACCCCTTCGGGTCGTTAATGCAATGAGATTATTGTACTGGATTTTTCTCGTTCCTACTTCACTGCGAAAAATCTGATTATCTATGGCAATCATCAAAGGGAGGTGCAAGGAATGAGGCGCGAGACATGAGCCGCAAGCCGGCGTTGCGGCGATACTTTCTGCTGTGCCCTACACATTCCGAAGGAATGACAGCGCCGATACTATTCAATGAGCCGTATATTTTTCAATAGAGAATCCGCAGATTGCGCAGATGTTAGGACGTAGTATAGGGGATGCGGTTAAGATACAATAAATCTAGTTTCCATCCATGTTTTACTCTAAAGCTGCGTACTCAGCGCCACACGAAGTGCCTGTGCGCGACACGGAGAACGCGGAAGAATCAATGAAAGTTTTGGTATTTATTTTCCGTGTGTTTCGTGCCTGCATTAGCAGTCCGTGTACTCAGTGGTTTTTCTTATGTGTAGAAACAGTGTCCTCAGCGGATAAAAAAGGCTGCTCCCCTTCCGGAAGAACAGCCCTTATTGGTTTAATTTGTCATCAAAATAGTAATTTGTAGTTAAACATAAACAATGAAAAATCCCGAATCCGCTATAAAAACGTATTCGGGATGTAAGAATTAGTTACTTTCTTAGAAAGAGCGAATAGCTCTAACCTTAAAGTCATAGGTCTTAGTTGTGACTCCTTGGCTACCAATCTGGAAAGATTTACACCACCCACGTGTACTATCGTCTAAATCACCGGACGAAGCCCAATATTGAACAGTATCGCTAAACCCTCCAACAAGGGTTCTTCTTATATATAGCGCACTCATCTCTTCTCTGGATGGTAAAAACCAGTCGTTATAACCACCATGAGTTGCATTTCTTACAACTTCTGCAGCAGGATGCTCTGCTCCAGTCATTGCAGTGTAAGTATTAGCATAACCAGCCCCAATAAGAAGACTTGTTCCTTGTGTATCTGTTGTAGATGTCTTCCATTTATATGTACCTGTCTCATCCTCTGTCCACGCTTCCATATACCGCCAACCGTCTGCATGAACAGATCCATTGTCGTAAAAAACAATACCGCCAGCAGGTCCAGTTCCGCCTATGACTGTCCATTGTGCATAAAGAATAGTATTAAGAGAAAGTGTGAGTGAAGCAGCTGCTGCGTAAGAATCGCCGGTACCGTCGTCTTTCGTATTCCATTCTTGAAAAATACAAGTTATACCATCCTGATTTTTCACTAAACCAGCAGTAACATCAAGTACCGTTCCTGTACCTCCCTCAATTGAATATAATGTGTTATCTACAGGTAGTGTTCCTGTTGCACCATTACCATGGTAAATTATTTTTGCTCCCCATTTTGCATAGAATACTTTATTTCCAGTACTTCCCTTAGCAATTGTTGTAACCGCTGTACCCGAAAAATCGCTTGCTATAAACCAGCCGCCGAAGGTATAGCCGGTTCTTGTCGGTGAAGCAAGCGTTATGGTATTTGTTTCTACGTGATACATTGCGGGGTTACTTGCATTGTTTGTTCCGCTATTGAGATTATAGGTAATTGAGTAGTTTTGCAGCCACTTTGCATACACCTTCTTTTCTCCGGTGCTTCCCTTTGTAATTTCTGTTACCGCTGTTCCAGAAAAATCACTTGCTGTAAACCAGCCTCCGAAGGTGTAGCCGGTTCGTGAGGGAGCAGAAAGTGTTATTGTATTTGTTTCGGTTGTATACGCTGCAGGGTTTGCTGCTGCGTTTGTTCCGCTGTTAAGCTCGTACACGATGTTATACGTTACAGCTGTCCACTTTGCATACACTTTTTTATCACCGGATGAACCCTTAGCTATCGTTGATACTGCATCGCCCGATAAATCTTCTTTTTCAAACCAGCCGCCGAAGGTATAACCTGTCCTAGAGGGAGCAGCGAGCGTAATATCAGCAGTCTCTATGGTATAATTTGCAGGGTTAGCTTCTGCATTTATTCCCCCATTTAGTTCATAACTTATAGTAAATGAGCCTGCCTTCCACTTGGCATAGAGTGTTACTGCGGCTGTTACAGTATCTTTATCAAAATCCCATGCTGATGTTAAGGCTTCCTCCTTATACCAGCCGTCAAAGCCGTAGCCGGTTTTTGTCGGGGCTGTAGGAGCAGTAAGTTTTGATCCGTGATCGGCACTAACTGAGGTTATTTCGCTTCCGCCGTTTGTATTAAAGGTAACGGTATATGAATTCACAGACCACTTTGCATATAAGGTAATATCAGCTGATACTATGTCTGAATCAAAATTCCATACAGCGGTGCAGTCTGTTTCTTTGTACCAGCCTGCAAAACTGTATCCTTCTTTTACCGGATCTGTCGGGCGGGCAGCCTTTTCACCGCTTGCAACTGATGCAGCATCAACTGCTGAACCGCCTTGAGAATCAAAGGTAAGCGTATAGCTTACATCTGTTTTTACGGGCTGAGGACAACCTAGTAATACAATGAGCAGTGCTAAACACAATACTCCTGTAATAATCTTTTTCATGAATCACTCCTTACCTGGACTAAAATAAAACAGTTCATCACCGTCTGGCAAAGAGTGTAACAATACTTAAGAAGCTTGAAATCATACTATAGTCGTAGTTTTAGCACTTTCTTCATGATTTTTCTACGACTATAGTCGTACAGCTTAAGGATGTATTAGGTTCAGCTGATAGTATCGACGTTACCCCAGCTTACGCCTCTTTTCCATCCTTAGGGGATAAAAAAGCCTGTTCCTCCTTCCGGAAGAACAGCCGTATACGTTTTTAATTACTACATAATATGATTAAAAGCTTCTAACGGGACGAACATATCCACTTGTCCAATTTTTTGAAATAGACATCACTTTATTTGAAGCACAACCGTAAAACCATGCATTCGATGCATCTTTCTCAGATGACGTCCAGTAACTGGAAATTGTATCAAATCCGCCTATTGCGGTTTGATTCTCATACATGGCAGCAAATTCATCGATTGACGGCAAGTACCAGTCTGAATAAACACCTGTTCCGCTTTCAGTATTTACATAGTCGTCACAAGCTTTCGCCGCTCCGCCATCAAAACCGGCTTGACTAATCATGGCTGTTGTATTTGCCTGTCCGGTTCCTAACACAGTCGCAGTTCCGCCGTTCAAAGTTGTTGCACTTGATCCCCCGGTTATCCATGTAAATTGTACTCTATAACCTGAGCCGTTCTTAATATCTGACGCGGATGCGATAAGTCCGTGTATTGTACCTTCCGTATAACCTGAATCCCCCGGCTTAAAAATATATGCAATCTTGCCGCCCTGATATGCCTTTCCAACATAGGTATCCGAGTACACAACGGCGGTCTTTGGTGAACCGCTTATAGAAAAACCTTCAGGACTGGCTACCGCTACGGAGACAGTATCTCCATTTCCAACTGATACATTTGATATTACAAGAGTCCGGCTTGTACCGCTTCCTGAGAGGGACACTTTTTCTGCTCCGGTGACTGTAATATTACTTAATGACAATGTTGAAGGATCAGCGTCAAATGTCAGTGTTAATCCGGTGGAAACTGCAGTCTTGTCGGCACCGCCTGTTTGTACCACACTCACGAATTGAATATTTTGACTCCACTTAGCATATAATACTTTATCTCCGGTGCTTCCCATACTTATTGTTGTTACCGCTGTCCCGGAAAAATTACTTGCGGTAAACCAGCCGCCGAATGTATAACCGGTACGGGCAGGATCTGCAAAGGTAATCGTTTCAGATTTAATCGTGTAAGAAGCAGGATTAGCAGAATCATTTGTACCGCTATTCAGATTATATGTGATATCGTAAATCTCAAGCCACTTAGCATACAGAACCTTATTCCCTGTGTTTCCTCTCGATATTGATGTTACATCATCACCCGAAAAGTCCCCTGAAGAAAACCAGCCGTCAAATACATAACCGGAATATGACGGTGACGCTAATGTAATGGTACTGGATTCTATTGTATAATCTGCAGGATTAGCAGCAGCATTAGTACCGCCGTTTACATTGTATGAAATGGTATAAACCACAACAGACCACTTAGCATACACTTTTTTATCACCGGATGAACCCTTAGCGATCTTTGATACTGCATCGCCCGATAAATCTTCTTTTTCAAACCAGCCGCCGAAGGTATAACCTGTCCTGGAGGGAGAAGCGAGTGTAATATCGGCTGTTTCTATAGTATAATTTGCGGGGTTCTCTTCTGCGTTAATTCCGCCGGAAAGTTCATAGCTGATAGTAAATGAGCCTGCCTTCCACTTGGCATAGAGTGTTACTGCGGCTGTTACAGTATCTTTTTCAAAGTCCCATGCTGATGTTAAGGCTTCTTCCTTATACCAGCCGTCAAAGCCGTAACCGGTCTTTACGGGTGCTGCCGGCGCTGTAATTTTAGCACCGTGATCGGCAGTAAGCGCAGCTACTTCGCTTCCGCCGTTTGTATTAAAGGTAACGGTGTAGGAATCTAAAGACCATTTTGCATATAAGGTAATATCAGCTGATACAGTATCTGTATCGAAATTCCAGATGTTCACTCCGTCTGTTTCTTTATACCAGCCTGCGAAACTGTATCCTTCTTTTACAGGATCCACAGGACGCAGAGCCTTTTCTCCGCTTTTAACTGATACGGTATCCGTAGGACTTCCGCCTTGAGAATCAAACGCAACTTTATAGGTTACATCTGTTTTTACTGGTTGGGGACAGCCCAGCAGAACGACGAGCAGTACTGAACATAGCAGCCCGGTAATAATTCTTTTCATACATAATCTCCTTACTTTATCCAAGTAGAAATCGCTTTCGCGCTTAGTAAGGAGTATATTTGTTATGTATCAGATTAAAATCAGACTATAGTCGTAGTTTTTGTACGTTTTTTGTGAATTTTCTACGACTATAGTCGTACGGCTTAAGGATGATGCTTTACGAAGAAAATATTCATGTATCCCAGATTTATGAAAAAAAGCTCACGCAAAGAATGCCCTGACAGGATCGGCAAGAACGCCGCCGGAACTGGTCATTACAACTGGCGAGTTTTACAAAGCGTACCCCTAGCCCATAAAGAAGACATACATGAAGTAGAAAAAAAGTGTACACCGTGCGTCTTGCAGCGGGATTAATAAAATCTTAAAGCCGATACTACCAAACTGCACTCAGCACGGGAATACTTTTTTTTTACGGCATACAATGTATTCTTAGCTTCTCTAAATTGATTGCCAGGGATAATCAGATTTTTCGCAGTGAAGTATAAACGAGAAAAATCCCGTATGATTCCTTACAGTAACGACCCGAAGGGGTGTGTGCCGCCGAAGCCGGTTGTTCAAAATGGCGAGTTTTTGCGAAGCATACCTCTAGCCCATACAGAAGACATACATGAAGTAGAAAAAAAGTGTACACCGTGCGTCTTGCAGCGGGATTAATAAAATCTTAAAGCCGATACTACCAAACTGCACTCAGCACGGGAATACTTTTTTTCTACGGCATACAATGTATTCTTAGCTTACTTTACCGCCATGACCTTTCTTGTTTCATCAATATCGGGGCCGACAACGCGTATAAAATACATTCCGCGGGCAACAGGATTTCCGCCTGTATTGGTTCCGTCCCACTTATAGTAATACAAGCCTTCGCTCAGACGTCCGCGCTGCAGGGTCTTAACTATATTGCCGTCAAGCGTCATGACATGAACAGTACAGTTTCCTGCCCGTTTGATATCAACCTCAACAACAACAGTTTCTCTGTTCATAACATTTATAACATTATTAAGAACAGTCACCCCCCCTCTTTGTCTCTGCAGATCTGAAAGCCTGAACTGCCATAGAGCTAACGAGCTTATATCGCCCGGATCTGAAAGTCTGAACATATAAAGCGGAACAGGAGGAGTCTCGCTGTTTGCATCGTGATCAATAAGCACATCATAGGTAAACATCATCTGAACATCAGAGCCGTCTTTCCAGTTGAAACATTCAGGATTAAGAGGATCATTTGGAATAACAAAACTCCTCAGCGATGCATTTGATTCATCACGTATTTCCTGGAGAGCCTTGGCTGATGTATTTGCTTCCGGGCTTAATGCTGTAAACAAATTCGGCAGCCATATTGTCCAATTATTACCGGTGTTTTCATTATATGTTAGTGAAAGAGACGCGGGATTCGGTGCAATATCGGCAAAGAGAGTTACTTTTTCTGCCGGTACAACTTCCCCGTCGAGTCCGGCAACTCTTACCGCAACAGTAATATCTTTCTCTGTGTAGATGCGTCCGCTGTTTCCATCCGTTCCTGTAAAGTCGCGTACAGCCCACTCTCCTTCTCTATATGCGCCCTGACCAAGTACTGCATCCTTGCTGTCAAAAGCATACAGAACATTCAGACCATTTACTGCAAAATCACTGAGCGTGTGCGCATGGTGTGCAATCATGGAATTCTTTTCAACTTTACTGTCATATATGCGCGGAACATAATCGTATTGTCCGGTAAACTCGTCCATCGCCCAGGTTTCTCTCTTAACTCTCAGTCTCCAGTTCAATACATCTTCAAACCGTATAGGATTCTTCAGACTGATAATAAGAGCGGTTCCAGTTTCCGTGTCATGCTTTAAAACAGCCGGAACAGATGCATCAACCTGATTAATTGAAGAATCGATTACATTTCCGTTTACATCAGTAAGTTCAAGTTCCTGAGGTATTATTGAAAGAGCATCGCCCGTGGTTAACAGCTGCTTTGAGAATACAACATACAGCTCTTTTGAACCGACAGGACCGACTGTAATTGAAAACATAGGAGGTGTTCTGTCGATTGTTTCAACATCCTGCTCTTTCATTCTATTTCCTGCAAGATCGGTAATAAAAGAAAGCGGAGTATTTTCACCGGTATAGGGTTTATACTGCAGCGAGTAATAGTTGCGCAGAGGGAACAAAGATTTATCAGCGGGCATGAAAGTAAATGCGGTATAAAGACTGTCCCTCTCAGGGGCCGTAACCGGGTTTTCAGGAGAACGGAAGAAAGCAGTCAACGTTATATTCTGTGTGAAATAATCGGGAGCAAAATATTTTACCGAAGTATCGTAAAGGCTTACTTTATTTGCATAAGAAAACCCTGTAATGGAATTATACAGAGAACTGGTCCTTACACCGCCCTGCGTTTTATTCTGAGCAGTAATAAGAGTATCATCTGTAAAAGAGCGGGAACCTCCTGTAATATCCTGTGCATTCTGTTTATTAACATTGGTGCTTTGGGTAATCCAGCCGCGTCTTGAAACCCACTTGAAAAGCTCGGTATCGTTATACTGCGGAGTATTGTCAAAAAAGTGCATTTCCATTCCATCAACCTTAGTATCTCCGTCTGTATCAAGTCCGAGTATTTCAGTTACTTTTCTCGTATTTCCGTCCTTCCAGTCATTAATACCAAGATACTTTGCTATCACGGGAGGAGACACATCCCAGGAACCGTATAATGATCCTGCAGATACAGATGACTGCACCGAAAGCACCGGTAAAGAATGCTGTCCTGTCGAAACAGCATCATACACATTTCCGCCCGTATGCGCTATTGAGCGGTCTTTAATAAAACCATTACCAATCCGGGAAACCGTTCCGGACGGTGATACAGCGCTGTCTATGAAACCCGGCCAGAAGTAATGGGAAGCACTCCTGACCGTTATGGTATCGGGTCCAACCCATCCTGCAATTGCTATGCGGACACGGTGCGTCTGAGTTTGTGAAACACCGCCGGCTTCCAGTGAAAAGTTTCTGTACAAAGCATGAACAGAGGTATCGTTGAGTGATACAGAGCTGTTATCAGCAGTTCGCGAACCGGTTACAAGTGAACCGTTTTCTATACTGATATATCCTGCAATAGTGAAACCAGAAGTATTATTTACAATTGCACCGCCCCAGTCATTGAGCGAAGATGATGCAAAAGAAGATGACGATTTACAATTCAATGCATCGGAAGGAAGACCTCCTATGTCAACGGGTTCAGAATAAGAAAGTTCTATAAAGTTGTGAGAATCATAGGGCCTTTGCGATGACGCGCTTACACCGTCATGAACGGTATGGTTTTCCTGCCCGGTCAGCACTGCATTTAATACCGGAGCACAGCGGTCTTGTGTTGCTGTGAAACGGGCTCCCTGAGCGCTGCTGGGTACTGCAGGATCCGAGGGATTCCCTGTATAGTGAGCTATTCTGTTTTTATGCTCATCTTTCAATGTAGCATATACGCCCGAAAGAAGTTTTGCAATTTGAATGTCGGGAACAATAGTACGGTGAGATGGAAGGTCTCCTAATCTGCCGCGGTCGGTACTTTGCTCATTTCCGGGATTTATTCCCGTTGCATCGGTATTCCATCTCTGTGCCGCGCTTCCGTTTACTGACGGATTAGTTCTAATATAAAAGACTGATAGATCATCAACAATTCCGTTGCCGTCGGCGTCGTATCCGTTTGTAGAGATGGTACAGTTTTGATCAACGTATGTACCGGTGAAGACTCTTGTGCCTCCGTCAAAACTAATATACTGAACAGCCTTTCCAATTTCATTATTTGTGTTTTCAATTTTTACAGGCAATCCTGATATTGAATCTGCAAACTCAACTCTTATTACATCATCGTACACAGTATAAGTTCCGCTTCCAGCATTATATGTTTCAACCGCCGAATTATTTACCATGAATAAGGGACGCGAGAAGGCTATACCGCTGTTGCTTCCGTTATCAGTACAGTTTTCCGCAGCAGCAGCATAATAATTCGAAACGGTATTTGCAAAAGTGCAGTTGTACGCTTCAGCAAAAGAATTGAGCGCATTATTATTATCAGGAAGAAGGAGCGTTACATTTCCTGCAGACGTGGTAAAGCTGATTCCGTTTGCATAAAAGTTCTTATCAGTTCTCAGCGTCTTATTATTTAAAGCCCCCGGAGCAAACGATGATGAATAAATTCCCGCATGATTTATCACCGCTGTATCCGGCATAGATGCAGGATATGCTGCTAAAGAAGATGGTGCAGTATTACCCGCATTAGCCGGAGCTGCTTCTGTTCTTCCTGTATGATGATATGAATATACACCGGTAATTCCGGTTACTGCGTCGTTATACATTGATGCCGTATTTCCGTTTAGTAAAATAAGGTCCTGGAGGGCATACACACTTGTGCAGTTTCCGGCAAGGTTTACAATACCGTTAAACAAAGCGATATTACGAGCCTGTACGTTAGAAGTAAAAGTAACCGTGTCGGTAACAGGTGTAAGATTAATAAAAAGATCTGCAGCACAGGTAAGAGAACCGGTTCCTCCTCCAAGATTAAGAGCTCGTGCAAGATACAGATCAGATGCAAATGAGACAGAGCCTGTCCCGCTTGTCGTAATTGAGCCGTTCAGCTGATTC
Source organism: Spirochaetota bacterium (assembly GCA_023398165.1). GTDB lineage: Bacteria > Spirochaetota > Spirochaetia > Treponematales > Treponemataceae > JAAZLA01. Next base: position 2,420 of record JAEWSQ010000006.1, on the reverse strand, counting down.
AGTCCGGTACCGTTTTGCGTAAACGATGCATCGGCACTATGTGTTATACCTGCAGCGCTGGTTAAGGTGAATACACCTGAATTGGTAATGACCACATTCCCCAGAGCTATACAAGCACCGCCGAGAGTTATTACCGTTCCGGTTAATGAAAAATTACAATTAGCACCTGTAATATTTCCGCCTACTGATACTGCATTGCCTCCGGGCGCTGCTCCCGTCGAAATTGATGAATGAGCTGAAAGGGTGAGCGCTGAGAATGATACAGATTGATCAACAGAGGCAAGAGCACCGCCGAGACTTGTATTTCCTGCTGTGTGTGTAATACCGCCTGTAAAGGTAATAACATCGGATGCTGCATTGCCCAGAGTTAATAAACCGGTATTGTTAAACACTGCTGTATTCGTAACTTCAGTTAGCGATCCAGTAAAACTGATATCATGAGAAGCACCGTAGCTTGTAAGTGCGTCAGCTTGAAAATTTCCTGAAAAGCTTACAGTACCTGCTGCTGCGGCGTTTTGAAGAACCACAGTTCCCAGATCTGACGCATTACCGCCTACAGTCAATCCCGCATCTCCGGAAACAAGAGTAAGATTATTACCGTTTCCTGTTATAGCCCCATTAACAGCAACAGCTGCTCCTGCGGCTGCATCAAGACTTCGTATGACAGAAGCGGAGCCGAGCGTAAGGTTATCCATCGTTATTGCATCATCGCTTGTACGCAGTGTTCCATAGAGCGTTGTATTTCTTGTATACGCTCCTGTTGTGTGACTTACACCACCGTTAAAGATAAAGACATCAGTATCCGCATCACCAAATGTTACCGTTCCGCTTGTGTTGAACACAACGGCATCTGTTACCGTAAGATTCTGATTAAACGTAATACCGACTGCATTCGCACTGCCCTGAGTGAGCGTCGTGACCGTAAGAGGATTCGTTATAAAGGTGATGCTTCCGCCTGTCTTGGCTATATCAATTGTTTGTATTGTATGAGTTCCAGGATTAACTGTTTGATCAGCAGTACCGTCAAACGTTAGTGTTCCCGGGTCTGCATCGATGGTTCCTGTAACAGTCAAATCACCCGTCATTGTAAGATTTCCAGAAACTGTTGCCGTTCCCGATTGCACATTGAGACTCGCTATTGTTCCGGAGGGGATACTTACAGTGCCAGTGGTGACAAGCCCTGTCCCGTTATAGGCAGTTACACCGAGGGTTAAACCCCCGGCTCCGTTTATTGTTGCGGTACTTCCGTTCGAGAATGTTACACGGGTGAAATTCTGTGCAGGTCCTGCCGCTCTTGTCGAGGTAATTGTTCCGTCTTCTATGCTTACTGCGCAAGTAAGTATATCCTCAAAATAATTTAAAAACCTGAGCTCTTGATCTCCAATAATAATAGAACCGTAATTAGATAGAGTATTGTTTACAATAAGAGTATTAGTTACAGTTAATATAAAAGGATCAGGTACTACTAAATTTTCAAACTCTCCTGAAAGATCAATATCCTTTGTAATTTCTATAGTCTTTAAATGAAAACTAACATTACTGGCATCACAACCGCCGAGATATAAATATCCCCCAAGGCTAATTGGATCAGGATTATCCCAGTTAATTGCTCCAGATCCGGTAATATATTCAGCACTCTGAATATCTGTTAGAGCATTTGCCCCAGTTTGAGTGAAAGTACCTGCAACAGTTAATGTTCCGCAAATAAACTCACCGGTTCCTACATACACAGTTCCGTTTGTGATGGTAAAAGTCTGTCCGGTACTTTGGGAAAATCCTGTATTGTTTGTTTCAAAGTCAAGAATTGTTCCGGCTCCGTTAACTGTAACTTTTCCTGTTGCTGAAAAATCATCTGTCAGGGTAATGGTGTTTGTTGTTGTAATGGTTACATTTGCAAACGCAGCGCCCCCCGGATCAAAGCTCTGTGCATTAGTTCCAGTGAAGATGAGTGTATCGAGATTTGTTACAACCGGCGCTGCATTTGATAATACGAAGTTTCCGCCGCTGATGGTAAGGTTATAACCGCCGCCTGTAAGATTGCTTCCCATACTGATATTCTGGGCGCTTCCTGCAGTTAAGACGGTGTTCACTCCGAGCGTTACATCTCCGGTATAGGTCTGAGTTCCGGTTGACGTTATTGCCGTTGTGTTAATAGCAGTTGTGCCGGTTACTTCGATAGAAGCAGTTCCAGTTACTGAGCCTGTAAAATCTGCGTTTACGCCTACTGTTAATGCTGTTACTCCGCTGACACTGTCGCCTGCTGCATCGCCGAATACTGCATTATCATTTATGGTAAGACTGTGAGAAGCGCCTGTTACATTGCCTCTGAATGTTACGGTCTGAGCGGTTCCCGCATTATTTGCAGTAATTACTGCATTTGCTCCAAGCGTTACATCTCCCGTATACGTCTGTGCTCCCGT